>NZ_VTQX01000009.1 GCF_008764295.1 Bacillus methanolicus | reverse complement strand
GGAATCATCTTCTAGTTGCTTAATCTCTTTTTTTATTGTGTCCTTGACATAGGTGCCAGTTTAAATAACCCTTTCTCCTTTTTATTTTCTTCAACTATCTTTAGTTCTTTCTTCCTGTCATAAATTACCTCAGTCAATAGGAAAGTGACTTTTAAAAAATAATTGATGATGAATCACGTAATTTGCAGACGACTTTCCCTTTTTTACAATTAAAAATGTTTGAATATTCTTCATTGTATGGTATAGTATGGATCAATAACCGATTAAACTCATTGGAATTATAAAAATAGAGTGATATAGTATGGGTCAAAGCTGAGCATTTTTTTATTTAGCATTTCCTGTTGATTTTTCTCTTGTTTTTTCCATCGTTCCATGCAATCAGGAGGCTTTTAACGGAAGGCATGTGAAACTAAGGTATCACACAAAATAGTAAAGCTTTTTATTTAGGAATGGATTTCTGAATATTTAAAGTAATAAGTAACCGTAGTCTATTTAAAGAAAGAGCGATTCCATTTTTTTGAAAAAAATGTATACAATTATACAAATATTTTAAACTTCGTGATTCTCCATTATCACCTGTGCCAAAGCATGATTAAAAATGGAAAAGGAAGAGGAGATGAATTTGGTACAAAACCGCCGATTGACGAAAGATGTTGCATATTACCAGATCAAGCAAAAAATAATATACGGCGAATTTAAGCCAGATGAGGTTGTTCGTGAAGAGCAACTGTCTGAAATGTTGGAGATTAGTCGAACACCGCTACGTCAAGCACTTCAAATGCTAGAGATGGAAGAATTCCTCATTCGCCAACCGAATGGAAGATTAAAAGTGGCTTCTATAACGAAGGAGGAAGTGGAGGAAATTTTTCAAATTCGCAGCATGCTGGAAGGAAGTATTGCAAGAAATGCTGCAACGAACGCTTCGAGTGATGATATTAATGTTCTTACGGAAATATTGGAAAAATTGCGCCAAGCCTATCACTTTGGCTACAGTCAAGAGTTTGTTACATATGGAAATGATTTTCATGACTATTTGGCGGAAATGAGTGGTTTAAAAACGTCGGTTAAGCTTCTTAGTATGATAAAAGATCATGCCAATCGCTATTGTCACTTCGTTTCAATGTATGGGAAGTGGAGCAATCAGGTTGATGAACATGCTCTGATTCTAGAGGGAATCAAAAATAAGGATGGTGCATTCGCAGAGTTGGCAATGAAAAAACATATTTTAAGCACTTTAAAAGACGTTATTAATAGAATTGAAGATAAAGCAAACTCTAAAATAGGAAACATTGTAGATTAGAGAAATTGCAGGGGGATATTAAGATGATTGAGATGAAGAGTGTCTATAAAACTTATAAAAGGAAAGATGTGACTACGGAGGCCCTTAAAGGGATTGATTTAAAGGTTGAAGAAGGGGATATTTTTGGGGTTATTGGTTATAGCGGTGCAGGGAAAAGTACTTTAGTGCGCCTTGTAAATTATTTAGAACGGCCAACAGATGGTGAGGTAATCGTTGATGGGCAGGTGCTTAATCACCTATCGGACAGTCAATTGCGTGCTATGAAAAAACAGATCGGGATGATCTTTCAGCATTTTAATTTACTAGAATCAAAGACTATTTTTGACAATGTCGCGATTCCGCTCGTATTAGCGAAAAAACCAAAAGAAGAGATTAAGCAACGAGTAATGGAACTACTTGACTTCGTTGGCTTACGTGAGAAGGCAAAGAGTTATCCGAGAGAACTGTCGGGAGGGCAGAAGCAGCGTGTCGGAATTGCCCGTGCACTTGCATCGAACCCGAAAATATTACTTTGTGATGAAGCGACATCGGCGCTAGATCCGCAAACAACACAATCAATCTTGCAATTGCTGAAACGAGTCAATCAGGAATATAACATAACGATTATGATTATTACCCATGAAATGTCAGTAATTCAGGAAGTTTGTAATCGAGTTGCCGTCATGGAGGCGGGAGAAATCATTGAAGAAGGTTCAGTGCTGGACGTCTTTGGACATCCGAAGCATCCAACGACGAAAAACTTTGTTAAAACAGTGATTCATAACAGCATTCCAGAGAGTGTCAAGCGTTCATTGAAGAAGACAGGCAACAGCAAGGTGTTTCGAGTTGAAGTAAAAGGTGAGGTTGCTTCCGAGCCAATTGTTCATCAAGTAATGAAAGCACATGATATTGAGGTAAATATTTTATTTGCCAATATGACGGAGATTCAGGAAACAACACTCGTTATTATGTACTTGCAAATTGCTGGAGAGGCATCTGCTATTGAAAAAACAGTGCAACTTTTAAAAGATAAAGGTGCTGGCGTTGAGGAGGTTGTTGAATAATGTTTGAGACCGTCATTACACTAGATCAATTTTTACAGGCAAGTATAGATACGCTATATATGGTTGGCATGTCGCTTTTAATTGGTTCATTGGTTGGCATCCCGCTCGGAATAGCGCTCGTTGTAACACGGCCAGGTGGGATATTGGAAAATAAAATTTTCTATTCGATCTTAAATCCGATTATAAATATCGTTCGTTCATTGCCTTTCATTATTTTAATGGTGGCGATCATCCCATTCACACGAATGATTGTTGGAACATCAATTGGCACAAATGCAGCAATTGTCCCACTTATTATTTTTATATCGCCTTTCATTGCTAGATTAGTTGAAAATTCATTGCTCGAAGTAAATCCCGGTATTATTGAAGCGGCGGAGTCAATGGGGGCGACACCGTTTCAAATTATTTGGCATTTTTTATTGCCGGAGGCATTTGGTTCACTCATTTTATCGATTACAACTGCAACGATAGGATTAATTGGTGCGACTGCGATGGCAGGAACTGTCGGTGGCGGTGGGGTTGGTGACTTGGCAATTGTCTATGGTTATCAACGTTTTGATACATTCGCCATGGTAACTACTGTTATTATTCTTGTTATTTTTGTACAAATCATTCAATCAACTGGTAATGCATTAGCTCGAAAAGCAAGGAAGGAATAGAAAGGGAGTGTAATGGTTTATGAGTTTTACGAAGAAACAGCGCTTTGAACAAATTTTGACGGGCAAAAAAGCAGATCGCCCCATCGTTAGCAGTTGGCATCATTTTTTAAAAAAAGAGCAAACAGCAGTTGATTTAGCAGAGGCAACTATTACGTTTGCGAAAAAATATGATTGGGATTGGATTAAGATCAATCCAAGAGCAACGTATTTAGCAGAGGCTTTTGGCAATAAGTATGATTTTGACGATTACCGATGGGTTTTTCCAAAGCAAACTCATGCGGTTATCAATCAGCCTGGAGATGTTTGGCATGTGGAAGCTGTGGAAGTAGCGACATCTGTCCCCCTTCAGGAACAGCTTGAAGCCATGCGGTTGATTCGAAAGGGTTTACCGGAAATGCCGCTGGTTCAGACTGTCTTTTCACCGTTAACGATTTTAATGTTTTTAACAGGAAATTCTTCATATGTTAATCAGACTATGTATGGGAGCGATGAGCCGGTTGATTTTAGAGAACTTTTAAAGTCAGAGCGTTCGGGTGTCCATCAAGCGTTACATGCGATTGCGATAACGATGGCTCAATATATGAAGGAATTGGAAAAAGACGGGATTGATGGATTATTTTACGCCGTAACGGGCACGGCACATCCGGATTTATTTGATGAAGCAACCTTTAATGAGTTTTCTAGACCGTATGATCTAATCGTTTTAAATGCAATGAAAAAAGGAAAACGAATCCTTCATACGTGCGGCGCACATGCTCAGCCGGCACGGTTCGTTGATTACCCAGTTGAAGGGATTAGTTGGGATACTGAGGCAGAAGGAAATCCTGGTTTAGAGTTGAAAATAAGCAAAACAAAGGTGGCAGGTGTTGATCATACCATTTTTGAAGGGGGTGACAATGGATTAATTGAGCAACAAGCAAAAAAAGCGCTAGACCTTATGCACGATGAACCTTTTGTATTGGTGCCGAACTGTGCAGTTTCAGTGAAAGCAGCAGAGGAGGCATTAAATACTTTAAGGAAGAGCGTGATGTAATTTATATGTAAGGATTAAGACTGATGGTTTAGTAAAGGTGAAATATAGGGGGACTATTAAAATGAAGAAATTATTATCGATTCTTGTCTTGTTTACACTGCTTGTTTTAACTGCTTGTGGAAACGAAGATTCTCAAGGTGACAGCGGTGAAGAGAAAAAAGATCTTATCTTTGGTTTTGGGGTAGGCACTTATGAGGAACAATTCCGCAATGGGATCTTACCAATCTTAGAAGAAAAAGGCTACAATGTTGAAATTAAAGTGTTCTCGCAAAATATGCAAGTAAACCCAGCAATGGCTGAGGGAGCGATTGATGCCAGTGTCTTTCAAAGTACCGCCTACATGGAAGGGATTAATGAGGAATTAGGAATTAAGATGGTTCGCTTGGCATTTTCTCCAGGTGCACCGCAAAGCTTGCATTCAGTTAACCATGACTCGCTTGATGCTGTTCAAGAAGGCTCAACAGTAGCGGTGCCCAATGATCCGGTAAATCAGGAACGGGCTGTACGCATTTTGGAGGAGCTTGGTTGGGTGAATGTAGCTGATGGAGCTGGAACGACCGATTTTAATTTAAATAGTGTAACACCGGCAGCTTATGATATTAAATTTCAAGTGCTAGATCCAGCGCAAATTTTAGTTTCATTGAAGGATGTTGATTTTGGTGTCGTGAATGGAAACTATATTGCTGATGCTGGTATGAAAATATCCGATGCATTAAAAATTGAAAATACGCCAGAGGAACACCGCATTATCGTTTCTATATTAGAGGAAGATTTAAATACACAATGGGCGAAGGATGTAAAAGAAGCTTACGAGTCACCTGAATTTGAGGAATATATTTTATCGCAAGAAAAATATGATGGTTTTATTTTACCAGAGGCTTGGGAGAACAACTAAATTTTACTGGAATAAGTAGGGGCTAAGGTCTCTGCTTATTCCATTTACATCGTTGTTAACAAAATAATTAATCAGTAGGAGGAATGAGTATGATTCATTTTATTGGTGGCGGACAGATGGTAGAAGCAATCATTCGCGCAGTTTTAGCAAATAAAACGGTACGTAAAGAGGAAATTACTGTTGCAGATATATCTGAACAAAGGAATACATATTTAACAAAAAACTATCAGGTTTCAGCTAATGTAGAGCAGTCTGCTGCGTTAAAGCAAGCGGATATTATTGTAATTGGCGTCAGGCCACAAGACGATTTGGCCTCTGTTGGAACACTGATTCGTGAGCATAGTCGGAAGGAGGCGGTTGTCGTTTCCATTGTTGCTGGTGTGACAATCGAAAAACTGACGAACTTTATTGGTGAGGACCGGGCTATTGCGCGAGTGATCCCTAATACGTTGACTGATACTGGATTGGGTTACAGCGGTGTTTCTTTAAATAAATACGCTAGAGAAGAACAAGTGGATCGCTTTTTAAGTGGATTTGGCAAGGTGATGTATGTAGAAGAGCGATTGATTGATATTTTTACCGGTTTTGGCGTTGCTGGACCTAATTATGTTTATTATTTTATCGAATCATTTGCTGATGCGGGTGTTTTGGCCGGATTGCCCCGTCAACAATCGTGGGAGATTGCTTTGGAAAATGTGCAGGGCGCGGTTGAAATGTTGAGGCAAACTGGAAAGCATCCTCGGCAGTTGTTAGATATTAATAATTCTGCTGGTGGGGTTGGCATTAACGCACTTCATGAGTTGAACAATTCAGATTTTGCTGCTGGTTTGCAGCGCAGCGTTTTAAAAGCAGTAAAGCGAACCACTGAATTAGGGCAAGAATAAGGAGGATTCAAATGGCTAGCATAAAATGGGATCATACGGTTCATTATGTCAATGATCTAGAAAAGGCAATGGCAAAATTTAGAGAAGTGGGTTTAAACGCATTTATGGGCGGATCACATAAACTATGGGGAACGTATAATGCGTTAAGTTATTTTGATCTTTGCTATATTGAATTTCTAGCTGTCGAGGATCGTTCATTGGTAGAGAGTGTTAAAGAGCCAAATGACGTGGTGAAGGATTCGATAAAATTGTTACCTCATCGGGAAGAATTGAGCCGAGTTGCTTTAAGGACAGATGATATTGAAACGGTGAGAGAGCAATTATCAGCATTTCAGCTACAAATGTCACCAATTATGGATGGGAAACGATTGGATGCACAAGGAAATTTGATTGAGTGGAAGATGATGACGATTGCCGGTGACTTTCAAGGATTGCCATATCCCTTTGTGATTCAATGGACGGGATCTGAGCAAGAACGGAGAGAAAGATTAAAAGAGTCAGGAATCATTCAAGCGCATCCAGCTGGAGATGTGCAGATCGCTGAGGCTGTGTTTGATGTGGAAGACCCAGTTGCTGTGGCCAAGCACTGGCATGAGTTATTTGGGTTTGAATATGAAAAATCCGATTTGCCAGAAGTAAGATTAGCGGTTGAGAAGCAGGCGTTTGTTTTTAAAAAAGGTCCACTCAATCGTATGCAACAACTAGTTTTCCATACTGATGTTCTCGAGTTGAAAGGGAAATCAATCACGATTGGCGAAGGGCAATATAAACTAGTGTGACGGCACAGAGAATTGGAGAAAAAGGGAGGTGTATTATGGATTTTACCAATAAAGTTGTGTTAATTACAGGTTCTGGTGCCGGGATTGGGAGAGAGACGGCTGTTCAATTTGCAAAAAGTGGTGCCAAGGTTGTCGTTAATTCTCGCAGTAATAGTGGGAAAGAAACATTAGAGCTTTTAAAAGAAGATGGTTTTAATGCTATTTTTGTACAAGCAGATGTTTCAAAAGTAGAGGATGTAAAAAAACTGGTGCAAGCAACGATTGCTACTTATGGGCGAATCGATATCCTTGTGAATAATGCAGCAGTTGTTTTACCAGGGACCATTGAGACGACTACAGAAGATGATTTATTAGAGACGTTACTAGTCAATGTTCAAGGCACATTTTTAGTCTCAAAATATGTGGTAAAAGAGATGAAAAAGCAAGGTGGCGGAGTTATTGTAAACGTAGGTTCTGTTGCAGCAGAGAAGGGACATAAGAATCGGAGTGCATATTCCGCTTCAAAAGGTGCGGTTTTAGCATTGACAAAATCAATAGCGATCGATTGTATGGATGATAATATTAGGGTCAATTGTGTTTCTCCAGGGACTACAATTACGGATGGTGTTCAAGCAAAAATCGACAGCGCTGATGACCCACAAGCAATGCTAGATATGTACTTAGCGAGACAACCGATGAACCGACTTGCGAAAAGTTCAGAAATTGCCCACACAATTTTATTTGCAGCATGCGATGAAGCTGCCTTTATGAATGGAAGTAACATAACGATTGATGGGGGATTGTCGATATAAATGACGGATGGTGCTTGGAATAAACAGGGGGAATCAAATGCTTCCAACTGTTTATTCCATTTATTTTGCTCGTTTTTTATTAGGAGAAGGGCAACATATGGATTGTATAAAGAAGGGGTTTTTTCTGACAAATAAATAAGCTTATTGTTTTTCAAACTGTTCATGCCCTTTTCTCTTATCACATTCAAAGCAAAGGTAATCATGTCCTGGAAGCAGTACCCCGTTAAAAAAGCCATTTTCACAATAAATTTCTTTTCCGCAGATTTTACAATGACCAATAAATTCCCTCAAGGCTTTTCCTCCAATCTACCATTTGAACTTTGTTGATTTTAGCTAGGAATGAATTCAATATTAAACGTAATGTAGAGAATTTTTTAATTTGTCATATTTTAAGTTTATAGTAAACTACTGACAAATGGGAGAATATTAATGAATAATGATTTTTTCAATCGAGTATTCAACTTTGATTTATCTCTTTTTACAGCTTACGAATGCAGTAATTAATCGTTACTGACATGATGATTGAAAAAAATTTTTTTGTCCAGAGTTGGTAAGGTTAAGTGCCTATAGGTTAAAACATTCACGAGGTTTGAAGTGATGAGCAGTCTTTTTAGAAAGGCATTGTCATATATCGGTATGATTTTTGCTCATTTTATAACAATTTTGGTTAAGAAAGTCTTTAAAAAAGGAAACTATTAGCATTTTAAAACGTATTTCTATATAAGTGAGGATATATCGAAAAAGTATGTTCTATAAAAAAGAAGATTTGTCATGGGACTTCTCTAATCTATAGTAGGTAAAGTATAGTATAGTTGTTTTTTTTCTTGACTAAAACCAAATATATAAAACTTAAAGGTAATTTCTTAAGTATCACAAGTGTACATGTATAAAGGGGGAGTAAATTGATAAAAGTCGTAAAGTTTTTGTTTATTTCACTGTTGGGATTATATTTATTAAGTGGATGTAATACAGATCATATAAACGATGATATCTTTCAGTATAAAGATTCATTTGTGGGTGATAACAGTGCGGTAGGAAATATTGCCAATCGGCTGGCAGGTGCAAAGCAATTAACTGGCATGGAACTTAAAACAAATGAACAACCTTATGGAATCACCTTAAATTATGCTTGGGAACAATCACAGAAAGAATATAAAGAAACAGTGGTATACAATGCAACCTTCTTATTCACTTTAGTGCGCAATGTTGATTGGATAGTATTTCATTCTGATTTAGGTCAATACATGATTACAAAGGAAAATATTCAATCATGGTATGATACTGAACTGAGTGAAATCGAAACTGAAGATGAACTAAGAGAACTTATTCAAAAATATTTAGCAGATGAAAGCAAAGTGAATCAATTATTAATGAGTAGTTAATTTAGATATAAGTAGATACACTAATTTATAGGAGGGAAAAGAAATGGTTTTGAAGAATGATGAAAGCTATTTTGTCGCCCATAATGCTGAAGAACTTCTTCGTGGATTAACCAACAAAGAACCTTATATTTTAATTACAAACGATTATGTTAAAGAATTTCAAGATAATACAGAATTTCCATTATCTGAGAATGAACAATTAGGGTTTAATTTAGGCTTTCGTGGCAGTGCAGGGATTTTGAGCGAGATTTTTTACCAATTAATTAATAAATTTAGTGCTGGAAGTAAGCAGCAAAAGCAAATTGACAGTAGGATCAGAAAATATGCGGTGAAAAAATTAACTGATGGTGAGCTTCTTTTGTACTTACGTCAATTAGACTATTAAGCTAAAGGAAATAATTGTGTTTTTTCAAACAAGCAGAGGCAAGGTATTCTGAATGAAACCTTGCCTTTAACCTTAAAGATTATTCTCCTCTTTGTACATCTCCTCCATCGCCTCTCCGATAGCTGTTAAAAAAGCTTCTTCTTCTTCTGTGAAGAAATTAGGAAACTTGAAATCTAATTCTTCGATTTCCATTGATTGTTGTGCCTTTTCAAGCTGTTCTGCGAATTCCTCAGGATCTTCGATATGTCGAGTGAGCATTTCTGTTAGTTTTGTGAGAACATCAAACGCTTCAGGGGACTGAGGAGATGCTCCACTTTTTATTAATTCTTTGATTGTGGATAGCAAGTCTAACATTTCTAATTCGATTTGTTGCCGTTGCTCAGGTGAAAGAGAGAAAAAGCGGTTGGCAATGTCTTCAGGAAAATTCTCTTTTATCCATTCTTCTTGTTCCTTCTCATGTTCCATTTGATAAAGAAGCGAACGCAAAATTGTCCAAGTAATAGGTTTTCCTTCTAACATCAGCGTTTGAATACGTTCTACCGCTTCAATTGCCCGATTTAGCTCATTCCTTTTTTCAGTCAATAATTGGTGTTGCCACGCTAAAGATTTTTCAAGTTGTGGTAATCCTTCGACATCATCTTCAAGTAAGTTTTTGATTTCTTGTAAAGAGTAGCCGATAAATTTTAAAGACTGGATCAACTGAAGCTTCGTTAATTCTTCTAAGCCATATAGTCTATGTCCAGCACTATTTTTTTGAGATGGGATGAGCAACCCCAATTCTTCATAGAATCGTAGTGTCCGAACCGTAATTCGTGCTTTCTGCCCAAACTCACTAATCGTATAAAGGGGTTCTTGTTTTAGCATATCATCATCTTCTCCTTTACGTATGATACCTACAGCGTAGCATATGACGTAACGGCGGGGGCAAGGGGAAATCTGTATAGGTGATCAGATTGGTGAACTCCTACTAAATGTGATATCAACTTAAAAACCTGATGACTCCATTTAAACTAAGATAAAAATAAACGGAGATCGATTTTTTTGAAATCATGAAACTAGGATGATTACTTATTGACAATTACACCTCAAACTGTATATTCTGTATATGTCGATAGAAATACAGTTTGAGGTGATAGGTTGAATATTGTTATTTCTAACAGTTCTGGTTTGCCGATTTATGAACAGATTAAAGATCAAATTAAAGATCAGATCTTATCAGGGGAATTAGAGGAAAATGAAAAGCTTCCTTCCCTTCGTAACTTGGCCCGGGATTTGAAAATAAGCGTGTTAACAACTACGAGAGCATATAATGAACTTGAACAGGAGGGATATATCACAAGCCAGCACGGCAAGGGCTTCTTTGTAATGTCGAGCGGCTCTGAATTGATTCGTGAACAACTTATTAAGGAAGTGGAGCTTAATCTGAACCATGCTATTCAAGCAGCGCAACGAGCATCAATGACGAATGAAGAAATGCACGAATTATTACAGCTTTTGCTGGAGGTTGAAAATGACTAATCATTATTTGGAGTTAAATGGTGTGAGTAAGACTTTTTCTGGTTTCAAGTTGGACAACATTAGTTTTTCCTTACCTAAAGGCTATATTATGGGGCTCGTTGGAACTAATGGAGCTGGTAAGACAACTACAATACAGCTTATCCTTAATATGCTTAAAATGGATTGTGGACAAATACAGATATTTGGTCATGACCACGTGAAATATGAAAATGTTGCCAAACAACATATTGGCGTTGTATTTGATCATGTTTTCTATGTGGATAGTTGGACGGTTAAGGATACGGAAAGAGCTATTTCTTCCTTTTATCATAATTGGAGACATGATGTTTTTAATGAAATGTTAAGACGGTTCGATCTGCCTTTAGAAAAAAAAGTGGGCGAATTATCACGTGGTATGCAGATGAAATTAATGCTTGCTTGCGCGATGTCACATGATCCAAAACTGCTCATACTTGATGAGCCGACTAGTGGGCTAGACCCCGTTTCTCGGGATGAACTTTTGGAAATGCTGCAAGAATACATCCAGGATGGTGAGAGAAGTGTATTGTTTTCTACACATATCACGTCAGATTTAGAAAGAATCGCCGATTATATTACTTTTATTCATCAAGGGCAGAACGTATACTCCGGGAAAATGGATGATTTTCTAGGAAGATTTCGACTTATCAAAGGCAGGCATAAAGAGTTGACATCGGCTCTACAGGAAAGGATTATCGGTTTACGTATTACGAATATGGGTTTCGAAGGACTTATTGATATTAAGGAAGCTACTAAATATAAACATTTGGTCCTTGATGCAGCATCGATTGACGATATTATGATACACATTGGCAAAAGGAAGTGACATACATGGCAGGGTATCTAAAAATGGTAAGACTTGATTATTATACGATGAAGTCTCAAGTAATTATCTATTTGACATTAGCAGCGATTGTCATGATATTTGGATTTATGGGTTCGTCCTTTATGATTATGTGCATTACCGGTTCTTGGTTCACAGCTCTGCTATCGTCTAATATATTCGCTATACAGGAAAAGAATGGACTTCATCGTTTATATGGATCAGTGTCTATCAGTTTGAGCAATATTATCATGGGGAGGTATATTTTTTATATTTTTAGTTTTGCCATCTCTTTCATGATTATTTCGATTATATATGTCTTTATGATACTACTAGAAAACAAAGCTTTGGAATTGCTTGACATTCTATTGGGATTCAGCATGTCATTATTGGTCTATTCCCTTATTATAGGAATACAGGTTCCTATGTTTTTCAAGATGGGCTATACAAAAGCGAAAATATGGACAATGATTCCATTTGTAGGAATATTGGCTTTACTGATTATCCCATCTTTTACGTCTGTATTATCAGGGGTTGTTGAAACTATACTGTCACATCAAGTTTTTCTTGTTATTGGTGGTTTTTTTATAAGTTGTGCAATCCTGTTTTTATCATATCGATTTTCCCTTTTCGCATATAGAAGACGAGAGTGATTGTTAATTGGAGTCATCTCTTCTTTTGGCTCATTTCTCAAAAAATAAACATGGCTTCTCACTCCTTTCAGCTATGCTGATGGCTTTGTCTAAGATGAAATGAAAGAGAAAGCGAGCCTTCTCCTATCATTTCATCAAATCAGAGTTAAAATGAGCTTGAAAATAGCAGAACAACTATATTTCTTAGGAGCTTGCAGACAAGAAACAATTAAAGTTGAGGTACTAAAGTATTCTTTCTAACTGATCTTTCCAAGCAATTGAGAATTTAAGTTATATTTTGAATCATAATATAAATAGCAGACGAATTCAGTACCCCGACAAATAAAGCAATTTATTGGAAGAAGGGATTCTTGTATATATAATTCAGTCTAGAACCGAGTCTGCTCAAGAGCTCATTCGTAATGGTACCACTTTTTTCAGCAACCTCTTCGGAAGTAATCCGTTCTGATCCGTCTTTTCCAATAATGGTAACGACGTCATTGGTTTGGACATTAGCTAAATCGGATACGTCGACGATGAGCTGATCCATACAGATTCTTCCGATAATAGGCGCCTTTTGACCGTGAATGAGAACATGTCCATGATTTAAGTTTCTCGGCAGTCCATCTGCATAACCAATCGTGACGACTGCTGTTATCATCATTTCTTTAGCTGCATATGCTTTGCCATAACTGACAAACTCGCCAGGTGGGACATGCTTTACCATCGCAACTCTTGCTTTGATAGCTAAAACGGGCTTCAGTTCCACTTTGGAAACGACCTCATCGTTATTGCTTAGGATACCATAAAGCGCGATGCCGGCACGAACATAATCATACTGCAAATCAGGATAATTCAATAATCCATAGCTTGCCTGTATATGTCGTCTGCCGATGCGCAGCTGTTGGGATTGCAGCCATTCAATCGTCTGATTATATTTAGCAATTTGTTCGTTAGTTGAGCTAATATCTTCCGGTTCTAAGCTATCGGATACAGATAGATGCGAATAAATCCCTCTAATTTTTAAATGCTGACAGCGATAAATTCTTTTTAGTTCGGTAAGCTGTGAGGCATCAACACCCAGTCGATGCATGCCCGTGTCCAGTTTCACCTGAACATCTAGCCCGATTCCATATTTGTTTAATTCTCTAGCGTAAGAAAGTCCGATGATTGTCTGCGTTAATCGGTACCTTTTAAGAAAATGGATATCCTCTGGATTGGTATAACCGAGAACGAGGATTTCCCCTTTGACTCTATTTTTTCTTAACTGAATACCTTCAGCCAAAGTAGCGACTGCAAATGAGTTAATTCCGTTCTCGTTTAATTCTTTTGCTACTTTAACTGCGCCATGACCATAGGCATTCGCTTTTACTACTGCCATCAATTTTGTAGTTCCCGGCAGGAGCTTTCTCAAACTCTCAATATTTTCTCGCAATGCCTGTAAATCAATTTCAATCCAAGCCCTACCGGTTGGGGATGGGGTTTGTTTTCTCCACTTAATGCCCCAACTTAAAAAGGCAGCCATAAGAAAAGAAAGTACACTAACCGTCGCATAATGCACGAAACTATTTTCAATAAATAAATGCTCTAATTTAAAAAGATCAGCAGTGAATCGTACGACGACAATCATCCAAGGATGAATAATATACATGATAGTTGCAATGTTTCGCAATTGTTTACTGCTTTTTCCATTTAATTGCAGGAGAATGAGAAATAGATAGTACATGGTTGGAACTAACATGATATACATACTATCATGACGTTGCCAGGAATGGGCATGAAGCCAAAGCCCTTCAACTACTAACAGGACAAAAGATACAATGAACCATAATAAATTATTTTTAAATGATGAAGATTTGCGCCCTTGATAGATCAGCATTCCCATTGTTAGAAAGATAGGTACCATAAATAAACCGTTTCTTGTATAATCTGTGATAGAAAAAATGCCATCATAAAACGTGTCAATGAACGTGATTTGTGTTGCTATGCCGTAGTAACTATCTCCAAACAATCCGAACAGATATAGAAAAATCGAAATGAGTAAAGTTAAGTGGAGCCCAAGCTTCCTTACACATAATTGAACGATCAATATTCCGAGGATCAAGCCTGGGAAATACCACAAATGATAGAAAGTGCCGTCAATGAAAAGATCTTTTATGAAGGTGATCCACCAATTCTCTCCTTTGTAATGCCCAGCATATAGATTAAGCGGTAAAAATAATATAATGGAGAAAGCATATAACAGGGCAATTTTTTTACAAAAGGCAAGAATATACGAGTTGTCTCCATTTTTAATATATTTATAGAGAAAATATCCGCTCACCATAAGGAAAAATGGAACGGCTGTTCTAGCGATGATTCGCGTTAAAATAAAATCAGCATTCTCCCCAAATGAAAGAAGGGGGGAGGTATGGTTTGCGATCACTAGGAAAGCAGCGATTAATCTGAATGGATCCAATGCACCTGTGTCATTTTTCAATCTCATTGCGGTGCACTCCAAGTTGTTAATATAAAGCCATCAACATTATTGCCAGAGAGTTGGTATAAGCTGCGTTCCGGTATCTCTATGGTTGTAAATGGTTCAATTGCCCTAATATAAGAAATATCAAATTGTGTTTCTCTTTCTGAAAATGTATAAGGCTGCCCGCTGAATGGATAATCATAAAGAAACTGAATATATTCTTCAAGGCAAAAATCATGTTGCTTGATAATTTTTGCGTGTGGATAGCCGACATAGCGAAAATGCCACGGTTCGTGAGATATTCCTGTTATTGCTTCTTTTCCTTGTCCATACCTTTCTATAAATCCGTAATCTGCAGCAAGTGTTCGAAATTGCGCAAAAACTCCAGTATAAGGGAAAGAAGGGCGTATAAAATCAATGACATCTTGATTTTCTCCTAAATCAATCGCAAGCCCTGTTTGGTGTTCACTGCAATTCGGATAAGCAACATATTGTTCAGTAAATGTCCTGCCATTTTGTCTGAGAGAATTGGAGAATAGTGCTTCCTGTTCTTCTTTGCTTCTGAATCCGCTGACGGAAACGATTTGTTTTCGACAGCCTACCTCATCGATTAATTGGTTGAGGGAGGCGGCGGCTCTTCTTTCAAGCAAAACCTCATCGTTCATTGCGAGACAAGGTGCGAGAGTGTTTGCGCTTTTTAGTCGTGAAGGTTTAATGGGGTGAGCGCGATTGACTAACACTAAATATCCGTTGAAGACATCAGCTTTATGCAATGTTAATGTTCTCATCGCTCTAACCCTAATTGGATCACTTTATCAATGATGGCTGAAAACGTTAATCCAATTCCTTTCATCATATTTGGATAGCGGCTATGGTCTGTGAAGCCAGGAAATGTATTGACCTCGTTAAAGACAATATCTTGATTTTTTGTAATAAACATATCTACCCGCGCTAATCCTCTACATCCAAGAGTGCGATAGATTTTTTTCGCTGTTCTTTTAACTTTTAATGCAGTATCAGCGTCAATGCGGGCGGGCATGTGAATACGGGAAGTTGCAAGCGAGTATTTTTCATTGAAATCAAAATAGCCTTTTTCTAATTCGATTTCATCGACTTCACCAATAAGCAGTTCATCATTTCCTAGGATCGCACACCCAACCTCAAACCCTTCAATCAATTCTTCAACAATAACACGTTCATCATGACAAAATGCGGCCGCGATCGCTTTAGGTAATTCTTTCTCTTCCTTCACAAGGGTGATCCCGATGGAGGAACCAGATTTTACTGGTTTAACAAAAAGTGGATAATGAAGCTTCTTAGTTGCTGTGGCGATTTGCTCTTTTATTTGCCTTTTTGTAAAAACGATGGAGGCTGGTGTGCGAATTCCTTCATGTTCCACTAATTTATGAGCGCTATCCTTGTCCATACATAATGCAGACGAGAAGGTATCACAACCAACGAACGGAATTCCAATTAATTCTAAATATCCTTGTAGTGTACCATCTTCGCCATTTTTACCATGCAGAACTGGAAAAACGATATCGATCGTTGTTTCTATCAATTGCCCTTGCTTATATTCGATTAATTTATTGTCATATCTGTTTGGTGAGAAGGTAACGGATATACAATTATCTTTATCGCTCCACCATGTATCTTGCTGAATATTATCTAAGCTGCCGTTATATTTGTACCAAGCTCCAGCTTTCGTAATACCGATTAAAGTCAGTTCGTACTTATCAAGATCCATATGGGACAGGACCGAATAGGCAGATTGAAGGGATACTTCGTATTCATTTGAACAGCCGCCAAAAATAACTGCTACACTTATTTTTTCCATTGAATTCATTCCTCCTAATAAAATAAAAACACTTTATGTTTCGCACATTTATCGTACTAAAACATAAAGTGTTATTTTTTCGTTTATTATCAAGGAATTAATACGTTTTTCTGAAAAAAATCTTACGAATTTCTTACGATTCGATAGGCAGTTTTACCATAAATTCGACTTTTTCATCTTCACTGTTGGCCAGGATAGTGCCTCCGTGTAATTCAACAATTTCTTTAGCGATTGCAAGACCAAGCCCCGCTCCTCCCGTTTTTGTGGCGCGGGAAGTATCGAGGCGATAAAATTGTTCGAAGATGCGAGCGAGCTTATCTTGAGGAATTGTTCGCCCATGATTGATAAAATGGAGCTGGACGAACTTCTCATCCTTCGTTGAGCGGATCAAGATAGTGCTATGCTCATAGCTGTAGTTAATCGCATTACGGATTAAATTATCGAAGACCCGCTCCATTTTGTCGATATCACATGCAATTTCAAGATTTGCCTCAATTTCTAATTGATAAGTTAAGTTCTTCTCAGCAAAAAGTGGATTAAATTCATACGTTATTTGTTCAAGCATTCTTGTTAAATTAACTTGACTCATTTCTGGGCTAAGCTCAGTTAAATTGAACCTTGTAATTTCAAAAAACTCATTAATTAAATCTTCCAGTCGCTCAGCTTTGTTTAAAGAAATGGCTAAATATTTTTCTCGAAGCTCTGGAGAGATTTGCTGCTCATCCCTCAGCAATGTGATATAGCCAATAACAGAGGTCAACGGAGTCTTTAGATCATGTGCTAAGTATACAAGTAAATCATTTTTGCGCTGTTCTGCTTCTTTCGCCAATCTGGCATTGCGAATAGACTCCTGTTTAATCGAATTCATTCGTTCTTCAACTTGTCTTAACTCAGCAGGAAGATAGATGTATTCATCATTATTAGAAACGAGCATATTGCTCGCGTTGACAACGGTATCGATATAGGCTAATGTCTTTCTCCAATAATAAAGGAAAATGAACAGAAAACCAATCACCCAAACGGTTAAGATGAATGCAATTCGGTTCTGATTAATAAGGTTAAGAATACGATATAAAAAGTCGTCTTGATACCAAGTAAAGAAGCTTAATACATAAGCTGATCCAATAAAGAGTGAGATCAATCCTACTGTAAAAACGGTAATCGCAATGAAAAAACGCAAAAACATTTTTCCTGTTAATCCTGTGCTTACCTCTTGATTATTCAATGGTATAGCCAACCCCCCAAACAGTTTTAATAAACTTCGGCTTTCTTGATGGTTCTTTCATTTTCTCTCTCAGCCGAGCGATATGGGCCATCACGGTATTATTATTATCAATGTATTTTTCACCCCAAACGGCTTCGAATAGTTCTTCAGAGGATACGACCTTCCCTCTGTTTGCACATAAATACCAAAGAATAGAGAATTCAAGAGGAGTCAATGACAGCGATTCTCCATAGAGGGTGCATTTATGAGTATCTTGATTGATAATTAATCCTGAGAAATCGAATTCATTTGTACTTTCACTAGGCTGGCTCGTTGCAGCGTTGCTCGGGTTATAGCGTGTGTAACGGCGCAGTTGTGCCTTTACTCTAGCAACCATTTCTAGCGGATTAAACGGTTTTGTAATATAATCATCAGCCCCAAGGGTAAGGCCGGTAATTTTATCAATATCTTCAATTTTTGCAGTTAACATGATTACTGGATAATGATAGGTTTCGCGGATTTTTTGGCAAAGTGAAAACCCATCTACTCCTGGCAGCATCACATCTAATATTGCAAGTTCTAATTCATTCTTTTGAATAAATTCTAAAGCAGACTTGCCCTCATAAAAAACTTGAACATCGTATCCTTCATTTGTTAAATAAAACTGAACTAAATCGGCAATCTCTTTTTCGTCATCTACTACTAAAATAGGGTTCATTTTGTCACCTCATATGATTACAACATACTACTTATTATGATTATAGATTAAATCATCTTTAGTTGAATGAGAAGAGCTCATTTTAAATAAGATTTTTGGCTCATTTTTTTCCTTGGATTCAGCATAGCTTCATTTCGTGAGAAACCTTGTATTCATACGAAATGAAGCAGAATCGTTTGATTTAACAAATGTTAAAATGGGGGATGGTCAAAAGTTGAATTCCTTTGAATATAGTTTAAGAGTTGGCAAGGAATAAAAAAATCTTGACAGGGGGGAGAAATAAGTGCTACGGTATAAAACGTAATAATTACGATTTACATAAATGTTGAGAAAGGGGAAAAAAATGAAAAAACTACTTTTTAGCTTATTTGCTTTGTTGCTATTTAGCTTCCTTCTTACCGCTTGTCAAGGGACAGAAACGGAAAAAGTGGAGAAAGAATCGGAGGACCATGTTGAGGAGGAACATGATCATGATGAACATTCGAATGATCATGATGCTCCAGAGGGGATAAAAATTGAAGGTGTTGCGGATCACTATCATACTGGCGATAAGATTGAATTAACGGCCGTTTTAGATGAAGAATCTGATTCTGATCATTGGCATTGGTATAGTAGAGAAAGTGCTGATGCTCAATGGGAAGCTGTTTCAGGACAGGAAACAGAAACATTTACAGGTGAAGCAACGATAGATGGATTAGAAATAAAAGTTGTTTTATTCGACGACGATCACAAGCCTATTGTTCAATCTGCACCTATTAAAATCGTTATTGATGATCACCATGGACATGATGAAGAAAGTAAAAAAATATATCAAGGCTATTTTGAAGACAGTCAAGTAAAAGATCGTGAATTGTCTGATTGGGAGGGTGATTGGCAGTCCGTTTACCCATATCTATTATCAGGGGATTTAGATGAAGTATTTGAACATAAAGCAGAACATGGTGATATGACAGCAGAAGAATATAAGGAATATTATACAGTTGGATATGAAACAGATGTTGATCGGATCACAATTGAGGATAATATGGTAACCTTTTTCCAAAATAATCAGGAATATTCAGGAGAGTACGCAGAAGACGGCTATGAAATTCTTACGTATGAAAAAGGAAACAGAGGAGTACGCTTTATTTTTAAATTAGTAGATGGATCTGAGAAAATGCCACAATATATTCAGTTTAGTGATCACAATATTTTCCCAGTTAAATCGCATCATTTTCACTTATATTGGGGCGATGACCGTGAAAGATTGCTAGAGGAAGTAACCAATTGGCCAACCTATTACCCTTCCAATTTAGATGCAGAAGGTCTTGTGCGCGATATGTTAGCCCATTAATATCTGATATTTTGATAAGTGCATTATGTGAGTTAAATCGTAAACATTACGCTTTAAGTGGTGTTGATAAAGAGGGGACTAGAAATGAAAAAAAATAGGTTACTAGCCATTTCCTTAATTTTAATAGTGAGTACTTTTCTTTTTGGTTGCCAAAAGGAAGAGAACTCTTCAGATAAAAAGATTTCCGTGGTAACATCGTTTTACCCAATGTATGAATTTGCACAGCAAGTAGGAGGAGAGCGGGCGGACGTAACGTTAATGGTCTCTGCTGGAGAAGATGCCCATCATTATGAACCAAGTGCTAAAGATGTGGCGCGTGTTAATGAAGCAGATGTATTTGTTTATAGCAGTGAAGAAATGGAGCATTGGGTAGACAGTTTATTAAAAACGACTGAGAATGATAAACTTGTAGTTGCTCGTACAGCAGACGGAGTAGATTCCGGTCATGATCATGGAGAGCATGAACACGATCATGGCGATCATGAACATGATGCCCAATTAGAAGGCGGAGAAAATGTGGAGATTCATGGTGTAGCTGACCATTATCATACTGGTGATATCGTTAAATTAACAGCGGAATTAGAGGGAAATGTTGATTACGAGCATTGGCATTGGTATACACGCGCTAACGCTGATGAGGAATGGGTAACGGTACCGAATCAGGGAGGACCTCAGTTTGAATATGAAGCAACAGGTGAAAGTTTCGAGGTTCAAGCGGTTTTATTTGATGATGCCCACAATGAATATGCAAAGTCAGCGCCAGTAGAAATTGTCATCAATGATCATGGTCATGATCATGACGATGAGGCTGATGATCACGAACATGGTCATGAAGCCAAAAACGACGATAGTCATGACCACGAACATGGCGAAGAACAGAGCCATAATCATGGGCATGGTGCTGAGGAAGAAGATCATGAGCATGGCAATGGTGCTGAAGCTGGCTCGATCGAAATTGTAGGTCGCGCTGATCACTACCATACAGGAGACGTTGTTACACTTGTTGCTGAGCTTAAGGAAGAAGTAGACTATGAACATTGGCATTGGTATACACGTACAAGTGAAGATGAAGAATGGGAAGTAGTCTCTGGTCAGGGAAGCGATCATTTTGAATATAAAACGACAGGAGAGAGCTTCGAAGTAAAGGCGGTTCTTTTTGATGATGATCATCAAACATTTGTTGAATCAGAACCGATTGCGATTGTCATTGATGATCATGAAAATCACGATCCACATATTTGGTTGGACCCAGTATTGGCACAAGAGCAAGTTAAAGTGATTCGTGATGCCTTCATTGAAGCTGATCCTGACGGAAAAGAAGTTTATCAAAAAAATGCAGAAGCATTTATTAATGAACTGCAAGCATTACATGAAGAATATGAGGCTGCACTTAAAGATGCTAAAGAGCGTGTCTTTGTCGTACAACATCAAGCATTTGGTTACCTAGCTAAACGATATGATTTAGAGCAGATTGCTGTTGGCGGCTTATCTACAGAAGTGGAGCCAAGTCCATCCAGAATTGCAGAAATTGGAGAGTTGGTAGAAGAGTATGGTGTACCAGTCATCTATTATCAACAAGGAGCTAATTCAGCAATTGCGAAAACTGTCGCGAACGAAACAGGTACAAAAACAGCGATTCTCTATGATTTAGAGGTGTTGTCGAAAGAGTTGCAAGAAAAAGATTTAGGATACGTGGAAGCCATGCGAGAAAATTTGAAGTCTTTACAGTTAAGTGTTCAATAATAGGGTTGCTTTGAAAGAATAAAATAAGCAATATTTACTTAATTAGAAAGTAAGGATTGATTAATAATAGAAGAAAGGTCGCATAATTGTGCATTATATTGAAGTAGAGAAACTTGCCTTTCATTATCAAGACGAACCAGTATTAGAGAATATTTCGTTTGAAGTTGACCCGGAGGATTTTGTCATGCTGACAGGAGAAAATGGTGCAGCGAAGACGACGTTGTTGCGAAATATTTTGGGACTACTGAAACCATCGAAGGGAAGTGTACGACTTTCACCGAAAAATCGTCTTGGTGAAAAACTAGTCGTTGGCTATGTTTCACAGCAAATTGCTTCTTTTAATACCGGTTTTCCGAGTACTGTTCTAGAACTGGTGCAATCTGGTCGTTATCAAAGAGGCAAATGGTTTAAAAGATTAGATAAAGATGATAAAGAGCATGTACGTCGTTCGCTAGAATCAGTGGGAATGTGGGAGATGCGTAATAAAAAGATCGGGGAATTGTCAGGTGGACAAAAGCAACGCATTGCGATTGCCCGTGTATGTGCAGCAGATCCTGATTTATTCATTCTCGATGAACCTACAACAGGCATGGATGTGCAATCTCGAGAGGAATTTTATAAATTATTAAGGCACAATAGTATGGAGCATGGCAAGGGAATTTTAATGGTTACACATGATCATGAAGAGATACGCCATTACGCTAGTAAACATATTGAACTGGTGCGGAAGGAGGATTCCCCTTGGAGATGTTTTTCTATGGATTCATGCAAAGAGCTTTCCAAGCCTCATTCCTGATTTCTTTAATAGCACCAATACTAGGCTTGTTTCTGATTTTGCGCAGACAATCTTTGATGGCTGATACATTGTCCCATATTTCCTTAGCGGGTGTAGCACTAGGTTTACTGATTGGTGTTAATCCGACATGGACCAATCTTTTAGTAGTAATCGTGATTGCGACATTGCTTGAATATTTACGGCAAATATATCGTACGTATTCAGAGATTTCAATTGCAATTTTAATGTCTGCTGGAATGTCATTAGCACTTGTATTAATGGGAATAAATGATGGTGGAGCAACGTTGAGCATGACGCAGTTTTTATTTGGCTCTATTGTAACCATTAATGAGCAACAGGTTTGGCTGTTGTTCGTATTGACCGCTATTATCGGTTTACTCTATTTAGTTTTTCGAAAACCGATGTATGTGCTTACGTTTGATGAAGAAACAGCTTTTACGGCAGGCTTACCGATTAAAATGATGTCGATATTATTTAATATTTTAACAGGGGTAACGATTGCAGTAATTATGCCTATAGTTGGCGCTTTGCTTGTCTCGGCGATTATCATTTTGCCTGCTGCCATCTCCCTGCGATTAAGCAAGAGCTTTAATGGGGTCATTTTGATTGGTATTGTGATTGCATTACTTGGGATGTTGAGTGGTTTAGCCATTTCCTATGAAATAGGGACTCCTCCGGGAGCAACGATCACATTAATTTTAATGATCATTTTTGCTGCCATTTCCCTTATAAAGTACAGCTTGCGGCATATTCAATTAGAGCGGTTATATAAGAAAAGTGATGCATCATGATCGCATAGATGCTAGCCTACGAATCATCCTGTGGATAAAAACATAGAGTTGTTTGATTAAACTATTTAAATTTTATTATAAAACAATCCCTTTCATTCAGTCGTTTAACTGTAAATGGAGGGGATTTGTTTTCTCAAGAAGAAGTGTAAAATAACTATTTCGTCACACATTTTCTAAGAAATGGGACAAAGCAAGGACATTGTAAAGAATAACAATTGTTAAAAAATAAATCTTTCGAGAACTAGATTTTCTTTGAGGAATTGCAGATAGCTTGAATTTAACCACTCTTCTTTGACACAATATCACTAAGATGATTCGAAGGAGTGAAGGTTTATGAATGTTTTTTTAATTGGAGCGAATGGTCAAGTTGGCAGACATATTGTTCAGTTGTTATCAGAGAGCAGTGAGCATAATGTTAGAGCAATGGTTCGAAATGAGGAACAGGCGATCCACCTTAAGCAATCAGGTGTTGATGCGGTTGTGGCAAGTTTGGAAGGAAGTGTTGCTGAGCTTGCAGCTGCGATGAATGGTTCAGATGCAGTCATCTTTACAGCGGGGTCTGGCGGCAAAACAGGGTTTGATAAAACACTGCTTGTTGATTTAGATGGGGCTGTGAAATCAATGGAAGCTGCTGACAAAGTAGGAGCGAATCGTTACATTATGGTCAGCGCCCTTCAAGCGCAGAATAGGGAAAGCTGGAAAAATAGTCCGATTAAGCCTTATATGGTGGCGAAGCATTATGCTGATCGCATGTTACTAGCGAGCGTTCTGAATTACACAATTGTGAAGCCTGGCCTTCTAACGAACGATCCTGGTAATGGGAAGGTGCAAGCTGGTGAGACTTTATCTGGTGGTGCTATTCCACGAGAGGATGTCGCAAAGACTGTAGTGGCTACATTAAATGAGGAGAACACATATCGCCGCTCATTTGATCTTTTATCTGGAGATATGGATGTTCATGAGGCTTTAAAGAACCTTTAACTATATATGCTTCCACTGGCATTTAAAATCTGTTTTTTAGTTGATGATGCAGGAATTTTATATGTTTCAAATCGTGAGCAAGGTGAATTTGAGTATCCTTAAAATTCACCTTGCTCTATTGTTTTTGTTCATTCTGCTCAATCCTCAATCGTTTGCAGTGAATTTTCATAAATTCCCATCAATTTAAACAAATCTTATTTTATTTTTAGGCTTCAATTCTTCAGACTAAAACGGAGTAAAAATACCTTCTCTTCATTGCATTAGAGGAGCTCCTAAGTCTGTTTTAAACTGTAGGCAAACTCTTGATGAAATCAAAGTTTGTCTACAGTTATTTTGATCTTGGGTATTCATAGCTACGCAGAGGTTATAGAATAATAGCGCAAGAGTCACAGTAAGAACCAGTCCTTCAACTTTTACAACCAATGATGAGTAAGTTCGAGGAGTAGTGTCTATATTTTTCCTAAATCAAAGAAAAAGACTTTTTATTGCTCCTCTAACAACGGAAAGGGTCTGTAAAAAGGCTGTAAGAAAATTTAACAAATATATTTACAATTTTTAAAATATTGATTATTCTATAAAAAGAATGATTTAATTCTCTTTTATTATTAAAATGAATGATTATATCCTACTTTTAAAGGGGGAATATGCATGAGGATAGAGGATTTACTTAGAGAAAATTATCAAAATTTATCAAAGGGGCAAAAAAAAGTAGCTGACTTGTTATTAAGAGATGTTGTTGGTTTCAGTATGTCAACAGCTTCACAAATCGCAAAACAGGCTGAAGTCAGTGAAACAACTGTTATTCGATTATCTTATGCATTGGATTTTGAGAGCTTTTCCCAAATGCAAAAACAAATTCAAAAAGAATATTTGCTACGGATTGAACAGCATGGGAATTCCATAGGAGAAGAACCGAAAGATCATCTGGATTTTATCGATACTTTGATAGAACAAGAAATTGAAATTCTTACAACATTAAGAAGTAAATTGGATATAAATCAATACTGGCAAGCAATTGATGAAATCATGACAGCTGATGAAGTTCATGTCGTTGGATATAGAGCATCATATCCTGCAGCCTATTGGTTGTATTTAAAATTGAATATGTTAAGAAAAAATGTTTATATGATCTCTTCGAAAAATAGTTACCCTGAAGATTTATTAATTGAACAAAATAAAAAAATTGTTTTTATTTTTATCTCGTTTCCAAGATATGTGGCACAAAGTTTAGAAATTGCGGAGACGGTGAAGGAACAAGGGGCAAAGCTTATCACGATTACGGATCATCCACTCTCTCCTATATCTCGTATTTCCAACATAAGCTTCATAACTCAAATACATGCCAACTCAGAGAACTTTATCCCGATCAGCTCTGTATTGAGTTTGTTAAATATTATTACAACTGGAATTGAAAAAAAGTATGAAAGGGAAGTGATGCAAAGGGTTGAGAGAATACAAAACATCTACCAAGAAAAGGACTATTTTCTTGAGTAGCACATGTATTAAAAAAGGCATATGAGTTAGTACAAATAACTTTGTGTGTACAGCAATTTCAAGATTCATAGCGATTAAAACAGAAAAAGGGTGGAGAAATTAAATGGAAGCGATTACAACAAATAAAGCACCAGAAGCACTGGGGCCTTATTCTCAAGCAATCAAGGTTGGGGAATATTTATTCCTATCTGGGCAAATACCAATTAATCCTGAAAGTAATAAAGTGGAAGCAGTTGGTATAAAAGAGCAAACTAGACAAGTAATGGATAATATTCGTTCACTTCTAGAAAGTGAAGGATTGGGATTGGAGAATATTGTGAAAACGACTATTTTTATAATCAATATGGAACAATTTTCAATTGTTAATGAGGAATACGGTGCAATCCTTGGGTCACATCGGCCTGCGAGGTCTACTATTGAAGTTAGCAGACTGCCAAAGGATGTATTAATTGAAATTGAAGCAATCGCAACTTATGCTGTTCGCTAGTTTGTTAATTTGCTAAATAAAGAATATTTATTAATAGGGGGCGTAAAAATGAAGGGAAAATTTTCTATTAAGTTAGGCTTCATCCTGTTAATTTCCATAATTTTATTAATTGGTTGTAGTTCAAGTACAGAAACACAATCTGGACAAGGCGCTGGTGATAAGGGTACACACGGTGGAACGCTAAAATTAGCATGGAATTCACAGCCGCCAACCCTTGATACGCACACAACGAACACAAACGTAGTACGTGATATTGCCAGACAAATATATGAAAACTTACTGACATTTGATGAAAACTATGAAATCATTCCGATGCTGGCTGAATCATTTGAAGAAAGTGAAGATAGAAAAACAATCACTTTTAAATTAAGACAAGGCGTTTTATTTCATAATGGGAAAGAAATGAAAGCGGAAGATGTTGTTGCATCTATGACAAAATGGCAACAAAATGGTACTGCGAAGGCAGAGTTGGGGAATTCAAAATGGGAAGCAGTAGACGAATATACAGTTGTGCTACATGTAGAGAATCCTTCTCTATCCGTGCTGTACAGACTTGCTGATGTCACGCAAACCGCTTCTATCATGCCAAAAGAGGTCATAGATGCGGCGGATGCAACTGGTGTTAAAGAATTTATCGGAACTGGCCCTTTTAAATTAGAAGAATGGAAGCATGATTCATATATTAAATTGACCAAATTTGACGATTATAAACCAGTAGAAGCTCCAACAAGTGGACTGGGAGGAAAAAAAGAAGCATTAGTAGATGAAATTGTGATCAATTTTGTGCCAGATATTTCTACTCGAGTAAACGGAGTGATAAGTGGTGAGTATGACTACGCCTTCGAATTACCTTTTGATAGCTATGAACAACTGAAAAACTCACCAAATGTAGTGATAGATGTTTGGCCATATGGTTTTGAAACATTAGTTTTTAATAAAAAGGGAATATTTCAAGATATAAAACTGAGACAGGCGGTTAATCACGCGATAAATAATGAAGAATTATTATCATTGGCATTTACTGATAAGGAATTTTATGGGCTTGAACCAGCTTATATGCGTCCTGAACAAAAGAATTGGTACACAAAGGCTGGGGAAGAAAATTATAACGTACATGATATTGATAAGGCGAAACAATTATTAGAAGAGGCAGAATATAAAGGTGAAGAAGTGACTATTTTAACAAGCAGTGATTATAAGTATCATTATGATGCTGCTGTTATTGCACAACAATCGCTCGAAGCAATTGGGATGAAGGTAAAACTTGATGTAACGGATTGGGCAACATTACTAGAGCGTAGGCAAGAGCCAGAAAGTTGGGACATCTTTTTCACTCAGTTTACGACAGTTGCGACGCCGCTTGCATATCCATTTTTAGAATCTAAAGTTGAATATCCTGGTTGGACGAACAGCCCAGAAATTGATCGCTTAATCGGTGAGATTAGAAATGCATCATCTCAAGAAGAAGCCACTGCAAAATTTGAACAATTGCAAGCGACTATTTGGACTGAACTACCGGTTATTAATATTGGCATGACAAATTTTATTTCAAGCTTTTCGAATAAAGTGAAGGGATATTCTGAATTTATGGGTCCGATCTTTTGGAACACAAGTATAGAATGATGAAAAAAATCGAAATTTTTGTAAAATTAGTACTCCTCTTTTATAGATGAAGAGGGGTACTGAATTTAGATTTTGAAGGAGGAGTTCCTTTGAAGGCGTATATCATCCAAAGGCTTTTATCCCTGATTCCGGTTATGTTTGTAGTAGCAGTCGTTGTTTTTTTTATCATTCATTTGACTCCTGGAGATCCCGCTGCCGTTATACTTGGGCCGGATGCATCTGTCGAGGAAGTCAATCATTTAAGAGAAGAAATGGGCTTGAATCTACCTATTCATGAGCAATTTTGGAATTGGATTACAAAAGTGGTACAAGGTGATTTAGGTTGGTCCATTTATATGGACAAGCCGGTATTACAAGCGTTCTTGGAAAATTTAGCTCCTACGCTCTCATTAGCCCTTATGGCGCAGATTATTGCTATTTTAATTTCCATTCCGGCAGGCATTATCGCCGCAACGAAGAGAGGAACGCTTACGGATCAGACTTTTATGATTGTATCGTTGCTAGGAATTTCCGTTCCAAATTTTCTTTTGGCACTTTTGCTCGTGTTAGTATTTGCGATAAACTTTGCCTTGCTTCCCGTAGCAGGCTTTCAGCCGTTAAGTAACGGAATTTTACCGCATCTACAATATTTAATTTTACCCGCATTTGCACTTGGAGCAATTCAAGCTGCATTAATAGCTAGGGTTACACGCTCTTCTATGTTGGATGTCTTACATGCTAATTACATTAAAACAGCTCGTTCAAAAGGAGTAAAAAAGAAAGTTGTTATTTTTAAACACGCTCTAAAAAATGCTTTCATCCCTATTCTCACCGTAATAGGCCAAACCTTTGGCCAATTGATTGCTGGTGCTGTTGTTATTGAGACCGTGTTCAACATTCCCGGGATCGGGCAGCTAATTATAAATGCCATTATGAGAAGAGACTTTGAAGTAATTCAAGGAACCATTCTACTTATAGCATTTTCCTACGTAATAATAAATTTAATTGTCGATTTATTGTATGGATTTTTTGATCCACGAGTACGACTTAGCGCGAAGAATTGATTTCAAGGGGGGATGAAGATGGATGCTAAACCGATTTATAGTAGTGAAAAGATAGTATTGAATCAACATCAATATAATAAAGAGCAGCGTTTTCTACTTTTTAAGAGAATTCTATCAAATAGATTAATGATGTTTGGAAGTATCATCTTAATTTTGTTAACGATGGTTGCGTTTCTTGCACCTATTATCGCAACTCAAGATCCGCTAGCTATTAATGCTACCGCCAGACTGCAGGCTCCTTCATCTGAACATTATTTCGGTACGGATAATCTTGGTAGAGACTTGTTTAGCAGAGTGATTTATGGAACACAGGCCTCAATGGTTGTTGGAATTTCGGTTGCTCTAATATCAGGTTTTTTTGGAATGGTGATCGGTCTGTACTCTGCCTATAATCGTTACTTGGATCATATGTTAATGAGAATATGCGATGGATTAATGGCCTTTCCAGCAATTCTTTTAGCTATTGCCATTATGGCGGCACTTGGGCCAAAAACGGTTAATGTTATTGCAGCATTAAGTTTTGTTATGATTCCAACGGTTGCTAGAGTGATTCGATCAGCAGCGTTAGTGGTGAAAGAACAAACCTATATTGAAGCACTGAAATCTCAAGGTGCTAGTGGAATAAGGATTATTTGGGTGCATATTGCACCAAATACAATATCTCAATTAATCATCCAGCTTACTTATGTATTCGCGATATCTATTATTATCGAGGCAAGTCTCAGCTTTTTAGGTGTTGGTATCCCTGCTCCAGATCCTAGCTGGGGGAACATTATCTATGAGGGAAAAGCTGTTATATATAACGCATGGTGGATGACCGTTTTCCCAGGAATGTTTATTATTTTAGCTGTTTTAGCATTGAACTTATTCGGTGATGGACTAAGAGATCTGTTAGATCCTCATAGCAAAAAATGATGTAAATAGGAGAGGGGGAGAGTGGTAGATATGGAGCCTCTTTTAAAGCTAAATCAATTAAAAACAATCTTTTCTACTGAAAAAGGAATGGTTACGGCAGTTGATGATGTATCCTTTGAAGTCTATGCTGGAGAAATGGTGGGACTTGTCGGTGAGTCAGGTTGTGGAAAAAGTGTTACATCTGAATCAATTCTGCAATTGTTAAATGAAAAGACAACAAATTATGAAGGCGAAATCTTATATAAAGGGATGAATTTATTATCGCTTTCTGAAGAACAAATGAGAGAAATACGTGGCAATGAGATCTCAATGATATTTCAGGATCCGATGAGCTCACTCAATCCTGTTTATACGATAGGAAATCAGATTGCAGAGGCAATCATGATTCATCAAAAGGTGGGAAAAAAAGAGGCAAACTTGAGAGCAATTGAAATGCTTCGTTTAACAGGTATCCCGTCTCCGGAGAAAAGGGTTCATGAATATCCACATGAACTTTCAGGTGGGATGAGACAGAGAGTTATGATTGCACTTGCTCTGTCTTGTAAACCACAGCTTTTAATTGCTGATGAACCGACAACGGCACTCGATGTGACTATCCAATCACAAATATTGGAACTAATACAGGAATTGAGAGAAGAACTTGATATGGGAGTGATTTTAATTACTCATGATTTAGGTGTTGTAGCAGAAGTATGTACACGCGTTATCGTTATGTACCTGGGTCAAATTATAGAGGAAGCTGATGTAAAGACATTATTTAAGAGCCCTCTTCATCCATATACAAAAGGTCTGCTAAAATCTATTCCACATTTGGATGGCGACCGTACACAGAAGCTAAATGTTATAAAGGGGGTTGTTCCTTCTTTACAGGACGTACCGAGCGGATGTCGATTTGCGCCAAGATGCGATTTTGCTACTGAACAGTGCCGTGAGAATCCTCCAGAACTATTGGAGTTAGTGAATGGACAAAAGGTTAGATGTTGGAATTATGAACATATTTTGAGGGAGGCAAAAGATCATGCAGTCACTACTTCAGAAAACAAATGACGAACGTCCTCTTTTAGAAGTAAAAGGTCTTAAAAAGCATTTCCCGATTACCTCTGCTTTAGGAAAGGTTCAAGGATATGTTCAAGCTGTCAACAATGTAGAATTCACACTAAATAAGAGGGAAACTTTAGGTTTAGTAGGTGAGTCTGGATGCGGGAAAAGTACTACTGGACGTACCATTCTAAGATTGATTGAACCGACATCAGGTCAGGCCTTGTATAAAGGAAAAGATCTTTTTCAGTTAAAGCAAAAAGACTTTCAGAAAATGCGCAGCAAGTTGCAAATGGTTTTTCAAGATCCTCATAGTTCAATCAATCCGAAGCAAAGGATTGGACGTGCTATTGAGGAACCGATGAAAATTCATAAATTATACGATTCAAAAGAACGTTCAGAACGTGCGATGGAGTTATTAAATAAGGTCGGGCTTAGAGGAGATCAGTATTATCGATATCCTCATGAATTTTCGGGAGGACAGAGACAGAGAATTGGAATTGCAAGAGCATTGGCCTTAAATCCTGAAATTTTAATATGTGATGAGCCTGTCTCCGCATTAGATGTTTCGATTCAATCACAAGTTATTAATTTAATGGAAGAACTACAGGAACAATTCAATCTTTCCTATATTTTTATTGCCCACGATTTAAGTGTAGTTAGACATATTTCTGATCAGATTGGAGTCATGTATCTCGGTGAATTGGTTGAAAAAGCGCCAACGGATGAACTGTTTTCTCATCCTCTTCATCCTTACACAAAAGCGCTTTTATCATCCATTCCCGTTGCAAATCCTGAATTTAAACGGGAAAAAATTGTCTTGAAGGGAGATATTCCATCACCTCTCAATCCTCCTGCAGGGTGTAAATTCCATACTCGCTGTCCATATGCAATTAAGCGCTGCAAAAATGAAGAACCAGTATTTAAAGAGGTAGCAAAGAACCATTCAGTTGCATGTCATTTAATCGATTAAACTGTTTTTTAGCAGTTATTTCAAAAATAGGAGTGTTCATTCAATGCTTAAGTCATTATTTACTAGATTGGAAGAGATTTATCCAGAATTAGTGTCGATACGTAGAGACTTGCATATGTATCCTGAACTTTCATTTCAAGAAGTCAATACACCTAGAAAAATAGCTGATTTTTTAAAAAATCTTGGTTTAGAAGTAAGAACAGAAGTCGGAGGTAGAGGAGTTGTAGGGAAGTTACGCGGTGGAAAACCAGGGCGGACGATTGCTTTCCGTGCCGACTTTGACGCACTTCCGATTCAAGATGAAAAAGAAGTGGAATATAAATCACGAGTTCCGGGAGTTATGCATGCATGTGGACATGATGTACATACTGCCAGTTTATTAGGAGTGGCAAAAGTTTTAAGTGAGGTAAAAGAAGAGATTAGAGGAACCGTTATTTTTATCCATCAATTTGCAGAAGAGCAAATACCAGGTGGGGCGAAATCGATGATTGAGGATGGTTGCCTTGATGGAGTGGATGCTATTTATGGTGTTCATGTTTGGTCATCTCTTCCTATTGGTACAATTGGCATTATTGAAGGGGATGCTATGGCAGCAGGAGATAAATTTGAAATTGAAATTATTGGAAAAGGAGGGCATGGTGCCAAACCGCAAATCACTATTGATTCTTTAGTAGTCGGAGCGCAATTGGTTAATAATTTACAAAATATTGTAAGTAGAAAAATTGATCCATATAAGCCTGCAGTTGTAACAGTCGGGACATTTCAAGCTGGTCAAGCGTTCAATGTCATTGCTGACAGGGCAAGTTTAACAGGTACGGTTAGAACGTTCGATGATGAGGTTCGAAATTCTATTGAAACAAATATAAATCAAATTGCAAAATCAACATGTGAAAGCTCCGGAGCGAAAGCAAATGTGAATTATATAAGAGGGTATCCTTCTTTATGGAATCATCCAGAGCATATTCAAAAAGCAGAAAAGGTCGCTATTAATCTTTTAGGGAAGGAAAATATTAAATATCCACTACCTTCAATGGGAATGGAAGACTTTGCTTATTATTTAAAGGAAGTACCGGGTGCCTTTGTATTTGTTGGAGGTGGAAATAGCGAAATAGAAGCAGAGTATCCACAGCATCACCCAAAATTTAATGTTGATGAACGCTCCATTTTGATTAGTGCAAAATTTTTCTTATCCGTTTTATTGGAGGAAGAATAAGGGTATCCCTATTTTCTAAATGAATTTTATTATGTTGAGGATATGTAAAATACTAGGAGGGCCTTTATGCGCTTAAAAAATAAAACGGCAATTATAACCGGTGCTGGCAATGGAATTGGAAAAGAAACCGCCTTATTATTTGCAAAAGAAGGAGCAAATGTTGTTGTCACCGATTTAAATGAAGAAGCGGTAAATCAGACTTCGGCAGAGATAAAAAAAAGCGGGGGTAAAGCCATTTCTATTTCTCATAATATTAGTTGCGAAAATGCTGGGAACAGGTTGTTTTAAAAACATTAGATAACTATGCCGAAATCAATATTTTATTTAATAATGCCGGAACATTTTTAATAAAACCATTAATTGAGACAACACTTGAAGAATGGCAAAACCTTATGAATATTAATGTTGCAGGTACTTTTCTCGGCTTGAAGCATGTCATACCAGTGATGATGAAACAAAATGGTGGCTCAATTATTAATAACTCTTCAACTGCCGGTTTAACAGGTTCAGTAGGAGTTTCTCTTTATGGAGCAAGTAAAGGGGCTATTCGCAGTCTGACCAAGCATGTTGCCATGGAGTATGCATCCTATCATATTCGAGCAAATTCGATTTATCCGGGGTTTATTGACACGGATATGATGAAATATAGGGGAGAAATAGACCAATCAAATGAGCAGCAGCAATCAAAAGGTGTTCCATTAGGAAGAATTGGTTACCCACAAGAGGTTGCAAGAACAGTTCTATTCCTAGCTTCTGAAGAGGCAAGTTATACAACAGGTGCAGAATTTGTGATTGATGGGGGAAGATCCGCCGGCAGATCTAAATCGAAAGGTGAGATGTATGAATAAAGGAACCGTATGTTTAACTTTTGATTTTGATGCGATCTCGTTATGGCTCCAACGAGACATGACCACGCTGACGTCAATATCTAGAGGAGAGTTTGGCGCTGTTGCAGTCCCAAGAATTCTGCATATGCTGGGAAAGAGAGAGATTCAATCCACCTGGTTTGTTCCAGGACACACAATAGAAACCTACCCTGAAGTTTGCAAAGCTATTATAGAGCAGGGGCATGAGATTGCTTTGCATGGGTATGCCCATGAAAATTTTAATATTCTTTCTTTTGAGGAAGAGTGGGAGATTTTACAAAAGTCTATTGATGTAACAGAAAAGGTTCTTGGACATAGACCAAAGGGATTTCGCTCTCCTTCTTGGGATGTTTCTTCAAGAACAATAAAAAATCTCGAAAGCTTAGGAGTGATTTATGACAGCAGTCAAATGGGCAATGACTATTCTGTCTATTTTAGCAGATGTGAAGATGAACATTTTAAAGATCAAGCTTCAAAGTTTGGAGAACAATCAAAAGTTGTAGAGATTCCCGTTTCATGGTCTCTTGATGATTATGTTTATTTTGAGTATTTAAAAACATCAACAGCTGTTTTTCCAGGTTTGAAAACACCGGATGAGATGTTTTCAAACTGGAATGGAGATATCGATTATATGCTCCGCGATTTTCAAAACGGTGTTTTAGTGGTCACTTTCCATCCACAGGTATCAGGTCGTGGACACCGATTACTAGGTTTGGAAAATTGGATAGATGGTTTAATGGAAAAAGGGATTAGCTTTTCCAGAATGGATAACGTTGCAGATTCTTATTTAAAAGGCACCGAATTTGGAATTTATGCTCCGGAGTAATTTTAATAACTAAGTTTAATTATTACCAATCTAATATTTTAATCTTTTTGATGAATTCTCGAAAAAGCGGCTTAATCCTATCAACACAAAAGGTTTAGGTCGCTTTTTTATCATGTATTATGTGTTTTTATCCGATACTTGGTATTATTTATATGAGTGACATACTTTTTATGAGGTGATATGAAATGAAAAAAGGATTATTAGTATTAATGATCGGCTTTTCTTTGATTTACTTTTCAAGTTGTGGCTCCAAAGTAAACACCATTCCTTCTGAAGTGCACAAAGACTTTTTAATTCCGAGTAATGCAGTGAAATCATCAGATTATGTCTTTACTAATAAAAAATTGGCTAAAAGTGTGGAATATAAGATTTCAGGGGCAGCCAGTCCAAAAAGTTTTTTTAACTCTGCTGAATATATTGAGGACCTTGAAAAAAAAGGTTGGAAGGAAATTAATCAAGAAGGAAGTATGAAAATCTATAGCAATGGAAAAGAAACTGTTTGGTTAGAATTAAATGAAGAAGATGTGACCATTTCTCTGCTAAAGTAGAGTAGCCTTAAAATTAAATCTGTTAGATTATTAAGGTTAGGAATATTTATACTCTGTCATTTCGTTTTTATCCTTTTTCTTAATTACTAGATTTCTCCATATCAGATCAGTAAGTATAAATCCACTTAGCTATAAAGTGAGCTCTTTTCTTTTTAGATTTTGAATGATGTGTGAAAGCTACTTATTTTTTTGTAATGAAAGCCATATTTTAAAAAAAGCTAAAACTATAAATGACGATAGAGCAAAAGCAAGAGAAGAGCGCTCCTTTTTCTTCCCTTGCTTTTTTGATTGAAACTTATCTCACAATCCTTATCTTAGTGGGGCTTATAAAAGTGGAGGTTGTTAGAGTGAAATTTTAAACTAATGGAATTGTTACTCGAACCTCTCCTCCACCTTCTTCCGTGTTTCCGAGAGTTAGCTCTCCGTTATGAAGATTGACCGCACTTTTTGCAAAGGTTAGTCCCATTCCATAATGACCTTTAGAATGACGGCTTTTGTCATCCATGTAAAAAAGCTCAGTTGCTTTTTTTAATGCGGCTTCTGAAAATCCTATTCCCGTGTCTTTCACAACAAAAGAAAAGAATTCAGAGTCGCATTCAGCATGCACGGAGACAGTTCCACCTTCCGGTGTATAATCAACCGCATTTGTTAAGATGTTCATGAATGCCCGATGCAGTAATTGCCAGTCTATCATTGCTTCATCTAGGAGATGTTCAATTGTAAACATAATATCGATTGTTTTATTTCCTTTGTAAGCAATGATGTCTTCTTGCAAGGTTTCAGTTAATGTAGCTATTGCTTCTTTCTCGAAATGAACCGTTAAAGAATCCTCCATTTTCGATAAATGAATTAACTGATAAATATACTGTTCAATTTGAATTCCCGCACTGATAATGTATCTTGTATATTCAGCCTGTTCCTCATCTTGTGCAGATAAGCTAAGCAGTTCAGCATTTCCTTTAATGATGGTAATGGGAATTTTGATGTCATGTGCTAAGGAGCCAATTTGTTCTTTTTTGTTTTTTTCTAAACGCCATTGTGCCTCAAGAGAAGATTGAAGTGCATCTCTCATTTCAATTAAAGAGTTTATGACATCATCGAACTCTTTTATATGTGTAAATGTAGGTGTGAATTGTAAATTTTGCTCCTTAATATTTCGGGTGATTAAACTCAGTGTTTCAAAGTTTTTTCTTAATTTATTGGCAAAATAAGTGGTAATCATGGCAATAGCGAATATGAGCAGAATGATTAAAATACAAATACTTGTTAATTCATAGTTAGGGAGATATTTCCTCAGTAAGGGTGAGCTAAATTCCGCCCGTAATGAATATTGCAAAACACAATATTCATCCCTTCTTTCTATAATCAAATAACCTTTTTGCTTGTAATTCACATATGGTTTCTTTTCAATCTTATTTTTTACCAACTGCAGGTCTTTATCTTTAATAGTCCCGGCTATCTTTTGTTTCGTATCCTTATCAAGGAGGGCATATGACATCGTATCTGGGATCATATCAGGTGTTATTTTTCGAGCAGTTTCAAGCATAGGTATTAGCTTTTCTGCTTCCCGTTCATGATAATTGGCTGGTTGGAAAAAACCAACATTTATGGCTATTGTATTTAAAATAAAATAGAGAACTGTAATAATAAACAAACATAAAGATAATGTAACAATATATTTTATTAATTCCCTGAGGAGGTTTTTTTTTCTTGCAAAAATTATTCCCATTTATATCCTACGCCCCATACTGTTTTAATGGGATCGACACCATGTTCTTTGCACTTCTTCCGAATTGTCCTGATAAATTCGGTAATGGTGGAATAAAGGGCGTCTCCATTTATACCATATACCTCCTCATAAATTTGTTCTCTTGAAAAAGTTCTCCCTTTATGCAGTGCTAAAAATTCACAAATTGTATATTCATTTTTTGTTAAATTGAGACTGTGGTTTTTGATGAAAACTTCCTTACTATCAAAGTGAAATACAAATCCGGAAATGACTCTTTTCGATTGATGCTTTTCTCTGCCTTCCCTTCTTAAATGTGCATTAACTCTGGCACTAAGCTCCTTTACGCCAAAGGGTTTTGTAATATAATCATCTCCACCGGTAATCAGACCTTTCACGATTGCTTCCTCTTCTGTTTTCGCCGTGAGAAAAAGGATCGGACAATCGACAAATGGCCGTATCTGTTTACACAATTCAAAACCGTCTATATCTGGCATCATCACATCAAGCAAAATTAAATCGTAGCCTTGAAATTTATCATGGGGGTGTCCCTGAACAGTCTTTAATATGTCAATATGATGCTGGTCACGGCGTAGTATATTTTGTATAAGCACAAGAATAGCTTTGTCATCATCGACTGCAAGAATCTTTGCCATTTCTTAATTCTCCTTTCACTACTCGAATGTTCTGTTGCCCTCCCATTTGTGAAACCATATGAGGCAAGCAATAAATATCATTATAATACCAATGGTGGCAAGATATGTACCATTAGTCATTTCATGAATTAATAAAGGCCGTAGCTTTTCACTAAACTCTTTAAAGTGAATGATCCCATTTAATCCAGATAATCTGATTCCCCATGCCCAAGGATTATACTTCCATATAGCATCTCCTAATCCAGTATTCATAAGGGCAGTCATGAGCAAACCGGCACCGCCTAGTAAGACAGATGCTCCCATTCCAAACTTGCAGCTGATAAAAAAATAAAGTAAATAGAGAACGATACAGCTTGCAACAAGCCATGCCCCCCCTGTTATAAAAATACTATAAGATAAATTAGGAACTTCTAATACAAATGTTAGTCCAATTAAATATATGATCATAGCCAGACTTATGGAAAAAATATTTAAGATTATTAACATAAGCACTTTGCTGATAAATGCAGTGATTTTCGGAAACGTGCTCCCAAGCAATACTTGAAATTTCCCTGCACGTTCTTCCAGTGAAGCCGTCATCCCACAAAGAATTCCGATAAGAAATGGTAATGAGATGGCGATGACCTCGGTAAATGTTCTGTATAATTGGTATTGATTTTGCTCTCTTCCATTAAGATACAGGATTAAGATGATTGAACAAATAACTGGAATAAACAAGTGCAACCACATAAATGAAGTCCGTTTCATCTTCTGAAAATCGGCTTGTATGCTCCTAAAAAGTAACATCAATTTACAGCACCTCCTGTTTTTTCATTTTGTCATTTGTAGAGGAGGCGAATAAGTGACTTGTCAGGAACGATAATATCATAAATAATAGGATAGCTATGATAACGGCAGGCGGTATAACCCACCAGCTGAGTAATGGATCATTAATTTCTAAATAAGTTCCATTAGGATGAATGCCGATTGTCGGACACATCATGCGTATTGGCCAGCTCCAAGGAGAAACCCACCAAAAGGAACTGGATGCAGGCATAATCCCTAAAACAAGTGTTCCAAAAAGATTTAGCATTACTGCAGCAGTACCCCCAAATTTCTTAGCCACCATTAAACAAAGGGGAATTTGCCAAAGACTTGTCACCCATAGCAGTAAACTTGCAGAAATGGTGGAAAGGCTAATAAAGGTAAAATTAGGAATAACGAAGCCCATGCCATACATGAATACTAAAAACGCAAGTTGAGATAGCAAAGAATAAGTCATAATAACCATTATTTTGGAAAACCAAAGCTTTCCTAGATCGATTGGCAATGAATACGTACTATTATAATTGGATGCTTTTTTTTCCTTTTGATGGGATAAAGAGCATAATAAAGCAAGCATCACTGGCATAAAAATAATGGACCACCAATTAAAAGTACCTGGAACAAAATATTGAGTATTCAATAGAAAAGAGAGCCCAATATTTAATAATGGAACGATAATGATCATTTTTCTTGAAAATGTTCTTTTGAATTTTAGATTTTCTGCTTTAATATAGTTTCTCATCTTTTCATTCCTTCTCTTTCCTTGCTTTTCTTAACGACTTCCATAAATAATTGTTCTAAATTATCCGACTTATTTATCTTACCTTCGTATCCAAGGTATCCTCCACTAATAATGCCGATATGATCGGCAATTTGCTCGACTTCCGATAGAATGTGACTCGATAAAATTACAGTAATTCCTTTTTGCGGAAAGGAACGAATAAGCTCTCTGAGCTCTTGGATACCAATGGGATCAAGCCCATTTGTAGGTTCATCCAAAATTAATAATTTTGGATGATTTAGCAAAGCGATTGCGATGCCAAGTCGTTGTTTCATTCCCATTGAGAACTGTCCTGCTTTTTTTTTACCAACATGCTGCATATCGACAATCTTTAAAACTGTGTGAATCCGCTCCTCAGAAAGGCCGAGTAAAGTGGCATGTACTTTTACATTTTCGAATGCAGTCAAATTATCATAAAGAGGTGGAGACTCGATTAGTGAACCAATATTTTTTAAATCTGATCTTCTCCATTTGTGCCCATCAAAGAAAATTTCTCCAGACGTATTTCGCAAAATTCCGGTAATAATTTTAAGCGTAGTTGATTTCCCAGCACCATTTGGACCAAGCAAACCATAAATACTATTTTTATACACGGTTAACGAAACATCTGATACTGCTAATTCCTTGCCAAATTTTTTGTAAGATTTTTTGTTTTTAACAAAACTGTTTCCATGTCAATCTCTCCTTTATTTCGTTATTTCTCTTTAAAGACCGCCTGAACATAGTGGATTAAATGACCAAGCCACATCTGAAAAAACCTTCTAAATGCCAATTGCTGTTATTCTAAAATATAATTATCAAGTTTTTATCAAAATTTTTGTTTTGTCTTTAAATGACTTGGACTTAAGACGTTGTAGAATTCTGGATGACAAGGTTGTTCGAAGAAATATTTGCTAATAAGTGAGAATAAAAACTTTAAACATTGGGAGGTTCACTTTAAAGACTTCCTCGGTAACATACAATCTCATCAATTTTTGGCATTCCCCTCATTTTCTAAAAATGACATGTTATACTAAAAAAAATGAGAAAGATATAAATTTTAGGGGGAGTATTTGATGGGCATCATTAAAGCAGCAGTAGATGCGGTAAAAGGCAGTTTAGCAGATCAATGGTTGGAAGTGATTGTGCCTCAGGAGATGAGCGATACAACGGTTATGTCTGTCGGTGTAAAAATGAGAACGAAAGATAAAAGAAATTCGAATAAAAAAGGAACCGATACGACCATTTCCAACGGCTCGGTTATCCATGTACAGGCCAATCAATTCATGCTATTGGTTGATGGCGGAAGAATTATTGATTATACGGCGGAAGAAGGCTATTACGAAGTAGTTAATTCATCCATGCCATCTTTATTCAATGGTGAACTTGATGAAACGGTCAGAGAGACGTTTAATCGTTTTAAATTTGGCGGCATGCCTTCCTCTTCGCAAAAGGCGTACTTTATTAATCTTCAAGAAATCAAAGGAATTAAATTTGGAACACGAAATCCGATTAATTACTTTGATAATTTTTATAATGCGGAATTATTTTTGCGTACTCACGGCTCGTATTCGATTAAAATTGTTGATCCGTTAAAATTTTATGAAGAAGCGATCCCAAGAAATAAACATGTAGTGGATATTAACGAAATTAATACGCAATATTTATCTGAGTTTATGAATGCCTTGCAAACGGCGATTAACCAAATGTCGAGTGATGGCATTCGCATCTCATTTGTTGCTTCAAGAGGAATGGAATTGGCAAGATACATGTCAAGTGTACTCGACGAGGAATGGACGCGACTTCGTGGAATGCGTGTAGAATCCGTTGGGATTAATAGCATTTCCTATGATGATCAGTCACAAAAATTGATCAATATGAGAAATCAGGGAGCGATGCTTCAAGACGCATCTGTTCGGGAAGGTTATGTTCAAGGCTCAATTGCTCGTGGACTTGAGGCGGCTGGTTCAAATGAAGGCGGGGCCATGAATGGATTCATCGGAATGGGAATGGGGATGCAGGGAGCCGGAAATTTTTCTCAAAGTGCTTCTGAAACGAATAGGTTTCAAATGCAGCAGCAAGCACAACAGCCTGTTACTCCCGGTAATTCAGCTACTTGGCAATGCGAGTGCGGACAAAAAAATGAAGGAAAGTTTTGTTCAGAATGTGGTTCACCGAAGCCGCAGGTAGATAGCTGGCAATGTCAATGTGGCAGTGAAAACAGCGGCAAGTTTTGCTCCAATTGTGGAAATAAAAAGCCTGAAGCGCTCACTTGCAGTCAATGTGGATTCACTGCTCCAGAAGGGGCAGCAATGAAATTTTGCCCAGAATGTGGAAGCAAATTTTAAGCGGTATAATGAGGTGATTTACGATGGGGGTTATCGTCTATAAATGTATTAATTGTGGCGGACCGCTTGCCTTTAAGGCTGATACGCAAAACTGGACATGCGATTATTGCTTAAGTGAATTTCATGAGCAGGAAGTGCGGTCCTTTATTAATAATGAGCAGGCCGAGGCAGAGAAAAATACAGAAAAAGCACAGGAGCTTGAACAGGAATTTCAGGAAAATGCTGTTGGGTACAGTTGTGAAAGTTGTGGTGCTGAAATTGTTACCGATGATACAACGGCTGCTACATTTTGTTATTACTGTCATAACCCAACGATCATCCCAAGAAGGCTTGAAGGCGAATATCGTCCAGAAAAAGTGATTCCATTTCAAATTAATCGTGAGAAAGCAACTGAATTATTTATTAACTGGTGTAAGAAAAAACCGCTACTTTCGAAACAATTTACAACAACTTCAGAACTTGAGAAGTTGTCGGGCATTTATGTACCGTTTTGGCTCTTTCATTGCAGCCCGTTTGGAGAAATCAGCGGTGATGCTACAAAGGTTCGCTCTTATACGAGAGGGGATACTCGTTATACTGAAACAAAATATTATCGTGTTCTCCGAGAAGGAAAAGCGATTTTTCGTGATGTGCCTGCAGATGGTTCAAGGAAAATGGACGACGAGCTGATGAATGTTTTGGAACCTTATCATTACAAGGATTTAACCGATTTCTCCATGTCCTATTTATCGGGCTACTTAGCAGAAAAATACGATATGGATCAAAATGATGTCTACCCGAGAGTATCAGAAATCATAAGAAAGAATATGAGTACGCTGTTACGGGGAACAATAAATGGCTACAGTTCAGTGAGTGTAAAAAGGACTGACATAAAATTAAATAACGTCGGAGCGACATATGTCCTGCTGCCGGTATGGATGTTTACTTACCAATTTAAGGGAAATACTTATATTTTTGCGATGAATGGGCAGACCGGAAAAATTGCTGGAAAGCTGCCAATTAGTAAAGGAAGGGCAAGTGCGTGGTTTGGAGCGGTTTCTGCAGCCTCCTTCGCAGCATTAATGATAGGGGGGCAATTTATATGGTGAAAAAAGTATTTTTTTTGCTGCCAATCTTGCTTCTTTTCATTAGTTGTGGAACAAATGCACTTGCTGCTTATGAAAAGGTTTATGATGAGGCACAGTTGTTTACAGAGGCAGAAAGAACGGAACTTAATGACAGGGCAATGTTATTAAGCGAGCAAACAGAGATGGACATTGCGATTGTTACAACTGATGATAGCGAAGGGAAGTCTTCAAACGAATATGCCCGTGATTTCTATGAAGAACATGGATTCGGCTATGAAGGAACATTGGATGGTGTCCTTTATCTATTAAATATGGATGAACGTGAAGTTTATATTTTTACAAGAGATAAGGGAACAAAATATATTGATGCTAATAGAGTGGAAGAATTACTAGACGAAGTGTATCCATATTTAGGAGAAGAGAAATATGGTGAAAGTGCTGCTATTTTCCTTGATGAATTAGAAAGAATGATGGAATCAGGGCCTCCTGCTACTTCAAGTGCAAATACTTCTGGAGATTCAGGATATGCCGATACGGGGAATGGAACCGTGTCGGGAGAAATCACTTGGCTTCAGAAACTCGGAATTTATTTTTTTATCTCGATCGCAGTCGGTGGAATTACAATTGGTACGATGGTGATGGGAAATAGGGGACGTTCAACCGTTAACGCCAGAACTTATTTGCAAGATAATTCCTTCAAACTGACGAGAAAACATGATCAACACTTCAATACGATAGTCACCCAACAAAAGATACCGAAGGCAAATAACAATAGTGGTGGAAGTTCATTTTCAGGTGGCATCGGCGGCGGTGGAATCGGAGGAGGAGGGAGAAAGTTTTGAATATCCCCTTCTTTTTCTTTAATACAAAAGGTCAATGCTTAAAACAGGAGCATTGGCTTTTTTCTTATGTGTTAAAATTTGGTGTTTCATAGTATGTCAAGCTAAGCTTTCCGGTTAACAGGTAACATGACCAATGGAAGGTCCTTCATATCATCCAAACTCATGGTTGTGAAGGATTCTTTGAAGTCTGTTTTAGTAATCATTTTAGCCTATAAATAAAATAACTATAGGCATGATAATTGAAAAATTATACAATGAAATTAATAAAAAAAGACTTTAGATTTTATAAAGGTGGAGATACTGTGCCGACACAAATTGCTTTTTTTGGCTCAGCAGCAATGGTGGAACAAGTTCAAGAATACACCAAAGATAGAACAGATATTATACTGATTCCCTTCATTTATAATAAACCAGAGGAAGTAGTAAAGGAAATCGAGAAGGCGCGTTATTGCGATGTCATGCTTTTTTCAGGCCTATTGCCTTATTATTTTGCACAGGAAATTTTGAGGTCCTATAAGAAGCCCAGCTTGTATATTCCCATTAATGAATACATGCTTTCCATTTCCCTTTTTCAATTACTATACCATGAGGGATTTTCACTAGAACGAATTTCGCTCGATATCCCAGATCGCTCGATACTTTTACAGTGTTTACATGATGTACATCTTCAACACGATCTCATGTGGCTTATTGATTATCCTTTTATCTTTGATAAAAATACTTCCTCGAATTTTTCGACTAGTAAAATTATGGCGTATCATGAGCAGCTTCACCAACAAGGGAAAGTAGATATTACATTAACAAGTATTCATGCAGTTTATGATGGCATGCAAGCAAAAGGCCTCCCGTGCAGAAAATTAATTGATCCAAAGAAAAATGTTATGGAGGCAATTGAAGAAGCAATAGTTCAATCTAATATTTACTTAACGAGACAATCGCAAATGGCAGTAGGATATATTTTACTAGAATCGGAGAAGATAGAGGATAGTATTTTGAATGAAATCGCCGCTAATCTTGATGCTGAGCTTGAAAGCTCGACCCCATATAGAAAGAATGGTGTCTGTATGTTTCATAGTACGAGAGGGAGAATGGAACAAGCAACAAATAACTTCCAAGAGTTCCCCTTTAGTCAGCTGGAAGTTCCTGTCAAATTAGGGATTGGATTTGGATTAACGATAGATGAAGCGAAGCGTAATGGCAAAATCGCACTAACACATACGGAAAGATACGATAGTACAAAGATAGCTTTTATTGTCACAGAAGATGAAATGATCATTGGACCATTGGGGACAAAGGAGAATAAGGCTTACCAGTTAAACAGTTATGATAAGACGATTCAAGAGCGAGCTAAAAAGGCAGGAGTAAGCGTTGCAAAGCTTAACCAGTTTTTATCCTTTGTAGAAAGCCTCCCAAAAAATCAATTTACGACAGAGGATCTTGCGAATAATTTTGCAGTGACACGACGTTCTGCAGAGAGATTATTAAAAAAGCTGATCGCGCAAAAATTGGTTTTTAAAATTGGAGAAGAACAACTATATCAATACGGAAGACCTAGGGCAATCTATACTTTTCTCGTAAAATAGCAGAGTGGCTTATAGTAATTTTGTATTGACAGTAAATAAAATGTATAATTATAATTAACTTAAAATTATTAAGATTCGAAAAAGTGGTCGTTTATTATTTTAAAAAGGAAGGAGTTTGTACTTTGTAAAAGCGACATAATAACGACACTTATTCGTACTCCTAACTTTCAAATAAAACAGAGGAACAGTCTCCATTTTATAAAAGCGACATATTAACGACGTTAATGAAATGTGAGCAAATTTTTTATAAAAAGGAGCGAAGTCAATGTCAGCAAACATAGAAAAAGCCAGTCCAGAGGTACCTCGCCAAAAATGGAAAGTTCCGCATGTATTCGTCATTTTATTTGCTGTCATCATTATTGCAGCGATAAGCACATATTTGGTTCCAGCAGGAAGCTATGATCGGGCTGAAAATGAACAGGGAAGAACAGTCGTTGTTGATGGCAGTTACCATATGGTCGATAGTTCACCAGTCTCTTTTCTTGAAATCTTTCAATCGATTCATAAAGGAATGGAGTCATCGGCAAGCATAATATTCTACATTTTTATTGTAGGTGGTTCCTTTGGGATATTACGGGCAAGTGGAGCGATTGAAGGAGTGGTTCATAGCATTACAGGGAAATTAAACGGAAAAGAACAATTCCTCATTCCAGTCCTCATGACATTCTTTGCTCTTTCTGGAGCTATGCTTGGTTTAGCAGAAGAAACGATTCCCTATATTACAATTATTGTCCCTCTTGTTATTATGGTTGGCTTTGACTCAATCGTTGGAGCGGCTATTGTTTTACTTGGAACATCAGCCGGATTTACAGCGGCCTTCATGAATCCATTTACTGTTGGAGTTGCACAGGGAATTGCTGAAATTCCGATTTTCTCAGGCATGCTACTCCGAATTATTTTTCTGATCGTATTCTTAGGTGTAAGCATTTGGTATGTGATGCGCTACGCTAATAAAGTGAAGAAAAATCCAGAATTAAGTTTAGTTTTTAATGAGAGCCAAGAGATGCTTGGCACGTTAGGAGAGCACAAAGAAGTAGAATTTAGCGCTCGACATAAAGCAGCGTTTGCTATTCTATTGCTTACGCTTGTTGCCTTGGCAGTAGGGGTGATCAAGTTTGGTTGGTATTTAAACGAAATTGCCGGATTATTCATACTTATGGGAATTGCTATCGGATTAGTTTCAAAAATGTCTTTTAGCAAAATAGCTGAATCATTTGTGAAGGGCTGCCAAGTTCTTGTGTTAGGTGCCCTTGTTGTTGGAGTTGCATATGGTATTTTGGTAATTCTTCAAGATGGGAATATTATGGATACAATTCTATATTCACTGGCAAGTGCTGTAGGGGCATTGCCATCCCAATTATCGGCAATAGGGATGTATGTGGTACAATGCCTGATCAATTTTATTGTTCCTTCTGGAAGCGGACAAGCCGCATTAACAATGCCAATTATGACCCCGCTCTCAGATTTAGTAGGAGTGACGAGACAAACTGCTGTTTTAGCATTTCAATTTGGTGATGGAATTTCTAATATATTCACGCCGACATCCGGATATTTCATGGCAGGGTTGGCGTTGGCGGGAATTTCATGGATTAAATGGGTGAAATGGATATGGCCGCTTATTTTAATTCACTATTCACTTGGAGCGCTCTTTGTTTTAGTTGCTCATTTAATTGGCTATCAATGATTTGCTAGAACGTATTGAAAGAAGGTTGTGTAATGGATTGGTCTATCTTGCAAGGAAGAATGGTGCAGTATCGTCGCCATTTTCACCAATATCCTGAAGTTTCTCATGAAGAAGTGAAGACAAGGGAGTTTATTCGTGAAGAACTTGAATTATTAGGGTTGAAACCATACTCCTTTTCTGGAAAAGATGTTGCTGTTGAAATTAGAGGGAAAGCACCTGGAAAAACAGTTGCAATACGAGCTGATATGGATGCTCTGCCCGTTCAAGAAGAAACCGGTCTTCCGTTTGCCTCAAAAAATAAAGGAAAGATGCATGCATGTGGTCATGATGGCCATATGGCGATCCTACTCGGACTTGTCCAATATTTCGTGGAAAATAAGTGCCAATATAATGGAACTATTCGCTTTATTTTCCAGCATGCAGAGGAATCGATCCCAGGTGGAGCTCGTGAGGTGGTAGCGGCTGGCGGAATAAAAGGGGTGGATGCCATTTTTGGCTACCATCTTTGGCAGCCGCTTCCGCTCGGAACCATTGGCATTCGTAAAGGTGCGGTGATGGCTGGAGCGGATGAGTTCAATATACGTATTTTCGGGAAAGGTGGGCACGGTTCGATGCCGAATGAAACGGTCGATCCAACACTATTAGCAGCGATGGCGATCATGCAAATCCATACGATTGTCAGCAGGTCGTTAAGCCCAATTGACCCAGCCGTTGTTAGTATTGGAGAGTTAAAATCAGGCTCAACTTATAATGTTATTCCTGATCAGGCTAAGCTATCAGGAACAGTGCGCCACTTTAATCAGCAAGTCTCCAAACAGGTTCACCAAAGATTGGAGGATATTTTAGCCGGAATCTGTCTCTCTTATGGTGCTAAATATGAACTTGAATATTCATATGGTGACCCGCCAGTCGTCAATGATGAAAAATTATATTCTTTAATGAGGAAAAAAGCGGCTGCTTTATTTGGAGGAAAATCTATCATGGAGATGGAACCACAATTAGGTAGTGAAGACTTTTCTTATTATACGGATCGCATTCCAGGAATGTATACGTTTATTGGTGTTGGCAAGAAAGAAAATCCGTATGGTCACCATCATCCTAAATTTGATATTGATGAAAATATGTTTGTTCCTACAGTTAAGTTAGTTTCCGGGGCAGTATTAGATTATTTTAAAAACGGGGAGTTTGTATGAGGATAACGTCCGCAACTGTATATGGGATTCATTTGCCTCTCATCGAGCCATTTATAATAAGTTATCATACGTATGAAAATATGCCTTCGGTAATTTTAGAATTGCATACGGATGAAGGAATTATAGGATATGGCGAAGCGACGCCTGATGAACATGTAACTGGTGAAACATTTGATGGGGTAATAAATGCTTTAACGAAATTTCTTTTGCCAGAAATAATAGGAGAGCGTCCGTTTCAAATTGAAGCGATTCATGAAAAAATGGACAAATTATTATATGGAAATACTTCTGCTAAAGCAGCGATTGATATCGCCTGCTATGATTTAATGGGAAAGAAAGCAGGGGTGCCATTATATGATTTATTGGGAGGGCGCTACTACGAGAAGCTTGAAGTTCCGAAGGTTCTTAGTATTTTAGAGCCGGAAGTAATGGCTAAACAGGCAAAAATAGCAAGGGATGAAGGGTATTCATCGATTAAAATAAAGGTCGGTTCGGACGCTAAAAAAGATGTTGCAAGAATTCAGGCTGTTCGTTCAGCAGTCGGTCCAGATTATCCACTTCGAGTGGATGCCAATCAAGGGTGGGTGACATCTGACCAAGCGATTTCAGTTATTCGTCAAATTGAAGAATGTGGAATAGATTGGATTGAACAGCCTGTCATTGCTCATGATGTTGATGCATTGGTGGAGGTAAGGAAAAAAACAACCACGCCAGTGATGATTGATGAAGGACTTCATAGTTTAAAGGAGATGCGAGAAGTAATAGGGAAAAGAGCTGCTGATAAAATTAATATTAAATTGATGAAGTGCGGCGGTCTCTATCGAGGAGGTCAACTTGTACATATCGCTGAAATGGCTGGCATCACTTGTCAGGTCGGTTCGATGGTTGAATCATCGATTGCGTCCGCAGCTGGATTACATCTTGCAACTGCGAAAAAGGCGATTCAAAGTCATGAACTCGTCGGACCATTAATGTTCTCAAAAGATGTAGCCCGGTTACCGTTCACGAAAAAATCGATTGCGTTATCAGCTCAACCTGGTTTAGGCATCACGATTGATCTTAAACAATTACAAGAATTGACTAGTAAAAAAATAGAGGTAAAATGATCGACATGATCAGACTGCTGGGGGAGAAAAATCGGCAGTCTTTTCTTCATTTTGGAAAGGGGATGGCATATGAGACAAATCGCAGAGCACCTTTTAAAGGAATATAGTACAGGGCTTGATTATGCTGGGATTAAGGGAAAACGACTTGCATCTAGAATTCAAGAGATAGCGAATATTGGAATAACGGATAATTTTGGCTCATGCCGGATCGGTTTTTCTGCGGAAGAAAGGCAAGCGAAAGAGCTAGTGAAGCACTGGATGAGCGATGCTGGACTTGAAGTAAAAGAAGACCATGCCGGAAACGTTTTTGGACGATTAAATGGAAAACAACCTTCTCTTCCAGTTATAATGTCTGGCTCCCATTTGGATACTGTTCCCAATGGAGGTCATTTCGATGGTGTGTTAGGTGTATTAACGGCATTGGAAGTTGTCGAAGCGTGGAAAGCGACGAATGTTCAACCGAATAGATCGTTTGAGGTGGTGATCTTTTCCGATGAAGAAGGCTCCAGATTTAATACAGGTCTTACTGGCAGCCAAGCAATGATGGGATATTTAAATACTTTGCCAGAAAAAGATTATGAAGGAAAATCTTTTGAAGAGGTTTTAGAAAATAATGGACTTTCTGGCGATACTTTTTTTGCTGATAAAAGAGATCCTAGTGAAATAGCAATCTTTGTTGAAGTTCATATCGAACAGGGGAAACAACTTGAGAAGCATGATAAACCAGTTGGAATTGTAACCGGAATTTCCGGGCTATTTGGATTGGAAATTTGTTTTAGTGGTCAAGCAGGACATGCTGGGAATACACCAATGGGCGATCGTCAGGATGCGTTAGTTGCGGCGAGTGAATTTATTTTTGTGAACAGCACATTGCCTCAAAAAGTTAGTTCATCAGCAGTGTCAACAGTCGGTCAAGTACATGTTTTTCCAAATGGGACGAATGTGATTCCTGGTGAAGTGAGGTTGAGTGTTGACATTCGTGATATTGATAAAAATTCTTTAGAACAGCTTGCAGGATTAGTCATTGAGGAAGCGATAAGGATTTCAAAAGCTCATCATGTTAAAGTAAAATGGGAGAAAACGCTAGATGTTGCTCCTGTTCCAGTGCAGGCAAGAATGCAGGAACTGCAGGCAAAGGTGCTCAAAGAACATAATATATCTCCCCTTTATATGCCGAGTGGTGCAGGACACGACGCCATGATTATGGGAAAACAACTTCCTATCGCGATGTTCTTTGTTCGCAGCAAAGATGGAATTAGTCACAATCCGCAGGAATGGACAAGCTTAAATGATTGTGTCACAGCTGCTCATGTGTTGAAACGTTTTGTAGAAAAATTGGAGGGAGCACTTTAAGCTTAAATCTATGTCAGATATTACTGTGGAATCGTAATTTAAAAGTAGTATCTGACATAGAATAAATTAATCTTATTTTGGTCGGGCAATGAGCTTAAGGATCTCCATCAATATAAGAGCTCCAAAGGAAAGTCCAAGGGCAATTAACCACTCGTTGAAGCCAAATTCAGCGGGAATGGCAAAAACCTCACGGGCAAACGGCAAAAGGGTGATGCCATATAGAACAAAACCTAGCGCTACGGCACCTATTACGTATTTATTACTAAAAAGTCCGGCGCCTATAGCTGTTTGTGTGGTGGAACGGGCAGCAAACGTTTGTAGAGTACGAGCTAGAATTAATGTAGAGAATGCCATTCCAACACCTAATTCTTCTGAATGCTGCAATCCAATGTAATGTGCGGTGATGACGGCAATCCCAATTAAAATACCTCTTGTTAAAACGGCTCGCATCGTACCGCCAGCAAAAATCCCTTCATCAATATTACGTGGTTTCTTCTTCATTACACCAGGTTCTGATTTTTCCATTCCTAATGCAATGGCTGGTAATGAGTCATTTACTAAGTTAATAAACAACAATTGAAGTGCTGTGAATGGATTGGACCAGCCCATGACAACAGCAAACAAGATCGCAATAATTGCGCCTAAATTTCCAGCAAATAGATAGCCAATCGCTTTCTTTATATTATCAAAGACGGTGCGTCCTACGCTAACAGCGTTAACAATTGAGACAAAATTATCGTCTGTTAAGATCATCGCAGATGCGTCTTTGGCAACATCAGTGCCACTTCCCATGGCAATTCCAATGTCTGCTTGCTTTAGTGCTGGTGCATCATTTACTCCGTCACCGGTCATTGCTGTAATTCTATTTTTCTTTTGCCAAGCCTCGACGATGCGGATTTTATTTTCTGGTGATACGCGTGCATAAACAGAAATAGTTTCTAGTTTTTGCTCCAATTCTTCATCAGATAGGGCATCTAATTCTTGACCTGTGAGGGCGAGATCGTTCTTATCCATAAGGCCAATATTTCGACCGATTGCTTGGGCGGTTGTTTTATGATCACCTGTGATCATAATGGTGCGAATCCCTGCTTGCTTCGCTTGCTCAATTGCACCATATACGGCTTCGCGAGGTGGATCGATCATGGCGGTTAAACCGACTAGCACTAAATCATTTTCATCTTCAGGACCAATAGCACTTTTTTCCTTCGGCAGTTGTTTAAATCCATAGGCGAGTACACGAAGCGCTTCGTTCGAATACTCTTCATTTGTCTTTTGAAATAGCAGTAATGTTTCCGTTGTTAACGGTTCTTTTTTTCCATTCATAAGGACATGAGTCGCGCGGCTGAACATGACATCAGGTCCACCCTTCGTCAAAATCATCTTCGCACCATTAATGGTATAAACAGTGGACATTAATTTACGGTCAGAGTCAAACGGAAGTTCAGCATCGCGATTATTTTTATTTCGAATTTCTTCAAAGTTTTCGACATAGTTGATTAGTGCCACTTCTGTCGGATCACCAATCTCTTTTCCTTCATTGTTAATATAGGAATCATTGCAAAGCACCATAATCTTAAAGAGCATTTCCTCTTCGCTGCTCCAATTTTGCTGCTCCTTTGGAAACTTAGTCTTTTTGCCATTACCTGTAGTAAAATAGTTTGTTACCGTCATTTTATTCTCAGTTAAAGTCCCTGTTTTATCGGTACAGATCACACTGGTAGAGCCTAGTGTTTCAACAGCTGGCAGTTTGCGGATGATCGCATGCTGCTTCGCCATTTTATTTGTTCCGACTGATAAAACGATTGTAACGATGGAAGACAGAGCTTCTGGAATCGCAGCGACTGCAACGGCAACTGCAAACATTAATGAATGTAAAATCGCTGTTGTCATATCATCTGTATTGTCACCGAGCCAGATTCGCCCAACCTCTACGATGAATATGAGAATACACAGGATGAGGATGCCGATACCGAGCTTTTTACTAAATACATCGAGCTTGCGCTGTAATGGAGTTTGCTTCTCTTTGGCTGTAGCAATCAGGCTGGCAATTTTACCGATTTCGGTTTGTTCACCTGTATCTGTTACAACGAATGTACAGCGGCCATAGACGACTAAAGAACTGCTAAATACCATGTTGCGGCGATCCCCTAAGGCAACTTCCTCGCTAATTGCTGCCACGTGTTTTTCAACAGCCTCAGATTCACCAGTGAGCATCCCTTCATTGACTTTTAATGATTCACTGTCTAAAATACGCCCGTCTGCAGGAACCTGATCCCCTGCTTCAAGTAAGACAATATCACCAATGACAAGCTCTCTTGCGGCAATTGTTTGCCTTGCTCCGTTCCGGATTACTTTTGCATTCGGTGCAGACATATTCTGCAATGCTTCAAGTGAGCTTTCAGCTTTTTTTGTTTGCACTACGCTAATGATGGAGTTAATAATTAAAACAAGAAAAATGATGAAAGATTCAACTATTTCTCCGAGTATGATTTGAACACCAGCGGCAATTAAAAGTACAATGACCATCGAGTCTTTAAAAGTTTCCAAAAATAACTTCCAAGTTGGTACTTTTTCTTTTCCTTTTATCTCGTTATAGCCATTTTTATCTAAACGTGTATGTACTTCCTCCAGTGTTAAACCTTCTTCTGATGTTTGCAAATGCTCGAGCACATTATTCTTGCTTTCACGATAGAATTGCATTATTCCACTAACTCCTTTCCTCTATCTTAATATGTGTATTCTATTCCAAATAATGCTTTTTTTAAATAGTAAACTACGACAGACCTATTGCGTAATTATAAGGAGGTAAAAACGCCAAGTGATCCAACCTTTGAAAAATAAAATGGGTCTTTACCGCTAAGTAAAAAATTTAAATTTGGGTTGGCACACCATTTTGGTTTAATAGAATTGGGTAGGGTAGTTGATTGTAACGAAGGAGGGACACTTTAACAGACAGGGGACGAGGTGCTTCAGTTACGCCTGCGCCGAGGAAACTCATTGTCAGTTTTCGAAAAGCGCAAGTGCCCGGAGTAAAAATCAACGGATATTCAAGGCAATTCCGTCCAAAATTGAGGAAAGGCACTAAGATTGCCTTTTTTAAAAGAAACTTCATTAAAGACTCTGCTACCACTTTTCTTTGTATCTCCCACAACATGAAATTGTTTTTAAATTGTAGAAAAAGAATCTAGCATAAGAGAGAGGAAGTATCTAGGCAATAGATGTTAAGATTGCTTTTATTTTTTAAAATTATTTGTGATTTATTTCACAAATGGAATAGAGGAGGGTTTAGCTATGTTAAACGAGTTATTTTCTCGAGGAAGAATAGGAACGATGCATACGAAAAATAGAATTGTCATGACTGCGATGGGCAATTATTTAGCCAATCCTGATGGGAGTGTGTCTGATAAGAATATTGCTTTTTATGGGGCGAGGGCAAAAGGCGGAGTTGGACTTGTTATTACGGAATGTGCCTTTGTCGATGGTGAAAGAGGACGAGGAAACTCCCATCAAATATCGGTTGCAGATGATGGCTTTATTCCGGGATTAAAGCAATTAGCGGATGAGATCCACCGATACGATGGGAAGGTTGTGGTACAAATTTATCATCCTGGAAGGCAGGGAATAAGCGCTCTTAATCAAAATTTACCGATGATGGCACCGAGTGAAATTGAATGTCCAACCGTTCATCAACCAACAAAGGCAATGACAAAAGAAGAAATTTCAGAGCTGGTCGATAAATTTATTAAAGCGGCAGTAAGATTAAAAAGAGCTGGAATTGACGGAGTAGAGGTTCATGGTGCTCATGGTTACTTAATACACGAATTTTTAAGTCCACGCGCTAATAAACGAACCGATGAATATGGGGGAAGCCTAGAAAATAGGATGCGATTTCTGGAAGAAATCGTAACAGGAATTAGAACGGAATGTGGAAACGACTTTCCACTGCTTGTTCGTCTGTCAGTAGAGGAGTATACAAATACGATTGGATTTCCGGACGATGGCTTGCGGCTTCCTGAAGGAGTGTTAATTGCCAAGCGGCTTGAACAATTAGGTGTTGATGCGATTGATGTAAGCTCAGGAACATATGAAACGATGAATACAGCATGGGAACCTGCTTCCTATGAGCAAGGGTGGAAGATACATTTATCTGAGGCTATAAAAAAAGAAGTGAGCATCCCAGTAATTGGTGTAGCGGTAATCAGAGACCCAGGGTATGCGAACGAAATGATTGCCGAAGGAAAGCTTGATTTTGTTGGTTCAGCAAGACAACACTTTGCTGATCCAGAATGGTCTAATAAAGCGAGGGAGGGGAGAATGAATGAGATAAGAAAATGCATTTCTTGTCTTCACTGCATGGAAACACTAATGGGTGCCGATCTATCTCCAATCCCTTGTCAATGTGGAATTAATATAGAAGCTGGAAGAGAGCTTGAGTATGGCAATTTTAAAGAAGATGGGGAAGGAAGAGTAGTAGCGATAATCGGTGCAGGGCCAGCGGGATTAGAGGCGGCAAGGGTTTTAGCAAAACGAAAGTACAAACCGATTGTTTTTGAAAAGAGGGATCGCCTTGGAGGGCAATTAGAATATGCGAGCAAGCCGCCAAATAAAGCAAAAATCAATTGGCTTATTGATTATTTCAAAGCCCAAGTAGAAAAGTTTGGCATCGAAGTGAGGCTCAATACAGCGCCGACAATGGATGAACTTCAAGCATTAAATCCATATGCTGTTTATATTGCACAAGGTTCTACTCCTATTATTCCATCTTCTCTTCCTGGAAGTGATGGGGAGGAAGTATTAACACCTATTGATATACTAAGTGGTAAAATCAATTTGAAAAATAAAAAAGTGGCAGTTGTCGGTTCAGGCATGACTGGCATTGAAGTGGCCCATTTGTTAGCGGAAGAAGAAAATGATGTCAGTCTCTTCGAAATGGAAGATACGATCGGACCAGGTCTCTATTTCCAAAATTTAATAGATGTTATGAACCATCTTAAACCACTTGGAGTTCCAATGTATCCAAGCCATAAATTAATTGCCATTGATAGGGGCAAAGCGTGCTTCGAGGAATTAAAAAACGGTGAAATGAAAGAGTTTATGTTTGATTACATCATTCTTGCACTTGGAACAAGAGCGAATACAGAATTAGTAGAGGAAATTCAAGCGGCCTTTGACCATGTTAAGGTGCTTGGAGATGCTATGAAGCCAGGAAAAATAAGAGAAGCGATGGAAGCAGGCTACTTAAGCGCATATGCCCTTTAAAAAAGGTGAGGAGGAGTGTATAACATGGCAAAATATGCACAGTTATGTCCGATTATTTTTGGGACAGGAACCATTCGCCATACAGGGGAGGAAGTAAAAAAGTTAGGCTGTAAAAAGGTAATGCTTGTATCAGACGAAACGATTTCTAAACTAAAGGCATATCGGAATTGTTATGATAGTTTAGTAGAGTCAGGGATTAAAGTTGTCCCATTTACAAAGATTGTTCCTGATCCGCCGGATTATATTGTCAATGAAGGAGGCAAATTAGCAAAAGCTGAACAGGTTGATGGCATCGTTGCTTTTGGAGGTGGAAGCGTGTTGGATGCAGCAAAAGCGATCAACGTTTTAGTCAACAATCCACTTCCTATTAATCAGTATTTTGGCAACCCTATTTACACCCCAGGTGTTCCGGTTGTTCTCATTCCGACAACAGCAGGAACGGGCAGTGAAAGTACCATAATGGGTGTGGTTACAGATACGGCTAAACAAGTGAAAAGCGCCGTTCTTTGCCCTGCTACACTAGGAATTTTAGATCCAGAAGCAACATTGGATGTACCTCAGCATGTAACTGCCTATACGGGCATGGATACATTTGCACATGCTGCTGAAGCGATCACAACGAAGTATTCTAATCCTAAATCAGAACTCTTAGCCTTGGAGGCAATTAGAAATGTTACGAAGTATCTTCCGATTGCAGTAGCAGATGGGAAAAATATCGAGGCACGTGAAAAACTTCTATTAGCTAGTAATTTTGCCGGAATGGCTTTTAATGATGCTTTAGTGCATCTTGGACATGCGATTGCCCATGCTGTTGGTGCTACATTTCATAAAGCGCATGGTATTATTTGTGCCCTTGCTCTGCCGGAAGTAATGAAATATGCGGTGAAGTCAAACCCTAGTAAGGTTAAACTTATAGGAGAAGCAATGGGAATTTCCTATACTGGCGATGAAACAGCAGAAGAGATTGGTCAATTTGTTGCAGTGGCGATACGGGAATTAAATAGGACGATCGGAATGCCTACTGTCAAGGAGCTTGGAATAGCAAATGAAGAGCTATTGGGATTAGCTCCGATGGTAATGGAAGATGTTTGTTTTCACTACGTCCCAAAAGAATTGTCAAAAGATGAGGTTATGACGATACTCAACGCCATATATGTAAACGATTAGATAATAATGTTGCTTAATGTTCATTAGTTCGAACGGCATTCCTTTTTAAGGGCTTGTATACTATAGGTATAAGCTCTTATTTTTTTGAGGTGATGCCCAATGGATATTGCTGAACTAAAGTGCTTTCTTAAAGTATGTGAAACAAAAAACTTAACGAAAGCGGCTAAAGAGCTTTACATGACCCAGCAGGCTCTTAGCAGGACGATCCGCAATCTTGAAAAGGAAATGGGAGCAGAACTGTTTTACCGGAATTCACGTGGTGTGACGCTTACAGAATTAGGAACGTATCTGCATTCTAAGGCCGGAACTCTCATTGAGCAATTTGAACAGTTTACTAATGATGTACAGCGGAAAATTGAATGTGAACACAACAGGCTTAAAGTAGGTTTTTCGCCAGGGACATTAAGAATATTAAGCGGCAAAGAGATTTTACAGCTTGGGAAGGAAGAAATGGGCATCGAGATCGATATTTTTGAATACAATGATAAAGTATGTGAAGCAAATGTATTAGCTGGGACACTTGATATGGCTCTGACTGCAAATCCAAGAAATCATACTGACTTTTCTTATTCTCCTTTAATGAAGCATCAGATTGTGGCAATTGTTAATAAAGAGCATCCGATTTCTAAAAAAGATAGCATTACGTTTACCGAGCTTAAAAATGAAAAGCTGATTCTAATTGATGACACTTTTCGATTGCCGGAAGTGGTGATGGAGCATTTTGAAAAAGAAGGAATTAGGCCAACTATTTTTAGTAAGTTAAGTCATGATTTAAACCTAGCTTATGAATTTGTCACTCTCAATAAAGGAATATTCATTTTTATTGGCAGTTTAACAGAGATCGAATCATACAGTGCCATTACCAGCATTCCCATTAACGTTCCTACGGCTATTTGGGAAATAGGTTTTATTGTCAAAAGAAATACGAACATGAATATGCGGATGAAACAATTTAAAGACTTAATTGAGGAACGTTTTGCCAATTACTAAAAAGAAATCTTTTGTCATTTTTGGATAGTTAGCAGTAAAAATCTGTTAATTTCCGCTCCGGGCACTTGCTTTCCGGGGGGCAGGCGGTGAGCTTCCTCAGAGCTGTCGCTCCTGCGGGATCTCACCTGTCCTGCAAATCCCCCAGGAGTCAAGCACCCTCCACTCCAATCAACTAGTTTCGCTCGACTCAAGCAGTTTGCCAAGTCCAAGTCGCCATCTTTTTTAAGTTCATGGAAGCAAAAGTAAGCATCGCCTGCATAGACCTTGTTTTTAAGACCTCGTAAGGCATTGTTAAATACTCTATTAAATATTCTATGAAAACATTGGTTCGTGGTATTCAGAGAGAGAATGAGCCAAAAATCAACATCAACTAATGTGAAAAAAATACGGATGTTCAATCCCTTTAGGTGAAATATTCTAAAATCGCATCAGGAAAAAACTTTTCCATATAGGAATAAAGATGGGATTTAATATCTTCTTCTTCATCCTTTTGATAAATATACTTTCCAATACCATACTTCCCCCATTTATACCTTCGTTTCTCTTCGTCCAATTCTAATTTCGTCATGGGGTAGTTTTTTTCAATCACCCGCTTCGCTGGCTTTGTAAAACGATGTTGAATAAATTCAAAAGTGAGATCTTTTTTCGCTTCGGGTGGCAACTCTGCTTCCAAGCGCTCAAACATGTGATAATAACCTTCTTCCCATCCTTCATGCAAATAAATGGGAGCGACGATAAAGCCAAGTGGATAACCAGCTCTGGCAACTTTTCCGGCTGCTTCAATTCGTTTCTCTAATGGAGATGTTCCTGGCTCAAAGTTTTTAATGACATAATCAGCATTAATACTAAACCGAAACCGTGTTTTTCCATTATGTTTTGCATCAAGTAGATGATCAACATGATGGAATTTCGTGACGAATCTTAATTTTCCTAGCTCTGATTGACCAAAATGTTCAATCGCTCTTTTCAGTGTATGGGTTAAAGCATCAATTCCTACAATATCAGACGTGCATGATGCTTCAAATCTTGTTACCTCAGGAGCCCTTTCCTCTATATATTGATCAGCTGCAGATAAAATCTCCTCAACATTCACATATGTCCGGATATAGGGCTTGCTTCCCATCGTAGTTTGTAAATAACAATAATGACAATGCCCCATGCAGCCTGTTGCGAAAGGGATTGCATACTCTGCCGAAGGCAAGGAGGTGTCGAATTTTAGTGTTTTTCTAATTCCTACTACAAGTGTAGACTTCGCTACTCTATATTTTTGAAAATCGCTGTCTCCAGGTAAGTTTCTTATTTGGTTATGTGATGTTGTATATCTTATTTCCACATCTGATTTTTCAAATTTGTCAAAAAGCTCTTTTCCTAAAGGGTAGTCTAAAGCCTTTGGCTCAAAATAGACTAATTTTGGTGTAAATGGTTTATTCATTCCAATACCCCTTCTGAAGCGTCCCCATAGTAGTAATGATAGGCTTGATTGGCTTCTTCCTCTGTTTATAGATCGCCACTTCATCTGAAAGTGGATAATATGTTTCATACAAAAACAAAGCAAGTTCATTCTCTTTCTCTGGATGATTCACAACGGCTGCTGCCTGGATATTGGCTACATCCTGAGTATGAGGGTTACGGTAAAAAACATAAACAATGTCTCCAGCTTGATAATCTTGAATCCGATTTGACTGTTCCATTCCATCACCTTTTCAAAGATTTAAACATTATTAAAATTTTGTCTGTTTATGCTGTTAATTATGAGTATTTTATTTTGGAAAAATTTCTTGGGTAAACAATACTTCTGTTTTTTTTTGTGGGACGTTGACTTCATGGTATTCAGAAGAGGAAATGAGCAAAAATCAATTGTTAAAAAAGGGGGATTTTGCTCATAATAACGTTGATTGACATCAATATCGAAATGGAGTTGGTGATACTTGGAAGCGAGAAGTTCTACTGAAGAAGCACTGATAAAGTACAAAGAAGGAATTGGCCAGTTTGCCACAAAAATGCCTGGATTTACGAGACAGTTCAATGCTTTAACTGAAGAGTGCTTTAAAGAAGGGGCATTATCACAAAAGCAAAAACAATTGATTGCATTAGGTATTAGTATTCATGCACAAGATGAGTATTGTATCATCTATCATACGAAAGGATGTCTTGATCAAGGGTGTTCGGAGCAAGAAATCCTTGAAGCAGTTGGTGTTACTGTAGCATTTGGTGGAGGAGCTTCAATGAGTCAGGGTGTGACCCTTGTTCAGGAATGTATCCAAGAAATGAACCAATTAAAACAATAAAATTGCATTGAAAAAAGGTGAAATCAGATTGCTTTCACCTTTTTATTTTTCGACAAAGCAAGACAAGCATATCATTACTTTAGTCGAAAAGTTGAGCCATCAATCGTTTCAAAATCCTCCCTGTTTTTTATTTCTTTCATTAATGTAAAAAGAGCCTCATCTTTTCGCTTCGCTTCAATCATACAGTCAATCTGAGGGATGCTCCCCTTTATAAATTTAAGAAATTTAAAAAACATATCTATGTCCACATAATCGGAGTGATGACGGAAAGCTTTATTACTCTTTGGACTGGATATATGCATTTTTATCGGAAGTGGTGAATGCTTCCACGTTTGAACGACTCTTTCCCACTGTTTTTCCCAGTCATCATCTTGATGATGAGCAAGATGATGATGATAATCGAAAACTAGAGGAATATTTAGTTTTTCACATAGGTAAAGAGTATCGTTTAAAGTGAAGGAAGTATCGTCATTCTCAAGCATAATCATATTTTGAATAGGTCTAGGTACGACCATCCAGTTTTCCACAAATTGCTCAAGTGATTTTTCTGTTTCCTTATAGTTGCCGCCAATATGCATGACACAGCGATGTGTCGTGTTTATCCCCATTTCTTTCAACAATAAAAAGTGCATTTTTAAGGTTTTTATAGAGTTTTTTAGGATCTCCTTCTGTTTAGAATTTAGGAGGACGAAGTGATCAGGATGAAAATCAACTCTCATCTCATGTTTTTTAACGAAATCTCCTATTTCGCGTAAGGAATCTTTTAAAGGTTGGAGATAATTCCAATCACGAAGTTCTTCATGGTTTGCTAAAGGAATTAGTCGCGAGGATAGGCGGTAAAAATGAATGTCCGAAGCTGCATTATGTTTTAACAGCCTTAACGTATTATGTAAATTTAAAAGGGCAATACGCTCCAATTTGCGAATAGCTGCTTTTCTATCATCAATTTTTTTAAATTGGGCGAAAGTCATCGTTTTAGAAGGAGATGCGTTTTTTAGTTCCATACTCATTGCTACATAACCAAGACGGACAATGGTCATTTATTCCACCTCATCCATATCGTTTTTCATCACGACCATTCGATCGAAGAAGCTGTTATGCGTTTAACTCCCCGAATAGAAGTAATATCATCAATTAATTTGTGCATGGCAAGATTTTTCTGTTTTGCCTCGACCATAATATCGAAATCTTGATCTATATCTTTTGCCATTCTTAAAAAGGGTAACACAAAATCTAATGAGACAAAATCGGCATGAGAACGATAGGCCAGCTCAGACTTGGGGGAAGAAACATGGACCTTTGGGATCGTTTTTTTCCATGTGCTGAAAATGCGTGGCAAGAAATCTGAGAGATCCTCGTTTCCGTAATTTGCCATATAATGATGATAATCGAGTATCATAGGAATGTTCTCGGTTTCACATTTATTAAGTGTATCCCGGACATTATAAGTTTTATCATCGTTTTCAAGTGTCATATACTTCTTAATTTCATCTGGCAATTGTTTTAAATTATGACGAAAACGCTGCAAAGCTACACTTTTATCTCCATAGGCACCTCCGATATGAATATTAATAATGCCAGTATTAAGTGCATTCATGGCTCGAAGCATATTAAAATGATATTCCATATCGTTAATAGCATTACTTGTTACCTCTTCTCTTGGACTTGTGAAAAGGGTGTATTGACTTGGGTGAAAGCTGACCCGAAGATTAAATTGCTGAATAAGTGCTCCGAGCTCATCCCACTCGTCTTTAAAAGGTGTTAAGTAATCCCACATCACTTCAGGATGGGTAGCAAGAGGGACAAGAGAACTTGAAAAACGATATAATTCAATTTCATGGGCAACATTGTAGTACAAAATTCTTTTTGTATGCTTTAAGTTTTGGGCAGTAACGGATTTTAGTTTTTCTAGCCGTTCGTGTTTGGGAAGAGTTGAATAACGTGTAAAAGTTAAAGATTTTGATGGGCTTGCATCCCATAGATCTAAAGCATTTGCTACATATCCGAAACGAATTTTCATCTGCTTTCCCCTTGATTTCACATTTTGATGAGTACCAGTACATAAAATATTTGCTTTATGTCATCGTTTTAGACGGTCGGTGGTGAACTTGAAATTGCTTTGTCAAAAGTAATGAGGCGACCAAAAGAAATTCTAATATATTCATAATCGGGAAATTTTTGAGCCAGATCTGTGAAATACCGCCCAAAATTATCAGTATTGTGCTGATAAAGAACCAAGGAAAATGAAATTTTTTCAAAAAAATGAGGCCAATAAATATTAATACTAAAGTTACGGCTCCTACCATAATGGGGCTGTTTGAATCTCCAGATGGCTCATAAGTCAGTACACCATTCCTCCAAACTGATTCCAGTTCCAGTCCTTTTACAGAAGTTAAAAGTTCATAAAAGATTAGTCCGATCGTCAATAAGGAAAAAACGGTTCTCCAAAAAGTTTTTTTCGCCCAGATGAAGCCAAACTCTTGACAAATGTATAAGGCAGAAAGGATGAGAGTTGGGGTGAAAAGAGCATGTAACCAAAATCGAAGATAGCTTAAATTCTCAAGCGTGTTTCCTTCCCCAATTTCTCTTCCTAATGCGATGATAAAGTTATCATAGACAAGTCCGATAATAACGAGAAATAATAAGTTGTAAAGATTGAGTAAGCCATATTTTTTGGATAATATCATCCCCCATATTAATAAAAGGAGATAAGCGAAACCTAGAAAAAAGAATAGTAAGCTATTCACAAAAGGCACATCCTTTTCTCCTATTGTCACCGAATTTTTTTTGTTAGTCACTATTTAATGAAAATATCCGAATTTTTAGGGGAATATGAAGTAAATTAGTAACCGATTGATTCATGTTTTTTGTCAACAGGTTCATTGATAGGTTGTCTCTGATCGCTTAAACTTAGGTTTAAATATAATATTAGGGAGAAATTACAAATGGATCGAATTATGATTGTTGAAGATGATATAAAAATTGCAAACCATTTATCCGCGTATATCGAAAAATATGGATATGAGGTTATCGTGGTGAAAGAATTTGAAAACATAATGGACTTATTTCGCAATGTAAGGCCTCACCTTCTTTTACTAGATATTAATCTTCCTAGCTATGATGGCTATTATTGGTGCAGACAAGTACGCAAAGAATCCATATGCCCAGTCATTTTTATTTCAGCTCGTACAGGTGATATGGATCAAGTAATGGCATTGGAAAATGGAGGCGATGACTTTATCACAAAACCATTCCATCCCGATATCGTGATGGCGAAAATACGAAGTCATTTACGAAGAGCATACGGAGAATATGCAGCTAAATTTGAGGAAAGGATGCTTATCCAGAATGGACTAAGTTTATATCCAGAGCGGTTAGAACTTAGATTTGGAAAAAAAGTAGCCCAATTAACCAAAAAGGAATCAGATATTATCGAAAGGCTGCTTGAACGATATCCTCGTGTAGCTGGCCGACAGGATCTATTAGAGAAACTATGGGATGATCAAGCATACGTTGATGAAAATACTCTGAATGTAAATATTACACGTGTGCGTAAAAAGTTTTCTGAGTTAGGAATTGAGGATGCAGTCGAAACAGTTCGAGGAGCAGGCTATCGTCTACGCATTACATGGAATGGGGAAGAACGATGAAATTATTTCTCCGCGAGCATGTACTACTTATTGGAATTCAATTGATTCAATGTATTCTTATTCCTGCTCTATTTTGGCTCGACGGTTATCGGGGTTTGGGAGTGATCATATATGCAGTCTTTCTTTCTGTTGTGACGTTAACTGCATATCTTATTTATCAATATATTAGCAGAAGAAATTTTTACCATAGGTTACAAAATTCAATAGAAACATTAGATGGATCAATGGAGACTACGGAGCAGGCCCCCATTTCTGAAGCACTTGATCAGTTGCTAGTTTCTCAGTATCGTTTGTATTTAGAAGAAATTCAAAAGGCAGAAGAGAGGCAGGATGAACATTTGTTATTTATGGATCGGTGGGTCCATCAAATGAAGACGCCGCTATCTGTGATTGAATTAACTGCGCAAACGCTCGATGAGCCGGAATCGTCTAGCATTCGTGAGGAAACAGAGCGGATGAGAAACGGTTTAAATACAGTTCTTTACATGGCAAGATTGCGTACGATTGCGGAAGATTTTCAGATAAAGCCGATTAGGTTAGCTAAGCTCGTACATGAAGTGAATCAGGAGAACAAGCGTTTTTTTATTCGAAACGAAGTGTACCCCAAGTTAATTGAGAAAAAGAATGACGTCATAGTAGAAAGCGATGAAAAGTGGCTATTCTTTTTATTATCACAATTAGTACATAATGCAGTTAAATATTCTACTGGAAAGACGAATCAATTGGTTATTTCTATTTATATAAAGGCGGGCGAAGCGGTATTAGAAGTGAAGGACTTTGGAATTGGAATTCCTGTCTCTGATCAGAAGCGAGTTTTTAACAAGTTTTATACGGGGGAAAATGGGCGTAAGTATCGAGAATCAACCGGGATGGGACTTTACTTAGTAAAAGAAGTGGTCGCAAGGTTAGAGCATCGGATTGAATTGGAATCGAAGGTTGGGGAGGGGACAACGGTTAGGCTTATTTTTTCTCAAACACAAAACATTACATCAATGTAAGGTTCATGAAAGTATAATCGATAGTTTATGTTTTGAGACTAAGGCTATACTTTTCCTAGAAGATCACGAAAGGAGAAAAAATAATGCTTAAAGTTTCAAAAGTAAGTAAGATTTACGAAGGGAAAATTGCTTACCGTGCCCTTACTGATATTGATCTTGAAATTGAAAAAGGCGAATTCGTTTCCATAATGGGTCCGTCTGGTAGTGGAAAAACAACATTATTAAATATTATTTCTACGAACGATATACCTACAACGGGAGAAATTGAAATTGAAGGAACGAACCCGCATAAGCTGAAGAAAAATGCTTTAGCACGCTTTCGCAGAAATGAATTAGGTTTTATTTTTCAGGATTTCAACCTACTCCATACATTAACGGTTGAAGAAAATATTGTGCTCCCATTGACATTAGAAGGCACTAGTGTGAGTGTCATGAAAGAAAAAGCACATAAAATCGCTGAAAGTCTAGGGATTGCTTCGATTATGAATAAACGGACGTACGAAATTTCAGGTGGTCAGGCTCAACGGGTTGCCATAGCAAGAGCGATGATTCATGAGCCTAAGCTTCTGTTAGCGGATGAACCGACAGGGAACCTTGATTCGAAAGCATCAAAGGATGTTATGAAAATGCTTGTATCCATCAATGAAAGGGAAGAAACGAGTTTGCTAATGGTCACCCATGATCCACAAGCGGCAAGTTATTCGGACCGAGTTATTTTTATCCGTGATGGTAAACTTCATTCTGAGATTTACCGTGGGGAAAGCAGACAAGCATTTTTTCAAAAGATCATTGACATGCTTTCGTTGATGGGAGGAGAAGGTCATGACCTTTCGTCAGTTCGCGTTTAACAATGTAATGCGCAATAAGCGATTGTATATTGCTTATTTTCTAAGCAGTATGTTCACTGTGATGGTGTTTTTTACCTTTGCCATCTTTGCTTTTCACCCTGCTTTTTCTGAAGGTTCCGTTAATAATAATGCACTTTTTGGAATGGGCGTTGCAGGTGGAATCATCTATGTATTCTCTTTCTTTTTTATCCTATATTCAATGAGTTCTTTCTTACAGTCAAGAAAGAAGGAGTTTGGATTGTTAATGATGTTAGGAGCATCGAATAAGCAAATTCGCTTGATGGTATTTTTGGAAAATATCCTGATTGGTTTTTTAGCAACGGTCGGAGGAATCCTTTCAGGCCTTGTATTTGCGAAAGCAATACTCTTAATTGCTGAAAATGTGTTAATCGTAAATGAATCATTAGATTTTTATTTTCCAACTCTTGCTATCGTTGTGACTTTTGTAAGCTTTGTCATTCTCTTTTTCTGTATATCTGTTTTTGTTTCATTTGTTCTGCGTACAAAGAAATTAATTGATTTAATAAAAGGAGATAAACAGTCGAAAGGAGAGCCAAAAGCATCCATTATTCTGTCGATGCTTGCTGCATTGCTTCTCATTGCTGGTTATGGCACAGCTCTATACGTTAAGGGAATTCAAGTGGTCTTCGCGTTGGTCCCAGTTGTAGTTGTCGTAATATTAGGAACCTATCTTCTTTTTACGCAATTGAGTGTGTATTTCATTCGAATGTTGAAAAAAAGGAGATCATTTTTTTGGCGAAAAACAAATATGCTCCTGTTTTCTGACTTATCCTTTCGAATGAAAGATAATGCAAGGACATTTTTTATGGTGTCCATCATCTCAACGGTTGCTTTTAGCGCAATCGGGACATTATATGGATTTCAATCATACCTCACTAAAGGGGTAAAAGAAGTAAATCCATATACCGTTACCTATAGTCCAAATAAAGATGACAGTAAAGAAGCGATTGAAAATGATATTCAAAAAATCAATTCGATATTGGAAGAGGAAAAAATTGCTGCAAGGATGGAGTCTCAGGAATTAAACTATTTTACAACGCCATTGTCTAGTAATGGAGTGTTAATCGCCAAGGCCTCCGATTATAATCGTTTTGCAGCGTTAATTGGGGAGAAGGAACTTCATCCAGAGGAAAATGAGGCTATTGTAGTGGAACAAAGCAATGCCATGATCTTTGAGGGGCAGAAAGCAAGCAAAGGATTGATGGAAAGCAACATTCAACTAAATACTGGAGAAGAACTTGTGCCGAGCCGCGTTGTCGAAACGGAGGTAATCGGAGAGTTAACCGGTTATTATGTTGTGAATGACAACGTTTTTGAAAAGCTAGGTTCACCATTAAGAACCACTTTGACTGTTGCTTGGGAAGCAAGTGAGGCAGACATGGAACAGTTAGTTAAAGTGGGAGAAAAATTAGAAGAACAATTAGAATATAAAGCATTTTCAGTTGACTATGCTATCTATCAAATTAATAAAGCATTCGGTCCTATCTTATTTATTGGTTTGTTTATTGGAATTGTATTCTTCGTTTCTGCGGGAAGCTTTCTTTATTTCCGATTATTTACCGATTTAGAGGAGGAAAAGCGTAAATTCAGTTCTATCGCCAAAATTGGTTTGACGCAATCAGAGCTCAATAAAGTTGTGAGTAGGCAAGTGGCCTTACTATTTTTCTCACCAATTGTGGTCGCTTTAATCCACGGGGCTGTTGCATTAACGGCATTATCCCGTATGTTTGATTACAACCTAATTGTTGAATCAACGATCGTATTAGCAAGCTTTGCCTTTATTCAAATGGTTTACTTTATGATTGTTCGCTATGTCTATGTAAGACAAGTAAAAAGAATGATTGTTTAAAGAAGAGTGATTTTTTAAAAGAGAAAATCATTCGTGAAAAAGTTAACAAGAGGGTGTCCAAAAAGATAAACATTTTTTGGATACCCTCTAAAAATAGGGACATAAAGATATTTTGTCTAAGTGGCTTAGCCAGGATGTACCTCTGATGGAACGATGTAAAGACATGACGAATAAGGAGTTTATGAAACTTATGCTCAAAACATAAATTATAAAACGATCCTGATGCACTGCGGATGTTTTACTTTTATGTAAGAGTTTAAAGAATGAAGCAGCTTGCAATGATCTATTTCTTCCGACTTGCTTAGCTAAAGTACGAGCGAATTAAATATAACCTGCAGATTTTTCATTTAAAGATGATAGTTTCAAAAAAGCGGAGAAAGAATTGTGACTCATTTTTCTTAAGGCTATGGAAAAGTTGCCAAGTTTAAAAGATGGGAAGAGGGAGGTTCAAAATGGTAGGTGAAAAAAATAAGCCATTTGAATTTGAAGACTGGATTAGAGAAAATGGTTCTTCATTATCTCTGTTTATTTATAAACAAGTACGAAATAAGGAATTAGCAGAGGATTTATATCAGGAAGTATTAATTTCAGCGTATTTACATTTAGGGCAGTTTGAGGAGCGCGCTAATTTCAAGAGTTGGATATTCAAGATTGCGATCAATAAATGTCGTGATTTTTGGAGAAAACAAAAAACAGTACAAAAATTTTGGGAAGAAAAGGTTTTTCATTATGAAATAGAGTGTTCGATCCCGGAGCCAGAGGACTATGTGTTAACTAAATGCTCAATTGAGGAAATACTCGAAATAATAAAGGAGTTGCCAACGATTTACCGGGAACCCATTCTTTTATACTATTTTAAGAATAACTCGTTATTAGAAATAAGTTCAGCAAAAAAATTGCCAATAGCTACAGTGAAAACGAGGATGAGAAGAGCAAGAAATCAATTAAAAGATAAGTCACTATTGACGGAATTTGTAGCTAATTAATGTAGCTTGAAAAAGAGAAGGGGCTAACTTATTACATAGGGGGTTTTTTCGTTCCAATCACCCGTTTTTCACAACCGGTCTGTGAACTTGCAATATGAACAAAACTATTAAGTTCCTCAAACTCTCAAAGAATAATTGAAAAGGAAGTGGAGAAACCGGTTTGTTTTTTCCACTTCCTTTATTTTGCTCTAGAGAATGATGGACTTTGCCGTTGTTTGAAAGTGGTTCTCCGTCTAGCATAAACCGATGAAACCTGATAAATCAGGAGGAGTATGGAACTGCACGCTTAACTTCGTTTCCCACCATTTCCAAGCATAATCAATAAATAGGTACATACAATGTCATATGCTGAATCTTATCCTAAATGACATACAAGACTTCAGGACTTTACTTTAAATTTAGGGGGGATTTTTTGATCAATCTTCCAATCGATCAGCCTGTCATTATTTTTGCTTTGGCAATGGTTATTTTCTTTTTCACACCTATTTTGATGAAGAAAATGAAAATACCAGGGATTATTGGTCCAATATTAGCAGGGGTCATCATTGGTCCACATGGATTCCATCTGTTAGAAAGGGATCAAACGATTGTTTTGTTAGGGACGATAGGGCTATTGTTTATTATATTTATTGCAGGCTTAGAATTAGATCTTGATGGCTTTAAAAAGTATCGCAGACGAAGTGTTCTTTTTGGCTCTCTTTCTTTTACCATTCCATTGATTTTAGGGACAGCTGTCGGAATTGTTTTCAATTATAGTTTAACTGCATCGCTTCTGTTAGGCTCCATTCTTGGTTCGCATACATTGCTAACTTATCCAATTGCTAGCAGATTGGGGATTGCTAAAAACAAGGCTGTTACAACAGCAGTAGGTGGGACGCTGTTAACAGATACATTCGCTTTATTCGTTTTAGCAATCATCACAGGTGCCACTGCAGGCCAGCTCTCACCCATCTTCTGGCTCAAAATGATTATTTCCTTTATTTTATTTGTTGCATTAATTTTATGGGGAGCACCCAAATTATCAAGTTGGTTTTTTCGAAATGCAGAGAATGAAGGAATAGCCAATTTTACGTATGTAATGGTGATTCTCTTTGTTTCAGGTTCTTTGGCGATTATGGTTGGGATGCAGCCGATCATCGGAGCATTTTTGGCAGGTTTGGCCCTTAATCGCTTAGTGTTGGATTATGGAACATTAATGAACCGAATTCGCTTTTTAGGCAATGCCTTATTTATCCCTTTCTTCTTATTGTCTGTAGGGATGCTAATGGATTTAAGTGTGCTCTTTCATAACCCAAAGTCATGGCTGATAACCGTTACGATAGTGGTTTCCGTATTTATTGGGAAAGCATCAGCCCCGTTTATAATTAGAAAAATTTATAATTATTCAATAACAGAACGGAACGTAATGGTTGGCTTAACAATACCGCAAGCGGCTGCTACTCTTGCATCCACACTGGTTGGCTATGAGGTGGGGTTGCTCGATCAGGCTACCGTTAACGCTGTTATTATCATGATCTTATTAACATGTATCGTCGGACCGTATTTAGTTGAGAAATACGGAAGAAAGCTGGCGTTAAAGGAGGAACAGCGCCCTAGTGACAGAAATGAAGATCCGGAGCGGATTCTTATTCCTCTAGAAAATCCACAAACGATGGAATTGTTAATTGATTTGGCGAATTTAATCAAGCAGATTAAAACAGATGACCAACCTTTATACACACTTACAGTCGTTCAAAAAGATATAAAATCAGCACAAAATGAAGTTGCGCACGCAGAAAAAATGCTCGGGCATGCGGTCATGTACGCTTCAGGTGCAGAAATTCCAGTGCGCCCTATTACGAGAGTTGATCACAATGTCGCTAATGGGATTATAAGGGCGATGACGGAAGAAAGAATTAATACAATTGTAATTGGCTGGGATGCAGAAAGAAAAGCCAATAAATTATTTGGCAGCATTATCGATCGTTTTGTCGATCAAACCAATCAAACGATTCTAGTCTCAAAATTGAGTCAACCGCTTCAAACAACACGACGGATGATTCTAATCATTCCATACGGAACCGATCATAAACCTGGTTTTATCGAAGCCTTGTCTCGGATAAAAATTTTGACGAGCCGATTAAGTGCTTCCTTGTTAGTGCTAGTGATCAATGATTCTGTCGAGAATTATGAGAAATATTTACAGAAAACAAAGCCAGAGCCACCAACGGAATTAATAAAATTAAATAGTTGGCTTAGCTTACAAACAGAGTATGTTTCGCACTTTAAATCAGATGATTTAATTGTCATTCTGAGTGCGAGGAAAGGGACAATTGCTTGGCACCCTCAACTTGAAGTGCTGCCGAAGCGATTGGCAAAAATCAATCAGCAGAGCTTTATTGTTTATTATCCAGCTGAAGAAAAAGAAGTCGATATAAGGGGTTCTAAAGGAATTGAAATCCCAAAGGAAGTGTTATTTAAAAAGGACTATGAGGATTATGACTAATGAACGAACATAAGCAAAGAAAAGCGGATAGGGAGCATGGAAATGAATCACCGTGGATTTATGTGGTCATTCTTGTAATAGTTTATATCAGCGATCGTTTTTAATTTTTATCATATAAACTATGTAAGGATTGGCTTACACAGTTTATATGATATTTTTATAATAATTTTTTCTATTTCGGAGATGTTCATTCTTTTTCAGAATGAATAATGGGTTTAAATCCACCTAATTCAATCCAGTTGATGTGACCATTATCTAATGTAACTTTAAAAAAATCTTCCTCATTGGTTTCTTCAATATGAACCACTTTTAAGTTTTTTGCTTGATAAAATTGCTCAATTTCTTGAGTTACTTTGGCAGTAATGATGGATTTTACTGGTTCCGTCACTGGACTAGAGTGGTTCTCTTGTTCCACAAGCGGTGCCAGTGCTGCTTTTTCATTTTGATTATAAATTCCTTGCAAAAGCTTAATAATTTCTGAGAATCCTAGGAAAATGAGTCCACATATTATTCCAGAAATAAACATTGACCAGCCTATAGTCGTTTGCAGCTCTCCTAAAAAGAAATGGTCGTCGGAACTTGTCCCGTATAATAACCCTGATACAGCACTAAAAAGGATGATCAAAACTCCGACAACGAATAATGCTTTTGCAACGGGATTATCTTTATTTGTCATTTGCTTTCCTCCTTTATCCACTTAAGATAATTGTAACATTTGTCCATTTTTAGAGGTATTTTGAATTTGATTATAAAACGCTTGCAATTTAAGTGGATAAATTCAGAAATATGGTTGACAAATCAGAAGTTAAATAATATTATCCAATTAAGGTTAACCGGTTAACATGGAGGGACTATGAATAAGAAGCCAACAATTAGAGATGTAGCTAAATATGCAAAGGTGTCTCCTGCTACTGTCTCATATGTTTTAAATGGTGTAAATAAAGTATCAGAAGATACGAAAACAAGGGTTTTAGAAGCGATAGAGACATTAAACTACTATCCAGATTTTACAGCCGTTAGTCTATCAAAAAAGAAATCAAATATTATCGGAATCATGTTGCCGATAACGGAAGACTCTCCAGCCGTGTTTAAAAATAATCTCTATTATAATGAGTTTGTCAGCGGCGTAGAGATGGTTGCCCGTAATCATAAATTTGATACGATGATCACTGGAGTTTCTAGCCCTGAAGAAGCAAGGCTATGGGTGAAAAAAAGAAATTTAGATGGGGTTATTTTTTTAGGGAAATTTCCACAAAATTTATTTGCAGAAATGACCAAGCTTGATATCCCGATTGTTCTTATTGATACGTATGAGGAGTACACTAGTTTTTTTCAAAATGTGAAGATAGATGACGAATATGGCGGTTATTTAGCAGGAAAGCATCTGATCGAACTAGGACATAAAAATATTGCTTTTGTCTCCACTAGTTTAGAGCTGAGTCCAGTTGATTCAAAACGTTTCACTGGATTTAAAAAAGCACTTCAGCAAGCTGGTGTAAAATTGAAGTCAGAATTCATCTATGAGGCTCTAGATATATCTTTTGAAAAGGGAATTCAACTTGGTGAACAAATATTAACGGAGTCCAAGCCAATTACAGGGATTGTAGTGGTGTCTGATATTTTAGCAATCGGAATGATAAAAGCATTTCAGGAGAATAAAAAGTTGGTTCCTGAACATTACTCGGTCGTCGGTTTTGATGATTTAAGTATAAGCAAATATATGACTCCTAGTTTAACAACAGTCAGGCAAGATATTTTTCAAAAAGGAAAATCAGCGGCTGAATTGTTGATTCATTCCTTTGAAGCTCCGGATGCAGAACAGCATACGATCGAGCTTCCGGTGCAACTTGTAGTGAGAGGATCAACAAGGAGAATTTGAGAATAAATGTGCTATTTACAAAGTAGCACTTTATTTTCACCAATCTAGTTAACCGATTAACTAAACATATATTTTTTTGTGTTTCAGTTAACCGGTTAACTAAAAGGAGGTGATGCACGAGAAATATAAAGATTTGCTCTATTTATACTCGTTTAGGGGGAGATATTGAATGAAGAAAAAGCTGTTTATCTTGATTGCCTTATTATTTACATTGTCCTTAACTGCTTGTGGTCCAGATCGTGATGTATCTTCAGATGCGGATTCTGAAGAGGGAGGAGAAAAGCCAGAAAAATTACTAGTATGGGCACCTAACGATCAAGCTAGTGCCGTACAAGAAATTTCACAAGAATTTACGAATGAGACAGGTATTGAAGTAGAAGTACTGCCGTTTGCTATGGATGAGCAGGAAGAAGCTATGTCATTAGATGGTCCTTCTGGAAATGGGCCAGATTTATTTTTTCAACCGGGTATTGGCAGTTTGTCTATAAAAGGTCTTGTCCAGCCAATGAATGTGGAGGATAAAGTACTTGAAACATATTCAGAAGGTTCGGTTGATGCATTAAGTTATGAGGGAGAAGTTTATGGTTTGCCGGCAGTCGTTGAATCCCTTGCCCTTTATTACAATAAAGACCTAATTCCAGAGGCTCCTGAAACGATTGCTGAACTGGAAGCAATTGCGAAAGAACTGACAGATGTAGCAATTGATCGATATGGTTTCTTATATCCAGCTGCAGATTTTTATTTCTCATTTCCATTCATGGCAGGACAAGGAGCATATATTTTTGCTGAAGAAAATGATGTATTTCAAGTTGAGCAAATGGGTTTGAACAGTGACGAAGCTGTTGCTGGAGCGAAGATGATTCAGGGTTGGTTTGAAAACAGTTACTTACCAACCGGGGTTACACAGGATGTAGCAGGTGGCTTGTTTAATGAGGGAAAAGTTGGTGCTGTCGTGAACGGTCCGTGGGCTCTTGCTGAATTTAAAGAAGCGTTGGGAGATAAATTAGGTACTGCCCCGCTTCCAAAGCTTGAAAATGGTGAGTATCCAATTACCTTTTTAGGAACGAAAGGATGGATGTTATCTGCATACACAAAGTATCCAGAGGCAGCAACAGAGCTTTCTATTTATTTAACGAATGAGGAGTCATTAAAAACATATTATGAAAAAACTGGAGAGATGCCAGCAAAATCCTCCATTTTAAGCAGCGATCAATTTCAAAATGATCCATTAATTAGAGGCTTTGCCACACAATTGGAACATGCTAGACCATTCCCGCCTGTACCAGCGCTTTCCGCGGTTTGGGATCCAATGGCAGATGCATTAACCTTTATCACTCAAGGAGAAGATGTGAAAGAGTCCTTGGATGAAGCAGTTGAAGCGATACAGCAAGATATAGAACTAAACTATAAATAAGTTTTCGCTGTCGCTGCTTAGCTGTTCTCCATTTGTATGGATGCATCTAAGCGGCGAATCTCGTAGTTTATTAGATAATCAGTTTTTGATTATGTAAAGGGGGTATTTCGCTTTGGCATCGATTCACAATAAAAAACATAGCCCTCGATTAGCGGCAATTTTGTCAGTTATACCGGGTCTTGGTCAGTTTTATAACAAACGTTATATAAAGGGCTCCTTTTTTCTTATTTTGTCAATTTCATTTATCATTGTCTTTTATGATTTATTGAATATTGGATACTGGGGATTGTGGACACTGGGAGAAATACCAGCAATAGATGATTCGAGGGTATTGTTAAGTCAAGGAATTATTGCCTTAATAGTAACAGTGTTCGCTCTGCTCTTTTATGCCATTAATATTGTCGATGCGAAAAAGGATGCGCGGAAAATACAAGATGGTTTTGAAAGAAAGAGTTTAAAAGAAACAGTGAAAGATTCTTGGGATTATGCTTTTCCTTATATTTTAACTGGGCCAGGATTATTCTTGTTAGTGTTCGTTGTTATTTTTCCATTATTATTTATGGCGTTCCTTGCATTTACCAACTACACACTTATGAACTCACCGCCAAAAAACCTACTTGATTGGGTTGGCTTTGAAAACTTTAAATCACTATTAACGATCCCAATTTGGAGAAACACCTTCTTGTCTGTCCTTTCATGGACGTTAATATGGACATTTGTTGCCACGACTCTGCAAATAGGACTTGCAATGTATTTGGCTGTTATCGTAAACGATGCAAGGGTGAAATTTAAAAAATTGATAAGAACGGTTCTGATTTTGCCATGGGCAGTTCCAGGCTTTGTCACGATTCTTATATTCTCGGCTTTATTTAATGATAATTTTGGTGCTATCAATCGAGATATTTTAATGCCGTTTTTTGATACACAAATACCTTGGCTAAGTGATCCGTTTTGGGCAAGAATCGCTCTTATAAGCATTCAGATTTGGCTTGGCTTTCCGTTTGTTTTCGCTTTATTTACTGGGGTGCTACAAAGTATTTCCCAAGAGTGGTATGAAGCGGCAGATATCGATGGTGCATCTTCATTTCAGAAATTTAAATATATTACGTTCCCGCATCTTATGTTTGCCACTGCCCCATTATTAATCATGCAGTATGCGCAAAATTTCAATAATTTTAATATCATTTATTTGTTTAATCAGGGCGGGCCTGCTGTTAAAAATCAAAATGCCGGAGGTACTGATATTTTGATTTCTTGGGTATACGATTTGACTTTCGAATCAAGTCAGTTCAGTATCGCGGCGGCAATTTCACTTATTTTAGGATTCATTGTTGCCATTTTCGCTTTTTTCCAATTTAGAAGAACGTCCTCATTTAAAGAGGGGGGAGAACTGTAATGAATAGTAAAACGAAAAACATATTACAATTAATCGGGATCTATGGAAGTATTTTCATCATGTTTGTCATTATTTTGTACCCTCTTCTTTGGACGTTTGGACTTTCATTAAATCCAGGCTCCAGCCTTTTTGGTGCAAAAATGATCCCCGAAAATTGGTCGTTTAAACATTATATTTGGTTGTTTACTGATCCAGACAGCGATTATTTGCTTTGGTATAAGAACACATTGATCGTTGCATTTGCTGCATCAATTGGTTCGACGATTTGCGTTTCACTTGTCGCCTATGCCTTTTCAAGATATCGCTTTGTTGGTCGTAAATACGGCTTATACACATTTCTTTTATTGCAAATGTTTCCTGTGCTAATGGCGATGGTAGCGATCTATATCTTATTAAACTTAGTTGGATTGCTGGATTCACTTTTAGGCTTAATCATTATTTACATCGGTGGTTCGATTCCTATGAACGCATTTCTTGTGAAAGGTTACTTCGATACAATTCCGAGGGAATTAGATGAATCAGCGAGAATGGATGGGGCGGGACATTTTCGCGTGTTATTTACGATCATGCTGCCGCTTGCGAAGCCAATTCTTGCTGTTGTTGCCTTATTCAATTTTATGGCTCCATTCATGGACTTTATTCTGCCGAGAATTATTTTACGAAGTCCAGAGAATTATACGCTGGCATTAGGGCTTTATAATTTTGTTAATGCTCAATTTGCTAACAACTTTACCAGGTTTGCTGCTGGCTCCATTTTAATTGCAGTTCCGATAGCTATCGTTTTTTTAATGCTGCAGCGCTATTTAATTAGCGGTTTAACCTCTGGCGCCACAAAGGGATAATAAAAGCTTATTTAATAGTTAGCATTTTATAGATGAACAACTTTTGGAGGGGACAAGAATATGAATGATACCAGTTTTGCAATCCTACCAGATAAAGAATACGAGCAACATACTCGTTATAGAAGTGTAGGGGCGCTTGTATCTCATGCGTTTGAGAGCAAGCATATTTTAGAAATGGAAGCTGAAAATGGCTATGTTACGATTATATTTTATCGAGATGATATTGTCCGTATTATGATGAATCCGAAGAAGAAACCTTCAAAGCAAACGACAAGAGCAGTGATAAAGAAACCTGTGCAATTGAACTTGTCGTTGCAAGAGAATCAGGAAGAACTCTATTTAAAAAGTAAGAAGCTCTCGCTTCATATAAATAAAACTCCGCTCTTAATATCTGTTTTTGATCAAAATGGCTCATTGCTTCTTGAAGAGGCAGATCAGGGAATGGCTTTTAACGAGACTAAAGGGGTGATCTGTTATAAACAAATGGTGGAGGATCAACATTTTTACGGATTTGGAGAAAAAACGGGCTACTTAGATAAACGCGGTGAAAAGCTGACGATGTGGAATACGGATGTATATGCCCCTCACAATCCCGAAACAGATCCTATTTATCAATCTATTCCTTATTTTATGGCAGTCCGTCAAGGGAAAGCGTATGGAATCTTTTTAGATAATCCATCTAAAAGCATTTTCGATCTGAAATCATCAACAGAGACCTATTCTTTTTTAGCGGAGAGAGGCCAGTTAGATTATTATATATTCGGAGGTCCTACTCCTAAACATGTAATCGAACAGTACACGGCTATTACTGGGAAAATGCCGCTTCCACCAAAATGGGCATTAGGTTATCACCAATCAAGATACAGTTATAAAACAGAGCAAGAAGTGAGGGAATTAGTGCAAACTTTTAAAGAAAAATCTATTCCATTAGATGCTGTTTACTTAGATATTCATCATATGGATGGCTATCGTGTGTTTACATTTGATCAAGAGCGCTTTTCAAATCCGGAAAAATTAATCGAGGAATTAAGGGTAGAAGGGGTGCATATTGTCCCAATCGTTGATCCCGGAGTTAAAGCTGATCCCGAATACTATCTTTATCAAGAAGGAATTAGAGGTGATATGCTTTGCAAATATTTAGATGGAGAAATCTTCCACGGTGATGTATGGCCAGGGAAAAGTGCCTTTCCTGATTTCACCAAAAAAGATGTACGTCGATGGTGGGGAGAGAGCCATCAATTTTACACCAAATTAGGGATCGAAGGTGTATGGAATGATATGAATGAACCCTCTGTTTTTAATGAGTCGAAAACAATGGATTTAAATGTTGTCCATGATAATGATGGTGACCCAAAAACACATCGTGAGCTTCATAATCTTTATGGTTTGCTTATGGGAGAGGCAACATATGATGGGTTAAAAAAGCAGATCGATGGCAAACGCCCTTTTTTATTAACTCGTGCTGGTTATGCAGGAATTCAACGCTATGCGACTGTTTGGACAGGAGATAACCGCAGCTTCTGGGAACATTTGCAGATGGCTTTGCCGATGTGTATGAATTTAGGTATTTCAGGTGTTCCTTTTTGCGGGCCAGATGTCGGTGGATTTGCACATGACTCGAATGGGCAATTATTAGCCCGCTGGACACAATTTGGTACATTTACTCCATATTTTCGCAATCATTGTGAATTAAAGTCAATTCATCAGGAGCCTTGGTCTTTTGGAGAGAAATATGAACAAATCATTAAAAGATATATTCAAGAACGTTATCGGTGGTTGCCATATTTATATACATTGTTTCAGGAAGCAAGTACAACAGGGCTTCCTGTTATGCGAGCTTTAATGCTTGAATATCCAAATGATCAACATACCGTTAACTTATCTGATCAATTTATGATCGGTTCGAATCTGATCGTTGCCCCTATTTTAACGCCGGATACGTTTCATCGCGTTGTTTATTTACCAGAAGGAACGTGGGTCAATTATTGGACTGACGAAAGGTTATCTGGTGGTAACCACTATTTAGTTGAAGCTGATTTAGAAACTTTGCCGCTGTTTGTAAAGGAAGGCTCCATTATTACGCATGGTACGGTAAAAGGTTCAACTAAACAAGATGAAACTCTTTTAAAGATTCATCTTTATCCAAGTAAAGAGGGGAAAGCTAGCTTTACTTATTATGAGGACGATGGGAAATCATTTGCATATGAGCACGGGGAGTTTTTCAAGGCGATCATCACTGCTGAAATGGAGCTTGGAAAGTTAGACATAACATGTAAAACAAGCCATAGCCAATATGAGCCAGTATGGGAGGATATGGAGTTCATTATTCATGGGTTAGAGGAAGGGAAAACGGTCTTTATTAATGGGGAAAAACAAGCGAACAGTAAGTTAATAGAGCACGAAAAGATGATCATTTGCGCCAAGCGTCAACATTATTTTAAATAGTTGAATAAGAGCAGATGGAATAGGGCGGGTAGCTATATGCTAACCCGCCTTTATTTTTACGTCTAAAAATTCCCAATTAACATAAAATTTATATTTACAAGCTTAATCCTATGCTATATTAAAAAGAGTTATCCGGGTTTACTCAGCTAACCATTATTTTAACGAGCGAGGAGGTATGTTGCGAATGGGGAAAATAATTGAAGTTTCTGCCTTAAAGAAATCATATGGAAGCATTGAGGCAGTAAAAGGAATTGATTTTTATGTAGAAGAAGGGGCGCTTTTTGCCTTTTTAGGTCCGAATGGAGCTGGGAAATCTACGACGATTGATATTCTTTGCACTTTATTAAAGCCGGATGGTGGTCATGTCACCATTAATCAACATCAACTTGGTTTGGATGATAGCAATATTCGCTCTGAATTGGGAATTGTTTTTCAAACAAGTCTTTTAGATGATTTATTGACAGTGAAAGAAAATCTTATATGCCGTGGCAGTTTATATGGATTGTCGGGCCAGGAATTGAAAGAAAGAATGGAGTATGCCATTGATTATACAGAGGTCCGAAGTTTTTTAAATCAACCCTATGGAAAATTATCCGGTGGACAAAGAAGAAGGGCAGATATTGCAAGGGCGCTGATTAACAAACCGAAAATCCTGATTTTAGATGAACCGACGACAGGACTTGATCCACAAACGAGACAGCGGGTGTGGGAAACGATTCGTCAAATTCAACGAGAAACAGGGATGACGGTTTTTCTTACCACCCACTATATGGAGGAGGCCGCGAAAGCTGATTATGTTGTTGTGATTGATAATGGTGAGGTTGTGGCAAAGGGAACACCATCAGAACTGAAGGAAAAGTATAGCTCAGACTACTTGGAAATTCATGGGGCTGACATTGAGAAATTAATGGCTCTTTTGAAAGAAGAAGGATATGAATTTGAGCGAAAAGTAGATACGCTAACCGTAAGACTGAATGCAACGATAGAAGCATTGCCAATTTTAGAACAATGTAAAGAGGACATCATTGGTTTTCAAGTAGTAAAAGGAACAATGGATGATGTGTTTATCACGATTACAGGAAAAGGATTAAGAGAATGAGATATTTAGTGAAACGGAATTTGTTGGTGTTTTTTCGCGATAAGGCCGGTGTATTTTTTTCCCTTTTAAGTGTTCTGATTGTAATAGGATTGTATTTATTATTTTTGGGAGATGTCATGAAAAGTAATTTCGATGGTGTAGAAGGAGCTGGAACATTAATTGATTCTTGGCTGATGGCAGGTATCATCGCAATTGCACCGATTACGACTGGAATAAGTGCATTGAGTAATATGGTAGAGGATCGGAAGCTGAAGATTGATAAAGATTTCTTCGCTTCGCCTATAAAAAGAAGTAGTTTAGCTGGTAGCTATATTTTAAGCTGTTTTGTGATTAGCTTGCTTCTAACAATGCTCACCTTGATTTTTGCACAATTTTATATTGTCATAAATGGGGGAGATTTCCTCACTTGGTCTGCTTTAGCAAAAGTCTTAGCTATTATTATTTTATATGATTTCTTCTCTGTCTTCATGCTTTACTATTTTGTCTCTTTTTTCAAAAGCAGCAATGCTTTTTCTGCTGCAGCAACCATTATTGGAACGTTAATCGGTTTTTTAACAGGAATTTATATTCCGATTGGAAATTTACCTGAGGCAGTACAATGGCTTGTGAAAATATTTCCACCTTCCCATGCAGCTATGATGCTTCGCGAGATCATGATGGGCCCGGCTGAACAACTCGTCTTTGAGAGTGCTCCAGCAGCGGCAATGGAGGAATTCCGGTTATTAATGGGCTCTGTATTTGAAATTGGTGGCATTACTGTCCAATGGTGGCATAGCATTTTATATTTATTGATTATCGGGATTGTTTTCTTTTTATTAACTTTATGGAAAATGTCTAAGAAAAAAGGATGATTATCGATGGTGCTGATTGCCCTTTGGTGCGATCAGCACCACCAGTCTTCTAGAACAATCCGTTCTCATTAGGTGAATCTGTTGGAATTGCTTGTCCTATCTTCTATAAATCAACAATTTGCTTGCGGTCAAAACGAAAGATATGTACCACAGCTCCTACGATATCCTCTGAATCTGAATGGACAGCGACGCTCTCTCTCTGCGCTCACCCGTTTTACCTCGAATTTCTCTTCCATTACACGCATAAGTGATTGAGCATTGCCGCGAAAATATGGATTGTGGTGAGTGAAATTTGCGCTTATATATTGCTCGAACGCCGTTTGAACTGTTTCACTAGCAACTAATTGTAAAAAAAATACTGCCATTTCTTTGTAAGAGCATTCTAGTTTCTTTTGTTCTGAACTCATTTTGTTGCCCCATACCTTCATCATTAAAATGAATGAAAGTTTAGGTATGGTCAATTCATATAGCAAATTTTTAGGTTTACGTGCTTTTGGAAGTAGGTGTTCAAGCTTTCCATTCAGGTAGATAAGAGTGACAATAGGAAGGATTAAAGTGTTAGTGTGGTTAAGCTCGATTCTGCCTATATTGCCTGTTGAAATCATGGAATCTTATGATTTTATATAAGGATTTGATAAAATGTTTGTGGACACCTTTTTAAGATTATGCGGGTGAGTATATAAGAATAAGAGGGAGTAGAAATAATGATTATTGATAAATTGAATTTGCATAAGTATAAAAATTTGGCTGTTTTAAATCAACCAAGTGACTATGATATTTTTACTGACAATAAGACGGCGCTTTCTGGAGAGCATGACGCTATTTTTATTTTTGTGGAATTACTTGAGGAAATGGTTGAGTATACGCAGAAAATAATGGATGAGCAGCAGTTGCTAGAAAAAGGATATTTATTTTTTGCCTATCCGAAAAAAGGGAATAAGAAGTATGAAACATTTGTACACAGAGATGAGATCTTTCCAGCAATGAAAGTTGGGGAAGATGGCTATGTAAATGGAAGTGATTTGAAGTTTTCTAGAATGGTGAGCATGGATGAGGTCTTTACAGTTGTTGGATTAAAGCGTGAGAAAAAGAAAGCTAAAAAATCTCCAGCTTCGAGTCAGTCTGTTGCTGATTATGAGAACAAAATTGAAGATGTTGAGAAGCTATTAAGGGACTATCCTGTTGAACTTGATTTCTATCGGAGTTTAACAGCTGGTTATCAAAGAGATTGGGCTCGTTATATTTTCTCTGCCAAACAACAAAAGACGCGGGAAAAACGTCAGGAGCAAATGGTCGAGATATTATCACAGGGATATAAATCTTTTGATTTATATCGGCAAAAGAAGAAATAGATTATAGTTCTGATTGAAAGGTAACAAAATACTACTTTTCCATATTTCATTAATTAAAATGATTAAACTCTTCGCAGATATACATGGAATGGTAGAAATGGGACATTGATTCGACACATGAAAAGATGTGCTAATATAAGCAAGGAGACAATTGACAGGTTTTTGAGAAGACGAGGAACAAAAACTTTACGAGGACCTAAAAACAAGTATGAAGGTGATGCTAACGTTTCCTTTCATGAACTTAGAAAATAGCAGCTTTAATGAAACGTCAAAGCCCGCTGCCTGAGCTTAATCAGCCCTTAAAAGGTTTTACCGCAGACGAACTTATGCACAATTTTTTAAAGCACGGTGGCAATGGAGCATAACCGAAGTAACTTTCCCATGGGGCATGGCAGGAATAGTATAGGGATATTGAAGGAAATATATTTTTGTTCAGCAACCTGATAAATATACAAATTAGAATAGTAGAAGCTGTGGCCTTTTTCCATCGGACAAAGGTCTTTTTTATCTATTGTTGCTTCCTTTTTGATCATTAGACCCCATTGGTCATTTATGCTAAGTTTAAGATATTAACGTATCTATTGAAGAAAAGGGAGTTAGCAATGAGTTATTCGATATTCCACAGTTTAAAAAGTGAAAAACAAGTAAAAATTATCAATGCTGCGATGAAGCAATTTGTATTAAGTGGGTATGACAAAGCATCAACAAATGAAATCGTCAAGGAAGCACAAATATCAAAAGGTTCTTTATTCAATTACTTTTATAATAAGAAGGAACTATATGTATATTTGCTTGAGCATGCTTTAAAAATTATAGATATCATTTTTGCAGAAGTCGATGTGAACGAAAGGGATCTTTTTAAGCGCATTAGTCAAATAGGCCTAATCAAATTGAAAATACAGCAAAAATATCCACTGGTGTTTGACTTCCTTAAATCGGCACGGCTTGAACAGTCTCTAGAGGTTAAGAATGATGTAGAGCAAAGATTGGGAAATATTCTTGATAATGCATTGGATAGGGTTTATGATAACATAGATTATTCTAAATTTCGGGACGATATTGATCCTGAAAAAGCACTACATATTCTTAATTGGACGATGCTCGGCTTTGCAGAGGTTCAATTAAAGAAAATAGAGACTTTTGAAAATGTCGGATTGGAATTAATGAATGAGTGGGATAGTTATAAGGACATTTTAAGGCGTTCTTTTTATAAAGAAGTGGAGCAATAGGGAAGTGGCAGGAAACATCATTCCCTTTGCTCCAGAGTATTGAAACAATAAGTATTTACAATGTTTGTGCTTTCATTTTTGTAGCTGCATCGTGAACCTGGCTTTTTATGATGGTGTTGATAAAGGGTGCGGTTTGCCTAAATAATACCCTTGGCCATAGGGAACTCCTAAAGATTTCGCCATCATCAAATCCTCAATCGTTTCAACGCCCTCTAAAATAACAGTGGTATCACGCTTAAGAAACTGTAACAAAAGTTTGATGATCTCTTGTTTTTTTACAGAAGTCGCTAAATCAATAGAGAAATATTTATCAATCTTTGCGATTGCCGGTTCAACTTCAAGGAGCGCCATTACGGTTGAATCACCTTTACCAACATCATCAAGAGCGATGGTAAAACCGTGCTTTTTATAAATGGATACGGTTTCTTTTAATTTCGTGATATTCATCCCTTTTGCTGATTCATTTATTTCCAAAACGATGGAGTTTGCTTTAAGAACCGTTTTGGAGATGATGTTTAATAACCCTTGCAGGAAGTTGCTTTCCATTAATGTCGTTGGAAAAACATTGATAAATAGTAACATGTTTTCAAAGTATGTAAAATGAGAATTTATTGTCTCTATGGCTTGAAAAATCGATTTCATATCCAGTTCAAATAGTTGATTCGTTTGAGAAGCCGTTTTAAATAGTAATTCTGGATTGTTTATGTTTTCAGAACGAAGCAAGAACTCATAGCCAATAACTTGATTATTGGAGAGATCGATAATAGGTTGGATATAATGCTCGATTTTCAAATTATGTAATGATAACGGATTGCTGTTTTTCATTTTTTTCACCTCATCATTTATGATAAATTCCGTGAAAAAAAATTACCCTAATAAAACCATCTATGTCTAAAAGCCTTAATAACAGCATTTGTTCGATCTTTAACCCCTAGTTTTTTTAAGATAGAATTAACATGGTTTTTAACAGTCTTTACAGATAAGGATAATTTTTGTGCAATTTCATCATTTTTATACCCTTGAGTTAATAGTTCAAGGATTTCCCACTCCCGAGTAGTTAATAGTTTAGCAGGCTTTTTAAATTGAATATTAACAAATTGATAATAATCATTTAAAAGAATGAATGCTAATTGAGGATGAACATATTTTTCATCCTTTAATACCATTTTAATGGCATTAATTAATTCTTCTTCCTCCATTTTGTGATATAAATAGGCATCCAGGTTTAACCGAAAAAAATCGATTAATTTATAATTGTAGATGCTTCCAGTCCATATCATTACCTTTCGGTTCAAGTTTTTGTAATGCTGGATAAGAAAGGTTATATCCTTGTCTATATCAACATCAATTAAAATGATATCGGTAATGTTTTCATTTTTAATTAGCATCTCTAGAAAATGGGGGTCATATATTTTTAAAATAAAGTTTGGAAAGTGATCCTGAATGATGTAAATAAGTATATCTGTAATTAAAGAAGGTTTTTTTACAATTGTTACGGTCATGACCACACACTCCTAATAAGCTATTGGAGATTAAGGAAAATAGTTCATAATTACACTCCCTTTATCATCATTTTATTGTAGTATAAATTTCAAGATTCATATACTCTATTACCGTATTACCGCGGAAAGGGTAGTAAAGAACTATATATCTTTACTACCCTCAAGTTAATTACGTTCGAAATCTTCTTATTAATGCATTCAGTTCTTCTGCTAGTTTTGAAAGTTCATCCGAGCTTGATGCAACTTCTTCCATTGAACTGCTTGTTTGCTGAGCAGAAGCTGAAGTTTGTTCTACACTTGCTGCTGATTCTTGAGAAATAGATGCAATCTCTTCAATCGAAGTATTCATCTCAACACTTGTCGATTTGATCATGGTTAAATTATCGCGGACGGTCTGAGCATTTGTAACTACCGTTCTAACCGCATCATTGATTTTTTCAAATGTTTCTCCAGTTGTCGTAATTTGTTTCGTCCCTTTTTCTACTTCTATATACCCACTTTGTAAAGAATGGACAACTTCAGATGTGTCATTTTGAATGTTATCAACGATTTCTGTAATTTCACTAACAGAATTGGCTGCTTGTTCAGCTAATTTTCTCACCTCATCGGCTACTACTGCAAAACCTTTCCCTTGTTCCCCAGCCCGAGCTGCTTCAATTGCTGCATTGAGTGCTAATAAATTGGTTTGCTCTGCAACATCGCTGATAACTGTCACCAGCTTTGAGATTTCATTCGATTGAGTTGCTAATTGCTGTACCTTCGATACGGAGTCTTGCACGAGCTGATCAATATTGCTCATCTGTTTAACAGATTGGGACATCAATTGCGAGCCATCATCAGTCAATTTTAAGACTTCATTTGAGGATTGGTAAATTTTTAACCCATTTTCGTTAGCTTCATCAATACTATCCACATAGGTTCCCATCGTATTGGAAAGCGAGCTTGCATGATGTGCTTGTGATTCGGTTCCAGCGGCAATTTCCTCCATCGCTTTAGCAATTTGGTCAGTACCAACTTGGACCTCATTGGCGGATTGTGTTAGCTCTTCGCTGTGCCCTGACAACGATTGGGAGGCGATAGAGATATTTTGGATAATCTCTTTTAATTTTCTTTGTAACTCATTTATACCATTGGCAAGCTTTCCTGTTTCGTCATTTGCAGTAATATGCAATTGTTCGAGCGTTAAATCGCCATCTCCAATATGGAGCATATGGTCTGTTACTTTTCTGATCGGGTTTGTTAATTGATTCGTAAAGAGCCAAATGATTAAGATCCCGACAATGAGAGAAACTCCAATAACAATCATATTCAATGTTAATATTTCATCTGCAGGTTTATTAAAGTCAGATAAATATGTACTGGAAACGACAATCCAGTCCCATTCTGGATATGCCTCTGAGTATGTTACTTTTTCTTCAATTGCATCTTCATCTTGTGGAAGCGGGTAAAAGTAATAAGTAAATCCTCCACCATTTAACCCTTTTTCAATATATTCTTGGGCATATTTATTGCCATGTATATCTTCACTATCCCAAGAATTGTTTCCTTCGACAGAGGGATGGGCAACGACTGTGCCTTTACTGTCAGCAATAAATAAATAGCCGTTTTCACCTAAATAAATACTGTCATTAATTGGTCGCGTTCCATCAGCCTGCTTTTCACCTAAAATCGCTATTTTAACCCGTTCTTGGGCATCCTCTAATGAAAGACCTCCATTTTTCACCTGGTCGTTTAAGGCATCGATCAATTCGAGTGTTTGTTCAACGCTATTTCTTAAATTTGTTTTTCCGATCTCATCTAAGCTACTGCTACTTTTTTGATAGCTAATAATGCCTAATACGATCAAGGGGATCGTTAATAACAGGATGGAGACGGTTATTAACTTCCTTTTAATCGTTTTCGTGAAGAAATCTTTAACAAAGTTCATCTTCATTAAGATCACTTTCCTTTTTATGAGTGTATGGTCCTATGGTCTTTTGACAATATTCAATCTAGTTAAAAATGATATAGCATGTTTCGACAATTTCCAATGCTTTCTCTCTATATTAAATGTGAATTTTTCATAAGCATTAATGCCCAAAAATGAGTATATTTGTAAGTGTTTTGCCCCTGTTTTTAAATATTTCGAGGGATAATAGGTATATTATACTATTGTTTAGGTAGTGCTTTTAGACTATTAAAAAGAATGAGAATTACGAGAAAAATGTTGGTTTTTGTCATGGGTAAGAAAGAAGATTTATAAATGCCTCAATTAGCTAAAACTTTTTCTTATAGGAAATGCGTCTATTAAATGAAAGCTCCGTTAGCTAACGAGAAGAAACAAGGAGATGTGTTATGTGTTAAGGAGGACGCCTTGGCAGGAAAAAGTCATTGCTGACTACGTCATGAAACATAAGGAACAATTTTATCGCCTCGCTTATAGCTATGTCCATAATCAGGATGATGCATTAGATATTGTACAGGATTCAATTCAAAAAGCGATTCGAGCTAAAACTTTAAAAGATGAGACCGCAATAAAAAGTTGGTTTTATAAAATTGTCGTCAATACATCGTTAGATTTTCTCAGGCGCCGCCAAAAAATGACTGTTGTTGATGAATTAACGATGCAACAGAACCTCGGTAGCCATATAGATCACTATGAGGATATTGACCTACACCATGCATTGAATAAATTGTCACCAGATTATCGAAGTGTTATTGTCCTTCGTTATTTTGAGGATTTAAAGATTGAAGAGGTGGCTGATGTGTTAGGACTTAATGTGAATACAGTCAAAACTCGCTTATATAAGGCATTAAAAATTTTAAAGATCCAATTGGAAGTAGAAAATCAAGAGGAGAGAGTAGAATGAGTCGTCATAAATTGGAACGTTTGAAAGAGCAATATAATCATATTCCTATTCCCGAAGAGTTAGATATGTCTATTCAACGAGCGCTGAAGCAAAGTAAGGCTAGAAAAACTTCTTTTCGGTTGGCGATGGCAGTGGCTGTTGTGTTAATGATTTTTACAACAACCGTAAACATCAATCCGGCTATTGCCAAGTCATTAGTAGAGATCCCTGTCGTTGGAAACATAGTCAAGGTGTTAACTGTAACGGAATATAAAGTAGATGAAGGAAATTATCAAGTTACAATTGATATACCGGAAGTGGAAATGGACAATAAACAGTTGGAAAAAGGGTTAAATGATAAGTATATCGCAGAAAGTCGCGAGCTTTATGAAAATTTTATGGCTGAAATGGTAGCAGAAAAAGTTTTTGATAGGGAAGGTCATCTTCAAGTAGAGAGTGGATTTGAGATAATAACGGAGACAAAGCAGCTTTTATCAATAGGTCGCTATGTTGAGGAAACGAGAGGCTCCTCTATGGTAACAAAAAGCTATGATACAATTGATAAAGAAAAACAACTGCTAATTACCTTGCCGAGTCTATTCAAGGATGATAGCTATATACACATAATCAGTGAATATATTAGACAGCAAATGCACGAACAGATGAAAAAAGATTCAACGAAAATATATTGGTTAGACTCAAGTGAACCTGATGCGTTCACCAATATAAACAAAGAGCAAAATTTTTACATTAATAAAGACCATCAGCTTGTCATTGCCTTTAATGAATATGAAGTGGCACCGGGGTACATGGGAGCGGTGGAATTTATCATTCCAACCAAGCAACTACAATCTGTTTTGGTAAGTAATGAATATTTAAAATAGAATTTATTGGGAAAGTCCATAATTATTTATGTGCAAAGGACTTTCCCAATTGTTTTTAAGAAGGTATTGCTATATGTTCGTGATATTTTTTGAGCTCTTTCCTCCATGTTTCTATCAAACGATAAAGAAAACTTATTTTCTCACATCGCTTCGTGGAATCAGGAACTTTTTAGGATAACAAAAAAGACGTGTTAAACCTTAATTTCACACAAAATGGGCACCATACAGCTAAGAAAAAAGCAATAAAATATCTCACAAACGACAAAATATTAGAATTCTATTCTCAACTTGTTTTATACTTAAAAAAGTAACAAGGCGTTCAAAAATAAGAGACAGGATTTAAGCATTATTTTGAACCTAGTTTTGAGAAAATAAAGCTTTTGCTTAAATAGGTGGTGCATGATCATTCGTGATTTTGTGGCTTTTGATTTTGAGACTGCTAACAGAAATCGACATAGTATCTGCTCTGTAGGTATGGTTTTCGTGAAAAATGGAAAAATAGAAGATTCGCTGTATCAGCTCATCAATCCAGAGGAAGAATTTGACGATTTCAACATTTCTATCCATGGGATCAATAAAGAAGAGGTTCAAGAAGCGCCAACATTTGACTATTTTTACAATTCTATTAAAAATAGGATTGAAAATAAAATAATGGTTGCTCATAATCTTTCATTTGACGGATATGCATTTCGTGATAATTTAATTAGATATGAGATAAAGTCTGCATATCATCAGTTTCTATGTACATATCAGCTTTCGAGAAGGATAATGCCGGGTTTACCGTCATATCGGTTAAATTCATTATGCAATCATTTAGGAATTGAATTATTCAATCATCATCATGCACTAGATGATGCTAAAGCATGTGCTTATGTAATGTTGAAATTAACTACCGACTTTCAAATTACTAATTTAGATGAGTTATATGGAAAGACTAAAATAAGGCCCGGGGAGATCGTACAAAGTAACTATCGTTCTTCTTTTGTTGATAAATATCCTGAACGAGTGGATTTTAAAAGAATTAAAATAGCAACAGACACTGATCCCAATCACCCTTTCTTCGGGAAAAACATGGTGTTTACAGGGAAACTTAAACTTCTATCGAGAAAGAAGGCCGCAGAGTTATTAGCTGCTCGTGGAGGAATTCCACAAAATAATATCACTTCAACTACAAATTACATTCTACTTGGTGACTTTAACGAGGCTATGATAAAGGGAAATAAGTCTTCAAAGTTAAAAAAAGCAGAAACAATGATTCAAGAGGGTAAAAATTTGAAAATTATTAGTGAAGAGGATTTTATGAGAATGCTATAATTTTTTATAGAGGAGAAATTGACTTCACAATTAAGCACTGCTAAACTAAAAATATTAAAATGAATAGTTATGGAATGTTACCGTATGGGCATAACCTGATCTAATTTGCTTACACTACAAGTGTGTTCAAATTGGTTCAGGTTTTTATTTTGCCTTGGTAGTAATCGACTTAAATTTAAGAAGGGAGTTTTGCTCATGTCAATTTCAATTTTTCCAAAAGGATTTTTATGGGGTGGAGCTTTAGCGGCCAATCAAGCCGAAGGAGCCTATTTAGAAGGAGGGAAAGGATTGACGACAGTCGATCTATTACCAACCGGAGTAAAAAGAAGAGATATCATGAAAGGATACGTTCCATCATTGACTCCCCTTGAAGGTGAATTTTATCCATCACATGAAGCGATCGATTTCTATCATCGTTATAAAGAGGATATTGCTTTATTTGCGGAAATGGGATTTAAAGCTCTTCGTATATCGATCTCATGGGCTCGAATTTTTCCATCTGGAGAAGGGGCAACCCCTAATGAAGAGGGATTGCAATTTTACGATCAGCTATTTGATGAACTTTTAAAATATGATATTCAGCCAGTTGTTACACTTGCCCATTTTGATGTCCCTGTAAATTTAGTAGAGAAATACGGAGGATGGAGAAGTCGCAAACTTGTATCCTTATTTGAAACATATGCTCAAACTGTTCTTGCAAGATATAAGGACAAGGTGAAGTATTGGATGACATTTAATGAGATAAATATGCTACTACATTTACCTTTTTTAGGAGCAGGCCTTGTATTTGCTGAAGGAGAGAATCAAAAGCAAATTCAATATCAAGCGGCGCATCACCAATTGGTCGCAAGTGCGTTAGCTGTTAAAGCCTGTCATGAATTGATACCAGATGCAAAAATTGGCTGTATGCTTGCAGCAGGTACTTTTTACCCTTATACATGCAATCCGGATGATGTATTCCAAGCAATGGAAAAAGATCGTGATTCGTTTTTCTTTATTGATGTGCAATCTCGAGGAGAATATCCTGCTTATTCAAAACGTTTCTTTAAAACTAATAATATTACAGTAGAGATGGAGCCCGGAGATAAAGAGATTTTGAAAAATCATACGGTTGATTATATTGGATTTAGTTATTACTCTAGTCGGACAACTAGTACTGACCCAGAAGTTATCAAAAATATGACAAGTGGCAATGTATTTGGCTCCATATCCAATCCATATGTCGGAAAGTCTGAATGGGGTTGGACTATTGATCCAAAAGGTTTTCGTATTACCGCGAATCAGTTATATGATCGTTATCAAAAGCCGTTGTTCGTTGTAGAAAATGGACTTGGCGCAATTGATGAAGTAACTCCTGAGGGAGAGATTTATGACGATTATCGGATCGACTATTTAAAGCAACATCTTACAGAATTGGGCGAAGCCTTGGAGGACGGGGTAGAGATTATTGGTTATACAAGTTGGGGTCCAATTGATATTGTGAGTGCATCAACAGGTGAAATGAAAAAACGTTATGGTTACATTTATGTGGATCGAGATAATGAAGGCAACGGAACATTGGTAAGAAGAAAAAAGAAAAGTTTCCGTTGGTATAAACAAGTAATTGCGAAAAATGGAGAAGATTTAGAATAACGAGAAAAAGTGGGTACCCTCTATATCTTTAGAGGTTTCCCATTTTTACATAATTTTTGAAAGCGTTGACAAGGACTAAGGGCAAAGCTATACTAAATAATAATTGTAAATTGAAAAGGATTGTTACTGGTAATGCAGGCAAAACCTAAGTCGAGAAATATGTAAGCTCAATGTGAGTCTTATTTATTTTGTTATGGCTTAGGTTTTTATATTTGGTCTTTATCTAGTTCCTGAAGTATATGAAAGAGAGAGGAGGTATATCATGAAAATTGATAAAGTAATTAATAATAATGTAATAAGTGTACTTCAAGAGGACGGAACTGAACTTGTCATTATGGGAAGAGGAATTGCATTTGGAAAGAAACCTGGTCAAATGGTTGAGCAGGATAAAATACAAAAGGTATTTGCACTTAAAAATAAACAAACAACAGACAATTTTAAAACTCTTCTGAGAGAAGTTCCCATTGATTTGATGGTTGTAGTCGAGGACATTATTGAGCATGCAAAGACTGAATTGGGTAAAAAATTAAATGAGAACATTTATGTGTCATTAACTGATCATATCAATTTTGCATTGGAAAGGTATCAAAAAGGAGCAGAAATTAAAAATGCCCTTCTATGGGAAATTAAACAGTTATATAAAGAAGAGTTTTTTGTTGGGTTAAAAGCATTGGATAGTATCAAGCAAAAGTTCGATATTGCCCTTCCAGAGGACGAAGCAGGTTTCATTGCTATTCATATTATTAACGCTGAAATGAATGAAGAAGTGGCGAATACAATGAATATTACGAAGTTCATTCAGCAGATTATTACGATTGTTAAGTATCATTTTAATGTTGAGTTTGATGAGGAATCATTAAATTATTATCGATTTATAACCCATTTGAAGTTTTTTGCTCAACGTGTTTTAAAGGGAGCTCATTATGAAAACAATGATGACTACTTGTATATTATGATTAAGCAAAAATATAAAGAAGTTTCAAAATGTACCGAGAAAATCCAAGAATATATTAAGAAAGAGTATCATCATGATTTGACGAATGAAGAAATGTTGTATTTAACTATTCATATTGCAAGAGTGGTCAATCGTTGATTTGTCTAAATTTGTAGAAATTTGCAAGAAAAGAAAGAATTTTGAAGAAGAAAACGTTGACAAAATAGAAATCATTCATTATATTTAACTCATAGATAAAATGAATATTAACTAGGATTGTTACTGGTTATGCAGGCAAAACCTAAGTCTAAAAAATGATGGGACTGTTACGTACCTACCATTTTTATAGGCTTAGGTTTTTTGTTTGCCAAAAATCCATCTGGGGGTGTAGGAAGTATGAACTATGAAAAATTAGCAAAGGAGATTATTTCTTTAGTCGGAGGAGAAAAGAATATTATCTCACTTGTCCACTGTGCAACACGATTGCGATTTACATTGAAGGATAATTCTAAGGCAAACAAAGGAAAGTTAGAAAATACAGAGGGTGTTATTACCGTTAAACAGAGTGGTGGGCAGTTCCAAGTTGTTATTGGAAACACAGTACCGGAGGTATATAATGCCATTGGTAAGGTATCGAATATTCTTAGTGAGTCTAAGAAAATAGAAAATTCAAGTAGTGAGAGCAAAGGAAATATTTTTGGACGAGCAGTCGATATTATTTCAAGTATTTTTGCTCCTTTACTGGGCGTAATGGCAGGTGCGGGGATTCTTAAGGGATTATTATTAATCGCTTCAAACTTTGGTTGGTTAGAAGCAACGGAAACGACGTATATCATTCTAGCAGCTACGGCAGATAGTCTGTTCTATTTCTTGCCTGTTTTACTCGCAGTAACTACTGCAAGAAAGTTTGAAGGAAATATATTCACTGCCGTTACAATTGCGGGAGCATTGCTTTACCCTTCAGTAATTGCGCTCAACACTGAAGAAGTGGCGACGACTTTTTTCGGAATTCCGGTAACAATGATGAGTTATTCATCCACAGTTATCCCGATTATCCTCGCAGTCTTTGTGATGAGTAAGTTTGAAAAATTATGTAATCGTTTTATCCATGAAAGCGTCAAGAACTTTATTACTCCATTACTTTCTCTTGTGGTAATGGTTCCGTTAACGTTAATTGTATTTGGTCCAATTGGTGTAAATGTCGGTAATGCAATTGCAGATGGATTATTAGCTGTATTTTCATTCAGCCCATTATTAGCTGGTGCTATTTTAGGTGCAAGTTGGCAATTGTTGGTTATTTTTGGTGTTCACTGGGGACTCGTTCCAGTCTTCATTAATAATGTTGCCGTATATGGAAGAGATGGGATTAAACCATCAACAGCAGCCTCAGTATTTGCCCAGACAGGAGCAGCGTTTGGTGTTTTTCTAAAAACTAAGAATAAAAAATTGAAAGCACTAGCAGGTTCTGCAACTGTTACAGCTTTATTTGGAATCACAGAACCAGCTATTTACGGTGTAACGTTACGTCTGAAAAAACCATTTATTGCTGGGATTATTGGTGGTGCTGTCGGAGGAGCAATTATCGGACAGGCTGGAACTCAGGCATTCGCATCTGGTGCACCTGGACTTCTAACATTACCAATATTCTACGGACCTGGAGGAGAAGGATTTTTAGGGCTCATTCTTGGTATCGTAGCAGCGTTCATAGTGTCAGCTACTTTAACGTATATTTTAGGGTTTGAAGACCCAATTGAAGAAACAGAGGCATCTAAAGATTCAAATGTAAACAAAGCAAAGAGTGATGAGGAGATTGCAAGTCCTCTTGAGGGGAAGGTAGTTGACTTAACTGAGGTTCCGGATTCTGCATTCGCTTCCGAGGCAATGGGCAAAGGGATTGCAATTGAGCCAACATTAGGAAGAGTTGTTTCTCCAGTGAATGGAACGGTAACTGTTGCTTTTAAAACGAAGCATGCACTCGGTCTCGTTTCAGATAAAGGCGCAGAGATATTAATTCATGTTGGCATCGATACGGTTCAGTTAGAAGGAAAGCATTTTGTTTCTCATGTTAAACAGGGAGATCAAGTCAAAAAGGGAGATTTACTTGTTGAGTTCGATATCGAAGAAATCAAGAAAGCTGGCTATCAAGTAGTCACACCTATTATTGTGACAAACTCTTCCAATTATACGGAAGTTAATGCTACAAAGTATAACTCTGTAAAGGAACAAGAGACTCTATTGAGTCTGAAACTTTTCAATAGCGAAAGTGACTAACTTGTACTTGTAGACGAATATCATGCCTAGACCGATATATGGCCTGTTTTGACCGATATATTTGTATAAAGACCGAAATATTTCGATTTAGACCGATAAAATGAAATAAGGACCGAAATATTTTTTTAAAGACCGATATCCAGAAAAGAGCTTCATTTAGTATTCGTGGATGTTCTCAAAATAAAAAAAGACCGGGCGTTTTGCCCGGTTTTCATATCCAATCAGCGCTGAAATTTAGTTGTTATAAGCACCATAGCTTAATAAATTGGTAAAGATACGATACCCTCCAGGAACTTGGGCATCAATTTGTCGGTAGAAAACGAGGTTTGTATAAAGATAAGTTCCTTTACCGTATTTCGCCATGAGAATTCCGCTTATAAAGGGATCTTCATTCGGATCAGCCATCGAAACAAAGGTTTCGTAACGGTCATCCCATGCCATTGGAAAGTAGAGACCTCTTTCTTGAACCCAGTTATCCCAGTCATTGCTCGTAATTTTATTAGGAAAATTAAATGATGGGTGTTCTGGTTGCGTCATTGTTACTTCAGCGTTTTCATCGGTCACTCGCCAACGAATTGATGGGCTTCCGATTGTTAATGGGTATGGAGGTGTCAAAACGGAATCCCAAGGATCGCCAGAGGTCATGTATTGGACGACTAAATGACCACCATCTTCAACGTATTCCAGCAATCGCTCGTTATGTTGTATAAAATCTTCCCTAGCAAGAGTTACACGAATTCCAGTAACAATTGTATCGTATTGACTAAGATTACTAGTAGCTAAATCATCGGGAGTTAGTTTAGTAATATCAAATCCGGCATTTAGTAGTGAGTCGGCGATCGTATCAAATCCGCTTTCAATATAACCAATTTTTAGATGGTCTGGTTTTAACAGTTCGAATGCCACGCCACTAATTGCTGCTGGATATAGGAAGTAGGAATCTTTAATATGCTCATATTTAATCTCCTGAACAGTTGTATCGTAGATTTTCTTATCTGCGACAGCAATTGTTTCAATTGTAAAATTTCCCTCTGCTATGTTTGAAGGAGGTATTAATGTAAAGGCAACATCTTTTTCCTCAAACCGTTCAGTTAGGGAAACATTTGCTACTGTAGGCTGGCTTTTCCAACCATCTGGGAGTTTTAATGAAACCTTAGCACTTTTTCTTTTTTTCGCATAATTTTTGACTTTTACATTAACAGGTATTTTATCTTGGACGTCTGCTGTGTTCACGGTTATATTGGCCGGTGTGGCTGTTACGCTTAAATCAGGAAGTACACTGACTGTGTTATTTAAGTCGAGGATTTTGCTTGACTCGACGCCGTTCTCTTTAAATGAAATTTTAGCTTGTAGCACGGCCTTGTCGTAGGGATGAAAATATTCAGCCTTCTTAGGAACGGTCACATTAAAAGTAACTGTTTTTGACTCACCAGGCTTTAGATGTTTGAGTTCTAAAGGTCTTTCTTGACGCCAACCTTTAGGTGTAAGCAGAGCTGTTTTGATCTGTTGAATCTTTGTTTTTCCTTTATTTGAAACGGTTACTTGTACTTTTGTTTTTTCTCCTTGTGTTAACACATATGAATCGATTTCAATCTCTACTGAAAGGTTGGAAGAGATATAGCTTAACTCTTGAAGTTGCTCAGCTTTCACTTCAAGTTTATGGCTCAAATCATTTTTAACACCGCTATCCAATCTGCTCTCTTTAATAAGAGACATTATTTTTTTGACTTCTTTTAAAGCATTTTGAGATTTCGGTAAAATTGCTTCGCGGCTAGGGTAGAGGCTAATAATTTCTTCCAGTTTGTTCTGTAATGTACGGAGGTGACTTTGAATGTTTTTTGCAGGCATTATTTCTGCCCATTCGTAGAAATCGTATGGAATACCTGCAAAAATTTCTTTGGAAGAGGATTGTACTGCCGACTTGACTAAATCTAAATGCGCTTGTCTCGGAGCGACAGGGATATCATTTCCCATTCCTTGGCTTTTGTGTAAATAGTGTGAAGCTTCACCGAGCTGAGGGTAGCTCATTCCATAAATAGGGTCATAGTCTCCTATTTCGATCGAAGTTGTGGCAGAGTCTGCTGAAGAGACTGGTAAGTAAAGTTTTTTGATTTGCCAAGGATGTAAACCCTCTCTAAAGTGCTCAGGGAAAACAGTTGGATCTGCAGCATCTTCGAATGCTTTTTGTGATAAAACTGTTATGGCTCTATGGTGCCCGTGTTGACTGTCGACATTTTGGAAAGAGGGCATAACAATATCTGGTTGGTAAGTTCTAATAAACTTGATTAATCGCTCATAAGTTAGTTCTTCACCCCATTTTTCGAGTGTTTCATCGGGTGATTTAGAAAAGCCAAAATCATAGATCGGATCGGATGTTGTTTCACTTAGATGGTAGGCCTTGACTCCATTAACTTTAGCGGCTTCAATCATTTCGTTGGAGCGAATGATCCCAAGGGCATTTCCTAGCTCATTGCCGATCGCATTTTGACCACCTTCTCCTCGATTGGCAATGAGGCTAGCTGTTTTGACTCCTAAGCCTCGTGATAAATAGGCAAGTAGATCGCTGCGTTCATCATCTGGATGTGCTCCCGTATTTAAGAAGGAAACTGTCGTATCAAGCGGTTTGACAGCATTCCACAGTTCAACATCGGGCTCATCTTTAGTTTGTGCCAAACTAATCGGAGGTAAAAGAGAGGCGAAAAATAGAACGGTCACAATGAAATAGCTAAGTCTTCTCAATGCATGTAACCCCTTTCATAATTAGGATAAGTAATCTTCTAATACTCCTTTCTTTTTTATTTTAGTTAATAAAATTAACTAACTAATAGAAATAAATCTACTATCAAGTCATATTATATAACTATTCAGAATATTGTAAATATTACTAAATGACTATTTGATAAAAAAATAGGTAGATAGAATAAGGGTCTAAATTCATAAGTGATTTTAAATTTTAATTCTAAATAATCTAAATTTTTTAAATTAAATATTGTAAACACTTTCATTTTATTATATAAATTAATTAGGCTAACTAACTAACAAATGTAGGGCTGTGATATTGTGATTAGAAAATCTCCAAATGAACAATCAAAACTTTTTAACAAAAAACTTGTTTTGCAATGTATAAGAACCTATCAACCTATTTCTAGAGCTGAAATAGCTGGAAAGCTAAATTTTAGCAAGCCAACAGTTTCCATTCTTGTGGATGAATTAGTTCAAGAGAATTGGATACATGAAAGAGGGATAGGGGAATCTTCTTCACAAGGCGGAAGGAGACCGATACAGCTTTATTTTAACGAAAAAGCCGCGTATGTAATTGGAGTAGATATTGGCGGAACAAAAGTAAAAGTCGCTATTTCTGATTTAAGCGGGAATATTATCTGTTTAAGGGCATTCAACACAAAGAAGCATCTAGAGCAACTAATGAAAATGCTTTATGGGGAAATTTTTGACATGATGGAGCAAAGCCAAATAGCAGAAGAATCAGTGCTAGGAATGGGAGTTGGCGTACCAGGGATCGTTGAAACAGAAACTGGGGTAGTGCTTGAGGCACCTAGTTTAAACTGGATTCGTTATCCGTTTTTGACAGAGTCCGAGAGATATTTTTCCTTCCCAGTCTATGTTGATAATGACGTTAACGTAGCCGTCCTTGGAGAACAATGGTTGGGAAGTGCTCAGAAAAAGGATAATGTCCTGTTCATCGCTGTCGGAACTGGAATAGGTAGCGGCATTATTATTCATAATCAACTGTATCGAGGGGCATCTTATGCTGCTGGTGAAATAGGTTATTTAGTAACAGATAAGAATGATATGAAAAAGGAGTTTAAACCAATTTTTCATCGATATGGTTATTTAGAAAGTGTTGCAGGTGGAAAAGCAATCGGTGAGAAATTAACAATGGCAATCAGGGAAGAGCGCAACCACCCTTTATATAATGATGCGATTACCTCTGAATTGACAGGTAAACAAGCTTTTCTGTTAGCTTCAGAAGGTGACAAGATAGCATTACAAATTGTAGAGAATGCGCTAGAACATTTAGCTTATGGAATTATTAATGCAGCATCTCTTTTAAATCCTGAGGTGGTGATTTTAGATGGAGGAGTAATGAAATCGGCTGACTTCATTCTTCCAAGATTGCAAAAAATTGTTCAGCCATACTTACCTAGTTCAGTGGGAATACACCAATCAGAGCTTGGTGAAAATGCAGGAGTACTAGGAGCAATCTCCCTGTTTTTAAGGGAATATGACAGTATTTTAAATGCTCCTAACTTTTGCTAGCTATGTCTCTTTTTTAGAAGGGGCTTTGTTAAATAGAATAAAACGATTTTCGGCTCATTTTATGTGAAATCTTGGTTTGACGCGATTTTAGAAGCTCTTTTGATTCCCATGATAAGGTTGTATTTCATGAAATAGATGGAAAATGAGCGCAAATCAATACCGATATATAACAAAGCCATTTATAAAAACGGTTCTTAGTAGATTATTAATCTACTTCAAGAATAAATAAAGAAGCTAGGGGGATTCAAATGTTTAAAAAGAAGAGTTTTTTAGTTCTTTTACTGGCGTTGATGATGTTGTTTGTTTCTGCATGTTCAAGTGGTTCTTCTGGTGAAGAGTCTCCACCGAATAATAATGATGATGGCGATGCAGAACAATCTGCGAGTGGAAATCTTGTGATTTATACGGCGCGGGATCAGACGATCGTTGATCAAGTTGTTGAGATGTTTAATGCGAAATATCCTGATATAAGAGTGGACGTCTTAACGATGGGAGCACAGGAAATTCTTGAGCGTGTACGTGGTGAAAAGGCAAATCCACAGGCTGACTTTTGGTGGGGAGGTACTCAATCGGCCTTTATGACTGCAGCAAATGAAGACTTATTAGAACCATTTAAGCCAAGCTTTGATGCTAGTATTCTAGCAGAACATAAGGATGCAGAAGGCCGTTGGTATGGTGAGATGCTTCTCCCGGAAGTGATTATGTACAACTCAGATATGCTTTCCAAAGAGGAAGCTCCACAAGATTGGGATGATTTATTGGATCCAAAGTGGGATGACGAGCTCATCATTCGCGGTGTATTAGCGTCTGGAACAATGAGAACGATTTATTCAGCGATGATTCATGAGCAAGGTGCTGATAATCCTGAAGCGGGTTATGAATGGCTCAAAAAATTAGACGCCAACACAAAGGAATATGCACAGGATCCAACAAATTTATATTTGAAGCTAGCTCGTCAAGAAGGTTCAATTTCTCTTTGGAATCTTCAAGATATCCTCATTCAAAAGAACCAGCATAATCAGCCATTTGATTACATCTATCCTGAAAGTGGCGCCCCCATTTTAGTTGATGCTGTTGGTCTAATTAAAGATGCAAAAAATCTTGAAAATGCAAAGTTGTTTTATGAGTTTTTGTTTGAGCCAGAAACACGGACAACGTTAGCGGAGGATTTATATCAAATTCCAACTCGTACTGATATTGATAAATCTGCAATGCCTGATTGGTATCAAGAACTCGAGTTGAAATCTTTAGATCTTGACTGGGAAGTTATGGCTGAAAAAGAGGCAGAATGGATGCAATATTGGGACGAAAATATAAAAGGAAAGAATTAAATGAACTGCAATTCTTTTAAAAAGGGTGAAGCAATGGCCTTTACCCTTTTTATGAACGATGGTTGTAAATTTTTATGATAAAAGCTTTTTCTTGTTCTAGTAAAAATGGTGTTCTTTCGATCGTTCCTGAAGGTGCTTGCTCTTTCTAAATCACAGCGAGGTGTTCGTATTGAAAAATGTAAGACTAGAAACTGTTAGTAAAATGTTTGGGTCTGCTGTTGGCGTTGAGAATGTAGATATAGATGTTAAACCCGGAGAGTTTTTTACCTTTTTAGGTCCATCAGGATGTGGAAAAACAACTACATTACGGATGATTGCTGGTTTTTATTTTCCAACAAAAGGAAAAATTTACTTTGATAATCGTGATGTAACGACTCTTCAGCCGAATAAACGAAATATTGGGATGGTCTTTCAAAACTATGCGCTTTTCCCACATATGACTGTTTTTGAAAATATTGCATTTGGTCTTGAAGTACGTAAAATGTCCAAAGCAGTAATTAAGGAGAAAGTGGAACGAGCACAAAAATTAGTTCATTTAGAAAAATATGGTGCACGTAAAATAAATGAGCTTTCAGGCGGGCAACAACAACGTGTTGCGTTAGCACGAGCTCTTGTAATCGAGCCAGATATTCTTTTGCTTGATGAACCACTTTCCAATTTAGATGCAAAATTGCGCGAGGAAACGAGAGTTGAGATTAAGAGACTTCAGGTTGAGTTAGGGGTGACGACGATCTATGTTACCCATGATCAAACTGAAGCAATGACCATGTCTGATCGGATTATGGTTATGAAAGAAGGAGTTGTTCAACAAATAGGAACTCCGCAAGAGATCTATAATAAACCAACCAATCATTTTGTTGCTTCTTTCATTGGAGAATCAAATGTACTGGATGGAGAAGTGGTAGAAATTATTGAAAATTCGGTAAAAGTAAAGCTTGAAGATCATATTTTTGTCCGAGGTTCTATCGATCAGACAGCAAATGGGAAAAAGCTGGAGATTGGAGAGAAGATAAAATGTTCAATTCGTCCAGAGGCAGTGTTTGAAGGTCCAGGAGTGAATGAATTACGCGGTACAGTTCAATTGGTTGAATTTACTGGAGTAAGTATTAATTATGTAGTTAAAGTCGGCTCCAATATCATGAAAGTAATGATTATTAATAAAGGCAATCGAATTCTTAATAGGGGCGATTCGATTACTCTCCATGTTCCGGAAAACGGAATTTACTTGATTGGTGAATAGGAGGTGAAAGAATGAGTGGAAATCAGGATGCTATGAAGGAAAATTGGTGGAATCGCTTAACTCGCTCCAAATATTTTGTTTACGTGTTAATTTCACCTATTTTTTTGGTGCTTTTAGCATATGTCATTTATCCTTTTTATCAGACTTTTCTTCAAAGTGTTATGACTGAGGAAGGCGCGACTTTTGAAAATTACCAACGCTTTTTTGGCTTAACCAGTACTGCCAATCTTGAAGCGCTTTGGACAAGTATATATATTTCGGTCATTAGTGTTATTACTTGTGCCATTGTTGGGGTAACGATGGCCTTTTTAATGGAGCGATATGAGTTCCCTGGCAGAAAAATTTTATCCGTTTTAATATTAGTGCCAATGGCATTGCCACCATTAGTGGGCGTTTTATCTTTCACCTTTTTATATGGAGAAAGTGGAATTATTCCAAGGTTTTTTCAAGCATTGTTTAATCTTGACAGTGTACCATTTGCTTTAAAAGGTGTTGTCGGAGTTATCGTCGTCCATACGTTCACCATGTATACGTATTTTTATTTAACTGCGGCCGCAGCAATTAAAGGCTTGGATCCTTCCTTAGAAGAAGCAGCAACAAGCCTAGGCTCAGGAAGAATTCGTATTTGGCTTAAAGTAATATTGCCAATGTTGACACCATCACTTGTGGCTTCTTCCTTACTTGTCTTTATGATATCCATGGCTTCGTACACCGCACCATTAATGTTCGGTGTTGATAGAACAATGACGATGCAAATCTATTTGTCGAGGACGAATGGGAATCTTGATATGGCGGCAACACAATCTACCATTCTTTCGATTGTTTCAATTTCCTTTTTGATTTTAATGAGATGGTACCAGGGTAGACGTAACTTCCAGAATCAAAGTAAAGGCATCGGTGTTCATCGAACCGAATTACGTTCACAGTGGGCAAAATATTTATCGATGGCCTTTTCTTTTATCGGTGTCATAATCTTAATGCTTCCCATTTTAGTGCTTGTGTTGATTTCCTTTTCAGTTGATGGAGAATGGACTGTTCAAATTATCCCGACAAGCTATACATTACAGCATTATATTGATCTATTTACAGATGAGCGTACTTGGCGCCCAATATGGAATAGTTTGCAGATGAGCTTTGTCGCAACGGCAGGCAATATTCTTTTCGGTGTTGCCGCAGCATATGCACTTGTGCGCATGAAATTTAAAGGGAAAGTATTTCTTGATATTTTAATTATGGTTCCATGGGCCCTTCCGGGTACTGTTGTTGCTGTTAATTTAATCGCTGCTTTTAGTGAACCTACTGTTTTTAGCTTTAACCAAGTTTTAATTGGTACATTTTGGATTTTGCCATTAGCGTACTTTGTCCGGCATTTGCCGTTAATATTCCGCTCCACATCTGCTGCACTAATGCAAATGGATGAATCAGTTGAAGAAGCAGCGCGTAGCTTAGGAGCAAATTGGTGGTATACCTTTAGAAGGGTTGTCATGCCAATGGCTTTTTCTGGAATTCTAGCGGGAACATTGCTCGCTCTTGTTCAGGGAATTGGTGAATTTGTTGCTTCTATCTTAATTTATAGTACTTCAACGATGCCATTATCAGTAGCCATTTTCCAAAAAATGTACGCATTTCAATTTGGAACTGCATGTGCATACGGAGTATTACAAATAGTGTTAATCATTCTTGTTCTTTTTATCTCACAAAAATTAACTGACGGAAAAGCAGGAGCAGCCATATAAAATGGAGGGAAGATGATGAAAGCAAGTGATATTCACGGAAGAGATCTTCATCTGCTTGAGCAAGCTCCCTTTGCTGTAGTCCCTTTGGGCAGCTTTGAATACCATGGCCCTCATTCTCCTTTAGGAACTGATATTATACTAGCAAAAGGGTTTGCAGATTTGATTGATCCTAGCTTAGGTGGAGCCATTTATCCAACAATACCTTATACAGCTTGTCCTGGAAAAACGAATAAGTACAAAGGGACGATTACGATTCGTCCCGGTGTCATGCAGGAGTATTTAATCGATATTGTTGTAGGAATTATTGAGCAGGGAATCAAAAAGGTTATGCTGTTAAATGCCCATGACGGCAATATGGGCTTATCGCGAACGGTAGCAGAATATGTGACTGGGAAACATACTGATGCAAGCATACTATTGGTGAACTGGTGGCAGATGGTGGCTGTTGATGATGCGAAAGAAATTGGATTTGAGGGAACAAAAGGTCGGGGACATGGGGGGCCTTATGAAATGTCAGCAGTTAAAGCTTTTCGTCCAGATTTAGTGGAAGTGGAACAAGGGGATGAGGAGTTTAAGGAACAAGCTCCGCTTTCGGAGCGTCCATATATTCTAGTTGAGGGAACTCCAGTTTCATGGGATGGTTATACTGGTCTAATTCAACAAATCAGTGAAAACAAGGGAAGAAAAATTGTCCATAAAGCTAGCACTAATTTAAACGAGTTAATTAAAAATTGGCTTTACTATTAGTAGACAAGAAGGGATTGACTAAAATGAAATCAGTGCTAAGGGAACAAGTCATCAGGAAGGAAGGAACAGCCTTTCCTTCCAAAACGTATATGTCAATGGTACTTGAACCAGCTTATGATGAGGCGAAGACACAATTTATTGACTCTATGTTAGAAATCCACTATGCGCATTTAATTATGTTGGTTGAGCAAGGACTTATTAAAGAAGCAGAAGCGAAAAAGATTGCGAAAGCCGTACAAAAGCTAGATGTTGAAACGATAAAGATGAGCAGTTACACGGGAGAGTTTGAAGATTTATTTTTTGAAGTAGAGCATTCTTTAATCGAAGAGGCGGGAGATATTGCAGGAAATCTCCATATTGCTAGAAGTCGAAATGACATGGGAATCGCCATTTATAGAATGACGTTACGAACCAAGCTACTCGTTTTAATTGAAAAGGCACTAAAACTGCGTGAAGCACTTATTGCATTAACGGCTGAGCATAAGGAAACGGTGATGATTGGCTATACCCATACACAGCAGGCACAGCCAACTACATTAAGTCATTATTTGAATGCTATGACAGATATTCTGACACGAGATATTCATCGAATGCAGGCAGCTTTTAAAACGGTTAATCGCAGCAGTATGGGGGCAGCTGCACTTACAACATCAGGCTTTGCCATTAATCGCGAACGGATGAAAGAGCTGTTAGGATTCGAAGAGATGATTGATAATGCATGGGATGCAGTAGCTGGAGCCGATTATATTGCTGAAACTGCAACTTCTGTTCAATTATCTGCATTGAATTTAGGAAGGTCAATGCAGGATTTTCTACTATGGGGAACGCAAGAGTATGGTGCATTTCTCCTTTCTGCTCCATATGTGCAGATTAGCTCTATTATGCCACAAAAAAGAAATCCCGTTTCGATGGAGCATATGAGAGCATTGTTATCAAGCGTGGCGGGAGATTGCCAAACAGTCTTATTAATGGTTCATAATACCCCTTTTGGCGATATTGTAGATACGGAAGATGATATGCAGCCCTATATTTGGAAAGCCGTTGAGAAATTAGGCGGAATTTATGATTTGTTGACTTCTGTATTATTGACAATGGAAGTAAATAAGGAAGTCCTTTTAAAGAGGGCGAAAGAGAGCTTTGCAAATGTAACAGAATTAGCTGACACGATTGTTAGAAAAGACGGTTTGTCTTTCAGGCAGGCGCATCATGTTGTTAGTTCCACTGTTAAAGAATTGATGAGAAGTGGTGAAAGAACATTGCATTCTTTAACGATGGAGCTGCTAAACAATCAATTTATGAAAATAGTCGGCAAACACTCTAGCTTATCTGAGGAAGAATTAAAACAATGTTTAAGCCCTGAGTATTTTGTACAAATACGTAGTTTAGAAGGTGGACCAAGCCCAACAAGGATGGAAAAAACGATTGAAGTGAGACAAAGGGAACAAAGTGATTTAATTTTTTGGTTGAATGAAAGAAAAGAGTATTTGTCAAAAGCGGCTTTAAAAGTCAAAAACATTACCTCGAAGTGGACAAATTCGCAGCATTAAGGTGATGGTGCCTGTGAAAGAAGCTGTGTCAAAAGGGTTATGAAAAACCGACTTTTGATATCAGCTTTTTTTATGATAGATAAAAAGGATTCGCCTAATGAAAGCATCCTTTGGAGCGAAAATTAACCATTTTTATAGAGATTAGCAAATAAGCGTTTTCCAAAAAATTAAGCCTTTGGGACACCTTCTTGTTACATGGACCAATTTTCTTGTTTTCTGTTTCACAGACCTCTATCTTATGACACTCTTTTTTGAGCAAGGTTTTGTGTGAAAGCACCTTGAAAACTAAGCATTCAAACAGATAAAGTAAAGGGAGACTGTGAGTGGATGAAGATTTCGCCTGTGCTAATTTGGCGTTTTCGGAAGCTAGGCAAGTAAGATTAGTAAGGTGATTATCGAGTTGGAATTGACACGCTCAGTATCCAATCTGAGCGTGTTTTTCAGTGTTACTCGTAATGAACCAAGATTTTCCGTTAGCTTATTTATAACAACCCTGAAAATCCTTTTTTAATCAGCGTACTAATCACTTCGGCCATTTCTTTAGGCGGTTTGTCCATTCCGTTGTTCAACCATTTTCTAATAACGTCAATGCTACCGCTAATAATAAAAGTGCTGACATAATCAGCAATCTCTTTATCAAGAGTGTGAGATGCTCTCCAGTTTTTCATGAAAGACTGATGGGCGAAAATGGTCACTTTTTTTTGGAAGGTGGTGTCCATATTTTCATTTAGAAGTGTTGTACAGACTTCATGTTTTGAATGGAAGTATTCTAACAGTCTCTCAATTAGTAAAAGATCATCCTCATCCTTTTCATAAGTGCATTCATTTAAGTAACCGGCCATATCCTCAATAATTTCCTCTTCTATTTTATTAAGGAGGTCATAGTGATCTAAGTAATGAGAATAAAAAGTGGAGCGATTAATATCAGCGATTCCGCAAATCTCCTTAACGGTAATAGCTGAAATCGGCTTTTCTTGTAATAATTTGATTAATCCATCTTTTAAAGCCATCCGCGTGTATTTTTTTCGGCGGTCTAATTTTGCATTCATTGTGAAATTCCCCTTAATTTTTCGTTTAGTTAAACCCGATAATGGTTCAAATGTTTTTTTACTCATTTCGTGCGAAACCTTGGCTTCACACGAGCTTGAATATTACTGAAGTTCCAGAGAAAGAAAATGAGCGAAAAATCGATACCGATAAGTAACAAAGTATGACTAGAGTGTAGGTAAAGCCAAAGGTGATAGTTAGCCGTTTCTCTCCAGACTGAATGAAAACGTTTGGCTTTCAATGAGCGGAGTTACCAAAATAAGTAATGAGCACTGGAGAAGGAGAAGCAACAAAGAAAGCGAGCGTTGGTCAACCGTCTGAATCTAATTTTTTATTTTATCCAACAGATTTGATGAATATGTTGGGAAAATTACAAATGCTATTAAACTGATTGTTGAATAGACAACACCATGTTTCTATAATGATATGGTGAATAAAAAAAAATGGCAAGAGAGGTGAAGGATGATAAATATTGCAGCACGAATAATCAAACAGAAAAAATCCGTTGCGATTACATTTATGATCCTGACTATTATTTGTACCTTTGCACTTTTTACGGTGTCAGTTAATTATGATATGAAGGATTATTTGCCGGAAGAAGCTGGCTCAACGATTGCATTGGACATTATGGAACAGGAATTCTCAGGTGGCGTTCCATCTAATCGCGTGATGGTAAAGGATGTAACACTTCAAGAGGCTCTTTCTTTTAAAGAAGAGCTTGCAGCAATTGATGGTGTATCTGATGTTACATGGTTAGATGATGCAATCGATATTAAATCACCCCTTGAAATGGCGGATGCGGAAACGGTAGAAACCTATTATAAAGATGGTACGGCATTATTTTTATTCAGTATCCGTCCAGGTGATGAAGTGCAAATTACGAATGCCATCTACGAGTTAATTGGAGAAGATAATGCACTTGCTGGTGAATCAGTAAATACGGCAACCCAGCAAACGATGGCGGGGAAGGAGTCATTGTACGCGGCTCTTTTATTAGTTCCGATTATCATATTTATTTTGGTTATTTCAACAACTTCTTGGATTGAGCCGCTGTTATTTTTAACGGCGATTGGAGTCTCGGTCTTAATTAATATGGGAACAAACTTTTTTCTCGGTGAGGTTTCGTTTGTTACTCAATCGGTCGCGCCGATATTACAGCTAGCCGTGTCATTGGATTATGCTATTTTTCTACTTCATAGCTTTCAAGATTATCGGAAAAAAGTAGCGGATCCACACGAAGCGATGGAACTTGCTATGAAAAAATCATTTTCTGCAATTGCGGCAAGTGCCTCAACGACCTTTTTTGGGTTTATTGCGTTGTCCTTTATGAAATTTGAAATTGGCTCAGATTTAGGTATTAACCTTGTCAAAGGAATCTTGCTTAGCTTTATAAGTGTCATGGTATTTTTACCAGCGTTAACACTTATTTTTTATAAATGGATTGATAAAACACAGCATAAACCTCTGCTCCCAAGTTTTAAAAAGATTGGAAATGCAGTTGTCAAACTAAGGCTGTTAAGTTTTATCGTTGTTCTTTTACTAGTTGTTCCAGCCTTTTTAGCCCAAAGTAAAACGGACTTCACTTATGGGATTGGAGAACAGCCTGAATCAACAAGAACGGGAGCTGACATCGTAAAAATTAAAGAAGAGTTTGGGGAAAGTACGCCAATTGTTTTACTTGTTCCAAAAGGGGACATTGCGAAAGAGGAAGAATTGGTCCATGAACTGGAAGAATTGAAGCATGTAACCAGTGTGCTTGCTTATGTAAACACAGTTAGTGCAGCGATACCACCCGAGTATTTAGAGCCATCTATCACAGAGCAATTTTACTCAGAGAATTACAGTCGAATTATTTTGCAAACTGAAACGAAGAATGAAGGAAATGAGGCCTTTCAATTAATTGAAAAGATTCAACAGGCTGCACATGAGCGATATGAGCACGGTGTCTATCTTGTTGGAGAAAGCGTAACATTGTACGACATTAAAAAAACAGTGGAAGAAGACAATAAGTTGGTTAATCTTTTAACGATTGCTACAGTTGCTTTTGTTCTTTTTGTTACATTCCGCTCGCTTTCAATTCCAGTAATATTGCTTCTTACAATTCAGACTGCTGTATGGATCAATTTATCTGTTCCGTACTTTACTGATTCGCCGCTTCAATATGTGGGATATTTACTTATTAGTATTATTCAGCTTGCCGCGACAGTTGATTATGCGATTTTATTGACGGATGCCTATAAAGAATATAGGAAGGAAATGACCGTTTTCCAAGCGGTAAAAAGAACGGTTGATGAAAAGATATTCTCGATTGGAATTTCTGCATCGATTCTATCAAGTGTGGGATTCATTTTATGGATTACTTCAACGAATCCGATTGTTGCCTCCATTGGGTTATTATTGGGCCGGGGAGCATTGCTTGCCTTTATTTTAGTTGTGTTCTTCCTCCCTGCTATGCTGCTGATTTTTGACAAATTAATAACGAAAACAACTTGGAAAGCAAATTATTATAAGGAGCAATGATCATGAGGAGATTAAAGAAATTTTTATTTGTCTTTGTTGCGATTCTTTTGTTGCTTCCTTCCTTTCTTGTGACGGCTGCTACGAATACAAGTAAGTCGGATGAAATACTCTCCCAGGAAGAAGGGAAAGTTTCTTCAAAGGATGAAGTGGTTTATGGAAAGTTAAGCGCTACTGGTGAAAGACAAGAGTTATATGTTGTCAATATTTTAGATGTGGAGAAAGCAGGTAAAGTCTTTGATTTTGGTGTTTATTCTGACTTAAAAAATTTAACGGATTTAACGAAATTGGAACAGACAAATGGTGCAGTTGAGTTCATGGCCCCAGAAGGAAAGTTTTATTATCAAGGCAATATCAATGACCACTCTTTGCCATGGGATGTTTCCGTATCGTATCTGTTGAATGGAAAAGAAATGGCACCGGAAGAGTTGGCAGGGCAAACTGGGCGTGTACAAATTAGGATTGCCACTTCTGCAAATAATGAAGTAGACCCGCTATTTTTTGAAAATTATTTGTTGCAAGTCTCTCTATCTTTAGACTTAGATATTTATAGCAATATTAAAGCTCCTGACGGTATGCTTGCCAATGCAGGAAAAAATAAACAAATAACTTTTACGGTAATGCCTGAGAAAGAAGAAGAACTACTCGTTGAGGCTGATGTTGTAAAATTTGAACTAGAGGGGATAGACATTTCCGCCGTGCCATTATCAATGGCAATCGATTCTCCAGATATTGACGGAATGGTCGATGATATGGAGTCTTTAACCGATGCTATTGATGAGCTTCATAATGGGGTTGGAGAATTAAATGATGGTGTTGAGGAATTAAACAGTGGCGTGAAAGATTTACGCACGGGATCAGCGGCATATCATGAAGGCATGGAGACTGTTGCAGCATCATCCTCCGAGTTAGTTCGTGCTTCCGAACAAATTGAACAAGCGCTTGCCATGTTAAACAGTTCGCTTACTGGCAATACAGAAGAAATCGATCTTGGCGATTTGAAGCAATTGGAAGGAGGACTTCTGCAAATAGCTGGTAGTCTGAGGGATACATCGAAAGGGTTGGCTACATTAAAAGATCATTATGCTGGTGCTTATGACGCATTAGATCGTGTGATGATTGCGATCCCAACGCACGATATATCTGAAGCGCAAATTCAAGAACTGTACGGAAGCGATGCTGATCCAGCACTGTTGAAGCAATTAATCGATACGTATACAGCAGCGCAGACTGCTAAAGGAACTTATTCAGCAGTAAAAGCTGCTTTTACTGCGGTCAATTCAACACTTGCTGAGGTTAACAGTGGACTAGTAGAGATGGCAGCTCATCTTGAAGCGATGGCGCAAGGAGTTTCTTCCTCATTAGAGGGTTCAGACATGGCAAATTCATTGACCCAATTACAAAAAGGGGTTGGCGAGCTTGCTTCTAATTATAAGAAGTTCCATGCTGGATTAGTCGGTTATGCAAGCGGAGTAGGGCAGTTATCAAGCTCTTATGATCAGCTTGACGGTGGAATTGCAGATTTATCGAAAGGAACTGGAGAGTTAGAAGCAGGAGTTGGTGAACTTCATGATGGTACAGGGGAATTAAAAGAAGCAACAGATGATATTCCTGAACAAATGAGGGAAGAGGTTGACCAAATGATGGCTGAATACGATAAGTCAGATTTTGAACCTATCTCATTCATGTCACCTAAAAATGAGAAAATAAATTCAGTACAATTTGTTTTAAAAACAGAAAGCATAAAATATGAAGAACCGGAAGCTGATGAAGAAGTGAAAGAAGAACCAAAAGGTTTTTGGGCACGGTTGCTTGAACTTTTTAAATGATAGTAACTCATTTTCATGGCTACTGAAGTAAAACTAAGAAGGACCTAATATACTAAAAACAAGTGCAAGTGGGCAATGATTAATTCATGTTCCCCACTTGCACTTGTTGTTTTTTCGTTGCGGGAACTGCAAACACAGCAATCGATTAAACGTGGACGAGTGAGTGCCCACACATCTTACTTAAAATGTTTAAAGAGATTCCCCATTTCAATTGCGCTAACTGCGGCTTCATAACCTTTATTGCCGGCTTTTGTTCCGGCTCTTTCGATCGCTTGTTCAATCGTATCTGTGGTCAGAACGCCAAAAATAATGGGTGTACCGCTTTGTATCCCGGTCGCAGCGACGCCTTTCGCTACTTCATTACTGACATACTCAAAATGTGGTGTCGCTCCTCTTATCACTGTTCCGAGGGTGATAATGGCATCATAATTACCTTGAGCAGCCAGCTTCTTTGCCGCAAGAGGGATTTCAAAAGCTCCTGGAACCCACATAACTGTCATGTCTTCATCTTTAACCCCATGTCGGATCAACCCATCCTCAGCGCCTGCAAGTAATTTACCTGTAATAAATTCATTAAAACGAGAGACCACAATACCAATTTTTAATCCAGTACCAACTAAATTGCCTTCAAGTATTTTTGCCATTTTTTCCACTCCTATTCAGGTTGTTTGCTTAGGTTTGTATGATTAATTGGAACTCAGTCAATTATGAGTAAATGTCCAAGCTTCTCCTGTTTTGTTTTTAAATAATTAATATTGTTTTGATTGCTTGGTAGTTGAAGAGGAACTCGCTCCACGATCGTTAAACCATAGCCAGCAAGACCGGCAATTTTGCGCGGATTGTTTGTGAGTAAGCGCAGTTTTTCAACTCCGAGATTTCTTAATATTTGTGCACCGATTCCATAGTCTCGTAGATCAGCTTGAAATCCTAATTTTTGATTTGCTTCAACGGTATCAAAGCCTTGCTCTTGAAGTTTATAAGCTTTTAATTTATTAATTAACCCGATGCCACGCCCTTCTTGTCTCATATAAAGGAGAATGCCACGCCCCTCTGCTTCAATTTGTGTGAGGGCAGCATGGAGTTGGGGACCGCAATCGCAGCGCTTAGAGTGAAATACATCACCTGTTAAACATTCTGAATGAACCCTGACTAGAATAGGGTCGTCTCCGTCAATATTTCCTTTTACAAGAGCGACATGTTCTTTGTTATCGGTTTTACTCGTAAACCCGATAGCTTTGAAGTCGCCAAACTCGGTTGGAAGTTGAATTTCAACATGACGCTCTATTAACGATTCGTGTTTAAGTCGATATTCTATCAGATCTTTAATGGTTACGATTTTTAAATTGAACTTAGAGGCCATCACGATTAAATCATTGACCCTTGCCATTGTGCCATCATCTTTCATAATTTCACAAATGACGCCTGCCGGCTTGGAATCAGCTAATCGAGCAAAATCAATCGCTGCTTCAGTGTGACCTGCGCGACGCAGAACTCCATCTTCCTTAGCGATGAGAGGGAAAATATGACCGGGTCTTCTAAAATCGTAAGCAGCTATTTGTTCATCAAGTATTTTTTGAATCGTTAATGCCCGTTCAAACGCACTGATTCCCGTTGTTGTTTTGTTATAATCAATACTGATGGTGAAGGCTGTCTCATGGTGGTCGGTGTTTCGCTCAACCATTGGCGGAAGCTTTAGTCTTTTGGCAATCGATTGTGTAATGGGCATACAAATAAGCCCTCGTCCCTCTTTAGCCATAAAATTGATCATTGCAGGCGATACATATTCCGCTAAACCGAGTAAGTCACCTTCATTTTCACGGTCTTCATCATCACAAACGATTATCATCTTTCCTGCTTTTAAATCCTCTATTGCTTCTTCAATTGTATGGAACATGCTATTAATTGCCCCTTTCATAGTGAATCTACAGAAAACCATTTTCTTTGAGGAAGTTAATTGAAAGTTGTCTATCCTCTCTTGATTGCCAAAAGGAAAATAAGTATTTTCCGAGCATATCGAATTCAATGTTGACTTGATCGCCGATTTTTTTATGACCAATCACACTTTCCTTCGCTGTATGGGGAATCAGTGCGACGGTTAAGTGGCCATGCCTGTTCCCGAAGACGGTGAGTGATGTCCCATCAAGGGCAATCGAGCCCTTGTTTAAAACGAGATGATCAAATTCAATTGGAAAAGTAAGCTCAATGTAAATGGCGTTTTCTTTATGTTCACGCTTTATAATCTGTCCAACGGCATCTACATGACCAGTTACAAAATGCCCTCCTAAACGGCCGTTGGCAGTGAGTGCCCGTTCTAGATTTACTAACGAGCCTTTATGCAACGTTGATAAAGACGTGCTTTTATAGGTTTCTGGCATGACATCAACTGAAAAGGAAGTATGGGTAAAATCGATCACTGTTAGACAGACGCCATTGACTGCGATACTGTCGCCGATTTTTAAATCTTCCATTACCTTTCTTCCTTGCAACGTCAGTACGAGCGTATTTTTGCTCGCATGAATATTTTGGATCGAGCCCAATTCCTCGATGATTCCAGTAAACATAATTACGTTTCCTCCTTAGCAAGAGGTTTTGCCGTGATTTTCAGATCTGGTCCAAGCTGATCGACCGCAGTGAATTGAAGATGTGTTCCATCTTTTACAAAATTAGCGCCAAGCCCTCCTATGAAAGGAATCGCATTTTTCCCAGCAATGATTGTTGGTGCGATATAGGCAATGATTTGTTGGAAGGCCTTTTCTGCTATAAAGGAAGCGTGTACTTCTGAACCACCTTCGATTAAGACGGACATGAGCTTTAATTCACCTAATGTTTTCAAAACCTCCTTAATGGAAATTTGCGGATTTTCTTGAACGACAATGGTGATGCCGCAGTCTTCTAGTTCTTTTTTACGAGCAATATGATGCTGATTGCCTGTAAAAATAATCGTTTTTGTTGAGCGATCTTGTACGACATTTGCTGATATTGGCATATTTAGTTTTGAATCTAAAACAATTCGAATGGGATTTTTTCCACCTTGGGGTCGTCTGGTGGTTAAAAGAGGGTTATCTTGTAGGATCGTGTTGATTCCTACTAAAATTCCGTCATGCTCATGACGAAGTTTATGGACATCTTGACGTGATTCAGGGGAAGTAATCCATTTACTATCACCTGTTTTACTTGCTGTTTTGCCATCAAATGAAATGCCAGCTTTGATCGTTACAAATGGAGTGTTCGTTTGAATAAAGTGAAAAAACTTTTCGTTTAACTTTAGAGCTTCTTCTTTGCATAAACCAACCTCGACCTCAATTCCAGCCTGAATTAGCTTTTCAAGTCCTTTGCCTGAAACAAGTGGATTTGGGTCTAGCGCTGCAATAAATACTTTTTTAATCCCTGATTGAATGATTAGATCAGCACAAGGTGCGGTTTTCCCATAGTGGCTACAAGGCTCTAGAGTAACATACATGACTGCGCCTTTTGCATCATTGCCAGCTGTTTGAATCGCATGAACTTCTGCATGAGGAGTACCAGCTTTTAGATGGACACCGGTGCCTACTAATCTTCCATCCTTCACCAACACAGCGCCGACACTCGGATTGGGACTTGTTTGACCCAAAGTAGCGTGAGCTAAAGAAAGTGCTATGTTCATATATTCACAATCATTCATTACAAATAAAAATGGCTCCTTTCTATAAAAAAATCTCCATTGTAACAAAAACTCCCTTACTAAATAGTGTTAGTAAGGGAGAAAAAGGCATCACAAATAAACGTCAAAAAACAGCATTTTTGAACAATTAATCCATTCCTTCTCCCATCCAGACTTTTACTGTCGGCTTTGGAATTTCACCAAATCCACCGTTTTCAAATGAATGAAACCGGGTCACGGACTAAGAGGTACCCCTCATCACCGCCGGTTGGGAATTGCACCCGACCCCGAAGGAAATCCTATTCAATTATAGAAAGCATAGCAGATTTAAATTCAGACAACAAGTATTTGAAACACAATGTTCCCTTATAGTTCATTTTTGCGGAGCTTTTTATAAAAAACATAACTTACTTTTGCATAATCCATTTTTTCTTCGTAAAAACGATGGGCATCATGTCTTTGTAATCCGGAAGAGAGAGAAATGACATCATACCCATTGTCCTTTGACCATTGATGTACATGGTTAAGAAGAGCCTCGCCATATCCTTTTGAGCGGTGATGGCAATCGGTTACCAAATCGCATACCCAAATGAATTTTCCGTTGTAAAGAGTAATCATCGGCATGATTCCAGCAACGGCTACGATCGTTTCATTTTCGAGGAGGGCGAACATTTTATAGTTTTCTTTTTCTGCTGCCTCTCCAATGAGTTGCAGATATTCTTCTTCATTTAAGTGGGTTCTAAGCTGTTTCATAACAGGAAAAGCTTGTTTCCAATCTTGTACGGTTTTCAGTTCATTTATTACAGTCGTGTTCATGTTTTCATCTCCCCAAAGTTTATAGTTTTATTAAATCATAGATTGAACGGAGTTACGCACAATAAAAATGATATATTCTCTTATGGGCTTGTTACTTTTCCAATTTCTTTGTTTAAGTGTTCATGATATGATAAGTTGTAGAATTTGTGTTCGTATTTTGAGGAGTTGTAATCAACATGGAAAAAGCAGTGAAAAAGATACAACCTCAGCCTTTTTTGAAATGGGCTGGCGGGAAGCGACAGTTACTTCCTGAGATTAGAAAATATATCCCAACTGATATCGATACTTACTATGAACCGTTTATTGGGGCGGGAGCAGTTCTGTTAGATTTACAGCCGAGGAAGGCTGTTTTTAATGATATTAATATTGAACTTGTGAACGTCTATCAAGTTGTGATGAATCATGTAGATGAGTTAATTGAAGAATTACAAAAGCATGACGATGGCAATAATAGCGACTATTTTTATGAAATACGTAATCTGGATAGGAATGGGGAAGACTATAGCAAGCTTTCTCCGGTGGAAAAAGCAGCGAGAATGATCTATCTAAATAAAACATGCTTTAACGGTTTATATCGAGTAAATAGTAAGGGGCAATTTAACGTCCCTTTTGGAAAGTATAAAAACCCGCAAATTGTTAATGAACCGGTGCTTCGCGCTGTTCATCATTACTTAAGTACGAGTGAAATCACGATTTTAAACACTGATTTTGAGAAGGTAGTTGAGGCTGCAAAAGAGGGCGATTTTGTCTATTTTGATCCGCCGTATGATCCAGTATCTGATACTTCTTCTTTTACTAGCTATAGTTTAGATGGTTTTAGAAGAGAAGATCAAATAAGATTGCGCGATCTTTGTGTCCACTTAAATAAAAAAGGGTGCAAGTTTTTATTAAGTAATTCAGCGACAGACTTTATTAAAGAGATCTATCAGGAGTTCCACATTGAAATTGTGGCAGCAACAAGAAGCATTAATTCTGTCGCATCGAAACGGGGAAAAATTGATGAAGTGCTGGTGATGAATTATGAGCCAAACGAAAACAGATAGAGCTTGGGAGATCTTATTTGATCGGCACCGTATTCTCCAAAAAGTTCAGCAGGAGGGCTTTTTTGAAATTCAAGCAAAAGAAATCAAAGAGGTTCGAGAGCCAAGGCTGATGGCTAAGTTTGACCACTTTAGCCATTTGCCAAAGTTGTTTAAAGAACATGGTTTGTCGATTTTACCTCTCTCTCGCTCTAGCTATATTATTGGAGAATTTAATGTTTATGAAAAAGTGAGCTATAATTCAAGGCTTAAGCCGATTCAGGTAGATTTACCAAGTATGATCACGACAATTGACCCTACAAATCTTTATTCGGAAAGCTCGGCTCTCCATTGCGCCCATGTGACCGGAATGATGGAAAGGATTCTTGGAGAGTCATCCTACCAAACGATTTCAGGGAGAATGTCATCGAAAGAATTTAGCTTTCATATTCAAACGAAACAGGGGATGGACCGTTTTATCGAGATAAAAAACTCGCAAATCGAAATTGATGGTGGTTATGAGAGTGAACATCAATTCATGATTGTGGAAGCGAAAAATGAGACGGTTGATGATTTTTTGGTAAGGCAGCTCTATTATCCTTACCGTTTATGGAAAGAGAAGACGAATAAAAAGGTAACTCCTGTGTTCTTTACCTATTCTAATGATATCTTTAGTTTTTTTATATATGAATTTACTGACCCGAATCGCTATAATTCATTAAAGCTAGTCGAGCAGAAGGATTTTATTATCGCTCATGAAGGTATTGTACAAGATGATATTATTAGAGTATTTCGTTCTGCACAAATCGTTCCAGAGCCCGAGATTCCATTTCCTCAGGCAGATTCATTTATGAGAGTTGTGGACTTATTAGGGTTATTGGTGGAGAATGATCTAAGTAAGGAGCAAATTACCTTAAATTATGCTTTTGATGAAAGGCAAACGAGCTATTATACAAGAGCTGGTATGTATCTTGGTTTAATCGAAACGTACAAGGATGAGAATAAGCAGGTGATGTTTCGCTTGACTCGGGTTGGTAGAGAGAGTATGGGGCTGAAGACAAAAGAAAAATTCTTGAGATTGACCCAAGCTATTCTTAGCCATGAGCCTTTTAAGCAAGTATTAGCCGAGTATTTTGAAAAGGGAAGCCTACCAGAAAAGGCCCGAGTCGTAGAGATAATGAAAAATTCCCAGTTGTATAATGTTCATAAAGAGAGTACTTATTTCAGAAGGGCATCGACCGTTATGGGTTGGATTAACTGGATCTTACAATTGCCAGAAACCTATTAAAATGAACGTTTTATTCAGTGTCATGGATGTAAATAGGGACATAATATTATTAAGATAATCCATCTTTATGCGATAATAAAGATGGATTATTTTTTTCTTCATAGTTAAATGAATCTTTTGTGAAATCTGTCAGTTAAGCAGACTTCTATTTTAGTAAGTTCGAATACCCTTTTCATATTGTGAATCGACCTTCATTACTTATTTTTGTCACTTAGCACACTCAATTAATGCATGAAAGGAATGAGCTCTATTTGAATGTTCTAATTTCCAAGTTTAAGGAAGTTTTATATGCCGTCCTTCCGATCACCGTAATTGTCTTGATCCTGAACTTTACACTAACTCCTCTTGATAGTCCAACATTAATTATCCGATTTACAATTGGTGCGATGTTGATTATTATCGGTTTATCCATCTTTTTATTCGGCGTTGATATTGGAATAACTCCAATTGGTCAGCTAATGGGGAAAGCATTAGCAAAGACAAACAAAGTGTGGATTATCATGATTGCCGGTTTGCTGCTCGGTTTCTTTATTTCAATTGCCGAACCAGACTTACATATTTTAGCTGGACAGGTCGATTTTGTTACATCAGGCCTTATTACAAAAATGAGCATTGTCATTATTGTTTCGATCGGAATAGGCGCCCTTATCGCTACAGGACTAGTCAGAATTGTTTACAACTTCCCCCTATACAAACTATTAACGGTTTTATACATAATCATTCTTATGTTGTCATTTTTTACAACTCCCGAATTTTTAGCGATCTCCTTTGATGCTTCTGGTGCAACAACTGGCGCGCTAACCGTACCATTTATTTTAGCCCTTGCCCTAGGGGTATCTGCTATGAAAAAGGATAGCAAAGCGTCTGAAAAAGATAGCTTTGGCCTTGTAGCTATAGCTTCAACAGGGGCAATCATTTCCGTTATGATTATGAATATTATATCAAAGTCGGATAAAATTACAGGCAGCTTGGAAGAACATGATGAGCAATCTTATTCAATACTGGGGCCATTTCTACATGAATTTCCGGTCATTGCACAAGAGATTATTATTGCTTTGCTTCCGATTCTGATTATTTTTCTTTTATTTCAGAAATTTTCCTTTAAAATGTCGAAAAAAGAGGTAAGGAAAATTGTCACCGGATTAGTATTCACATTTATTGGTCTTGTTTTCTTTTTAGTTGGTGTGAATGCTGGGTTTATGGACGTTGGAAGAGCGATCGGCCAGTCTATTGCCTCTTTGGATAATAAAGCATATCTTATTATTGTCGCATTTGTATTAGGGCTCGTGACAATCTTGGCCGAACCAGCAGTCCATGTATTAACGCATCAAATAGAAGATGTAACGAGTGGGTATGTAAGGAGAAAAGTGGTACTATTTTCCCTTTGTATTGGCGTAGGAGCTGCCGTAGCATTATCCATGTTAAGAATCCTTATTCCTGAGCTTCAGCTTTGGCATTATCTTCTTCCAGGTTATATTTTGGCAATTGGAATGACCTATTTTGTTCCTAAGTTATTTGTAGGGATTGCTTTTGATTCTGGCGGAGTGGCATCAGGACCAATGACTGCTACTTTCATATTAGCGTTTGTCCAAGGTGCAGCGGAAGCGATGGAAGGAGCCAATGTTCTTGTCGATGGTTTTGGAATGATAGCTATGGTCGCGTTAACGCCTTTAATTACTTTACAAATCGTTGGATTTATCTTTAAATTAAAATCAAAGAAGAGAGGAGTGGTGAAAAATGTCCAGTAATTCTGAAATGAACATCTTTGAACAGGTTTGTATCATTGTTGATTTTGGCAAAGGAAGCAAGATCATGCAAACAGCAAAGAAGCATGGGATTTCAGGAGGAACTGTTATACTAGGAAAAGGGACTATAAAAAACCGCCTCTTGGAAATGTTAGCCATAAACGATATAAGAAAAGAGATTGTAATTATGGTTTCTAATAAAGATACAGTGAGTCAAGTTATTGAACAACTGGCGCATAAATTCAAATTCACAAAGCCGAATCAAGGTATTGCCTTTACAACCTCTGTTGGTCGCGTTATTGGTGCAAGAAGCTGCAAGAGTGCTCAATTAAATGAAGGTAGAGGTGCAGAAGAAAATATGTATCATGCTATTACCGTTATAGTGGAAAAGGGAAATGCAGGGGACGTTATTGACGCCGCAACCGAAGCAGGTTCTAAAGGAGGCACCATTATTAATGCAAGAGGATCTGGTATTCATGAAACGAGTAAATTATTTTCAATGAATATTGAACCAGAAAAAGAAATGGTATTAATTTTGTCAAAAAAGGAAAGTACAGATGCGATCGTTTCTTCCATCCAAAAGAAACTTAAAATTGATGAGCCTGGAAATGGTGTTATCTTTATCCAAGATGTAAATAAAACTTATGGATTATATGAATAATATGAAAAGGCAACCACTCGATTAAATGTGGTTGCCTTTTCATATTGACTGGTTATCTTTCATTTTTTGTTATTTGCTAAACATTCACGATCGATTGCCTCAGGAAGTTTTTCAAGCCAGCCGTGCTTCACCATAATGTTATAGCAAATAGCTCCAGCCTGCATAGCGTGGTTAAAAACTTTTTTATAATTTAAGATAATATCTGTTCTAAGGCTAGCTCCTAATGAAGCACCATAGTAGGAGAGGGCAGTATTTACGAGAAAGGCGGCATGGAACATCATTAATTTATCAGAAAATGGACTTGTAGTAGAGTTTGTAATTTCAGCATCCCATTTTTCAGGAATTGGGAGATGATCCTGCTCTAATATCGTATTAAAAGTCTCGGCATCCTTATTTGCTAGTTTTACATTTTTTAACATAAAGTCACGGACATCTTCTGTTTTTGCTACTTGACTGAAGGCCAAACTTAAAGTTCTCACAAAGCCGGTCTTTTTTGAATTAAAGAAAAGATTGCTTATTTCGTTAATATTGAGCGGTCTTTTGTCACCAATTAAATTGGATAAAATACCGGTCGAACTGGTAAATTCAGTTCCGTTAGGAGAAGGAATAATCGGAACTGGGGAATATTTTGGTTGTTGTTCAGCTAATTTTACAATCTTTTGAAATAGTTCTTTAGATGATTCTAGACAGTCAAAATAATAATTTTGAATATCCACTCTTTGCGAATTGGTTATAGCTAAACTGTAAGCAGTTAATCCGTGAATGGTCATAATATAAGAATAAAATAAGAGAAATTGATCTGAGAATAGGCGTGGAGCTTTTAAATTGACATCATTTTCAGTAAATCCAACAGGAATTTGGAAGTCGGCATTTTTTAGGAATTCCTCAATGTTTACAATATGTTTTTCGGCCAAACGCAATGACCATTTTATTATCGATTTGATTTCATGATCTTCAACAATTTTCAAAAAGTATTTATACATACAAATCGCCATGCTATCGCCTAAATACTGCAGCCAAAGTGCTGATATTTCTGCAGTGGTTAACTGTTGCTTACTTTTAGCAGTTCCCAAAGCACTTACCTCCAATAGAATGTTAATTAATCAGTATGTAGTTATTTTATGGTAACGGCGATGAACTATACAGATAAATTGCGGAGCTTTGTTAGAGATAGACGGGACTAATGAAGAGTTAGTAAGCGAGAATATTACAGGACAAGAGAACATCATCCTAACGCTATTTATTTCATGCAACTACTTTTAAGTGAAATAAAAGGGGAGCGACGCAAATTTAAGATTTGATACGTAAAAAAGCGAATACAGAGCCCTAGACGTTGTTCTATTTTGAAGTGAATGCGTATATAGAAGTGAACGTTTCGGTGGTTCTAGGGCACAAAATCTTGGAGTAAGGCAAGTGGTCAACAAAAGAGGAGGTTTATCACATTATGCTTTTATATGCGATTTAATGCCATCAAAGATAACTTCAAGTGAAGCAATGATCGTTGTTTCAAGCTTATCACGTTGATCATTGTGGTAAAAGTGTTTATTTAGGACATGAAAGTAAATGCTGACGATTAAGTCTGACACCAAAGAAGTGTTTAAGTCACTATTTGTTTTTTGTCCTTCTTTTAAAATATTTTCATAAATATTTGCTAAGTCGCGGCGATTTTTAGATTCTAATTCGTAAACCTTTTCTCCACCTTCAGAGATCCCCTTTAAGGCAGCTTTGGCACTAAAAGCAGATTCCTTAACACCACGTATATCTTCCATAAGAACAGCTATAATTTTTTCCTTTGTATTCATCGAATCTGGGAGTTGTTCAGCAAATTCTCGTAATACCTTAATTTGATTTTGTCCAAATTTTGCAACTATGTCCTCCTTCGAAGAGAAATAATTGAAAATAGTTCCTTTTGATACACCTGCTAATTGACAAATTTCTTGCAGTGTTGTATTTGCCACGCCTTTTTCTTGAAAAAGTGTCATTCCCGCTTCATAGATTCTTTCTTCCATTTGTTTCTTCTTATTAGCAGCTCTGCCAAGTTTCATGTTATCACCACATTTTTCTAATAAGATACATAGTTAAATAACTAAGGTCTTTAAAAAACGTCTTTCTTTAACTATATACTTTTTTGAAAATATTTCTAGTGGTAAGTATTTGTTCATTAAAGCAAGTTTATCGAGTAGTTCTGTGCGTCTTACCCTGTTCATTTCTCCACATTTCAATATGGGTAAAAATGGAGAAGAGAAGGAAAAAATTCATGATCCATACATTTAAAAAAGGTTGCATTCCTCCAAAGTCGATAGAATGATAACCTTTAAATATTAACACAATATATGCTTCAAGAAATACAAGAATAAATCCACCAGCAAAGGAAAATGCAATTTTGATCATGACTTTCGCGCTCCTCTTATTGATAATTGTACAGAGTATAATCAATTTATGAAAAGATCAATACGTTTTCCATCTTTCACATATCTGTCATAATGAGTAAGGGAGAAGTCGATTTAATGGTAAGGAAAGGGTTCGAAAATGGCATTTATTTTATTTCTTTTAGCAGGTCTTGCAGAAATTGGAGGAGGCTATTTAATATGGTTATGGCTACGTGAAGGCAAATCTTTTTATTTAGGTATTTTAGGTGGACTGGCGCTTGCGTTATACGGAGTAATAGCTACTTTTCAGAATTTCCCTACTTTTGGTAGGGTATATGCAGCTTATGGTGGCGTTTTTATTGTTCTTTCGATCCTTTGGGGATGGGGAATTGATCGGAAAACGCCTGACTTATACGATTGGCTGGGAGGGGCGATTTGCATCGTTGGTGTGATGGTGATATTATTTGCCCCGAGGCAATAAATAAGACGGATGCGGTCCTTCTATGAGAGATTGCCGTTGTGCAAAAAGAGCATCTCAGAGGCTGCTCTTTTTGCACAACGGCTTTAAGAGGAATTTCCAAAAAAATCGAATTAATACGCAAACTCTTGGCACGGTGTAGAGACAATTGCCGATATTTTATGCAAAGGATGGAAAGCTTAATGTAATAGAGGTTCCAACTTGTTCCTCACTATTTACTTTAATATTGCCACCCATTCCTTCAACAATTCGAAAGACTACCATCATCCCGAGTCCGGTGCCTTTCTGCTCTTTTAACGAAAAATAGGGTTCACCCAAGCGAGCGAGATGATCGGGGCTCATCCCTAGACCGGTATCGGTAATATGAATGAAAGTTTCATTGTATTTAGTAGCAGTGACAATTGTAAGTGTCCCTCCAGTGGGCATAGCCTCGATTGAATTTTTACATATATTCAGTAAAACCTGCCGAAATTTATGAGGATCTCCTTTGATTTTATCAGTATGAAAAAAAACAATTTTTATATCAACTGAATGTTGTATTGCTAATGGAGAAATCAAGTCTTTGCATTGCAAAATTTCTTTATCAATCTCAAGTGCGTGAAGTTTTTCTGGATGAGGCTTGGCAAAAGTAAGGTAGTCATCAATGATATCCGCCGTCCGTGATGCTTCGTCCAAAGCAAGTGAAGCATAGAGTCTGCATTTATTTGGAACATCCCTCTGTTCTAAAATTAATTGAAGAAAGCCTTTTATAGATGTTAACGGGTTGCGAACTTCATGACTTATACTTGCCGCTAGATGGCTGGCAATTTCCATTTTTTCGTTTTTTATAGCCTTTTGTTGTAATATATATGCTGTTCTCAGTAGTTCAGTAAGATAGGTTACAAAAAAAGTTGCAGATGTGAGTACAAAGGAATAAATAATAAAAGTCTCGACATTATAAAAACTGTAGTAGAATGATGGGATTAATAATGCCAAAATGGAATATAGAAATGCCAGAAAAGTAGTGGAAAACAATCTCCATTTTATTGATTTTTCTTCGAACCGAGAAGAGAGGGGGATGAAAATAATACTAAAGCAAATAACTAGCAAGACTGTTAACCAAATTCCATCCCCACCAATTGGAATTCGTGCTGAAATAAGGAGTGCTCCTAACCATAGTGTTACTTTTTTACCGCCGTAAAGGCTTCCTAATAGAAAAGGGATAAATCTAAGGTCATAAGCAAAGTTATCCTCAATAGCAGTGGATAATAACAGGCTTAAAATAATTAATATAGAAGAAAAAAATGCAAGAACCGACTTCTGAAAATGCGGTGAAATCCTCTTTTGTTGATTTACTACCACCATATTATAAAATAAAACTAAAACTAGAATCACAAGAAGATTTATGAGCAATCCTTTTAGCAAAGTCATGTATCGCATCCTCCGTTTGACCTGTGTCAATATTACTAAATCTTATTTTAAAATATTGTCACAATATTTTCAATAATCACAGAAATAAGCGCGAAACCCATCATTTTTCGACATTTCTTCCGTAAACTCTATTGACGTCGAAAAAAAACAGTGATATATTGTTCTATGTTATTATTTTTGAAATAAAATTTACTAAGTCGTTTTATGCGGGTGTAGTTTAATGGTAAAACCACAGCCACGAGCAAAGCATCCATGAATGAACGACGAGTTGCCTCGACGATAGAGCTCCAAAGAAAAGGCGAGAAGAGTTGGAGGCATGTAAGGCCCGAACAGGGGAAGAAAGAATTTAGTATAATTACAATAAAAATACGGGTGTAGTTTAATGGTAAAACCACAGCCACGAGCAAAGCATCCATGAATGAACGACGAGTTGCCTCGACGATAGAGCTCCAAAGAAAAGGCGAGAAGAGTTGGAGGCATGTAAGGCCCGAACAGGGGAAGAAGGAATTTAGTATAATTACAATAAAAATGCGGGTGTAGTTTAATGGTAAAACCACAGCCACGAGCAAAGCATCCATGAATGAGCAACGAGTTGCTTCGACGATAGAGCTCCAAAGAAAAGGCGAGAAGAGTTGGAGGCATGTAAGGCCCGAACAGGGGAAGAAAGAATTTAGTATAATTACAATAAAAATGCGGGTGTAGTTTAATGGTAAAACCACAGCCTTCCAAGCTGTTGTCGTG
>NZ_VTQX01000008.1 GCF_008764295.1 Bacillus methanolicus | reverse complement strand
AATTCATCATGCACGTATCCCCACTCTATACTTGTTTCTCGACAATTCAAGTATAAATGAATGGGTGATATCGTGCTCTTTTTTTTGCACAGTAATTGTGTAATAACCCCAACAAATATTATAGAACCAAAAAACAGAACACCACCTAAGTATGTGTTCTGTTTAAGCGGGCAGGTCCGTTATAAATGGGATAATCCATTTATTGAGCGATCGACGCTCTCCAGTTTGAAAAATCTGGGTTGTCTTTTTGCACAAGCTCTTTTGGAAAGACAAACGTCCAAGGTTTCGTAGTGTTTGCTTTCACCTCAAAGTTTTCCAGCTTAAATCCGCCTTGAGCGACAAGTTCATTGGTCGCATCCTCAATCTTTAATGGAATTTGCTGAAGATTGATGTTCTTTTCATTGCCATTTCGAATGAGAATAGTTACGTGTAAATCGCCATTTTCATTAAATCTTGCCTGCAAACCCATGAAATTCACTTCACCATCTTTTGGCGGCTGTAAAGAATCGACAAGCTTCACAAGTTTATCCTTTTCCTCTTGCGGAAGGGCAGACTCCCAATTTGGATCTAAATCAAGAGCATGTTTTGCTTTCAATTCAAAAGCTAATGTCCAATTTTCTTTGCTAAATTCAGACTTTTTGATCGAGTTAGCAGGAAATAAAAATTTCCATGGTAAACTGCTCTTTCCAGGCAATTCCCCAATGCTGCTTAAGTCAAAGTTATGTCTTGCAATGATTTCATTTTTAGAATCTAACAGGATAAGTCCAATGTCTGAAAACCGTATTCCTTTATTTAAGCTATTGCGTACGAAAGCGGTCGCCTCAATCCCACCCTCCGCAAGGTTTAATTCGATTCCCGAAATGGAAAGCTGGTTTGCCTTTAGTGGAGGCAATTCATTATTTAAAAAACGAAGTACATAAGAATCCTCATTACTTAGTTTCCACGAAGGATGGACAAATAATTCTGTATGGATCTCTTCATCAACAGAATTTTCTTTTTCGTTCATCAGTTCATCGGAAGAAACACTACTATCTAAGCCTGTTCTTTTTACATCTTTTAGATCTTTTTTCTTAAAAATAGAAAGCATTTGCCATTCTCCTTTTAGAGTAAAGCTAGATTTGTTTACTTTGATTAAATTCTGGAACAATTCTTTGTGCTATTTGCAAAGCACTATCTTTTTGGATTTTGTGGAATGTATATGTGAATAATTCTAATCCTTCTTTTTGATACAGTCTCATTGGGTCCTCCTGCTGATAGTGCCGGAGTCCGATGCCTTCTTTTAATCGAGACATCGATTCAAGGTGCTGGATCCAATTATAATCTAACACGGCAATCATGGTTCCCTTTAACGCATCTTGGAAGGAGTCATCCTCTTTATAATTATCAATGATCTTTTCATACTTCTCAAGCGCTGTTGTGATACTTTCTTGAATCTCCTGCTTGCTAATGGACTCATTTCCTGCAAGTGAAATCTCTTCTCCAGCAATTAGGCTATTGATGGTTTGTGAGAGCTCGGAAAGATTCCATTCGTCAGCATCCAGCTCATCGATGCAAATTCGCTCCATCTCATGTTCTGCTGCTTCTTTAAGCATTGGAATGAAAATGGCGACCTGATTTTCTTCTTCAAGCATCCGGTTGCGCAGTGTATAAATAATTCTTCGTTGTTCATTAATAATGTCATCAAGCTTTAAGTTATACTCTCGCATCGAGAAATTGGCGCCTTCCACAATGCGCTGAACTCTTGTGACAAATTCATCAATTTTACTATTCAAGATCAAGCCATTATCATCAACTTTAAGACTCTTCTGCAGTTTTTCCAGATCATCTTTGGCGAAGCGTCTAAACATGTCATCCTCTAAGGAGATGAAGAACTGGCTTGAACCTGGATCACCTTGGCGTCCAGCTCTGCCTCGCAATTGGTTGTCAATTCTTCGGCTTTCATGCTTTTCTGTTCCAAGAACGTGAAGGCCGCCAAGTTCAGCAACACCCTCACCTAAAATAATGTCCGTACCGCGTCCGGCCATATTGGTAGCGATGGTTATATGACCACGCTGTCCAGAATTGGCAATGAGCTGTACCTCCTGCTCAACACTTTTCGCATTTAAAATCTCATATGGAAGCTTTGCCTTATCAAAATATTCGGCGACTTTCTCCGATTGTAAAATCGAAGTGGTGCCGACAAGTACCGGTTGTCCAGTTTTATGGCGCTTCTTTACTTCAGCGGTAACGGCCACATATTTCTCATGCGCAGTCTTGAACACCTTATCTTCTAAGTCCATTCGGATTTTCGGTTTGTTCGTTGGAATTTGACAAACGGACATTCCGTAAACCTGCTCAAATTCCTTTTCCTCCGTTTTCGCAGTTCCCGTCATACCAGATAGATTTGGATACATTCTGAAATAATTTTGAATCGTAATCGAAGCTTGCGTTTTGTTCTCTTCGGTAATTTCTAACCCTTCTTTGGCCTCAATCGCTTGATGCAGTCCATCACTTAAGGTTCTACCATCCATGACTCGGCCTGTAAACATATCGACAAGCATGATTTTTCCATCACGAATGATATAATCAACATCCAGCGTAAACATAACATGGGCGCGCACCGCTTGTATGACATAATGGTACAAGGTTTGATGCTCTAACTCGTATAAGTTATCAACGCCGAAAGCCTTCTCGACTTTTTCAATTCCTTCTTCCGTTAAGCTGGTTGCTTTTGTTTCTTCATCATAGTTATAATCAACATCCTTCACAAACCGTTTTGCTAAGCGTGCTGCAATATAATGCAGGTCTGTGCTCGAGGGCATTTTCCCAGCAATAATAAGAGGGGTCTTCGCTTCATCAATAAGGATACTATCGACTTCATCGATAATCGCATAATGATATGGCCGTTGAACCTTTTCTCTTACATCTCTCACCATATTATCCCGTAAATAATCAAACCCAAATTCTGTTCCGACACCATAAGTAATGTCAGCTTGGTAAGCAAGAACTTTTTCTTCAGGCTGCATCAGCGGGACATTGATTCCAACTGTTAATCCGAGAAATTCATGGATTTGTCCAATGATTTCACGATCACGTCTTACTAAGTATTCATTGACCGTTACAACGTGTACCCCTTTGCCTTCCAGTGCCCTTAAATAACTTGGAAGGGAGGCGACAAGGGTTTTTCCCTCACCAGTGGCCATTTCCGCTATATTGCCGTCAGAAAGGGCTAAGCCACCTACAAGCTGGACGTCAAAGTGGCGCATGCCAAGAACCCGTTTAGAGGCTTCGCGGACAGTTGCGAACGCATCGATTTTAATATCATCAAGGCTTGTTCCTTCATTTAATTGCTTTTTAAATTCAACCGTTTTATTTTTTAATTCTTCATCAGTTAGTGAAGCATAATGCTGTTCCAAGTCATTTATTTTTTCAACTATTTTGTAATATTTTTTTAATCTTTTTTCGTTTGTGTCTCCAAATGTATTTTTGAGAAACGTGATCATGTTTTACGCTCCTTCGTAGTCAATGGGTTTTCGTTTATTTGTTTAGCGAATGATTTGTTTTTTGGAAAAATGTAAACTATCCACAACTATTAATCTTATCAAATTAATAGTTCTATTACTACTTAGATTGTCAAACTAACAATATTTGCAACTTTTTTTGGCGAATTACGTCTAAATAAATGGGGGAAAAATGCGATTGATGAGATTTTGGAGTACATACAATTCTTTACATCTATTAAAAATGTCTGGAAAAAATCTTAAGTAAACATTATAATATTGAAATTGAAGCGTATGTATTGAGATTTTGCTGAAAAGCAGTAACCATTTTTAGTCTAAAAAAGAGAACTTGTTGATTTTAAAAAATAATTCATTGGTTATGCTAATGGTTGAGGAGGTACTTCATGTTATACCTTACCTTGTTAATATGTTTTATTACTTCGATAATTATAACACCGATCATTAAAAAATTCGCCTTGAAAATTGGCGCAGTTGACAAGCCTAACAATCGAAAAGTTCATCAAAAAATCATGCCCCGTTTTGGAGGCTTAGCGATATATATCACGTTTATTTTGGGAATTGTGATCTTGCGTCCACAGGATGAATACGCCCTTCCGATTATTTTAGGGAGTATCATTATTATCATCACAGGTATGCTTGATGATTTGTTCGAATTATCGGCAAAAGTGAAATTGATTGGTCAATTGCTTGCAGCTCTTACGGTTGTCCTTGGCGGTGTCAGTGTAGAATACATTAACTTGCCATTTGGCGGCACGCTTGAGTTCGGCATTTTTAGTATTCCCCTCACGATTTTATGGATTGTCGGGATTACGAACGCCATAAATTTAATTGATGGTTTAGACGGCTTAGCAGCGGGTGTCTCCTCCATCGCCTTAATCACGATCTCAGGGATGGCGGTTTTAAAAGGGGATCCTTTCGTTGTAGCTGTCGGCTTGGTTTTATTATTTAGCACACTAGGCTTTCTATTCTATAATTTCCATCCCGCAAAGATTTTTATGGGGGATACAGGAGCCTTATTTCTCGGCTACATGATCGCCGTTCTGTCCTTATTAGGATTTAAAAACGTCACGATGATTTCATTGATTATTCCGGTTATCATTTTGGGAGTGCCGATATCGGATACATTTTTTGCGATTATTAGACGTTTTGTGAATAAGCAGCCTTTATCAGCGCCAGATAAATCCCATTTGCACCATTGCCTACTAAGATTAGGTTATTCCCATCGCCAAACGGTGCTCATCATATATGCAATGGCAGCGATGTTTGGTCTTGCCGCAGTCATTTTTTCGCAAGCGACCATGTGGGGAGCGTTAGTTGTTATCGCTGTTTTAGTTTTAGTTATTGAAGTGTTTGTTGAAAAGATTGGCCTTGTTAACCATGATTATAAGCCATTGTTAAAAATGGTTAGTCAGAAGAAAAGCGAATAAATGTCAAGAAGCCTTGAATCTTATGATTCGAGGTTTTTTTGTAGTCAATTGATATGTTAAAATCCGAAATAAATTTCTCGGTTTTCAAAAGAGAGAGAATTTTCATGTATCAAATGATGGATAGTAGCATTTTTATTGGCAGGATGCTTTCAATAAAACACGATTGAAGCGAACAGTGAGGGAGAATAGTAAAAGGGTCAGCTGCTGACCGATTCCGAACCTCTTTGAGTTGGTGGAATGGAATTCACTGGAGACAAGTCGCTAACCTATGTAGCCAATTCTGAAATGGTCTGTTAGCCGAAACGGGGAGGGAATTTCAAAGGGAAGAAAGCTCTGAACTTACGGTAACCAATCATCCGCCATCCAAAGATGAAGCAGCGAGTTTGGAACACAGATTGAGTGGCACACAAGTACAGGGGGGAGTATACAGAGAGAATGGATTTACAAGTGGTCGTTAAATAAGACCGTTATAAAGGGTGTTCTAGTAGCTAGAACACCCCTCAACTTTGTTAATTTTGCGCAATATCCGGTCGTCCCAAATGGGTCTTTAAGATCCTTTTCGAGTCATCAAGAGAAAATTCATCCAGCTGATAATAGTACACTCCATCAATATAATCGTCTTCACCATCAAGGTTAATGGTATCGATATCTAGCTTTGTACCAGCTAGAGCATAGTCGATAAAGGCATTCATATCTTTAAATGTTAAATCCGTTGCTAAATTTTCTCCCACTGCTTCGATAATGTCAGCATATTTTGTAATTCCTTGCACTGACACAGCTTTATTAACGATTGCTTTAATAATTTCCTGCTGTCTTTTTCCACGTTCAATGTCGTTATCTTTTTTCCGCGTTCTTGCCAATGCAAGCGCCTCTTCACCGTCTAATTCCTGGAAGCCAGGTTCAAGATGAATCGCATTTCTTCTATCCTTCGAGTCCATTTCATTTATCGTATAGGGTACTTCCACGTCGATACCACCTAATGCGTCAACAACATCAATAAACGCATTAAAATTCATTTTGACATAATAATCAATAGGAATGTCAAATAATTCTTCAACGGTTTCAATCGTAGCGGCAGGCCCCCCGAAGGCATGGGCATGGGCAATTTTGTCTTCGTATCCTACCTCAGGAATGTAAACATAAGAATCGCGAGGGATGCTGACGAGCTTGACCGACTTTGCCTTTTCATTAAAGGTGGCAAGCATTAAAGCATCTGATCTTGAGCCGCTATTAAAGTTTCGAGTGTCGCTATCATCTACCCCGATAATGAGCATAGATGTGTTTTCAACCTTTGGGTCTACTTTGCTGCCGGAGGCTTCAGAGCGATCGATCGGCTGATAGGAATCATTCATAACGGAGTGCGCCTTGTTGAATAGGAAGGCACCGTAACTGGTTGCTCCTAATATAAGAACAAGAATAGGAGTTAATACCCATAGCGCAAGTCTCCTACGCTTCTTTTTCTTTTTAATAGCTTTATAGCTTTGTCTATTTACAGACATATTTACTCTCCTTAAGTAAGATTATTTGTTAGTTTATTCTATTTCTCATTGGACTAAATTACTATACATATAAATTTTATTTTACATTTTTTTTTGCATTCCGTAAAATACATTTTAAAATGGACGCTTCAGTGGTAGTTTATGAGGGAGAATGATCTTATTCTTTCAGCTCTTCTAAATACAATATTTCACCTTCACGAACTTTACATTGGCCGTTCGTTAGCTCCACCATCCATTCTTTAAAAGTGTCTGTTTGGCTTTCTTCGACATATGTTTCAATTTCTACTGCATCAAGGTAATGGATTTCTTTCACGTTATAAATGGACGATCTGAGCTCATTTTCAAGTTTGCCAAGCCAAGTGTAGTCGATATTTGTATGCATCACTTTCATGAGCTTTCGTTCCACGATTCCGGTCGCGTTAATTCCTTCAGATGTAGCCTTTCCGTATGCGCGAATAAGGCCGCCTGCTCCAAGCTTAATCCCGCCAAAGTAGCGGGTCACGACAACTACCGTATCCTTTAGCTTCCTCTTCTTTAGTACTTCCAAAATGGGTACCCCAGCGGTTCCGCTAGGCTCTCCGTCATCGTTCGCTTTCTGAATTTCATCATGCTCTCCAATTAAGTATGCTGAACAATTATGAGTAGCATTCCAATGTTCTTTTTTAATCGTTTGAATAAATTCCTGTGCTTCTTCTTCGGTTTCAGCTCTTGAAACATGAGCGATAAATCGGGATTTATCGATAATAATTTCATTTTCCCCATACCCTTTAACGGTTAAGTAGCTTGGGAGCATAAGACCACTCCTTATCTGGTTTGTATTGGAGTCTAAAACTGCATTTTCATTTTGATAATGGATCGGCATTGCGGTTCCGATTCATGTTCTTGCGGGACTTTTTAGCCGAACTAAAAGGCGTGTGAAATGAAGGTTTCACACGAAATGAGGCGAAACCCGTCAAATCAACTATATGGTTTAAAGAAGCTTACCATAAAAATTCGACATTTCTATTATAATTCGACAAGAGCCTCGGTTTCAAATTAACATCACTCTGTAACGAAACTTTAACAGTCCTGTCTTTTTGTCATGTTATAATGAAAAGAAATAAAAAAAGATATTTTAGAATAACATTAATTACGGTTCCTTTTTAATGGGTCATAAGAGCCTATTAGGAATGGGTCAAATGTCCTGTCTATTAATTCCTATTCTCCTTCTTTTTAACGATTTTTTACAGGTTTTCGAACATTTTCAAGTTAGAAAGATAGTAACTTTTAACAATTCAAGGTAAAATATTGTAAAATGATTTAAGAGTTGCTTTGTTTTTCTAATTGGAAAAATGGAGATATGTCTTTATTTTATGAATGAAACAAACATGAACAATGGATAAAGACATAGAATATTCGAAAAAAATTTTTAAAAATGTAAAGGGTTTTTGCTTCACTTGGAGGAATTAGTAGATGATTAAAAAATTTGATACAAAAACTCTTGATATGATTTTGGACAAGATGGTGGAAACCGTAGGTGATAGCAAAAATGAAATTTTTCGCATTGGCGAACAATGTAGAAGTGATTATGAATCATTAGTTGATGAATTAAAAGATGTGCGAAGAATGGTTGGCCAAATCATTGAAGAGGGAGATCAATTAGAAATCAAATCACGAGCAGCGAGAAAACATCTTTCGGAAGTGAGCATGCATTTTAAGGATTTCACTGAGGCTCAAGTAAGGGAAGCTTATGAGAAGGCCCATCAAATTCATAGGGATTTAACCTTGAATCGACAGACGGAAAAGCAGCTTCGGGATAGAAGAGATGATATTGAAAGACGGCTTGTCGGTCTGACGCGAACGATTGAACGAGCAGAACATCTTGTTTCTCAAATAACCGTCGTGATGAATTATTTGATGAGTGACTTAAAACAGGTTGGCGAGGCCCTGCAGGATGCGAAGCTGAAACAGGATTTTGGCTTAAAAATTATTGAGGCCCAGGAAGAAGAGCGGAAGAGACTTTCTCGTGAAATTCATGATGGACCCGCGCAAATGATGGCCAACGTCATGATGCGCTCTGACCTAATTGAAAGAATTTACAAGGAATACGGTGCCACTGAAGCGCTTGCTGAAGTGAAAAATCTCAAGACCATGGTCAGAAATGCCTTATATGAGGTTCGCCGCATCATTTACGACCTACGTCCAATGGCCCTTGACGACCTAGGTCTAGTTCCTACCCTCAAAAAATATTTACAGACGATCGAAGAGTATCATAGTACAACATCGATTTCTTATATAAATGTGGGGGAAGAAAAAAGACTACCGACAAAATACGAGGTGGCACTATTTCGCCTTATACAGGAGTCTGTGCAAAACGTTCTAAAGCATGCAAATGCAAAGGAAATTAAAGTAAAGCTAGAGATGGCTCAAGAACAGATTACGGTTTTAGTAAAGGATAATGGACAAGGTTTTAATATAGATGAAAGAAAAGATGAGTCCTTTGGAATTATCGGGATGAGGGAAAGAGTAGAGCTTTTAGGAGGCAAAATCTCGATTAATTCAAAAATAGGCAAAGGGACGACTGTTCTCATCAAGGTTCCATTACCAAAATAAGAGAGAGAAATAATTTGGGGAGGCGACACGCATGACTACGAAGATTATCATTATAGATGACCATCAATTATTTAGAGAAGGCGTTAAAAGAATTCTTGATTTTGAAAAAACATTTGAGGTTGTAGCAGAGGGGGATGACGGTACTGAAGCTATTTCTTTAGTAGAAGAGCATCAGCCTGATGTAGTCCTTATGGATATTAATATGCCAACTATTAATGGTGTGGAAGCAACACGTCAATTAGTTGAAAGATACCCATCAACCAAAGTGATCATTTTATCGATCCACGATGATGAAAGTTATGTTCAGCACGCATTAAAAACAGGTGCAACAGGCTATTTACTTAAGGAAATGGATGCAGACGCTCTGATTGAAGCGGTAAAGGTAGTCGCAGATGGCGGTTCCTACCTACATCCAAAAGTTACTCACAATCTTGTCAAAGAATACCGCCGCTTAGCGGTAGAGGCAGCAGGAGTAAGCAGCGGTTATCTCCAACAGGTTGAGATTCGTCGTCCGCTCCATCTGCTAACGCGTCGTGAGTGTGAAGTTCTTCAGCTTCTAGCAGACGGAAAAAGCAACCGCGGAATTGGTGAAGCGCTATTTATTAGTGAAAAAACAGTTAAAAACCACGTAAGTAATATCCTGCAAAAAATGAATGTTAACGACCGAACTCAAGCCGTTGTAGAAGCAATCAAAAACGGCTGGGTTGAAGTTAGATAACCACATAACCATGCTAAAAACGCCGCTTCGTCGGCGTTTTTTCTTTACGCAAAAATAATATTTTTCTCTCATCTCTATTTAAGACTCATATATATGAGCCTTCAGCTAGCTACGAAAAGGTAATCCATGACATTAGACCTTGTTATATTTTCAATAAATGGGATTAATTTCACTTGTTAACATATTTTGGTTATTTATCATGTGTATGTAAGGACTTCTAATGAAGTGGAGACGTTTAGTCATTGATGACTAATAGGTCGAAATGTATGAAGAAGATTAATAGACTTCTCTCCTTCGCTAGGTGCCTTTTCAATGGGAAAAAGCTGTGAGGTGAAATATAATGAAGGTATTAGATGCCGCAGAATTGCACGCGGGCGTCGAAGAGACGCTCAAGGGGCTAAGTCAGCTCAACGTGCAATTGGAGACGATTGAAAAAAACATCAAAGCTTTAATCGCTTTGGAAGACAGCTTCAAAGGGGATGGGGGCCATTCGATTCGCTCCTTTTACGAGGAAGCCCACCTGCCACTCTTGCGGTTTTGGCAAGACACGTTAGCGCAATATGAAACCGCCCTGAAGCAACTCATCTCCTCCTTGCGAGGCTTTGAACCGTCACCGCAGGGCTTCATCCGCCAAAGCTTTCTTGAACACGATGTCGAACAAGGCTTAAAGCAAGCCGAAACGATCACAAGAGATTTAACGGCAGAAGGCAACCGCATCATGGATTCAGTCAGCGATATCGTCGCCTTGCCAAGACTGAACGACAGCGCCTTTGTCCAGCAGGTGAAAACGGCGGAACAGCATGAACAAGAAACGCTCGAACGACTTCACGAATTCGACCGTCAAGGCTCGTACAGTTTGGAAGCAACCAGTCAAGACTTACATACATTACATCGCACGATCCAAGAAATCAGCACCCTCTTCGAAAGAAGAGAACTCGTTTTATCGCAATACCGTCCAAGTCAACTGGCGCTAAAACTAAGCATATTGCCCATCCCGAATCTCGAGCGATTCCTGTCCTACAGCCTTTCTTCCGTTCAAACTAACTTGGAAGAACAAGGACTAACGACCAATCCAGCCGCAACCGCTAACGATTCTGTACATGAAACGGAAGCGAATTGGAGAGGCTGGCTATCGGGTGGATTAGATTTCATTCCCGGCATTTCCAACATTAAATCGGGAATCGAAGCAATGACTGGCAAAGACTTTATTACGGGCAGAGACATCGGCCATCTCGAGCGAGGCGTCCTCTTAGCTGCCATCTTTGGCGGTCCGATCGCCAAAGGCGGAGTCAAAGTATTCAAATGGGGCGGCAAGCAGCTCGATAAGATCAAGCATGTCCTCAACCCTGATAGAGTGATAGAAACGGGTAAAGCGGTTCTGGCCAAAGTGAAACAAGGCTTTAACAGCCTTCGCAACACGGCCGCAGGACTGATGAAGAAAATCGCCGACACGCCGCTTCCAACCCCGCAATTCGCAATGGCCGGCGGCGCCAAAATGCCACAAGCCACCATCGGCGATGCCGTCAACAGTGCCAAAAACTCCGTTATGAACTTTGCGCAGAAGGTGAAGGATGGGGTTGGGAAGGGTATAGATAAAACTAGACCATCTTGGAGACAGTCTGAAATTGATGTAGGAAAAGAATACCCTGGATATCGTGACCAGGTATCATATAAGGAAGGTAATGAAGTAAGTCATGGCACTAAGAATAGTTCAAGACCAGATTTCTATATCGATGGTCACAGCATAGAGGTTAAGAATTATAATGTGACTACATCTTCTGGTAGAAGTAACTTAATAAGAAATGTGTCAAAGCAAATAAATAAGCGGGTAAGTGATTTACCTGAACAAACAAAGCAATCTGTTATTATTGATGTTAGGGGACAAAATATCTCAAGGGATGTTTTAAGAGACATTAAACAAAAAATAAATGAAAGAACAAATGATGTAGCAGAAATAATTTTTATAATGGATTAGAGGTGAAAGTTAGATGGCGGTAGGAATATTAGTAGATAGTTTTTATTACGAATTAGGTCATAGCGATTTTGTACATTCATTTTTTTCAACAATCTCCTATCATTTAGAAAAAGAAGGATGGGGTACAAAATATCCTTTAATGATGAATGAGTTATATAATGACAAACTAAACTGGAATGATGTTTCTGTTGTAAAAGCTAATTTAATTGAAATTGAACAGGAATTATCAAAATACTCGCCGGAACAAGTTATATGGGATATTGATGACTTATCACAAAAACCACCGTGGGGGGATAAAATAAGTCCAAAAGTAACTAGTCTAGCGAATTATTTTGCAACAACTGATGGGAAAACATTTTTTGAAGTACTACGTACAGCAATTGATGTAGCAGAAGAAGATAAATGTGATTTAAAAATACACAAACTATAAAATTTCTTAACCATGGGGCACTATCCCATGTTTTTATACGATACTGAGTTCCGAATAAAACAATTATTATTCAGATAATGACTTAAACTTTGTAAGCCATATACGATGTTTTAACTAATTTCAAAGAGTTTTTGACTTAAAGGAACAGTATTCTTTATGGTCTTTGACCAAAATAGCAGAACGATTGAATGAAGAAGGACATCGAACGAAACAAGGAAAGTTGTTTAGCAAAGTTCAAGTAAAGCGAATATTGGATAGAAGGCACTTCTATTCAGGCAAGTATCAATATGGTGACATACTAAAAGAGCTCCATTACATCCTTATAAAGGAAAGTTAAACCCATTTTATCCAATGGATGAGACAACTAGAGGAGCGTTTCAAAAAGTAGATTCTATTAATTATTGGAAAATACGAGGAGAAGAAGCTTTAGGAGGAAGAGCATATTGCCTGAGAGACTAGATGAAGTTCTAGGAGAAGAAATATATAAACGTGAAGATAGCAATCTAGTACAGGATGCTTTAATAAGGCTAGGTGTAAACGTATCGGATACTTTTCACGAATTTTTTATCCAGTATGCAGGACCTTTTTGGGAAGAGCATGTACCCTTTGAATTACTAGATATAGCAGATGAAGAAAACAATATTGAATCATACACACTCATTTCTAGAAAAGAACATGGTTTTCCGAAGCAATATCTGGTTTCAAGTGAGATGTCAGCAAATGCTGTATTAGACTGGATACTGTAACAGATAAAGTTTATATAGTTAATTTTGAGGGTGGAGATGAACTACTTATTAAAGGTGAGTTAAAGGAAAGTTGGTCATCGTTTTTTGATTTCTTGAAGGCATATTTTAATTATTAATTATGGTCCAATTAAAGTTAATTAAGAGAAACTTAAAACCTTGATTGGCTAATATGCCTTCAAGGTTTTTTGACTTTAAGACCTTTATGGTTAAAATAATATCACTTTTGAATCAAAAACTCATGATGGTTAGCAAACTTACGAGAATAGTTGCAGTGACATATAAAAAAATACAACCACACTTACTGCTTGGTTTATATTTGCATACGAGAATGACAAAGCAAGTAAAGCTAAAGGGGCAACATACAAACACATAAAGTTAGTAATAAAAAGGAAAGATGTGTGAGCAACATAAACAATGCTTAAATGAAATTCAGAGCTCATGAAGGTAGTACCATCATGGAGTATTGTATATTTCGATTTTGTGAGAAGTACGATAAATAGGCGAGATAACCTTTTACAAGGTAGGAGGACTTGATGACTACAATACGGCAGAGATTTTTTATGAGTTTTTATCACAAAGAAGCATGGGAAGAAGATTTTTAAGATATTATAAATGAGATTAAAGAAAATCAAGAACTCTTGATAGTAATACCACCAAGAGTTCTTGTAATGAGATTTTGTTTATAAAAGATTGCATATAATTAGGCGAGATGCATTTTTAATCTAATAAAGTTTTTTATGTAGCTAACTATAAAGCACTTGATTGCTATTAGGTAACAGGTGTTTTTTGTTTATTAATGATATATTTATGCTCTGGATAACATGAATGATGCTTTACTGAAATTCATAGGATGTCGAACAAGGCTTAAAGCAAGCCGAAACGATCACAAGAGAGCTAACGGCAGAAGGCAACAGCATTATGGATTCGGTCAGCAATATCGTCGCCTTGCCAAGACTGAACGACAGCGCCTTTGTCCAGCAGGTGAAAACGGCGGAACAGCATGAACAAGAAACGCTCGAACGACTTCACGAATTCGACCGTCAAGGCTCGTACAGCTTGGAAGCAATCAGCCAAGACTTACATACATTACATCGCACGATCCAAGAAATCAGCACCCTCTTCCAAAGAAGAGAACTCGTTTTATCGCAATACCGTCCAAGTCAACTGGCGCTAAAACTAAGCATATTGCCCATCCCGAATCTCGAGCGATTCCTGTCCTACAGCCTTTCTTCCGTTCAATCCAATCTGGAAGAACAAGGACTAACGACTAATCCAGCCGCAACCGCTAACGATTCTGTACATGAAACGGAAGCGAATTGGAGAGGCTGGCTATCGGGTGGATTAGATTTCATTCCCGGCATTTCCAACATTAAATCGGGAATCGAAGCAATGACTGGCAAAGACTTTATTACGGGCAGAGACATCGGCCATCTCGAACGAGGCGTCCTCTTAGCTGCCATCTTTGGCGGTCCGATCGCCAAAGGCGGAGTCAAAGTATTCAAATGGGGCGGCAAGCAGCTCGATAAGATCAAGCATGTCCTCAACCCAGATAAAGTGATGGAAACGGGTAAAGCGGTTCTGGCCAAAGTGAAACAAGGCTTTAACAGCCTTCGCAACACGGCCGCAGGACTGATGAAGAAAATTGCCGACACGCCGCTCCCAACCCCGCAATTCGCGATGGCCGGCGGCGCCAAAATGCCACAAGCCACCATCGGCGATGCCGTCAACAGTGCCAAGAACTCCGTCATGAACTTTGCGCAGAAGGTGAAGGATGGGGTTGGGAAGGGTGCGGGGAATCGTTCAGCTAGGGAAAGTGATGTTAAAACATTAGTGGGAAGAGGAGAACAGTATACAAACGGAAGGAAAAATCGATTAAAGCCTGATATTAGGTATAAAACTGGAGAGTATAACTACTTCTATGAAACAGATAGTGCAGGTAGGATTGTAAAGTTCGAAACAGAAAATTTACAATTAACAACGAGAACAGATAGACTGTCACACAGTAAAAATACACCTGGTAAAATAAAAGGTCAGGACCACGCCGGACATTTGGCAGGCGATAGGTTTGGAGGCTCACCTAAAATTGATAATTTGGTTTCACAATTGTCTGAGGTTAATTTGAAGCAATATAAGAAAATTGAAGATGAATGGGCTGCAGCTTTAAAGGAAACCCCTCCAAAAGAAGTAACAATTAATCTAGAAGTAATATACTCTGGGAATAATGTAAGGCCGGAAAAATTCATAGTAAAATACACAATTGATGGTGAGTTGTTCTCTGAAGTCCTTTTAAACTAATCTGAGGAGTGAAAACTAAATGAATACTTTTGAAGATAGATTTAGTGAATTGCAAGCTGATATGATATCCATATGTATGGAGTATATAGAAGAGAGAGCGGATAAAGTATATGTTTACGCTTCGTGTGAGGAAAGTGTTATATCGAGCAAGTTTTTTTATTTAATTAATAATAAGTATGTGAAGCCTCATAAAGTGAATGATGCATTGGCGAATGGGGATGAAAGATACAATGTATCTTCGGAACGCCAGTTTATGGTATTAGATATTTTAAATGAAGATATTGAAAAAATTAAAGAATTATGTTTGGATTATGAAAAAGACATGCCTACTGAAATGAAGTTAATATATGATGTTAAGAGTGGCAAATTCAAAGCTGAATACAAGTATGATTTAGTTTATACTAATCATGAGACTAAAACTGCTCGTCAGATTGCTGATGAGTGGTTTGATGAGATACAAAATAAAAAACTTTAAGGTTTGACAAAGTGTGTGAAAAGAAAAAATTAGAATTAAAAACGTTACTATAAACATATACCTTGATTGCCTAAATGCCTTTCAAGGTTTTTTATTTAAATCAAGACCATTTGGTAGGCATTGACAAACCATATTTACTACTGATTTACACTTAACATGATAATGACAAATCTCTTGGTGATAAAGGAGAACATGCACTGGTACATAGGTGAATCCGAATATAAAAGAATTCATGAATATGGCAATATGCATTTTGGAATGAGAAGAATGGCTGTGGGATTTAAGGTGAAATATTACTGGTATCAAGTCGGGAATGGAGATTTCTTACACTCTTTTTTCTACAATAAGCTATCACTTACAATAGCTTTTCTTATTAAATGGACTCTATAATGAGAAACTTGAGAATAAAAATATTAATAATGCTATAAATGAATTAGAAGCAATTAAAAAGAAATTACAGAAGTTTACCCCATCACAAGTAATAGGGTGCATTGATGACTTATCTAAAAGTCCGCCTTGCGGTGATAATATTAGTAAGGATATAACAAGCTTATCTAATTCTAATTATTTTATAACAAGTGAAGGTGAAGACTTAATAGACAGGTTAATGAAAGCATTAGAGAAGGGACAAAAAACGAACTCTGATGTTTATATAGAAAGCATATAAATCATAATCTTCCATTTATGACCTTGAAATTATTCAAGGTCATTTTTTAGGTTTATAATATGGCTATAATTTATATTTGGGTTATCATACAATTCAATGTGAAAAAAAAGAGTATGATATCACCTATTCTTTTTATACTCGAATTGTCGAGATGCAAAGCTGAAATTAGGTCAATAATCCTCGATTTTCAGCCTATTTATGTTAAGAAAATGAAAAGTCACGATAAATTAATGAACAAATTGTTAAATATTGGTGTTAATAGTTTACATGTTCGATAAAAATAGGTAATAATGGTATATAGGACATAAGACTAAAGGAGGATTCTAGCATGACTTCTTTACGAATACTCTCAGATTATCAATTAAAAATGGTTTTCTACAAAGCGATCGAGAAAAATCTAGAGAAGGATTTTATCGAACTACTAAATATTGAATTGAAAAACAGAGGAATAGATGTAAGTTAACCGTGTACTTTTTGCCTTTCCGTGTAAAGGGATTATTTAAATTAATGCAATTTCATTCATTTTCATATAAAATGGATACTAAACATATAGTAAGAAGCAGGTTTTTTTCTACTAGATAATTGTTTTTAACCTCCTAATTCCATCCAGAAGTGTGCTTGGCCGTTTAAGCTTCGTAGAGTTCAAAACAAATTCGGCTTACCAGCTTAACATTTCCATACTGCGTTTTTTTTCAAAAAAAGTAAATTAGGAAGTAGACTTAACAACTATCTATGTGGAAAAGCCTAGGACAAAATGAATAAGGATGGTATCCCATTTATGAAAACGGCAGTTGTAACGGATAGTACTGCGTACATCCCGAAGGAATTGCGCGAACAGCTAAATATCCATATGATTCCCTTGAGTGTAAATTTCGGAAACGAAACGTATAAAGAAGAGATTGAGATTCAAACAGATGACTTTTATGAAGAAGTAAAAACAAAAGAACTTCCTACAACATCTCAGCCTGCGATCGGGGAATTTGTTACGCTATTTGAACAGCTGGCGAAGGACTATGATACTGTGATAAGCATTCATCTTTCCAGCGGAATTAGTGGAACATTCCAAGGAGCAGTAGCGGCAGGAGAAATGGTAGAAGGAATTGATGTCCATGCTTTTGATTCTGAAATCAGTTGCATGGTTCAAGGTTTCTATGTCATTGAAGCTGCTGAAATGGCCAAGGCTGGTAAAAGCCATGAGGAAATCCTCGCACGACTAGAGGAAATGAAACAATCAATCCGCGCTTATTTTATGGTTGATGATCTTAGCCATTTGCAGCGAGGTGGACGTCTTTCTAGTGCTCAAGCGATCATCGGCAGCCTGTTGCAAGTCAAACCGCTTCTTCATTTCGAAAATAAATTGATCGTTCCATTCGAAAAGATCCGTACTCGGAAGCGAGCGATGAAGCGAATGGTCGAACTTCTTGAAGAAGATGCTAAAAGCGGAGATGCTTACAAAGCGGTCATCATCCACGCTAAACGTGAGGATGAAGCAAATGAATGGAAGGCCGAGCTAGAAGCGAAGTTACCGAATGTTGAGTTCTCTCTTAGTTATTTTGGACCGGTCATTGGAACTCATCTTGGCGAAGGATCTATGGGACTCGGCTGGGTGAAAAAATAAGCAGGTTCATTGCAAGTGATCAATCGTTTGAACAAACGCCATTCATATGAATATTGAGTGGCGTTTGTCATTTATAACGAGCCGGAGCGTGATGTGCTTGTTGTTTGAATTCCGGAAAAAGCAGCACTGATTCCGGAAAAATTGACGATAATTCCGGAAAAAAAGCAACTAATCCCGGAAAAACGACCACCAATTCCGGAAAACAACCAAATCAATCTAATATAGAGAGGTGTTTTCATGCGATTTGCCATTCTTGACAAAACGCTGGTTCCAGAGCCGCTGCTTTCAGAACCTCAAACCACGCAAACGATCGCCGATCTTGGCGAAATTCCCCAACCTTCTCGAAACCTGCATTTTCAGTATTGTAATGACGTACGAAAAAGACTCATTGGAAAACAACTACTCCTTGATGAAATCCCCCATACTTTAGATGAAATCCATCAACATTATGAACAGGGATATATTACTTTGCGAAAAGGAATTGTTTTTGAAAAAGGAACTCCCCGCTGTCAGAGGTGTGGTAATCAAAAACCCCATTTATTTTCCAGCTTTCCATGCTCAAGATGTCGGGAGCTGTGCACTTATTGTCGGAAATGCATTATGATGGGCAGAGTCAGTACGTGTACACCTCTCTATAGCTGGAGTGACTCTGAGTGTCAAAGCGCGAGGGAAACTGCCAACTTGGTTTGGAATGGAACGCTTTCGTTCGGACAGCAAGTTGCCTCAGACGAAGTGGTGAAAGCCATTTCTACAAATGATGACATATTAGTTTGGGCCGTTTGTGGAGCAGGAAAAACTGAGCTGCTGTTTGAAGGGATGCGCTATGCATTATCGCTTCAGAAAAGAGTTTGTATCGCAACCCCACGCACCGATGTCGTTCAGGAATTAACCCCGCGCCTTCAGGCGGTATTTCCCCAGATAGAGGTAGCCTCTTTATATGCAGGCTCACCAGACCGCCACAAATATTCCCCCTTAACGATTTCAACCACTCATCAGCTCTTTCGTTTTTATCAGGCCTTTGATGTCATTATTGTGGATGAAGTAGACGCTTTTCCCTATTCGGTAGATGAAACCTTACAATACGCCGTCCAGAATGCTCGAAAAGAACGGTCCTCAATGATTTATCTCTCTGCAACACCCAATCAACAATGGCAAAAGGATTGTCGCCAAGGAAAAAGGAATTTTGTGACAATTCCGGCTCGTTATCATCGTAAGCCTTTACCGGTTCCAGAACTTAAGTGGTGCGGGAATTGGGACAAGAAGTTGAAGCAGAATAAGCTTCCGTCCAATGTAATAAAATGGTTAAAAATTCGCTTAGATATGGAAAAACAGGCTCTCCTTTTTATACCCAAAATCGAGTTAATCCCGAAGTTTTTGGCGATTTTACAGAAGCTTGATTCGCGAATTGAGGCAGTGCATGCGGCAGATCCTGAGCGCAAAGCAAAGGTTCGATCCATGCGACAAAAAGACATTCCCATTCTCGTCACCACGACAATTTTAGAAAGAGGGGTGACTTTTCCCAATTTGGATGTAGCTGTTCTCGGTTCAGAGGAGCAAATTTTCACAGCTAGTGCTCTCGTACAAATTGCAGGACGAGTTGGGAGGAGTGCGCAATTTCCTACGGGGAATATAACTTTTTTTCATTTTGGACGAACAGAAGCGATGCTTCAAGCCAGAAAGCAGATTCAAAATATGAATGCGGAAGCGGCAAAGAAAGGGATGATCGACATTGAGTGAATATTGCCTTTTTTGTCATGAGGAATTGGTTGAGCATATTAGCTGGTCAACCTTTTTTACAAAAAGAGAAGAGAAATTACTTTGCTCCACTTGTCAGGAGCAATTGGAGGAAATAACGGGGAAAAGATGTGATATCTGCAGCCGATCTTTAGAGAGCATAGATGCTCAATATGTAGTGGGCGCTCGTTGTTCCGACTGTGTTCGCTGGGAGAGTGATTCAGAATGGCAGGGATATTTAGCAGGAAATCTCTCCATCTATTTATATAATGATTTCTTAAAGGAAATCATTAGTCAGTATAAATTCCGGGGCGATTATCTATTAGCTAAAGTGTTTGCTCAAAAGCTTAAAACCTCCATTCGTATGCTGCATGCTGATTATCTTGTTCCGATTCCATTGAGCACAGAGCGCCAATTCGAGCGCGGTTTTAATCAAGCAGAAGCCCTCCTGCGCGAAGCCGGCCTCCATTCAACCCATTTACTGCAAAGAACCCATGGTGAAAAGCAATCGAAAAAGTCGCGTGAAGACAGGATTCACCTCCCGCAAATTTTTCAGCTAACTGATTCGTTCGTGATAAGTGGCAAACGGATTCTCCTCATCGACGACATTTACACGACCGGCTCAACATTAAGGCATGCTGCGAAGCTCCTTAGGAAGGCAGGAGCGGACTATGTGTTTGCACTGACCTTGGCCCGGAGTTAGAGTTGCTCTTTGTTGCGAAAGAGCGATATATTTTGATAAGGACCGATAAAATGAAACAAAGACCGATATATTTTGATAAGGACCGATAAAATGAAACAAAGACCGATATATTTCATTTAAGACCGATATCGCCCACAAAAGCAGAGAAATTTTAGTCGAGAACAAGCAGCTCAGTGCCAGTATTCGACGATTTCCATCAAATGTCTCTAATTTTTCATATTCTTCCACAGATCTTCACGCTATAATGGTAGCAAAAGGATGTAAACTTTTTAGGGGGAGCAAAAAATGGATCAATTAGCGAACTGTCCAAAATGCGGAGAAATCTTTGTTAAAAATAAATTTCGTGATATTTGCCAAGCTTGCTGGCAGGAGGAAGAAGCGGCATATGAAAAGGTGTATCAGTTTATTCGTAAACGAGAAAATCGCATGGCCACGATGCATCAGGTTGAAGAAGGCACAGGGGTGGAAGAAGCGCTAATTCTCAAATTCATCAAAACAGGGCGTTTAAAACTGGCACAATTTCCGAATCTTGGCTACCCATGTGACAGATGTGGGAAATTGATTCAAAAAGGCAAGCTTTGTAACGCGTGCACAGAGACATTGAAAAAAGAACTGGATCTTCATAATATGGAAGAAGAACGTAAAAAAGAATTAGAAAAACGAGAAAAACAAATAACTTATTTTACTTTAGATGAAAAGAAATGAGAATCCGTATGCTGATGCATGCGGGTTTTTTGATCTGTAAAAAGCTAGCCACTCAAAAAAATAGTAGTGTAAACAAAACATTCCAATTAATATGTTTGCAACTTAACCGATATTAGAATTAGAAGTTTGTACGGGGAGTGGCATAAATGCAAATCACCAATCAAGGGCTGACTAATACAGCAAGTATAGATCTTTCATTTGATGTTAAAAAAGATGAAATTTACTCTGCACAAATTAAACAACGAATTTCAGATAAAGAAGCTGTTCTGCAAATAAGAGGGAAGGAATTTGTCGCTGAATTTGAAGGGAAGGTACCAGCTGGAGAGCGAGCAACGGTTCAAGTCACCAGTCATCAAGAAGATAAGCTGAATGTGAAGGCGATTCAAAGTGAGGCATCTAAATCATCGAACTTGAAGGCACCAGAACTTTCTGCAGTATTGCAAAAGGTAGGATTAACTTCAAAGGATGCCCCGGAGTTAAGAGAAGCAGCGAGATTATTGTTAGATAAGGGATATCCGCTATCAAAAGAAGTAGTTTCTGAGCTGAAGACCTTTTTTGAAAAAGGGCAAGGCTCGTTTGAAACAAAAAGTGATACAGTCAGAGCACTAGTGAATAAGGGCTTGGAGGTTACTCAAACGCATCTCCGATCTATCCATGAAGCGCTGCACGGAAAGCCATTAAATGAAGTGCTGACAAATCTGGCAAAGGAACTGAATCTTGATACTTCTGGTAAAAGAGAACAGGCTGTTTTTTCCAATGTGAAAGAAGGAGCCATAACAGCTAAGGCAGCAGAGAGCGTGGTCAAAGCCCCTCTTTCCAACGAAAAAGCCTATAATCAAACAGCAGTTCGAGAGATTGTCAGCCAAATTCGCTCTATTTTAGAAAAAGAGGCAGATCCGCAAAAAGCAATTCAGGCTGTAAAAACGGTGATTGCCAATAACGCAAAAATAGATAGAGAAGTGGTTAATGAGATTAACAAGGTCATTTCAGATGCGGAAAAACTCCAATCTATCGGCAAGGATCGTTTAGTTCAGACTTTAAATCGTTCTGAAGCCGAAATGGTCGCTCCAAAAGCGGTTGCAGTGGATAATAGGGCTGAACAAAGCCGACCTGTTACAAATGCAAGTTTAAGTGATGTTGTTAGAGAGCTGCGAAATCAAGTCAGCTCCAATCCGAATTTGCAAAAATCAATTGAAAAAGTTCAAACGGAATTGTTAAACAATCGCAATCTTTCGGCAGATGCTGCTGGAAAAATTGCCAAAGCAATTACGGAGGCTACAGTGTTAATGCAGCAGGGGCGGATTACGACAGGGAAGGAAGTGCTCAGCTCCGCATTGGCAAGCGTGGAACATGACGCCATTGACTTAAAACCTTCTGAAGTCATTCGCCAAGCACGAGAATCGGTGCAACAGGAACCGCGCCTGCAAAAAACGATTGAGCAAGTGCGCGAACAGGTGGTCCAAAATCCGAAGATCGATCGTGAAATAGCGCAAAAGGTCGAGCGTGCTTTGCAGGAGGCAAGCCAGCTGCAAAGGTCAGGTCAGGAGTCGGCAGGAAGAGAGCGAATTGTTCAAGCACTGAGCAGTGCTGAAGCGGAATCAGTATCAAGAGAAGGGCAGCGAAGTGAGGCACCGGCACCAGTAAGGCAAGGTTCTCAGGAAACGGCACAGCCAGAAGCAAGAAGCAGAGTGAATACAAGCGCAGACCAGCGCCCGACAGAAGTCATTCGCCAAGCGCGAGAAACGGTGCAACAGGAACCGCGCTTACAAAGAGCGATTGAGCAAGTGCGTGAACAGGTAGTCCAAAATCCGAAAATCGATCGTGAAATAGCGCAAAAGGTCGAGCGTGCCTTGCAGGAAGCAAGCCAGCTGCAAAGGTCAGGTCAGGAGTTGGCAGGAAGAGAGCGAATCGTTCAAGCGTTGAGCAGTGCTGAAGTAGAAACGGCACAGCCAGAAGCAAGAAGCAGAGCGAATACAGGCGCAGACCAGCGTCCGGCAGAAGTCATTCGCCAAGCGCGAGAAACGGTGCAACAGGAACCGCGCCTGCAAAGAGCGATTGAGCAAGTGCGTGAACAGGTAGTCCAAAATCCGAAAATCGATCGTGAAATAGCGCAAAAGGTCGAGCGTGCTTTGCAGGAGGCAAGCCAGCTGCAAAGGTCAGGTCAGGAGTCGGCAGGAAGAGAGCGAATCGTTCAAGCGCTGAGCAGTGCTGAAGCGGAATCAGTATCAAGAGAAGGGCAGCGAAGTGAGGCACCGGCACCAGTAAGGCAAGGTTCTCAGGAAACGGCACAGCCAGAAGCAAGAAGCAGAGCGAATACAAGCGCGGACCAGCGTTCGGCAGAAGTCATTCGCCAAGCACGAGAATCGGTGCAACAGGAACCGCGCCTGCAAAAAACGATTGAGCAAGTGCGCGAACAGGTGGTCCAAAATCCGAAGATCGATCGTGAAATAGCGCAAAAGATCGAACGGGCCTTGCAGGAAGCGAGTCAGCTGCAAAGAGCAGGTCAGGAATCGGCGGGAAGAGAACGAATCGTTCAGGCGCTCAGCAGTGCTGAAGCAGAAACGGCAGCAAGAGAAACGCAGCGAAATGAGGCACCGGCACCGGTAAGGCAAGGTTCACAGGAAACTGTGCAACCAGATTCCCGCCGCATGGAATCACAGCTCAACCATTCTTCTAATGCAAAAACGGTGCAGACACAGCAAGGGGCCGCTTCTCAAACCGTTGAATTAAAGGAAACGATTAAGCAAGTACGTGAGCAGCTTCAAGCGGGTCAAGATGTAAAAAAGGTCCTTCAGGAACAGGTGCTAAAATCTCCAAGCATTGATCCGGATATTGCCAGAAATATCGAAAAGGCGTTGAATCAAGCAGACCAGCTTAGCGAGGCGGGGCGTGAACGGTTAACGAAGCTATTGCTGCAATTAGAGGCAAATGCTTTAAAGTCGCAGCCGCAAACCGCTCAAGCTGGCCAGCAAGCAAATCAGAATATTCAACAAACTGAATCGCAGAGCGGTGGAGAAATGAAGCCCGTGCTAATACCGAAGCTGCCAAGCGAAACCGTGCAGCAGGCTTTAAAGCAATTCCACAATGAACCGGATGTGGACAAGGCTTTGAATCTAGTCAGAAAAGAAATATCTAGCAATCCAAATATAGATGTCAAAAATATCGCAAAAATTGAAGAGGCGCTAGAACGGGCACAACAATTGAATGATCGAGGGCGGGAAATTGCCTCAAGGCAGCATGTAGCCAATGAATTAACCCAAATCCAGAAGTCCCTTTCTCTGTCAGAACCGAAAGTGGATCCAACGCAAGGGATGAACAGCCAATATGACGTCAATGAGCTCCTTCAATCCATGCAAGTTCAATCTAAAGATATTTTAGTTACAAGGGTTACACAAAAGCTCGCCGAAGCGACGCATGAATTCAGGGAATTAAAAAGAGAGATTACGAGAAATTTGGATAGTGTCCAGCGCACGATTGACACTTTTAAAGGAAGTGCACAGCCGCAAGCGAGCAAAATGCTGGAGACTGCTATTAGCAAACTGGATAATGCGATTTTAAAAAGCGATTTAATGTTATTTACGGACATGAAAACAGAAAGGCAGCTTTTGCAGGCAAGCTCCCAATTAGCTGATGCGAAAAAACTTTTGGCAAAAGGCAATTTCTCTGAAGCTTCGAAAATTGTCGGACAAGTGAAAGAATTGATTGATAAATTAAATTTCAAGCCTTCAGAACAAAAGATCATGCATTTTGTCAGCAAGGAAAGCCTTGCGATGGACAATCGCCATGCCCCTTTAGAGGCAGGAGCAAGAGGCTTCTCTTTACAGGAGCCGTCAGGAAGGCAAATGTTCGAAATGGTTCGCTCGCTTGGGCTAAACCATGATAGTGATTTAGCAAACTCGCTTGTGTTTAAAAATGGCGAGCACAACCAGCAGGAGCAGCAAAATAATATGAAGGCTGCTTTAATGAAACTTCAGCAAGAAGAAGCTAACCCTCGTGTGGCCCAGCAAGCGGAACAAGCACTGAACAATTTGACAGGCCAGCAGTTATTAAGTAAGGCAGATTCGCCTGGTACGATGCAAAACATGCTCTTTAACCTGCCGTTGCTGCTTGGAGGAAAGCCGGAAAACTTACAGGTCTTTGTCAACTCTAAAAACGAAGGCCAGCAGGTCGATTGGGAAAACTGCAATCTCTATTTCCTTATCGAAACGAAGAAGCTAGGTGATGTCGGAATCATGCTTTCGGCGACCGAACGGAATTTAACGATTACGATTAAAAATGATAAACCAGGTTTTAAAGAAAAAATGGAGCCGTTAGCGAATATGGCAAAGGATAAGCTAAATGAAATTGGCTATAACGTCAATGCCCTTCATTTCACGAGAATGACACCGATTAAAACTCAAAGTCAACCTGATCAAACGATTGAACAAAAACCGCAAAAACCTATTTTTACAGAGAAGGGAATGGATTTTAGAATATGATGGTATCGTCTGCTTTCTATAATCAAAAAAGACGCAAAGAAATGAATGGCCCTTCTGCTGCTGTTATTAAATATGACGAGGGTTCTAATCAGGCACCAACCATTGTTGCACAAGGAAAGGGGCAGGTTGCGCAGCAAATTATTGAACTGGCCAAAAGGAATCATGTTCATATGCAAGAGGATTCAACATTAGTGGCCAATTTATTGGATATGGACTTGGGGGACAATGTTCCCCCGCAATTATATTCAGTCATGGCCGAAATTTTACTATTAATCGAGGAAATGGAAAAAAATTATTAAACACTTTTCGACTTTTTCCGATAAATAAGTTAGATAACCAATTGGAGGTGTACAACAGGTGACTGAAATCTTTACAGAATCAGCTATTCACCAAAAATCACCACAGGAAATAACCGCGCTCTTATACGAAGGGTGTATGACAAACTTAGAAGAAGCCATTGATTTTATTAATAGCAAAGATTATGTCTTAGCGAATCGAAAGCTCCAAAACGCGAATGATATCCTTCAACGTCTTGGTGCTGGACTCAATTATGATGCTGGCATCATCGCTGACCAATTAGATGTACTTTATAACTATATGGCAGATAAGATTGTTGAAGCGAATTTAAATAAAGATGTCAAGATTATTAAAGAAGTTCTTCATTCATTGGAAGAAATCTCAGCTGCCTGGAATCAGGCAATGAAAAATAAAACAGCTGACCCAGCAGCAGGCATTCGAAAGAAAGCTTCTGCTTATGAAAAAAGTGTTTTAACTGAAGAATATTAAAATAAAAGGAGCATAAAAAATGAAAATCAATAATAACATTCAAGCTTTAAATGCTTACCGCAACTTATATCAAAACCAAGCGGCAACTTCTAAAAACCTTGAAAGACTATCTTCTGGATTACGTATTAATCGCGCTGCTGACGATGCTGCAGGACTTGCGATTTCAGAAAAAATGCGTTCACAAATCCGCGGCTTAAAGCAGGCGGAAAGAAACTCGCTTGATGGAATCTCCCTCATGCAAACAGCTGAAGGAGCGATGACAGAAGTTCACTCCATGCTACAACGTATGCGCGAGCTTGCTGTACAAGCGGCAAACGATACAAACACGACTGAAGACCGCGAGCAAATCCAAAAAGAAATCGACCAATTGCGATTGGAAATCGACAGCATCGCATCAAAAACAGAATTCAACACACGTAAATTGCTAGATGGTTCAAGTGCGGTAGATACACAGTACGTTGCTGGTGAAATGGCAAATACGAATATCAAAAATGTACCAATTGTAACCGATCCTTCTATGAAAACAGGACGTTATCAAATTGGAATCGAAAATACGCCTGAATTAGTTTACAAATTGAATCAACCAGGCGCTGGTGTAAGTAGTAAGGATGTACTTAAAATTGCTCCGGATGCTAAGATGGGTACAAATGGTGCACAAGTATCAAATGTTCGTGTAGATGATGCTGAAATTGGTACATATTCAGTAACAATTGAGAATAAAACAACAACTCCAAGTAACCCAGATGTAACAGCTGGAAAGTCTGCTGTACCTGGATCATACCAATTAGAGATAACAGATTATGATGATTCAAATGCACCTGATCCAGCAACGTTTACAGCAACTTTAACCTATCCAGATGGTAGTACTGTAAGTCAAAATCTTGACGTAAGTATCACACCAATTACTTTCGGTAATGGAACTGAAGCGATTAATATAACTTCAACTATTTCAGGTGATGAGACAATAACTTTTGATCTTCAAACAACTGCTGACATTTCGGTTGATGGGGGAGCACCTCAATCTGTTACCTTTACAGATGGCAGTGTTCAAACAGTCAATATTGGTGGTCTTAACATAGATTTAGAAGCAGCAAGAATTGCTGATGGAAGCACTACTGTAGATGTTGCGGGAAGTGAACTAGCACTTGGTGAATACTCCATTGTCGTAACTGGATATCAAGTGGATAGTAATAATAGACCGAGTGCGACAATTGAAGTGTTTAATCCAGATGGATTCTCTGTTGGAAAGTTAGCCTCGTTAATTGGTGATACGCATGGTAGCATCCAAACAATTGGTACTGAAGATGGGAAAAAAGTTCAAATAGATACAAGTCAAATTACACAAGCTGGAACAGCAAAAGTACAAGTGGAAGCGAAAATGGAAGTTTCTGTTTCGGTGGTAGACCCGAATGACCCGACAAACGTTACTGCCATCACATTCCCAAAACAATTAACGACTTCAAACGGAAAGTTGACTCATGGTGGACTAGAAATGGAGTATGGGGCGAATGTAAAAGAGGGGGCTTCTCAGTTCGACCTTACCAATAAAGCATTAGCCTTCCAAATCGGGGCTAACACAAACCAAAATGTCATGATTGATGTGCCGCAGTTAAGCACAGTTAAGCTTGGCATTGACGAAATCAATGTGCTTGACCACGCATCAGCTAACGAAGCGATTTTCAAGCTTGAAAAAGCGATCAATCAAATTTCATCGACTCGTTCTAAGCTTGGGGCGACGCAAAATCGATTAGAGCATACGATTAATAACTTGCAAGTCACACATGAAAACTTAACATCTGCTGAGTCACGTATCCGTGATGCTGATATGGCTCTTGAAATGACTGAGTTCACGAGAAATAATATCCTTAATCAGTCTGCACAAGCGATGCTTGCTCAAGCAAACCAATTGCCACAAGGTGTTCTTCAATTACTACAAGGATAAATTTCACAAGAGAGGTAAGGCTATCTGTAGAGGTCTTTCCTCTCTTTTTTATGACAGCGATGCGATAAGAAGATTTTTCGCTCGAATGATTCGTTATGATAAAATATTGCTATCAACACAATTAAAAGGATGGATTAATCAATGGAGATCCAAAAGGTAAATAAAGCTGGTCTTGATCGAGTGAAAGCAAAAAATAACGTACCTGCTGAAAGCGTATCCTTCCAAGAAGTGATGGCAAAGGGACGTCAACAAACGGTGTACGACAAGTTAACTAAAATGGTTGAAGAAATTGAGGAACAAGGGAAGACTCTTGCAGAGAGCCGTACGGTTGATGACTTGCGTAAATATAAAAAAATGGTTAAAGAGTTTATGGAAGAAGCGGTACAAAACGGGCTTCAGCTTGAGGAACAAAGGGGTTTTAATCGCAGAGGACGGACAAAAATTTATAAAATCGTAAAAGAAGTAGATAAGAAGTTAATTGACTTGGCAAATGATGTGTTAAATAAAGAAAAGAACGGTCTTGATATTTTAAAACAAGTAGGGGAAATTCAAGGTCTTTTAATTAATATTTATACATGATTTTTTATGAAGGATTTTGTGCCGAGAACTCATCAAAGTTTAATAGCACTTGGGCAATAATTACTAAACAAAATAGAATGGCTGCCGATATATAGTTTAGATGATAAAAATAGTAACGGAACTGTGTATTAAGAGGTGAGAAAAAATGAAGATCAATCATTTGCGCAATGTAAATGTGAATCCGTATAACAAGCAAGTTGAGAAACTGGAGCAAACACAAAAAGCAAAGACGAAAGACAAAATTGAAATTTCATCAGAGGCAATCAAGCTCCAAAAGATTGGGAATATTGAGCTTGAAAGGCAAGAAAAAGTAGATGCGCTCAAAAGTGAAATTCAATCTGGCCAATATGAGTTGAATGCAAAGAAAGTGGCCGAAAAAATGTATTCTTATTGGGATGACTTGAAATAGGAGTGAATCCATTGCCTGCGAAAACAATACTTGAATCTGTAAAGGAATTAACCAGTTTACATGAAGGTTTGCATGCCATTGCCCTTCAAAAAACAGAGATGATAAAAACGGGAGATTTAGACCGTCTGCAATCGATCCTCAAAGAAGAAAATCTCTATATCAAACAGATTCGTCAAACAGAGGGCAAGCTCGTACAAGAAACGCAACTCTTTTTAGAAAAAAGTGGAGCATCTACCGAATCTCCTAGCCTATCTAAAGTAATCGATTTAGTAGAAGATAAGACGGCATTTATGACAGAAAAAACGAAGCTTGAAACTCAAATTGAGGCTTTGCGTCAACAAAATTTATTGAATCAAGATTTATTAGAACAATCCTTGCAATTTGTTCAAATGAATCTGGAACTTTTGCAGCCGGATATCGATTCTTTTAACTACAACCGTCCTGAGGTGAACCAAGAATCGCCCCATCCGAAACGGTCCATTTTTGATTCCAACGCTTAATGGAGGATATTTGTTATGACATCAACCTTTTTTGGATTAGAAACTGCCAAGAGGGCACTCACGACACAACAATCAGCCCTTTATACGACAGGGCATAATATTTCAAACGCAAATACACCAGGCTACACAAGGCAGCGCGTAAACATGCAAACAACTCTACCTTATCCGTCTCCATCATTAAACAGACCACAAATTCCAGGTCAGCTTGGAACAGGTGTTAAGGCGGGAGATATTACGAGAATTCGTGATAGTTTTACCGATATGCAATTTCGCACAGAAAGTAGCAAACTTGGATATTGGCAATCAAAAGCTGAAATGCTAAACCAAATGGAAAATATTATGAATGAACCTTCTGATATCGGTCTAGCTAATACGATGGATCAATTTTGGAATGCCCTTCAGGATCTAGCTGTGCAGCCGCAGAATGACGGTGCGCGAAGAGTCGTGCGCGAGCGGGGAATCACCCTTGCGAACACGTTTAACTACATGGCCAATTCATTGAAGACGATACAGGCGGATTACCGCAAGGAAATTGAAACGTCTCAAGATTCCATTAACTCGATTTTACGACAAATAAATGCGATTAATAAACAAATTGGTTCGATTGAACCTCACGGTTATTTGCCGAATGACTTATACGATGAGCGGGATCGGCTGCTTGATGAATTATCGACTTATATGAATATTAGGGTTGATTCGAAATCAAGTGGAGGTTTAGCATCTGCTAATGCGGAAGGAAAATTGGATGTTTATTTAGCAACACCAGAAGGGGATATATTAAAGGATTCTAATGGAAAACCTATTAAACTTGTAGATGCAACAATGGGAATCGCCACTGGCATCCATATTCAATTTGAGAATCGTTCAGAGCTCGACAGCCCGATGACGCAAATTAAGTTCTTCCAATTAAATGAGAACGAAAGCGGTTTTGCTGGCATGGCTAATAATACAGTTGCCGACCAGTCTACTAATCCCCGCTATATTTTAGAAGATTTAAATGCGTTTAAAACTAATGGCGCATTAAAAGGCTATATTGAAGGCTATGGCTATAAAATTGGCGATGATGTTAAGGGAACATATAATGATATGCTTGCCGACTTGGATCAAATGGCCTATACATTTGCGACTCATTTTAATCTCGTTCATAGTTCAGGTTGGAGCTTAAACGAGATCGAAAATGGAGAACAAAACGAAAATTTTGGTGACTTCTTTACGATCGGCACTTCGATTAAAGGTGCTGCCTCAAGATTGGCTGTTGCCGACCACATTATAGATGATGTGCGAAATATTGCGGCCGCTTCTGAAGGGAACGTAATCGCTGGAGGGATGAAGAGAGAAACTGTTAATAATCAAACAGTTGGCAATCCTTCTTATACAGGGATCTATGATTCTTCCGACCTTTCTCTTTTGACAATTACCGATGCAAATGGGGCACCTGCAACATGGCCAGCGGGAATTGATAAAATTGATGTAAAGGTCGAGTATGATTCAGATGTGGACCCAAGCACTTGGAACTATACTTTTACAGCCGTTGATGCTGACGGCAATACGTTTACTGCAACTCATTCTGCAACAAATAACCAGGTGAAATTGTTGGGAATCAGTTTTGATACAAGCTCGGTATCATCCTTAACGGATGGAGATACATGGTCATTCTCTTTCAATGCTGAAGGGGTTAAGCCGTCCGATGAAGCATTTATTGGCAATGGCTCGAATGCTCTTGCATTGGCAAATGTGAAGGATGCTCTTATCGATTTTGGAGGCAACCTTACAAATGTTCAATCATTTTATCAAGGAATGATTGGAAAGCTCGGTGATAATGCTTCTGAAGCAAATCGTATGACAGACACGGCTGCTACGTTGAAAGGTTCAGTTGAAGAAAGACGGATGTCTGAGAGCAGTGTTTCTTTAGATGAAGAAATGGTTAATATGATTCAATATCAGCATGCCTATAATGCTGCTGCAAGACAGGTAACCCTTATTGATGAGTTGCTTGATAGGGTGATAAATAACATGGGTATAGTGGGAAGATAAGGTAGGTGAGTGAACATGCGTGTTACACAATCAATGCTGTCAAATAATAATTTAAAGTATATAAGCCAGAACTATAATCATTTGTCTAAGCTGCAAGAGCAGCTAATTACAGGTAAGAAAATTACAAGACCTTCAGATGATCCAGTTATTGCGATGAAGGGGATGCGTTATCGGACCCAAGTAGTGGAGGTCGACCAATTTCGCCGTAATTTAAATGAAGGTTTCAACTGGATGGATAATGCGGATTCAGCCCTTGATGAAACGAATCAAGTTCTGCAAAGAATCCGTGAGCTTGTCGTACAAGCTTCAAACGATAGTTATGAGGCAGAAGCACGCAAAAATATTGAAAAAGAGATTAGCAGCTTGCAAGCACATATTGTCGCGCTTGCAAATACGAAGGTTGGCGAAAATTACATTTTCAACGGAACCGATACTGCTGCAAATCCAATTAACGAAAACCAATTTAATGTCGATTTCACTAAATTTGCGACCGATATGGCTAATGCGGATGATTATGTGATTAGCTATAAGGGACAAACATATAAATATGATTCTACGAACGGTGATGTGACAACATTTACAGTTCAGCCTGAAATTAAGTATAAAACGATAGATGATAATGGCGATGAGATCGAAGAAACGGGCCCGCCAGCCACGATTTCCATTGATACATCTACAACACCACCATCGATTAAACAATTTCAATTAGAAGAGCAAGAGGGCCTCAATGGGGCTGTCATTGGGAGCACTAGAGATTTAGGAGTAAATGATCTCGTTGTTTCTAACAAAGGAGCGATTTCTTCCAATACGCAAAAAGTTGAAATTGAGGTTATGAAGGGTGTTAAAATCCCAATTAATGTTAACTCGCAAGAAGTATACTCGATTGAGATGTTTAGTGGCTTAGAATCGATTAAGAAAATGTTAACAGATCCGGAAACAACGGGTGAGGAAATCACCAAAGCGCTTGATTCAATTGATGGCTATCTCAATCAAATTATTTCTACGAGAGCGGAGCTTGGAGCGCAGGTAAACCGAGCTGAAATGGTCGATAGTCGTCTTCTTGAACAGAGAGTGATTGCCAAAAATACCGTTTCCAACAATGAAGATATTGATATTGAAGAGGCGATCATTAACTTAACGCTTCAAGAAAGTCTTCATCGTGCATCACTTGCGGTAGGAGCAAGAATTATACAGCCAACATTAATGGACTTTCTACGATAAGCTATTCCTTCGGGGGTAGCTTTTTTTAAAAGGACTTTGTTGAACAGCTTTATTGATACAATGATTTTTGGCTCTTTCGTGTGAAGCCTTGCTTTCATACCTCCTTCAGTTATCTGAACGGTGAGAAAATACCCCAAAGATCAGCACCACTCCACATAAAACTGTTTTTAAAATGAAACGATGGTTTTAATTGTCATCAACTTTAGCTAAAATAGAATTATAATTCCTTAAGGGAGGACTAGCTATGAAGCTACCTCGATTAGAAATTGATAGTCACCTCGCTTATTTAGGCCTAAATAAGAGCCGATCAACAATTGAAATAAGGCAGCCTAAAGCTGATATGAGTCTGAATCAACCGCAGCCGGAAGTAGAATACATTAAGACAGACAGTAAATTGGAAATTGACCAGACGGAGGCTTTCGCTGATGCCAACTTAAAGAATCCGCTAAGAGTGGTGAAAGAGTGGGCAGCAAAGGCAAAGCAAAAGGCCCTGCAAAGCATTGCTGAGAATGCGGCAGAAGGCGATCGTCTCATGAAGATTGAAGGTCAGAACAAAAGTGTCATTCCAGACATTGCGCGGGACAACAGTGAACCTAAACAAATGCAATTTAATATTGGCTATATGCCCTCTTCGGCTGATAAAGTGAAATTCAGCTATCAGCCATCAAAGATAGAGATAAAAGTGCATAGAGGGAATTTCAATATTGATATTAAACCGAATGAACCTACCATTAAATACAATCCGGGTAACTTGCAGATTTACTTAAAGCAGAAAGCGTCAATGCAGATAAGAGCGGTAGGTGCCGCCCTCGACCAAAAAATCTAGAAGTGGTGACGAAAATGAAAATTGCAACGAAGTATCATGGTGAGATCGAAATTGATCAAGCCAATATCATTCACTTTAACAGTGGAATTCCTAGTTTTTTAGAAGAAAAACAGTTTTATGTATTACCTTTTGCAGAGGATGGGCCTTTCTTTATTTTACAATCGGTTCAAACGCCAAGTCTTGCGTTTGTGATCGTAAGTCCATTTGAGTTTTTTCCAGGCTATGAACTAAAGTTGCCGGAGCATGTAGTAGAAGTTCTCGAAATCTCACAAGCAGAGGATGTTGCAACATTTGTTATTCTTACAGTTCAGGAACCCTTCCAAAACACAACTGCGAACCTGCAAGGACCTATTGTCATAAACAATAAGAAAAAATTAGGGAAGCAAGTAATTCTTAGCGACAGCTCCTACACGACGAAGCATCCTTTAGTCCAAACTGCAGCAGTAACCGGTAAGGAGGGCTAAGCAATGCTTGTACTTACTAGGAAACTTAACCAAGCGATTCAAATTGGTGATGACATCGAAATCAAAATTCTTTCTGTTGATGGTGAACAAATTAAAATTGGGATTAACGCTCCAAAAAATGTCGAAATTCATCGAAAAGAAGTATATTTGGCAATTCAAGAAGAAAACTCGCAGGCCATAGACACGACAATGGATCTTTTGACAAAATTCTCCGATCAACTAAAAAAATAAATAAAAAAAATGAAATTAGCCCTTCACAACCTAAGAAAAATGTCGATATAATGGTTGTAACCAATCTAGTCATTCGGGCGGCCGACCAAATGACTAGATTGAACATACAAAACCACATGGATGTGGGATAAAACCATTTTCAAGGAGGAACTTATACATGATTATCAACACTAACGTTTCAGCGTTAAACACTTACCGTCAAATGGGCGTTAACAACAACGCTGGTGCAAAAGCTATGGAAAAATTATCTTCAGGTCTTCGTATCAACCGTGCTGGTGACGATGCTGCAGGTCTAGCAATCTCTGAAAAAATGCGTGCGCAAGTACGTGGTTTAGATCAAGCTAGCCGTAACGCACAAGACGGTATCTCTATGATTCAAACTGCTGAAGGTGCTTTACAAGAAACTCACAACATTCTACAACGTATGCGTGAACTTGCTACTCAAGCAGCGAACGATACAAACGTTGAAGTAGACCGTAACGAGATCCAAAAAGAAATCAACGAGTTAACTTCTGAGATTAACCGTATTTCTAACACAACTGAGTTCAACACTCAAAAATTATTGAGTGGTGGTACTAATGGTGGAAAATTCTCTGCAACTTTCCAAGTTGGTGCTAACAATGGTCAAAGTATGACAATTGAAATTGTTAACATGAGCGCTAAAGCACTTGGTTTAGAAGGTGCTGCTGCAGGTGATTCTACAGAAATCACTGATGATGGTATTGGTGATGCAGTACATGAATTAAGAAATGGTGCAAATAACCCTGCTAATGGTCAATTTAGTGGAGCTGGAGTTACAAACGGTACAGATAGCACGATTACAGGATATGCATTAGATGTAACTAGCCACGCTGCTGCTTCTGCTGCTATCGAAGTAATCAACAATGCAATTGAAACTGTATCTGCTCAACGTTCTAACCTTGGTGCATACCAAAACCGTTTAGAGCACACGATTTCTAACTTAAATAACTCTTCTGAAAACCTATCTGCTGCTGAATCTCGTATTCGCGATGTAGATATGGCGAAAGAGGTAATGGAAATGACTCGTGCAAACATCTTAGGACAAGCTTCCCAAGCAATGCTTGCTCAAGCAAACCAAAAGCCTCAATCAGTATTACAATTACTTCAATAATTAATTATTGGAATTCCCCAGGCGATATTTCGTCTGGGGTTTTTTGTGCTTTATTTTTTGCATCAAAAGATTCCTCGAATCCATCCCAATAAGATTACTCCTTTTCCTTAACCAATAATTCCCTAAGCAAGTCGTCTTAACATTTGTTGAAAAATGTCGATATTATAAGTATCTAATTAGACGGAGGAACGATAATGAAATTAACGATATTAGACCAAGTGCATACTTTTGACAGCGGAGCAAATGGAACTGAAAAGATCATTGAAAAAATTAACAGTACGACCTCTGAAAAAGCTTTGTTTTTTAGTCATTTAGTCATTGATGGTCAAGAAGTATACGAGGATCACGAAGAATATATGCTGGCTAAAAAGGGTGAGATTAAAGAAATAGAGGCGATTGTAAAAACAGTGCAAGAGCTTATTGATGATGTATTGGTTTCGTTAGATGATTATACCAATCGAGCAATTCCTGAAATTAAAGCCCTTGTTCATGAATTTTACCAAACACCCTCTGAGAATGCGTGGCTTACATTAACCTATTTATTGGACGGGGTAGATTGGATTTACCAATCATTGAAAAAAATTGATCAATTAAAACACTCTATTGTGAACTGGGGAGAATTTGTAAAAAGCATTGCCGTTTTCGAGATGGAATTACCAAACTTAATGGAAGCAATCGAAAATAAAGATTCCATCTTGATAGCAGATATTATTCAATATGAAATTTTACCACAATTTGAGATTATTAATGGCGAGACTAAGAAAAATTTTGCAATGAAATAAATCCATTGAAGTAGGTAAGATGATGCGGACAACTATGTATACGAATAAAAATATTTTAATAATAGGTGGAACGGGCACGATAGGGCGCAGGTTGACTAAAGAATTGCTTGAGCAGAACCCTAAGGTAATCCGTATTTTTAGCAGGGATGAATATAAGCAGTTTGAAATGCAACAAGAGCTTCAGAACCATAAGAATATAAGATATTTAATCGGCGATGTTCGCGATGAAAATCGGCTCTTGAGGGCAATGGAGGATATTGATTATGTCTTCCACCTAGCAGCGATGAAGCATGTTCCTGCTTGTGAATACAACCCTTTCGAAGCGGTTCAAACGAATGTGTTAGGGACGCAAAATGTTATTCAGGCGGCATTGACAACAAATGTTAAAAAGGTTCTCTTCACTAGTACAGACAAGGCAATTGCGCCAACCAATACTTACGGAGCAACTAAGTTAACCGCTGAAAGATTAATATCGGCTGCACAATACCAAAAGGGACCAAAGCAAACTATATTTAGCTCAGTTCGATTTGGGAATGTCATGGGGTCAAGAGGTTCAGTCATTCCCCTATTCATTAAGCAAATAGTAAAAGAGAATAAAATAACGGTGACGGACGCCAACATGTTGAGATATATGATGACCTCAACCCAAGCAATAAATCTAATTCTAGAGGCAAATGAAATTGCTAAGGGCGGAGAAGTGTTTGTCTTAAAGATGCCAATTATTAAATTATGTGAACTTGTTGATGTGCTAATAGAAGAGGTAACGCAAAAGTATAACTTATCAAAGGCTGTTGCAATCAAACAAATCGGTATTCGTCCGGGCGAAAAAATGTTTGAAGAATTAATGACTGAAGATGAAGTTAGAGTGGGCTTAGAAACGGGCAATATGTATATTATTCAGGCACCTTATGTTGGAAGCCATTCGTACAAGGATGCCCATCCAATTCATAATCCTCCACGTGTTAGAGAGGATGCTGCCATTGATAAAGAAACGTTAAGAAGCTGGATCTTAGAAGAGAAGCTCGTGGACAATCCATAATTCATCATGTGAAAGATTATCCGGGAGAAAAACTTAAATGTACCTTGTTCGAAAAGATGAGCTACGTGTAGACAACTGATTCACAAGTTTAAGCTCATTCGTCTATAAAAGCTAGCTGCTCTAGACAAGAGGTTTGCGTATGTTAAACTAAAATGATTTTACTGTATTGAAATCTTTTGAGAGCGAAAACCATTAGTAGAGAAGCTGGGGAATTTATAAGAATTTGCAGGTGAAAAAAATGAAAATTGCAATCATTGGGACAGGTTATGTTGGACTTGTAACCGGTGTATGTCTTGCGGAGATCGGTCATGATGTGACATGTATTGATATAGACGAACAGAAGGTTAAAAAACTAGGCAGTGGAATATCTCCTATTTATGAACCTGGTTTAGAGGAGCTGTTAAAGAAAAACATATCTGACAAGAAACTGCGGTTTACTTTAAGTCATGAAATAGGACTCAATGATGCAGACGCAGTTTATCTTGCCGTAGATACGCCGCAAAGTGAGGATGGCTCAGCAGACTTAACTTATATTTTGCAGGCAGCAAAGGATATTGCGAGACATTTAAAAAGTAATATCGTAGTTATTACAAAAAGTACAGTACCTGTTGGAACAAATAGAACTATTAAGAAAACAATTCTCGAACATCTTCAGGTAAATGTGGAAGTAGAAATAGTTTCCAATCCCGAGTTTTTAAGAGAAGGCCATGCTATATATGACACTTTTCATGGGGACAGAATTGTCATTGGTTCAGATACAAAGGCAACTGCTAATTTTGTTGAAAGGATTTACAGTCCGTTCAACCTCCCTGTAATACATACTGATATTGAGAGTGCTGAATTAATTAAGTATGCTTCTAACGCATTTCTTGCAACTAAGATCAGCTTTATAAATGAAATGGCAAATTTATGCGGAAAAGTTGGTGCGAATATAACAGACGTTTCAAAGGGCATGGGAATGGATCAAAGAATTGGCCATGCTTTTTTAAATGCAGGTATAGGATATGGGGGTTCTTGTTTTCCGAAAGATACAAATGCGTTGCTGCATATTGGACAAGAAAATGGCTATGAATTAGAAATTTTGAATAGTGTCATTCATGTCAATGAAAAACAACCGTTAAAATTGGTAGAAAAAGTACTTCGTAGATTTTCTAATTTGAAAGATAAAAAGCTCGCTGTTCTTGGCCTTTCTTTTAAACCTAATACGGATGATATGCGTAAGGCTCCTTCAATTAAGGTTATTAATGAACTGATCAGTCATGGTGCTCAAATAGTAGCATATGATCCAATTGCAATGGAGAAGGCGAAATTAGTTCTTCCTTATGAAGTGCAATACAAAGATTCCTTATATGATGCTGTAGATGGAGCAGATGCTTGTTTAGTTTTAACGGAATGGGACGAGTTCAAAAAAATTGATTCGGCAAAAATGAAGAGAGTCATGAAAACGGCTATTGTATTTGATGGGCGTTATTGTCTACCGATGGAAGAATTACAAAAGCGTGGATTTGAATATTATACCGTTGATTCTGTAAGCAACTTAGATCTTCTGTTGAAGAGGGAGGCGATTTACTTATGGTAACCGAAAATTTATCCTTTTTAAAACAAAACTATCCAGAGCTAGTAAAGAAATTGGAAAACAGATGGAATAATCAACAAGAAACCTCCTGTAGCACAATTGAATCAAGAAAAGGGAAGCCGACTATACTAATCACACTGGATGAGCGCCATATGCTTGTCCATAGTAAATATGACCCTGAAAGAGAAGCAGAACAACTAATCGATCAAATTAATATCAATATTGACGATTATGAGCACGTGCTATTTTATGGTGTCGGGCTAGGCTATCATGTAAAGGAATTTTTAAAGAGGCATCCTAATTTTAATTTTTCTATTTATGAACCAAGTATAGATATTTTTCACGAGTTTATAAATGTACAGTCACTAAAAGAGCTCCCACTTCACAAAGCAAAAAATATCTTTGTCGAAAATTCGAACGAAGAGGGGAAGCTTTTTTTAGAACAGCTAACACATAATATCCGAGAGCGGATTCTGCTTATCGTCTTGCCTAGCTATCAACAAATATTTAAAGAAAAATTCGTGCTATTCTCTGAAAATTTTAAAGCGGCGGTTTCTTCTAAAAGACAAACTTTGTATGTAGACAGTGCTTTTAGTACAAGGTGGACATTAAATAGCTTAGTAAATTTACCAAAAACTGTTCAAACTCCCAATATATTAAGCGATGAATTTAAGCTTCGATTTCGCAATAAGCCCCTAATTATCGTATCAGCTGGCCCCTCTTTAGAGGACGAATATGAAAACCTTCGTTATATAAAAGAAAAAAAATTAGCTTATATTTTTGCAGTAGGTTCAGCAAACCGGGCGTTAATTGCACAAAATATTATACCTGATGCGGTTTGTACCTACGATCCTCAAGGGCATAATCATCAGGTTTTTGCAAGTATGATTGAACAAGGGATTGCAGATGTTCCTATGATTTATGGAACAAGTGTTGGTTATGAAACGTTAGAGATGTATCAAGGTCCAAAGCTACATATGGTTACAAGTCAAGACACGGTGGCAAAATATTATTTAAAAAATTCAAATGGTGGCGAAATGGATTTAGTTCAGGACGCGCCAACCATTGCCGCAGTTACCTTTCAGCTAGCGGCAAAACTTGGATGTAATCCTGTTCTGTTTGTTGGGCAAAACTTGGCTTTTAAAAATGAGCAGTACTACTCAAAGGATGTTGAGTACCAGCAAAAAAATCGTTCTATAAAGGTAGAAGAGAAGGATCGCCAATCCACTTTAGTTGTTGAAGACGTTTATGGAAACAGCATTGAGACGAATTCTTCTTTTAATAGTATGAGGGAATTCCTTGAAAACCAAATTAGCGAATATCCTAATATAGAAGTAATTAATACAACTAAAGGTGGAGCAGCTATACAAGGAACAAGCTTTAAACCTCTAGAAAAGTTGATCGATGGAGAATTAAATAAGGAAGTCGTGGATGAGAATTGGTATTTAGGTATTGAGAATAACTATGATATTAATTATCTACTTGAATGCTGTAAAAAAATTGAACGATCAATTGACCGGTTTCGAAAAGATTACAAGGAAGTTCGTTCGACTTTAGTAGAAATGCAGGCGAGTGTCGAAAGTAAAAAAACAGACAAGTTGACAAAAATTATAGAGAAATTCAACAAGTTAATGAAGAAATTCATTGGAAATGAAATCTATTCTTATTTTGTTCAACCGATTCTTCGGACCCAATTTCAAGCATTAACCATTAAAGCGGCAAATATTCGGAAGCTGACAAGTGAAATTGAGCGAGCAAAGTTGATTATAGAAGGGTATTTCCCATTTATAGAACAATGTAAACAAACGTTTGAATGTGTTTCTGCTAATATTTATAGAGTTCATTGGGAACTTTCAAATAAAGTTGAAATGCCGCTAAGTAAATTTTACGCAAGCGATTGTGGGGCTTTCCACTATATCGGAGAATGGGAAAAGCAAAACCTAACGGCTGGTTACTCTGTTGACTACTCTATGAAACAAATGAACGGAAGAAATAATGCTTCAGTAAGTTTTCGTTTTAAAGGAACTTCATTAAAAATTTTAGGTTCAATGAGAAGAGATAGTTCAAGACAAATAGAGATTACGATTGACGGAAACACAGAAAAGATTTCAGTAAGAAATTCAGAGCTACATAATTTTGAAACAGCAAATTTCAAGCAAGTCCTGTTTGAGAAGCATCATTTAAAAAATGAAGAACATCTTATTGAGATAAAAGTGTTAGATAAAGGAAATTTCGTATTCTCAGGAATAGAAACTGCTTCAGATAGCCGGATTAGCCATGTACATGAAGTGAGCAAAATTGAGGAATTAGAACTTGGCAAGAGAATTCGCTGCCACTATAAAGCTACATATAATAAAGTCGGTGAATTTTTAGGTTTAGGTGAAGAAACTAAGGAGTTTATTCCACCTGAGTCTAGCGCATTTCCCGATGGAGATTTTTACTTCATTATGGTTGATGAGGTTGCTGGTAAAAAGAAATTGATTGCTGATCGAAATGTGCAGCATAGTATTTCGTGGGATCGACTTTATGAGAATGGAATCGCAACTTCAAATGGAAAGGAAATATTTAAGGATAAGAAGAGTTACAGTTTAAAAGCTAAGTTAATGTCGGGTGGAATATCTCCAGACGATATAGATAATGATTGGGATAAGTATATTGTCAATGGTATTTTCTCAGCAAATATTCATCCAAAAGATGAATTTATGTGGAATGCTGGTAAAAAATTATATGGGTATCGTATTACCTCATGGACTAACTCTATCTTAAAAAATAATGTCAATAGAAGGACTAGAAGAACTCTTGAGGGAGAAAATTCTTTCGCTACAGAAATGGGGTCGAATACCAATTCAATCAAAAGCTATATTGGGTTTCGACCGCTACTATTAATTGTTGATACTGATTAAGTAAATGAGGATGATGATAAGTGCCAGGACTTTTTGGTTTTCATGATAACACCGAGGTTAAGAATGAGAGACTAATACATGATATAGAAAGAATACTGAAATATTCTGAGAATAACTATCTTGATGAAGTATTTATCCATAATGAAGTATGTATAGGTAGAGTGGCTAATGGGATATTAAATAAGGAACCGATGCCATATAAACATAGAGACTTGCTTATATGGCTCGATGGAGAAATATATAATTATGATGAAATGTTGGAACAACTTAATATTCATAATATAAGAAGTGCTGAAGCAATAATAGGAGAAATAATTTATTTAAGAAAGAATAATTTATTTGCAAAAGTTGACGGTGTATTTTCCGCAGTTATCTATGATAGTAAAAATAAAGAAATTTTACTTGTGTCAGACAGAAATGGGTTAAAAAATCTATATTATTTGGTTCATAATGAAAAGTTTTATTGGTTTTCAGAAGTAAAGGTAGCTAAAGTGTTAAAAAAATTTAAAATACAAATAGATAAGAATTCTGTAAATGTCTTTTTTGAAAAATATAATCGAGGACATTTAAATGGTGATAAGACCTGGGTTGAAAGGATTAAATTATTAGAAGAAGCAATGGTAGTGAAATGGTCTATTAAGCAAAAAAGAATTACATTTACAGAAAAATACTGGTCATACGATAATATTAGTATTTACAAAGAAGATACAATAAATAGAATAGAGGCAATAGAAGAATTATCTAGATTGTTTAAGAAGGCAGTTAAAAAGAGACATAGTAACAAAGAATCTATTGGATTATTCATAAGTGGGGGTCTAGATTCTAGAGCAATTTTTGCTGCAATACCTCATTCTTTTAGGAACAAAATAAATTTAATTTCTTTAGGGGAAAAAGGAAGTGCAGAATTAAAAATTGCTCGAATGGTATCAGCTTTAAGGGACTCTGAGTATAAGGAACATTTAATCTACTCAGGAAATTGGTTAGAAAAGAGATTACTTGGTTTATGGAAGGTTGATGGACATGTTTCCTTGTCGCATTTTCATCTTCAACTTTCGAGTATTGTTAAAGAAGAAAAACCATTCGATATTAATTTAAGTGGTTTTTTAGGGGATGCAATAGTGGGCGGATCATATATTCAAAGTGAAGAAAGAGGAGATTTTTTTAAAAATATCAGGAATAGGGGTCGTAGGAGAATAAATGAAGCAATGAATGCAGTGAGCCATAGTGTATTACACCGTTATCCGTTTCTTGATAATGATTTAATGAATTTTATACTTGCACTACCTCAAGAATGGATAAAAGGATCTAAGCTATACAATGAAATGTTATTAAATACTTTTCCGGAATATTTTATGTTTATTCCTTGGGAGAAAACAGGATATCCGATTTCACAAGAAAATCATTTTGATTTTAATTTTGATAAAAAAATGGTTGAATTTTATAGTTTTGGTGCACCAAATTATGGCACTCTTCTTAGGGAAGATAAAGAGAAAAAGTTAGTTGAATATATTTTGTTCGAAAATAAAAATAGAATATACAATAATTTTATTAATGAAAAGTATGTAAAGTATGAATGGGAAATGCATGTAAAGAAAGAAAAAAACTATTCCATAAATATATTGAAATATGTGTCATTTGAAATTTGGTTACAACAGTTGTTTGAGTCTAATTATATATCATTAGGATAATCTCCTAATGAGATAGTAGGTGAAAAATGGAATTGCTTTCAAATATTAATGGAAAGAAAATAGTAATTTTCGGGACTGGAAATTTTAGTAAAAATATCATAACTAGATACAAACTTTCTGTAAAATATTTTGTTGATAACAATACATTGAAATGGGGTAAGAAATTTTACAGAAAAGAAATAAAGAACCCCATTAAATTAAATGAGGAATGTAAAGATGAAATAAGGATCATTGTTGCTAGTGAAGCATTCCCTCAAATTGCTGATCAATTGTTAATGATGGGGTTTCAAGAAAATGTTCATTTCTTTAACGGAATTGATCTACTAATCAATTATCAAAATAACTATAGTACTTTTAAATCAAAGGTGAAGCATTTTATAAGAAATTATAAATTTCTAATTAAACTATACTATTTTTTTAATAGAGACTTTGATAGAGAATTAATAGCTACGTTCGAGGGGATCAATAAACCGAATATAAACGATTTTAGAAGAGATATACACAGAATAGAAAAAGGTTTACTAAATAAAAATAAAAAGTCAGTATTTGCTCTTGATTATATTGATAAAACAGTAAAAATCTATTATCAATTATCAACAAATAATACAGCTGATGAGAATTTGAAAAAATGGGCTTATGACGTTTTGTGTAAATATTTTGAAACGGTTAGATTAACATATCATCTTATGGGATTGAAAGAAGAGTTTATTGAAAAAACAAAAAAAACTGAGGGTGGAAGCTCAGAGCATATCCCTTATAAAAGAAAAAATATTGAGGCTCCCGTAAAGATAGAACAGTTGTATGCACTTTCGAAATATAGACGTTCAGTCCGTTATTTTGAGAAAAAGACAGTACCTAGAGAGATAATAGATGAAAGTATAAGAGTTGCTTTGCAATCTCCAAGCGCTTGTAACAGACAACCTTTTAAATTTAGAATTTTTGACGATCCGAAATTGCTTAAAGAACTTAAAAAATTGCCGTTAGGGATAAAAGGGTTTGAAGATTCTATTCCGGTTTTAGTTGTAGTTATAGGTGATCTATCATCTTATTTTGATGAAAGAGATAGACATTTAATCTATATTGATTCCTCTTTAGCAGTCATGTCGTTTATCTATGCATTAGAAACTCAAAAAGTTAGTTCTTGTATCTTAAATTGGGCAGATATTGAGGAAAGAGAAGTTAAAATGGAGAAATTATTGGGGCTAGAATCTTATGAAAGGCCGATAATGATGATTGCACTTGGCTACCCTGACCATGATAAACTCGTAGCTTATTCAGCAAAAAAAGAATTAGATATGATTAGGAGTTATAATAATGAATAAAAAGGTGATAGAGCTAACAGGCGTGAATTTTGTTAATAAAGGTGCAGAGTTAATGCTTCATGCCATAATCCAACAGTTTTCTGATGCCAATACATATAAACTGGTTTCTGACTTTACAATGGGCACTTTCGAACAAAGATCACAGCTAGGTTTGCATCAGAAGTTTCGAGTTAATCCATTAGGATATCAGTTTAGTGATGAAGGGAAAAGAACGGCAATAAATAATATGAAGAAGGATCAGGAAATATTTGAGCGTTTTTTTCATTCTCAGTTTAGTGAGGGATTAGGGTTAGTCGCACCAAATGAGATTGATGTTATTCTTGATGCGTCAGGATTTAGATATAGCAGTCAATGGGGAGACCATAAGACTCATTTGGGTGCTTTTTTATATGAGCAATGGAATAAAGAGGGGAAGAAAATATTCTTACTTCCACAAGCATTTGGTCCTTTTGAAACTGATGAGATAAAACAATCATTTTTAAAAATTGTTGAATCGGCAAGTCTTATCTGTCCAAGAGATGAAATTTCTTACAATAATATTATGGAGATTTGCCCGGATAATTTACAGAACAAAGTAAGAAAATTCCCGGATTTTACTTGTCTGGTTAATGGGAAAATTCCAACCACTAATGGTAAATCTGACCAAGTTTGTCTTATCCCAAACTTTCGAATGATTGATAAGACTAATTCCGAAACAGCTTCATGGTATATGAATTTGTTAATTAATATTGTGCAATTTTTAAAAGTTAATAATATAGAATTTTTTGTTTTAATACATGAGACAGGAAAAGATAACTTGATTTATGAAGAGATATGTAAGCAAATTGGTTTTGACATCCCTCTTTTAAGAGAAGGTGATCCTTTATATATAAAGGGCATTATTTCAAAGTCTTCTGCTGTAATTGGGTCAAGGTACCATGGCTTAATAAGTGCTTTAACTTCAAATATCCCTTGTATAGGAATAGGATGGAGCCACAAGTATGATGAGTTATTTAATGATTTTTATAATAATGATTATTTAATTAAAAATTTATCGAGCAAGGAAGAAGTAGAAAAAATACTTAATCGTTTCTTTTTTGATCAAGTTGCTCAGCAAAAATATTCTGAGGGAATGGAGAACGGCAATATAGCCTACCGTAGCAAAGTGAAAGAGATGTGGGATCTCATTAAAGAAGAAATACATCGTTAGTATTAAAAAAACAACATGTACATTGATGTTAGGAAAGAAATATATTTGTGGAGGTTATATCTTTGTGTAATAACCTGTCTAATGAATTATTAAATAAAGGCTGGATCCATAAAAGAACTATGTATCAAAACGTTTTTGAGAGTATAGAGAGGTATCGCAGCGTTAATTCCCCATCCATCTCGGTAATTGTCATTTCTTGGAGACTTCATAAGGATACCTTAAAGAGCTTTAAGATCTTGGAAAGCCAGAGAAAGCATAATTTTGAATTGATATTTGTTGATAATGGTGGTAACGAGGGAGAGTTTGCCGAATTAAAGCCTTATATAGATACTTATATAAAATTAAACATCAATACAGGAGCGTATTTGGCAAGAAATATTGGAGCTTTATTTGCCAATGCTCCGATATTATTTTTTTTGGAAGATGACGGAATACCTGATAGTGATTTGATTGAATCTCATATTGAGATGTTTAATAGTTTTGATGTTATTGCAGTTCGAGGAGTGTATCTTCCTAAGACTGAAAATCTGTTAAATAATAGGCAATTACACTATTATCATGGGAACACGATATTATCTTCATACTCTGACTTAGAAGGTAATTCCTCCTATTCTTCGGAAATATTTTATAAAGTTGGGGGCTGGAATGATAGCATTGAATTTGGCCATGGTGGAATAGAGTTAGCAATTCGCTTACTGAACTTAGAACCAGATAGGACCAAACAAGTGTATTCTCCAGCGTCCATTATATATCATGACTATGTTAAGGATGAATCTCATTTTATAAAAAAGTCTAGAAAACAGGAAGCCTCGTTGGAAGTTCTTAAAAACAAATATAAAAATTGGGATCAGTGTATAAGGGATTGGAAAAATGATTATTATCTGGGAGACAAAATAATAAAGAAGAAAGAGAAATCGACTCGTTATTATCTTATTCTAAATAGAGTATTGGAACGAAACAGTGATAAAGTAAATCAAGTGAATTTTGGGGTGATTCAAAGATACTCTGAAGGAACAGTAGTTATTAATAATCAGTCTAGATATAATGTGATTTTTGGAAGTGGGGAATATGGGAAGGAAGCTTTGAAATTTCTTAAATCACAAAATATTCGACTCGATTTTTTTACTGACAACGATAGTAATAAATGGGGTCAAGAAATTGAGGGCTTACTAGTTATTGATCCAAAGGATTTGAATCACAATCATTTTATTTTTATTGCATCTAGTTGGTTCTATGAAATTGCTGAACAATTAGAAAGAGATAATTTCAGAAGAGGTACTCACTTTGCAATTGTTAAATAGATTTCTAAAGGAGAGTCTTCCAAATGGAACATAATGTTAGTTCACTACCGATTATTAGTATTGTAATGCCAGTTTTTAATAGAGAAAAATATATTGCAGAGACTATAGAAAGTATTTTAAATCAAACGTATACTGATTTTGAGTTAATCATAGTTAATGATGGTTCAACGGACAAGACTAGAGAAATCATAGAGTCGTTTAACGATCCGAGAATAATTCTTATTGAGCATGGGGAAACAAAAGGTGTTGCAGCTGCTAGAAATACTGGATATTCAGTTTCGAGAGGGAATTTCATTGCGATATCAGACTCAGATGATATTAACTTACCACAAAGGTTGGAGAAACAATTAACGTTTCTATATACTCATGAGGATATTGATGTAGTATCTTGCTGGGTTAAAGAATTTGATGAACACAATAATAGTACAGAGCTGACAATGGATATAAATAGTCATTCTATCCGCTCACAAATGATTTTTAACCCAGGTGTCCCTGCGTTTATGATGTTTCGTAAAGAGAAAATAGGAAGTTTAAATTGTTTATATCATGATGAAACGTATAAGGCTGCAGTAGACTATCAATGGTACGCAAGTTTGCCTAATTCTATAAAAATTTCTTGTGTTCCAGAAGTTTTATATCTATATAGAAGACATTATGACCAAATTAGTACAAGTGGTTATTCGAATCAGCAGTATTATGCAAATATAATCAGAAAAAAGGAATTGGCAAAAATCGGGATAGAACCAACAGAGCATGAATTCACAATTCATTATAATGTTTCTTTAAGAAAATTTGGTTATTGCTTAATTCATTTACAAGATACATTAAGGTGGTTCGAAAAATTAAAACAACAAAATAATCTTATAAAATACTATTCAACAAAAGAATTTAATGAAATGCTTAATCGAATCTCTGAAAAGTTATTTGCGATGTCGAAAGAAATTGAAGTGATAAAAAATAAAAATAGAGATATTTTTATATGGGGAACAGGGAATCAAGGATTGCAGGATTTGGAGCTTTTGAAAAAGTATAATGTTGAAATTAAAGGATTTATTGATAGCAATTCATTAAAATGGAACGATGAGTTTGAAGGTTTTAAAATATTTTCTCCGGAAATTTTGAATGGAAAAACAAATATATTTGTTTTAGTTAGTTCAATGTATTGGAAGGATATCTATAATCAGTTAAATGAGTTTGGTCTTTCTGAAAGAAATGATTACACTACTTTTTCTAGAAGGTTGTGAAATGTTTATTAAAAAATCGACACTTGAGTCGATTTCATAATGTACCATCGCTAATTAAAAAACGAACAATATCATGTTTAATAATCATTTATATCTCCATTTACTCCTTAAAATAATGCGAAAGTCAAATGAACGTTCGTTTTTAACTTGAAGTGCGCAATTATGAAATGGACTCACTTATCTTTACGTTATAATAAATAATTGAATTTAAGGACAGGAGTACTAAATGATAGTATCTGTGTTGATAAATAATTTTAATAATGGCGTCTATTTAAGGGAGTGTATTGAGTCGGTTTTAAATCAAACATATAATGATATTGAAGTTATATTGTATGATGATGGATCGACGGATAATTCTTTAGAGATTGCAAGTCAATATAAAGAGGTAAAAATAATAAGTAGTTGTAACTATGGAAGTACAGCGAACTTTAATCAGGCAAATGCAATTTATCAAGCATATAAAATAGCATCTGGTAATATTATTTGTCTGCTAGATGGTGATGATGCTTTTGTGAGAGATAAAGTAGAATTAGTTGTTAAGGAATTTGAAGAAAATCCAGAAGTTATTGCAGTACAACATCTACTTTCTGAGATAGATAATAAAGGTAATTCAAGGAATATTATTAGACCTGTTTTAAAAAAAATTGACAATTATCGAGAACATTTAATAGAAAAAAAGGACTTCTTTCATTTATTTTCTTCAACAAGTGCCTTATCCTTTCGGAGGGATTTCCTAGGGAAGGTTCTGCCAATAAAAGAAGATCACCTTTCTCATATTTGGAGCGATTCAAGATTAATGTATTATGCAGCGTTAGAAGGTGAAATTGTTTTATTAAGTAACCCTTTAAGTCTTTATCGAATTCATGGGAATAATGATTCAACTCGGCGAGATAGTATAGAAGGGCATCAAGAATACACGAAAGAATTATATCAATTTATTAATCAGTTATTTCTGAAATACGAGTTGCCGCCTATAAATTATCAATACGAACATTTTTTAAGAAACACGTATTTTTATTCTATTTTAGATCGTATAGCGATACTTGAGTTTATGGACAATAATGAGGGAAGTAATTTTTATATTTGGGGTGCTGGTGAAGCCGGTCAATCCATTAACCTTTTTCTCCAAGAGTATAGTTATGAAATATGTGCGTTCATAGACAGTAATCAACAAAAACAAGGCCAAAAAGTTATGGGAAAAGAAATTATTAGTCCAAAACAATTATATTTAGCTGAGGATGTCAAAGTCATCATCTCACCCTACTACCATTACGATCTATTAACCAATCAGCTCCAAGAGAATGGGATGCAGGATAATGATTTTTTATATCCTTATATGAAAGACTAATTTTTTTGGGAAAGTAGCTTGGAAATAATCGTCTTGAGTAAACAGCGAATTGCAAACTTTTGAAAGAAGTGTTTGATAAATTATGAAAAACAAAATTTCAGTAGTCATTCCTGTATATAATGGAGAAAAGTATATCGCTGAAACCATTCAAAGCCTCCTTGATCAAACTAAGAAAGCAAACGAAATTATAGTAGTGAATGATGGAAGCACTGATAAGACAAAGGATGTTTTAGAGAATTTCTCAAAAGAATCAAACCTAATTTTTCATCATTTTTCTGAAAATAAAGGTGTGGCATTTACACGAAATTATGGTGTAAGTTTGTCTCAGGGGGACTGGATTCTTTTTATGGATGCGGATGATTTAGCAGAACCAAATCTACTGGAGCAATATTTTAACAAGCTGAATGAAAGTGATTCTGATGATTGGGTGCTTATTCACAGTGCTTATCAACAAATTGATGAAAAAGGTAGTTTGCTTAAAGGCGTACATCGTTTTAAACAGGTTCATTCACAAGATATATTAGGGTATCAATTGTTGAGGAATCATGTATATTTATCTGGAACGCTTGTTAAAAAAGATAGTTTTATTAAGTCATCTGGATTTAATCCTTCGTTGACACATTCTGAAGATTGGGATCTGTGGTTACGCCTAGCAGCGATAGGTGGATACGGATATGTAGATATTCCATTATTTAAAGTTCGAAGACACGGGAATAACACATCTGCAAATATTAAAGGTATGCTAGAAGGTGAAAGAAAAGTACTGGAGCAATATGATGTAGAGTATATAAAACAGGCTATCTATAAAAGAAGCCTTCCTGCCAATGAGAATAAAGTAGATTTTGTTAATATCCTTTATAGAATGGGGAAGTGGGACGATGGAATTAACATATTAAAAACTATAATAGATAGAGATCCAAGAATAATGAATAAAGTATGGTTTCTAAAAGGCATTTATTACTATCAAATTCAGGAGTATAGTTCTGCGCGTCAAAGCTTTACTGAGGCGTTAAACTATAATGCAAAGGATGGCGCATCTTTAAACAATCTTGCTGTAATGCATTACTTGTTGAATGATAGTGAAAAAAGTGTAGTTATACTACAAAAGGCTACGGAGCTATTTCCTGAGTTTCTTGATGCTAGTTATAATCTTAAAGAAGTCAAAAATCAAAGTGGAACAAATCTTAAAGTTACTATGCGTCAACTTCGCCCGGTACTTATACGCTATGCTTCTACTTAAAAGTTAACATAGGGAAGATTAGTGGTCTCCTAAATCAAAAAAATAAGTAAACGTTGAATAGAGCGAGCAGAAGGAGAAAGGATGGTTTCATTATGAATCACCAGAAGTTAAAAGTTATTTTTGCAGAAGCATTAGGTATTGAAGAAAGCCAAGTAACAGATACTCTAGCCTACAATACTATCCCTGAATGGGATTCAGTTGCTCATATGGCGTTGGTAGCTGAAATTGACGACCAGTTTGATATTATGCTTGATACGGATGATGTACTTGATTTGAGTTCCTTTGCAAAAGCAAAAGAAATTCTACAAAAGTATGATATTCGATTTGAATAGGTCCGATGCAAATGTTATTAAAGAATAAAGTAGTCTTTATTACAGGAGCTTCGAGAGGAATAGGACAAGCAGCAGCTCTTTTATTTGCGGAGCATGGCGCACGACTAATATTGCATGCTCGCAATGGAGCTTCTTTAACGGAGACAATAGAGAAGGTAGCGAAAGTTAGTTCAATTAGTCCGTATGTGCTGACCTATGATGTTAAGGATATTTCGAGCATAAAAAATAGCTTTAAGGCGATCAAGAAAGAGTTCGGCAGACTTGATGTACTTATTAATAATGCAGGTGTGATGAATGAATCGCTGCTTGGTTTGGTTAGTGATGAGCTTATAGGGCAAACAATGGAAACGAATGTACATTCTGTTTTGTACCATATGCAATATGCATCGCGTATCATGATGAAGCAAAAGGAAGGTTCTATTATAAATGTCAGTTCAATAGCAGGGACGAATGGCATTGAAGGAAATTCTGCTTATTCAGCTAGCAAAGCTGCGGTGATAGGTGCAACAAAATCGGTTTCGAAAGAATTAGCACCGTATCATATTCGAGTTAATGCGGTAGCACCTGGGTTTATAAATACGGATTTAATAGGTCATTATAAAGACGAAAGATTGGAAAAAGTGATCGAGAGTATTAAAATGAAGCGAATTGGAGAGCCGAAAGAAGTGGCGAACGTCTTTCTTTTTCTAGCGTCAGATTTATCTTCATATGTTACTGGGCAGGTGATCGGTGTAGATGGGGGCATGGTCGTTTAATGGCTCCTTATCTACACTTTTTTTATTTTTGGCCGATGAAAAAGAAGAATGGAGATTCTTTAGTCGCGATAGTTTAAAATCTAATATAATCCGTAAATAGACAGGTGAGAAATCGTGCATACATTTTGGAATAATTTCAGTGAATATAAGGATCGCGTTGCTGTAGTCGAACAGGTAGGTAAGGCATATACTTACAGTGAATTACAACAGGATATGGAGGGATTGCAAAAGAAAATAAGAGCTTCTTATAAACAACTAATTCTGATTTTGGCGAAAAACAACTATGAGTATTATTGTCTCTTATTTGGCTGTGCTTCAAAATAAAGATGCAGTTATGTTAGTTAATGCAGATCTGGAGGAAAGCCTTTTACAAACGATTATTGATTCGTATCAGCCGGCATATATAATTGGTGATGTTCATCATGAAGATTATAAGTCAATTGAAGCTGGTATTTTAAGAAGAAGTGTGGCTCCAGACTATGAGATTTTTCAAGATGTCGCTCTTTTATTAAGTACATCTGGTACTACTGGAAGCTTGAAATTTGTGAAATTATCATATGAAAATATTGCTGCTAATGCAAAATCGATATCCGAATATTTACATCTACAAACAGATGACAGAGGCTTGGTTAACCTACCCATCCATTATTCGTACGGTATTTCCATCATAAATAGCCACCTTCACGTAGGAGCATCCATTTTATTAACCAATGATAGCATCATTTCGAAAGAATTTTGGAAGTTTGTTGAAAATGAGAAAGCCACTTCACTGGCAGGGGTGCCTTATACTTATCAAACACTTTTGAGAATTGGTTTTCAAAAAATGGAGCTGCCTCATTTGAGATACTTTACTCAAGCGGGGGGAAGGTTAAGCGAAAAACACATTTCCGTTTATGCTGAGTATGCGAATAGATTTGCTAAAAAATTCTATGTGATGTATGGTCAAACTGAAGCAGCACCACGGATTAGCTATGTACCTCCAGAAGAGCTTCTTAACAAAATAGGAAGCATAGGAAAGGCGATCCCAAATGGAAAGTTAACGATTGATGAAGAAACGGGAGAATTAATCTATGAGGGACCTAATGTGATGCTGGGCTATGCCAAAGATTTTAACGATTTAGCAAGAGGTGATGAGCTAAACGGCAAGCTGCATACGGGAGATATTGCGGAAGTCGATGCAGATGGTTACTTTTACATTAAGGGCCGCATGAAGCGATTTATTAAATTATTTGGGCTACGGTTAAATTTGGACGAGATCGAAAAGCAGCTTGAAAAAACCTTGCGAAAGGACGTATTCTGTGTAGGTACGGATGATAAATTATTCGTAGTAACCGATGTGATGGACTTGAAGGATGAAATAAAGAGGCTAATTGAAGATTTATATAAGCTACATAGAAGTGCTTTTCAAGTTAAAGTGGTGGAGGATATCCCAAGACTAGCGAATGGTAAAGTAAATTATGTAGTGTTAAAGGAAATGATGTTATAGTGGAACCTTTTATGACGAAAAGTGCTGACAAACAGAATTACTTATTAGCAGAATTAAATGAGCTGACGAAATTTCATTATAGTCACTGTGAACCATATAAACAAATGCTAAGTAAATCGAATCATGCTTTAGAAGTAACAACCTTAGAGGAGATTCCTTTCTTGCCAGTTCAACTTTTTAAAATGCTGGCATTGCACTCCATTGCAGAGAACGATATTTTTAAGGTTTTAACATCAAGCGGTACAACAGGTCAGCAAGTATCAAAAATATATTTAGATAAAGACACAGCTAAGGCACAGACTAAAGCTCTTGTAGAAGTTATGACCCCCTTGCTTGGCAAGAAACGCTTACCAATGATTATGATTGACACAAAAAATGTTTTAAAGGACCGAAAATCATTTAGTGCTCGAGGGGCAGGGATTTTAGGATTTTCCAATTTTGGAAGAAGGCATTTTTACTTGCTCCATGATGATATGACGATCGATTGGGACGGTTTAAATGAATTTTTGGAACAACACAAGGATGAAAGGGTTCTTCTATTTGGCTTTACATTTATGATTTGGCAATATTTTTATCAAGCTACTTTAAGTAAAGGAATTAAATTAAATTTAAAAGACAGTGTGCTGATTCATGGTGGAGGTTGGAAAAAGTTAAAAGATCAGTCTGTTAGTAATGAGAGATTTAAGGACATGCTTTTCCAACAATTTGGTATTCAATCTATTCATAATTATTATGGAATGGTCGAGCAAGTCGGCTCCATTTTTGTAGAATGTCCAAAGGGGCATCTTCATACACCCGTTTATGCAGATGTTATTATAAGAGATCCCCTTTCTTTTCAGCCGCTTCCCTTTGGTGAACAAGGATTGATCCAAGTGCTGAGTACTTTACCAAAAAGTTATCCAGGGCACAGTTTATTGACAGAAGATTTAGGGACCATTCATGGTGAAGATGATTGCTCATGCGGTTGGAAGGGAAAGTATTTTTCTGTCGCAGGTAGAATACCAAAAGCAGAGCTACGCGGATGTAGTGATACATTCGCTTTCGACAAAAAGGTGGGGAAGACGATATGAGATTTTATTGGCCAGCTACCTCGGAAAGATGGCAAACCCAGATAGAGTCTGTTATCCAGATGAGGCCACTAAAACCATTTGATCAAAGAGTGGTTGCTTTTCTGCAATCATTATCAAAAACGATCTTAAAGGATCATACTTATCGAAGATACCCAGAATTAATTACACTCGCCTATTGGTTGAGAAGGGCGCATATCGAGGAAATGAAAGCTTCCTTTTTAAAAAGAGCTGACAATAGACTGTTACGGGCACGGGGAGTAGCATTGCATTTTGCCCCTTCCAATGTTGATACAATATTTGTTTACTCGTGGGTGCTTTCGATGCTTGCGGGAAATAATAATATATTGCGAATATCCGGACGTGAACAGCAGCAAACTGATCTGCTTATTGCGGCAATATTAAAAGAGATTGCTCAGCATCCAGAGGTTGCTAGTAGAACTGCAATTGTTACTTATGAACATAATGATGAAATTACCCGTTTTTTATCAGAGCGTTGTCATATCAGAATTGTTTGGGGCGGAGATGAGACGGTGCGGAAAATTCGTTCTATACCGCTGGCGCCATTAGCCACTGAGTTGGTTTTTCCCGATCGTTTTTCGTTGTCTGCCTTTGAGGCAAAGGAAGTCATTAATGCAAATGAGTCCGATATGAAAGAATTTGTTCATCAGTTTTATAATGATGGTTTTTGGTTTGCGCAAATGGCCTGTTCATCCCCTCGCTTGATCGCATGGATTGGAAGTCCAGATTTAATTGCCCTTGCACAAAAGCGTTTTTGGAACGAATTAAATGACCATTTAGATGCTCATCTGGAAGAGCTATCGGCAGCAATGCAGGTGCAGAAATTAACGACAGGTTATTTATTAAGTATTGATAATGAAACGACTTCTTTTATGCATCAACAGAATTTCACTCGTGTCCAATTGGAAGCTATTAATAGGGAAATGAAAGAAAGGCATTGCGGTGGGGGACTATTTTATGAATTAGAATTACCGAAATTAAAGGATTTAAGTTCTCTACTTGATGATAAGGATCAGACTTTATCCTATTTTGGTTTTACGCGAGAGGCGTTGATAGACTTTGCAAAAGCTATTGAAAATAGGAGTATTGACCGGATTGTACCTGTAGGACAGTCATTAGCTTTTGGAGGAGTTTGGGATGGCTATGATTTAATGATGCATTTTACTAGAGAACTTGTTATTAGGTGATATTATGCAATTTGTTTCTATTAAAGAAGAACATTTAGAATTAATTTTAAATTGGCGAACGAGCGAATTTGTAACAAGGTATATGTATACCGACATTGAGTATGATTTAGTAAAACAGAGAAGCTGGTTTGAGTCCATTAAAAAAGATCCTCACAGTTATTATTGGATTATGATTTATAGAGACGAGCCGATCGGACTTGTTTCCATAACGGATATTCATTCTCGTGATAAGAGAGCTCATTGGAACTTTTATATTGGGAATCCCAAGTTTAGTATGTTAGGTGGTTTTATCGGTCCGTATGTCTATAATTACGCTTTTAAAACGATGGGATTGAATAAGCTTGTAGGAGAAGTAATGGAAGAAAACGAGGGAGTCAGAAAGCTTCATTTGAAACAGGGTGCTAGAGAAGTGGGGTATTTGTCAGAACATATTTTTAAATATAACAAATATCATCATGTTTATATATATGAGATGACGAAAAATATGTGGGATACTTGCGGAAGCAAATTCTCTAACTATATTCCTGAAGTACAATAAATTTATTTGATAGGTGTGGCGGCTTATGAAAACAATTGTCATTATTCAGGCACGAATGGGTTCTTCTCGATTGCCTGGTAAGATTTTAAAGCCCTTAGGCAAAAAAGATGTTCTTTCATATGTGGTCGAGCGATGTGAAAAAATAGTCGGAGTGAGTGATGTAGTAGTAGCAACGTCCACCCTTGCACAAGACGATATTGTGGAAGAGTGGTGTAAACAAAAAGATATTGCCTATTTTCGTGGTTCGGAAGAACATGTCCTTTCGCGTTATGCGCAGGCAGCGGAACGATATAATCCCGATTATGTTATTAGAGTAACTGCTGATTGTCCATATGTTGATTTTCAATTAGCATCAGAGATGATTAGGAGAATGGAAGAATCTCCAAGTGATTTTATAAAAATTGGAGGGGAATTGCCAAGAGGGTTAGCAGTTGAATTATTCTCATTTACTGCACTGAAATATATTGAGAAGCATGGTAAGGAGCAGCGTCATAAAGAACATGTAACTTATTATGCGTATGAAAATAATCATGAGTTTTCATGGTCTTATGTAGCTCTACCTCAAGGGCTCAGCCATCCTCATCTTAGAATTACCTTAGACACAGAAGAAGACTATGAACTATGTCAGCAGATTGCTGAGCATTTCAAAGGGGATTTACTTGTACCTTCAGAAGAGGTCGTGCGCTTTCTTTTAGACCATCCTGAAATTGCGAAAATTAACGCTCATATCGAGCAAAAACCGGTTGTGTAGAGATGAATATTTTTTTTCGCGTAGATGCTTCGTTTACAATAGGAACTGGACATATGATGCGCTGTCTTACCTTGGCCAATTTTTTAAAGGAGAATGGAGCCAGGGTTACTTTTATTTGTGCTGAGCTAGCTGGTAATATGATCGATTATGTGAAGTCTTTCGGCTTTAAAGTGGTTGCTGTTAGTGGGAAATTTGAGTATGATGCCATGCGTACAGTAGCCATATTGAAGGAACAAGAATGTGATCTAGTGATTGTTGATCATTATCAAATAGACGAAAAATGGGAAAGTGTCTTAAAAAGTGAATTAAGTAAGTTAAAGCTTATGGTGATTGATGATTTAGCGAATCGCAAGCATGATTGCGATCTTCTTTTAGATCAGAATTACCAAGAGAATTTTGAGAGCAGATACGATACTTTAGTGCCTGAGCAATGTGAAAAGTTATTGGGACCTTCATATTTACTTCTCAGACCGGAGTTTTATAAAGAAAATAGGGTGCGGACAAATGCTCAGATTGGCAATATTTTAGTTTTTTACGGCGGTTCTGACCCGACTGGTGAAACGGTGAAGGCGCTGCATGCCCTTAGTAAATTAGTGTAGGGGGATGTCCAAATTCATGTAGTAGTTGGACTATCAAACCCGAAGAAAGATTCGATTGCAAAAATATGTAAGAAATCAGGCTTCCGCTATTATGAACAAATCAATTATCTTGCCGACTTAATGAGAGAGTCCGACTTGTCGTTGGGGGCCGGAGGTGTTACGATGTGGGAACGCTGCTATCTTGGGGTGCCTTCGATTGTGACGATTGTTGCTGAAAACCAACTGGAGTCTACCGTTGCAGCAGCTAAGTATGGAGCAATATGGAGTCTGGGCTGGCATGAAGGTGTAAAAGAAAGGGAACTTGTCGATATAATAAAGAGAGCAATGGAATCCCCTGAGAAATTAAGGGAGCTTTCAGCGAAATCAACATTACTCATGCAAGCAAATCGAAAGCATGAAATACACCCTGTTGTTAAAGCAATTATGGAGGTTGGAAATGGCGATTAATATTGGAGGGCGTCTCGTAGGTTCTGCACATAAGCCTTTTATTATAGCAGAAATGTCAGGGAACCATAACCAGTCTTTAGAAAAGGCGTTGCAAATTGTAGAAGCAGCAGCTAAGGCTGGGGTTGATGCATTGAAATTGCAGACATATACAGCAGATACTATGACTTTAGATATAAAAGAGGGAGAATTTTATATAGATAACCCGGAAAGTTTATGGAAGGGAACGTCTTACTATGACCTATATAAAGAAGCCTATACCCCATGGGAGTGGCATGAACCGATCTTTCGAAGATGTCAGGAGCTAGGACTTATTGCTTTTAGTTCTCCCTTTGATGAGACAGCAGTGGATTTTCTTGAAGAGCTTAATGTACCATGTTATAAAATTGCATCCTTTGAAAATACGGATATCCCTCTTATTGAAAAGGCAGCTTCTACTGGAAAGCCACTCATCATCTCTACAGGAATGGCAACAGTAGCCGAGCTCGATGAATCTATTCGTGCTGCCCGCACTGCAGGATGCAAAGATATTATTCTTTTAAAATGTACGAGTACTTATCCGGCTTCTCCTGAGAATTCGAATTTGTTAACTCTTCCTCACATGAAAGAGTTATTCCAATGTGAGGTTGGTTTATCCGACCATACGATGGGAATAGGAGTTGGCGTTGCGAGCGTTGTTTTAGGTGCAACTGTGATCGAAAAACATTTCACGACTTCTCGAGCTGAAGGTGGAACAGATGCTGCGTTCTCTATGGAGCCAGAGGAAATGCAAGCACTCGTAGAAGAGACTGAAAAAGCATGGCAAAGTCTTGGTCAAATTAGCTATGGGCCGACAAAGGCGGAGGAACGTTCGTTAAAAGATCGCCGTTCATTATATGTTGTCAACGATATAAAAGCAGGTGAAATGTTGACGAAGGACAATATTCGTGCTATCCGACCAGGATTTGGTCTGCCTCCCAAGCATTACAAAAATGTATTAGGAAAACAGGCGAAAGTAGATGTGAAAAAAGGAACCCCATTATCGTGGGACATTGTATAAAGTAAGGTGGGACTAAAATGAACGTGTTACTTACTGGTGGAGCTGGATTTATCGGCCGTGCCGTTGCGAAAAAACTACTCTCAGATGGGCATAAAGTTTGGATTTTAGATGATTTGTCGAATGGGCGTGAAGAGAATATCGCAGAATTTAAACAGGAACTTGAACAATTCATCATTGGGGATATTAAAGATGAACCGTTGCTGAAAGAGATATTTTCCAAGAACTCTTTTGATATTTGCTATCATCTTGGTGCGTCCATTAATGTCCAAGATTCAATCGATGACCCTCGTACAACTTTTAATAATGATACGGTTGGAACTTTTTACATACTGGAACAATGCCGAGAGTATAACGTCAAGGTCGTGTTCATGAGTACATGCATGGTTTATGATCGTTGTTTTGATGAGACAGGAATTACGGAAAAGCATCCTATTAAACCAGCTTCACCTTATGCTGGTTCGAAGATTGCTGCCGAGAATATGGTATTGTCCTATTATCATGCTTACGGCTTGCCGACTGTGGTGATACGACCTTTTAACACATATGGTCCCTTCCAAAAAACAGGAGGCGAAGGTGGTGTAGTCGCCATTTTTATTAAGAAGAAGCTTGCTGGTGAGAAGTTAAGCATTTATGGCGAAGGTACGCAAACAAGAGATCTTCTTTTTGTAGATGACTGTGCTGATTTTGTTGTCCAAGCAGGTTATTCAGAGCAGGTTGATGGAGAAATCGTCAATGCAGGCCTTGGTAGAGATATTTCAGTCAATGATTTAGCGAAATTAATTGTTGAAGACTCAGCAAGAATTGAACATGTGGAGCATATCCATCCTCAAAGTGAAATTCAAAAGCTACTGTGTAACTATGATAAAGCAAACAAACTTTTAGGATGGCGGCCAAAAGTAAGTCTCGAAGAGGGATTGCGCAGAACTGAAGATTGGATTAAAACGAGTCACCTTATTTAAGGGTGACTTTTTTTGGAGGAGACATTATGACACTTGCTATATTTGGTGGTCAACCAGTGAGAGCTAACTATTTATCCTATGGCCAGCAGTGGATTGATGAAGAGGATGTTCAAATCGTTGTCGATACATTGAAGGGAGCGTTTATTACGCAGGGGCCTGCAATCGAACAATTTGAACGCACTGTTGCCGAATATGTCGGCGCAAAGTATGCAGTTGCCTTTTCTAATGGGACAGCAGCTTTGCACGGAGCTTGTTTTGCAGCCGGAATTGGGAAGGGTGACGAGGTGATTACTTCCCCTATTACCTTTGCAGCCAGCAGTAATTGTGTTCTTTATTGTGGGGGAAGACCGGTATTTGTTGATATCGATGAACGCACGTACAATATTGATCCCCAAAAAATCAGTAGGGCCATTACCGAGAGTACAAAAGCGATTATTGCTGTTGATTTTACGGGACAACCTGCGGATATGGACGCTATTAGAGAAATAGCAGCAGAACATAAGCTAGTTGTCATTGAGGATGCGGCCCATTCATTAGGTGCAAGTTATAAAGGTCAAAAGATAGGAAAGCTCGCAGATATGACGATGTTTAGCTTTCATCCAGTCAAACACGTGACAACTGCCGAAGGAGGAATGATTGTCACGAATTCGCAGGAGTATGCAGAAAAATTAAAACGTTTCCGTTCGCATGGGATTACCAACCATCATTTATCTAAGGATGAAGGTCCTTGGTATTATGAGATGATTGAGTTAGGCTACAATTATCGTTTGACCGATTTACAGGCAGCTCTAGGTGTTTCGCAAATGAAGAAACTCGATTCTTTTATCGAGAGACGAAGAATGATCGTTGCTAATTACAACAAAGAATTTTCTAAACTTGACGGTGTGCAAATTCCCTATCAGTTGCAGTCAACGGATTCAAGCTGGCATTTATACATGCTCCAGTTGGATTTATCGAAGTTTAAGGCTGGACGAAGAGCTATTTTTGAAGCTCTTCGGGCAGAAAATATCGGTGTACATGTCCACTATCTGCCCGTTTATCACCATCCATATTATCAGGGGTTAGGGTATGAAAAAGGTCTTTGTCCGATTGCGGAAGAATGGTACGAATCTGCCATAACGATTCCTCTCTTTCCGAAAATGTCTGATGAAGATGTGCAATCAGTTATAAAAGGGGTGTCGAAGGTCCTAAGCTACTATTTATTAGATTAAATGATTCCTAAAATAAACAAAAGAGGTTTAACAATAACTCATTGTGTCCGATATAATAATTAGGATAAAAATGAGGAGTTGTTCTTATGAATATTGGAGGAGTTTCCCTTACTGCCAATTCATCTTCTCTTACAGCTTCTACTGGTTTAAAGGAGACACCAATTAACCGTACAGGGCGAGTAAGACAATCAGAACAACATCACGACAGACATCAGGATAAAGTAAAAGAAGAACATAATGGCAAGCTTTCAAAAGAAGAGGTAGAACATATCGTAAAAGGGATGAATGAATTTTTGCAACCGAAATTCACTTCGGTCGTCTTTAAACTGCATGAGGATCTCGATCGTTATTATGTAGAAGTCATTGATAAAGAGACGAAGGAAGTAGTGCGAGAAATCCCGGATAAAGAAATATTGGATATGTATGCGAAAATGACAGAATATCTAGGTCTGTTTATAGACAAAAAGCTGTAAATAGGAGGACAAGATCATGGTAAGTACTATTAGATTTTCAGGGATTGCTAGTGGAATGGATACTCAATCCATCGTTGATTCACTCATGCAGGCTCAAAGAATACCACTTGATAAATTAAATCAAAAAAGGCAAGTCATTGAATGGCAGCGTGATAGCTATCGTGAGATGAATAAATTGTTAGACGATTTTAGCAATTTTATCTTTGATGGAATTTACAGGCAAGCGAATATGCTAACAAGGTCAGCGGTTAGTTCCAATTCAGATGTTGTTACTGCAAAGGCAGCTCCTAATGCTGGGACGATTTCGTACAAGCTCGAAAATGTGACGATCGCAACGGCAGCCAGAATGCAAAGTACGGCAGCTGTAAGTAAAGATGGAAAAATTGATTCTACTAAAAGCTTATGGTCGCAAAGAGATAAGCTAGAAGGGTTTACTTGGAAGCAGGAAGAAATCACAAGTAATTTTAAAGTACCTGAAAAAGGTGCAACAGATTTTCAGCTTACAAAGGGTGCTGTCTCTGAAACATTAAATCTTAATGCTAATGGGAAATTAGAAGTTAAGAATGCAGATGGAGAAGTGCAGGAGTTTGACGTAGTAGTGGGAAGTATTCCGGAAACGAAGGATGCGAACACGGTCTACATTGATGAAAATACTGGAAAAATGTCCTTCGGAACCAAGCTAGAAGGCGATAGCAGTTTTTCTGTTAGTTACAATCATAACTACTTAGAATTTAATATTGAAACGTACAAAGAAGACGGCTCTACCAACAAAAGAGATAGTGATTTCAAGATCGCTGGAAATGTAACTTTAGATAGCATGCTAAGTCAAATCAATAGTTCTAACGTAGGCGTTAACATGTTTTATGATAGCCATACAGATCAAATGGTTGTTCAAAGGAAAGATACAGGGAATTTAATAAATAGTGAAGGTAAGTCGATTAATTTTACAGGGGCTTCAGCAGACTTTTTTACACAAGCATTGAAGTTAACTGAGGAACAAGCTGGTTCAAATGCTAAATTTACGATTAATGGTTTGGAAACTGAACGTGCTTCCAATACATTTACGATGAGCGGTGTCACATTTACGCTGCACAATAATTCGGTAGCAGGCGAATCGACTTCCGTAACAGTCGGCACGGACACTGATGCAATCATGACCACGATAAAAGACTTTGTCAATAAGTACAATGAGTTACTTGATAAAGTAAATGGGAAGTTGACTGAAGAAAAGTATTCTTCTTTTACACCTCTTACACAAGAGCAAAAATTAGCGATGTCTGAAAAAGAGATTGAGCAGTGGGAAGAAAAGGCAAAAAGCGGCTTGCTGCGCAGAGATCAAATTTTAGACAGTGCGATGACAACGCTGCGCAATAATTTGTACTCTGAAGTGAAGTCTAACGAGGTTACATTAACGGATCCGAAATTCAACCAATTAGCAGAGATTGGTATTACGACAACGAAAAATTATATGGATCGTGGTAAGCTTGAAATAAATGAAGATAAGCTGAAAGCGGCTATTGAGGAAAATCCGGAGGCTATTTTCCAATTGTTTATGGCAGACGGTCCAACATATGAGGAGCAAGGTTTAGCAAGACGTGTGCGTGATACGCTTTCAAGCACCGTGAAAAAGATTGAAGAGCGTGCAGGGAATGTTTTTAAAACTGAAGATAATTATACATTAGGTAAACAGTTAGGAAGAGTAAAGGATGATATTTCCCGACTTGAAGACCGCTTGAAAATGGTGGAGAATCGCTACTGGAGCCAATTTAATGCGATGGAAAAGGCGATGCAAAACCTAAATAATCAATCGAATATGTTACTTTCTTATTTAGGCATGGGAGCACAACAACAATAAGTTTATAGAAGGTGATAAAGAAATGGCAATGAATCAACCGCATCAAGCGTATAAACAAAATTCAGTTAATACGGCATCACCTGGAGAATTAACATTGCTTCTATATAACGGCTGTTTAAAGTTTATTAAACTGGCAAAAAAGGCGATCGAAGACAATCAAGTTGAACAGCGGAACGAAAATTTGCTTAAAGCTCAAAACATCGTGCAAGAGCTAATGGTAACACTTAATATGGATGTTGAAGTGTCCCATAATCTATTGCAAATGTATGATTATTTGCATAGGAGACTTGTTGAGGCTAATTTAAAGAATGATGCACAAATCCTTGAAGAAGTTGAGGGCTTTGTAATGGAGTTCCGTGATATGTGGAAGGAAGTTATTCAATCAACAAGAAAACAATATGCTGAAAGTGGCAAAGCGTAATGAGAGAACTTGACCAATTCATGACTGTCTCAAAGGAATTAAAGACTTTGCTTGAAGGTGAGTTTTTAATTGAACAGCGGGAAGAGCAGATTGAGAAAATGGATGAATTACTTGAGAAAAGGCAAAATTTCTTAAATGAACTGTCCGATCTTTCACATCTGAATGAGGAAACAAAGCTGGAGTTGGCGCGTCAAGAACAGGAAATCCAGGCTTTAATGGAACAAAGAAAGAACATGATAAAGCAGGATATAAAAACACTTCAATTAAAGAAACAAAAAAATGAACAGTATGCTAATCTATATGAAAATTTGTCTGTAGATGGCATGTTTCTTGATAAGAAAAAATAACATTCACCGTAGAAGCATGGTGAAATCGGAGGTTCCAAATGGACGTCGCACGATTATCAATGGCTTTAAGCCAAGGGCAGACAAGTCAACAAGCATCGATCGCCCTTTTGAAAAAGACGATGGATATGGCAGAAGGAAATGCAACGGATTTTATTCATCAAATGATGGGCAGTGTTGATGTACAAGCATTACAACATGCTGCTCAGCCCCATCTTGGTGGAAATATTGATATAAAAGGTTAAACATAAATCGGCCCTGCAAAGGGTCGTTTTTTAATTTATAGAAAGAAAACCATACGCTAGGCGTATGGTTCCGGGTAGCTTTCAGCGGTGTATTAAAAAAGCCCCTCTTAGTGCAAAAATAAATTTTGGTTCGCCAACCAAATTTATCTAGCTAGGAGGGACCTTTGTGTCGTCTGATGTTAACAGTTTAGCACATACAAAATGGAATTGTAAGTATCACATTGTCTTTGCACCAAAGTACAGAAGACAAATTATCTATGGAAAATACAAAAAGAGTATTGGAAAAATTATCCGGGATTTGTGTGAACGAAAGGGTGTTGTCATTCATGAAGCAAATGCTTGTTCCGACCACATTCATATGTTAGTGAGTATCCCACCAAAATTAAGTGTGTCTCAGTTCATGGGTTACTTGAAAGGAAAGAGCAGTCTCATGATTTTCGATAAACATGCCAATTTAAAGTATCGATATGGAAATCGAAAATTTTGGTGCTGTGGGTTCTATGTAGATACAGTAGGTCGAAACAAAAAGCAAATACAAGAATACAATCGAAATCAGCTAGTAGAAGACTACCGGGCAGACCAGTTAACATTGTTCGAAGAGTTTGATCCGTTCACAGGAGAAAAAATAAAAAGAAATAACGAGATTCTTTAGAATTGGTGAGTGAATGTGGTGCAAAAGGGAGACCATTTCAGTGGGCCTTTAATGCCAAGGCCGGTAAGAGAGGCTTTCAGCCGCAGAGCAAACCACCAGTTTACACTGGTGGTTTTGATTTCCGTTCTTCTCTAACGAACTACGATAAGTCAAGCGGAGGTGCTAGCACCATTGTTTTCCTATATCGAAAGAACTGGACCTTTTAAGACGTAAGCAGCTTTGGTTGAATGTCCGAATGACCCTGCTATTCGGACAGAAAGTGCAAGGTGCTCCGGTTGAATGTCCGAATGACCCTGCTATTCGGACAGTAAACGCAAGCAGCTCCGGTTGAATGTCCGAATGACCCCTCTATTCGGACAGAAAGTGCAAGCAGCTCCGGTTGAATGTCCGAATGACCCCTCTATTCGGACAGAAAGCGCAAGGTGCTCCGGTTGAATGTCCGAATGACCCCTCTATTCGGACAGAAAGTGCAAGCAGCTCCGGTTGAATGTCCGAATGACCCTGCTATTCGGACAGAAAGCGCAAGGTGCTCCGGTTGATTGTCCGTATATCCCCTCTATTCGGAAACAGAGCATGCAAAAAACAAAAAAGTCGGTAAAAAGTCCGAATGGAAATATACACAAAACTCGCAATTTGTTCAAACTGATGCAATTTAACGAGATCGAAATCAATTCGGTTGTGTTTTAGGTTTTCTCATTTTTGTTCTTGAAGGTGAGTTGCAGTTCTTTATTTCACGGAGTATCTTTGCGGTCATAGACAAAGCAAGAAATAGGGCATGCATTTCTTCCTTCACAATTTCGACAAACTTTTTAAACCTTTTTCACTGTTTTAGCAGGAGTTTCTTGGGTTAAAATAGAAATATAATATATAGTCTTTTTAAAGGGCTATATATCACATCTTTTGTTGTCTGAGCCGTGACGGTAACCGGGCTGCAAAAGGATTGATAGGTGAAGGATAATCAAAAAGGAGGAGTTCACTTATGAATTTTAACGTACGAGGAGAAAACATTGAGGTAACTCCAGCAATTAGAGAGTATGTTGAAAAGAAAATTGCTAAACTCGAAAGATATTTTACTGAAACTCCTGAAGCAAATGTCCATGTTAATTTAAAGACCTACAATGACAAGAGATCTAAAGTAGAAGTAACGATTCCGATGCAGAGCCTTGTGTTACGTGCAGAGGAAATTCATGATGATATGTATGCAGCGATTGATTTAATCACAGATAAATTAGAACGCCAAATTCGCAAACATAAAACAAAAGTAAACCGCAAGTTCCGTGAAAAAGGCGGTGTTAATACACTGTTTGCAAGCTTTGAAGAGCCGGATGCACCTGTGACTGAAGAAGAGCAAGAAGAATTAGAAGTTGTTCGCCAAAAAAGCTTTGATTTAAAACCGATGGATAGCGAAGAGGCTATTCTGCAAATGAATATGCTAGGTCATAATTTCTACGTTTTTACCAACGCGGAAACAAACCTTACGAATGTAGTGTACAAGCGTAAGGATGGCCGTTACGGTTTAATTGAAGCTCAATAATGATTCGTTATCTGAACCGCATTCCAAAGTAAATGGAATGCGGTTTTTTAGAGTGGCTTTTAAGATGATTTAAGATGCACAATGATCTCGCAAACCTCCGTAATTCATGACCATGTTTCTTTGATAAGAACTGTGCTCCATAAAAAATGTGATTGGATTTCTTAAAAAAACAAAAATTGTGAATTTTCCACTTGTCTATTACAATATGAGTATACGAATCTTTCGTATTTCGGAATATAGTTAACACTAAAAAATGCTGGCTGTTATCTTCTGGCACATCTATAAAACCTTGGGAGGATATAGGCATGACACGGGCTAGATGAATGTTTGCAGGCAGCTTGTGTGCTTTTCAAAATAATAAGGAAGGCTCTTGTCACCAATTTTGGTTGGATAGTACGCATTTCGAAACAATTTGCGTCATATTCTGAAAACAAGGCCTACGACAAAGGGGGATATATATGAAGTTTGATTTTTTAAATTACCCATATCAATCGCAGCGAATGGCTGTATTTGCCAATAGAGGAATGGTCGCAACCTCGCAGCCGTTAGCAGCACAAGCAGGCCTTGATATATTGAAAAAAGGTGGGAATGCAATTGATGCGGCGATTGCTACGGCAGCGACATTGACCGTTGTGGAGCCGACATCGAATGGAATTGGCAGCGATGCGTTTGCCCTTGTGTGGACAAAAGGAGAGCTGCATGGATTAAACGGTAGCGGCCCTTCGCCCAAATCGATTAGCATCGAGGCTGTCAAAGAAAGAGGCTATGAAAAAATGCCGACCCATGGCTTAGTTCCAGTTACTGTGCCCGGCGCTCCATCAGCTTGGGCTGAATTATCACAGCGTTTTGGCAAGCTGTCTCTTCAAGAGGTGCTAGCACCTGCAATTGATTACGCGGAAAATGGTTATCCGCTCACACCGATACTCGGAAAATATTGGGAGCTTGCTTATCGTAATTATAAGCAAAAACTAACGGATGAGGAATTCCAGCATTGGTTTGAAACTTTTGCTCCAGATGGGAGAGCACCTAAAATCGGGGAGATCTGGAGATCGGCCGGTCATGCATCAACGCTTCGTTCGATTGCTGAAACGAACGGGGAAAGCTTTTATCGCGGTGAATTGGCTGAGAAAATGGTCCAGTTTTCGAAAAAATACAATGGTTTTCTCGCTGAGGAGGATTTCGCCGAGTATAAGGCTGAATGGGTGCAGCCTATTAAGGTAAATTACCGTGGCTATGATGTGTGGGAAATTCCGCCTAATGGTCAGGGCTTGGTCGCTCTTTTAGCATTAAATATTGCCAAAGGGTTTGAATTTAATGAGAAGGATACAGTTAATACGTATCATAAACAGATTGAGGCAATGAAGCTTGCCTATACAGATGGCAAAGCATTTATTACTGATTCAAGGGATATGCCTGTAACGGTTGAAGAGCTGTTGTCAGATGCCTACGGGAAATCACGAAGAATGGAAATAGCTGAGCAGGCACTTGCTCCAACTCCATATCAACCTCCGCGTGGGGGCACCGTTTATTTGGCAACTGCTGATGGTGAGGGGAATATGGTTTCTTTCATTCAAAGCAACTATATGGGCTTTGGTTCCGGTCTTGTCGTCCCTGGTACAGGTATTTCCTTGCAAAATCGAGGCCATGATTTCTCCCTTGATCCGGAGCACCCTAACGCATTAAAACCAGGAAAGAAAACCTATCACACCATTATTCCAGGATTTTTGACAAAAGGTTCTCAGGCAGTTGGCCCTTTCGGGGTGATGGGAGGATATATGCAGCCTCAAGGTCATATGCAGGTCATAATGAATACCATTGATTTTGGATTGAACCCACAGGCTGCTTTAGATGCGCCACGTTGGCAATGGATCGGGGATAAAAGAATTCAAGTTGAGCCAAGTTTTCCGAATCATATTGCACAAGCACTTTTGCGGAAGGGTCACCAAATTGAAGCAACTGTTGATACAGGTGGATTTGGTCGTGGTCAAATTATTTGGCGCGATCCGGACACTGGTGTATTAATGGGGGGGACGGAATCGAGGACAGACGGATCGATTGCCGCGTGGTAAACTGGAAAGGAAGGTTTGTGGCCGCGGAAAGGCCGCAAGCCATCTGAAAAGGGAGACATTGAAAACAATGAAGCAACTACACATTTTTATCGCTTTTTTTCGCTCTGGGATTTTAGGGTACGGTGGCGGTCCATCAGCAATCCCGCTTGTACATAAAGAGGTAGTCGATAATTTTAAATGGATGGATTCAGATGAATTCGGAGATATCCTCGCTCTCGCTAATGCCCTCCCAGGGCCAATTAATACAAAAATGGCGGGCTATATTGGTTATCGTGTTGGTGGAATAGTAGGAATGCTGAATGCTATTCTTGCCTCTATTGTTCCGACGATTATTCTCATGATCCTTCTGTTAACAGTTTTAAATGCATACAAGGACCAGCCTTGGGTACATGGCATGTCTGTAGCTGTTGTACCCGTTGTCATGGTGATGCTTGGCACATTAACTTGGGATTTTGTGAAAAAATCGACGAATTCAAAGCTTGGCATGAAGTGGGCTATTATATTTATTATCGTTAGTATTATTGTGTTGGAATTTTTGCATATTCATCCGGCTATTATTATCGTTCTTTTATTAGTAGCAGCGTTATGGAAAAAGGATTCAGCAAATAAGGAAAAGAAGGAGGCGGAAGGAGCATGATTTATTGGCAGATCTTCTTAGCTTTCTTCATTCCAGGGATTCTTGGATACGGTGGTGGTCCGTCTTCAATCCCGTTAATTGAAAATGAAGTGGTCGATCGTTACGGTTGGTTTACCGTAAATGAATTTAGTGAAATGCTCGCACTGGGAAATGCGTTGCCGGGCCCTATTGCCACGAAAATGGCGGGTTATATTGGTTACCAGCAAGGGGGAATTCTTGGTTCCATCGTGGCTGTTTTTGCTACAGTTGGTCCTTCGCTTATTCTTATGATTACCCTTCTTGGTCTATTAATGAAGTATAAGGAATCACCAAAAGTGAAATGGATGACCATTTATATTCGACCAGTCATTGCCGTATTACTAGGGATTATGACGTATGATTTCTTTTTCTCATCCTATGAAGGAATAGGGATTGGACAGACACTCTTTATCGGCGGATTGAGCTTTGTCTTAATGGAAAAAATGAAGGTGCATCCTGCCTACGTAATCGCCGGAGCACTTGTTTACGGAGCCTTAGTAATTGGCTAGGCTCTGCATACGGTTATTCTGCTAACCATTGTTGGAAATGGTGAGAAACTACAGCGCTCTTAAGGGCGCTGTTTTGAATGGCTGAACTTATTGTGCTTTCGTCGGAAGGAATGTGCGAGTTTTATAATTGATTGCGCAAGTTTGTTAGGAAGAGCCTTGGATGAGAATGCGCCAGTTTTGGCGATAATTGCGCCAGTATCAAGTGGGGATGCCCTGTATAGAGTAAAGGTGCTGGTTGTTCAGGTGCAAATCTCGTCATTGCTCAAGTGAAAACGTGCCAGCTTCAGAAGCAATTGCGCTTATTTCGCGAGTAATGGCACACTTTTCTCCTTTACTACCGTGGTAGAACCATCGCAATTCGTTCAGCTTACGCTTTCAGGGGCTTCGCTTATCTTTGGAAGGAACGGACAAACGGTAAAAGAAGCTGGGACATAACTAGCTTTTAATCATGAGAAAGGTGAATTTGAGTACGCTCAAATTCACCTTTCTCTATTTGTATGTATCAAATTCCTCTATTCCCTCACCGCATTCCTGTTAAAGAATGCGGTTGATTTAAATTATCTTACAATTTAAATTTACTTAATTCCTTTTGCATGGTTTCGGTCATTCCTCGCAGTTTTGCGACCATTTGGCTGACTTGTTCGAAGGCTTCCAGTTGATCTTCAGTTGAAGCAGAAATTTCCTCCGTACCTGCGGCTGTTTCTTCGGTAATAGCAGAGATGTTTTCCACTGATACCGTTACTTGATTGCTCATTTCATTCGATCTTTCTATGCTGCGGACAAGCTCTTCAAGCTTTTCTTGAATGGATGTAACGTCCGTCGCAATTGTCTCAAAGGCATGCTCAGTCTCTATTTTTGCCTGATCTTGCTGTGTCGATAATTCATGACCAAGATCGGTTGCCTTTACGATGCTTTGCAGACCGTCCATGATATTCGATACCATACTTGTAATTAAATGGGTTGCTTTTGTTGAATCATCGGCAAGTTTGCGAACTTCATCAGCAACGACTGCAAAACCTTTACCTGCTTCGCCTGCTCTTGCCGCTTCAATGGCAGCATTAAGGGCAAGTAAATTCGTCTGTTCCGCAATTTCGCGCACGGATTGGGCAGCGGTATTAATCTCATCAGTAAATTGAGTGAAATCTTGAACAGAGCGTGCAATCTCCTCTGTCGAAAGAGAAAGACGCTGGGCGATTTCCCCTTGTTTTTCGAGAGATTCACGGCCTTGTTGAACCGATTGAAAGGCGCTTAAACTCGCTTCGGATGCAAGTCTGCTCTCATCCTGAACATGGAGGAAATCTTGGCTCATGCTGGCCATCAGTGAAGCAGTGGACTGAATATCCTCAGAAATTGATTCACTTCCTTTTGCCAATTCCTCTGTGGATGCGGCAACTTGAGTACTCACATCTTGCAGTTTTTTCATTTGTTCGGAAACGTCTTTTGTAAAGGTTGTTACCTCGTCACCGATTTGATCAATCGATTGAACGGTTCCACGCAAATGACTAATCATGGAGGCGAAAGCAGCATTCAACTGTTCAATCTCAAATTTGCTATTTGCATTTTTGTCTGATAATTCAATTTGGCTGCTTAAATCCCCGGCAGCAATTTGGTTGGCTACTTCAACGACACTATTTAACGGTTTCGTGATTTTTCTCGCCACCAACCATGAAGCAACGACGGATAATAGAATCATAATCACTATACTTATGCTGGAAAATATCACGACATAATTTATTTTCCTTTCGGTTTGTTGCAGCATTTCTTGGTACCATTCATCCGTCAACCTATCAAGGAGATAAATATCATTTAAAATTCCAGATGTTCGAAGAGATTGTCTTTTAACAGTTGGAACATCATTTTGCTCGAATGCTTCGTTTGACTCTGTTGAAAGCGCCTCGAACTTCTCCTTCGCTTTTGCTAAAATTTGTAGCTGTTCTGCCTCCGTCATTTTCGCTTCTAGATCTTCAAAGCGAGTGTGAATTTTTTCGAATGTATTTAACGCTTCTGTTTTATTTGCTTCAGATGCATTGTATGTGTAATTGGAGAGGGATTGCTTAACAGCTGCTAGTTCTCCGTTTAATTGCTCTACCTCTAGGAGGATTTGTACATCATTTTCACCAGAGCTTTGGATATTGATTAATTGAACAATCATCGTTGAAATGACAATTACCGCTAAAATTAAAGGAATGATAGCGATAGTTAGTAAACGTTCTCTCAGTCTCATAGTCTATCTCCTTTACTCCGCTTCAACGGTTATTTCCCCTGAAGTAATTTTTTTCGTTACATCTTCAAGTAATTGCTGTTCTTCTGGTGTTAGTGTTTTTAAGCGAATTTCTGCTAGGCCGACTCCGTCCTCAGCTAACCCGAGTTGGAAAGAGGAAGCCTCAATTTTTCCGTTTTCATGAAGTGTTTTGGCAATATCATAAACCGCTTGATCGACTTTTTTAATCATCGATGTAACCACGGCTTTTTCTGCAACAAAGAATTGGTCGATATCTACTCCTGCTGCATAAATATTGTTTTCCTCAGCAGCTTGAAGGGAACCGTATCCTGTAAACCCGGCAGCGTGATATATAAAATCAGCGCCTTTTTCGATTTGAGCAAGAGCTAAAGTTCGGCCAAGTTCCGCATCATCAAATGTACCAGCAAAATCGACGAACACTTCAGCATCGGGCTTTACATATTTAACACCTTGAATAAAGCCCGCTCTAAAATGATGAATAACAGGAACGTCAACACCGCCGATGAAGCCTATCTTATTGGTCTTGCTGGTCATCGCTGCGATCATGCCGACAAGGAAGCTTCCTTCCTGTTCCTTGAAGGTGATGGAAATGATGTTATCCATGTCCGATACTTCATCTATCAATAAAAATTGTTGCTCTGGGTACTTTGCTGCAACATTTTCAAGAGCATCCTTTGCAGAGAACCCAAGTGCAATAACGATGTCATGATCATTCTCAACAAGCTCGGTTAGCGCACCCTCTAGATCTCCGTCTGTTGCCTCACGGTAATCAAAAATCATCCCGAATTCGTCACGGGCATTTTCTAAGCCGCGGAAGGCAGAATCGTTGAAAGACTCGTCGCCAAGCCCTGCATCTGAAAGGAGTATCCCAATTTTATATTCTGTGTCCTTTTTCGTTGTCTCTGTTTTCGAGCAACCTGCAATGATGAAAAAGGCAAGCAGTAACACTAAAGCAATTTTTCTCATGTTGAAATCCCTCCATTGTAGTAATCACCCTACTAATATCGGAGAGACTCGAATAGGTTTTAGGGGATTTTGTCGAAAAATGCTATAATGAGAATAACTTTTACACGAGGTTAATAATTCATCAACATAAATATAAAAAGAACATTTTTTGCTGATCACCTTGTTTTATTTTTGGGAAAAAATGTTTACACTTAATACTAGAATAGTAGGATATAGGAAAGAGGAGAAGCAAATGAATACGAAGGTGAGCCGCAATGAGCCTTGTCCTTGTGGAAGTGGGAAGAAATATAAAAAATGCTGCGGGCTGCAGAAGACCGTTTCGATTACTTCCATTATAGAAAAAGAGGTGATGGAACTTCAGGTTCAATTGATTCAATATGCAACCCGTGAGTATGAACTGGAAATTGATCAAGATTTTGAGAGTGTGGCCGAGGAATTAATGATCGAAGATGAGGAGGAGATGGAGTATTTCCTATTTGTCCATTTGGTCTGGTTTACATTATTTGAACATGTCGATAACGGTGGTACGATATTACAGCGCTTTATTAAAGAAAAAAGTAAAATGATTCAGCGCTCAAAAGTGAAGGAAATTTTACAATCATGGACAAAGCCGCGTCCAATTGCAGGAAAATTGCTTTCCATTGAGGACAACTATATGACCGTGCAGGATACATTGACGAAAGAATCATTCTCTATTAAGTTGCTTGAGCCGACTGAGTCGGAAGCAGGATCGTTTGTGTTTGGATTTTTAGTTCCGTTTGCGAATGAATGGATTCTTTTCCCAACCATTTTTGATTTGGAAGGGGAAGAAGATGGGAAAGATGAGCAGTATTTAATAGAGAGATTTGAAGCTTCAGAATACGAGGATGCAATTGAGTTCTTATCAGATGAGTTTCTTTTTATCATGAATGAACTGCCATTTGCAACAATCGAATATGGCTCTAAAGATTTTAAGTGGAGCACCCCGTTCCATAAGGAAGTAGCCGAATTGTATGAGAATGAAATGGAGAAGCTAGAAGCTCCAATGATGATCGTGGCGTCCGGAATCATCCTTTGGTACAAATACTGCGAACAAGGCTTGCGGCTTACGAAAAGAGCAGAGACTTATGCAGCAGCCATTCACTATCTCAATATGACCGCCAACCCTTTAAACAAAATAACGAAAAAAGAGGTTGCCCTTCAATACGGGATTTCCCCGTCGACATTAAGTGCTGCAGTTAAGGAAATGGAAGAAGATTTACAGGAAGAATTGAATAAGTTACGAAGCATGTACTTTGAAGATATCGTCGAGGCTCTTGAGAAAAATCAAGTGAGCGATGATAAGGATATTCCGTTCTAACGACAAGAGACTGACCTTTATGGTCGGTCTCTTCAACATTTATCAGTATGAGGTGACAGCAGGTCTTGTATTTATATATAAATGCCCAAGTAAGCCTACCATAGTCTTCAAAACCCTGAATGATGTCAGCCCGTTAAACTGAGTAATGGGAGCAACAATGGTGCAGCGCCTTTGAGACAAACAGCAACTCGTGTCAGCGGTTAAAAAAGCACAAAGGCTTAATTGGCATGTTTCTTCGTCTCGATACGCTGTCTTTGTTAAGGTGAGAACATATTATTCCTTTTAAGCCTGTGCCTGTCAATGGCAATAGTGGCAGTACTAGAGAGTAGCCTTGTTACTCTAACATGTGTTAGATATTTATTCATTTATAAAAGATTTCTTGTACATATTATTAAGTTGCGAAGGTTTATGTGGTATAATTTTACAAAAAGAGGGGTTCGAAATGACCTTTAAGAAAGGGTATTATTTAGGATATCTTATATTTGTTTTTGCCATAGCGATCGTGTATTTTATCATTCCACCTCAGTATGGTTTTCGCGCTTTAATCACATTAACGATTCTATTTTGTTTGTATCAGTTTTTTTTATATTTAAAAGGAAAATAACTTAAAAAAACTAGCCCTCTTGTATGAGGGATTTTGTATGTTTGCCAGTGTTCCTTAAGGTGGGAACTTTTTTCGCGCATTTAACTGGATGGGTACAGTCATATGAGGTTCTTTGTGTGGGATGTCAATATTCATAATGATAAGGCGAAAGAACAGGCAAAGGGTGGGTGCTAAATAACCCCTTTGTCGCTTTGTTCATTTTAGGATTTCTGATTTTGAAAATGAGCAGGATGAAATACTCCCTCCAGAAAAAGCTAAGGTTTTTTCCAAAAGAAAGTTTACAATGCTCGCTTTTACTAGATGTTTATTCTAAAAGAATATGAGCTCATAGGTGAAAAGACGGTTGAATTGTTTATTGGTGTTTAGCAAAAGTCTTTTTGCGTACTATTGCGCAAACGTGCACCATTTTGAGGGGAGATTTTTAGACCGGTGTTTCCTTTGAAGGCTTGAGATTTCTCCGTTTTTGTTGTGGAGAACATGAGAAAAGCTTTTTCATGAACATCGTTGAACCTTCAAAGCCCACCAAAGTTGTCACCCCAAAGTGGAAGTGGTAATATTAATTACGAATATAAGACGTATAAGACGATGGGAAGTATTGAGAAAAGAAGGGTTTTGCCAGTCTTTTTTTTAATTGAAATAGGACATGAAAGAAGAGCCTTACTTTATGAAATAAAGGAGCGTATTCGATGCTTGGAATGTTAAATAAAGTATTTGATCCGAATAAGCGAGAGATAAAGAAGTTAACGAAGATGAGTGAGCAAATTGAAGCTCTTGCTTCTGAAACGGCTGCTTTAAGTGATGATCAGCTACGGGCAAAAACAGAGGAATTCAAAGCCCGTTACCAAAAAGGAGAAACATTAGACGAGCTTTTAACGGAGGCGTTTGCCGTTGTCCGTGAAGCGGCAAAGCGCGTGCTAGGTTTATATCCATACCCGGTTCAGCTTATGGGGGGTATCGCCCTTCATGAAGGAAATATCGCAGAAATGAAGACCGGGGAAGGTAAAACATTAACGGCGACGATGCCTGTTTACTTAAACGCTCTTTCTGGAAAAGGTGTTCACGTTGTGACTGTTAACGAATATTTAGCAAGCCGTGATGCCACCGAGATGGGTGAGCTCTATACATTTTTAGGGTTGACTGTTGGTCTGAACTCTAATGGGCTTACGAAAGAAGAAAAGCAAGAAGCGTACGCATGTGACATTACGTATAGTACAAATAATGAACTTGGTTTCGATTACCTTCGCGACAATATGGTCCTTTATAAGGAGCAAAAGGTGCAGCGTCCTTTGAATTTTGCTGTTATTGATGAGGTTGACTCCATTTTAATCGATGAAGCGAGAACGCCATTGATCATTTCTGGTTCTGCGCAAAAGTCGACTGCATTATATATTCAAGCGAATGCCTTTGTGCGCACATTGAAACAGGATGAAGATTATACGTATGACGAAAAAACAAAAGGGGTTCAGTTAACGGAAGATGGAATTTCCAAAGCGGAGAAAGCGTTTGGAATCGAGAACCTCTTCGATATTCGTCATGTGGCACTTAATCATCATATTGGTCAAGCTTTAAAAGCGCATGCCAGTATGCATTTAGACGTGGATTATGTCGTTCAAGACGGGGAAATTGTGATCGTTGACCAATTTACTGGTCGTCTAATGAAAGGGCGTCGTTACAGTGATGGGCTGCACCAAGCAATTGAAGCAAAAGAAGGCTTGGAAATCCAAAATGAAAGCATGACGCTTGCATCGATCACGTTCCAGAATTATTTCCGCATGTATGAGAAGTTATCTGGGATGACCGGTACGGCAAAAACGGAGGAAGAGGAATTCCGTAACATTTATAACATGAATGTTATTGCCATTCCAACCAATAAGCCGGTTACTCGTGATGACCGTCCAGATTTAATTTATGCAACAATGGATGGGAAATTCCGAGCTGTCGTGGAAGATATCGCTGAGCGCAACAAGAAGGGACAACCTGTACTAGTTGGTACGGTCGCGATTGAAACATCGGAATTAATCTCAAAGTATTTAACGAAAAAAGGCATTCATCACAATGTATTAAATGCGAAAAATCATGGGCGTGAAGCAGAAATTATTGCCAATGCCGGTGAAAAGGGCGCTGTGACCATTGCTACAAATATGGCGGGTCGTGGTACAGATATCAAGCTTGGCGAAGGGGTAATAGACCTTGGTGGCTTAGCGGTAATCGGTACGGAACGTCATGAGAGCCGCCGCATTGATAATCAGCTCCGCGGTCGTTCCGGTCGTCAAGGCGACCCTGGGGTGACTCAATTCTATCTCTCAATGGAAGATGAATTGATGAGACGTTTCGGCTCAGATAACATGAAGGCGATGATGTCTAGGCTCGGTATGGACGATTCTCAGCCAATTCAAAGTAAAATGGTTTCGAAAGCAGTTGAATCTGCACAAAAACGTGTAGAAGGAAACAACTTTGATGCACGTAAGCAGTTGTTATCTTATGATGATGTTCTTCGTCAGCAACGGGAAATCATTTACAAGCAGCGTAATGAAGTACTTGAGTCAGAGAATTTACGCGATATCCTAGAAAATATGATTTTAAGTTCATTATCTCGTCATGTGGAGGCTTTTACACCAGTTGATGAAGAGAGAGAGACGTGGAATCTACAAGGGATTATTGATTATGTAAACGGAAATCTTTTACAAGAAGGCGATATAACAGTTGATGATATCAGCAACAAGGATACAGAGGAAATCATTGACGTTATTTTTGCTAAAGTGAAAGAGCGTTATAATGAAAAAGAAGGTCAGCTTGATGAAGGGCAAATGCGTGAGTTTGAAAAGGTTGTGCTTCTGCGCGCAGTTGATTCAAAATGGATTGATCATATTGACCAAATGGATCAGCTTCGTCAAGGAATTCATCTCCGTGCTTACGGTCAAATTGATCCGCTTCGTGAATATAATAAAGAAGGCTTTGCTATGTTCGAAGAAATGGTTATGTCTATTGAAGACGACGCAGCGAAGTATGTGATGAAGGCGGAGATTCGCAATAACCTTGAGCGTGAAGAAGTAGCGAAGGGTCAAGCGGTTAATCCGAAGGAAGATGGCGAAAAAGTGAAGAAAAAACCAGTTGTTAAAGCGATTAATGTCGGACGGAACGATCCATGTATTTGCGGCAGCGGCAAAAAATATAAAAATTGCTGTGGAAGAACGTCTTAATTTTGAGCGTTTGTGGCAAAATTGGCATAAAGGAAATGTTGTGATTTGGGAAAATGGAGGGTCGGTGAACCGGCTCTCTTTTTCTGCCAAATGATTTTATAAAAAACTATGAGGTGACATGAATGGAATTAGCGGATATTCGTCATGAATTGGAAAATACAGCTAAGAAATTAGCGGACTTTAGGGGGTCTCTTTGACTTAGAGAACAAAGAGGCGCGCATTGCCGAGCTTGAGGATGAAATGCTGCAGCCGGAATTTTGGAATGATCAGCAAAGCGCTCAAGCAGTCATTAGTGAAGCGAATGGTTTGAAGGATCAGGTTCATGAGTTTTACGATTTAACAGAAACGTTTGAAAATCTAGAGCTTACTTACGAGCTTGTGAAAGAGGAAAACGATGAGGAGCTTCGTGAAGAGCTTGTCACAGAAATGCAGGAGTTAGTCAAACGGATGAACGCTTATGAGCTTCAGCTTTTATTAAGTGAGCCATATGATAAAAACAATGCCATTCTAGAACTTCATCCCGGTGCTGGTGGGACAGAGTCTCAAGACTGGGGTTCAATGCTTCTTCGCATGTATACGCGCTGGGCAGAGAAAAAAGGCTTCAAGGTGGAAACATTGGATTATCTTCCTGGTGATGAAGCAGGAATTAAAAGTGTAACCCTTGCTATTAAAGGTCATAACGCCTACGGCTATTTGAAAGCAGAAAAAGGAGTTCACCGCCTTGTGCGAATTTCTCCTTTCGATTCATCTGGGCGCCGTCATACTTCTTTTGTCTCTTGTGAAGTGATGCCGGAAATGAATGATGAAATTGAAATCGAAATCCGTTCAGAGGATTTAAAAATTGATACGTACCGCGCCACTGGTGCCGGTGGTCAGCACATTAACACGACCGACTCAGCAGTTCGGATCACGCATCTGCCAACAGGTGTTGTCGTTCAATGTCAAAATGAACGCTCGCAAATTAAAAACCGTGAAGCAGCGATGAAAATGCTCCAAGCGAAACTTTACCAAAAGAAAATTGAAGAGCAGGAAGCGGAGCTTGCCGAAATTCGCGGCGAGCAAAAGGATATCGGCTGGGGCAGCCAAATTCGCTCTTACGTTTTCCACCCGTATTCCATGGTCAAGGATCACCGTACAAATACAGAGAGCGGAAATGTGCAAGGCGTGATGGATGGGGACTTAGATCCATTTATTAATGCTTACTTGCGTTCGAAATTAAGTTTATAATGATTGTTTGTTGAACCCTCACGACTTCGTGGGGGTTTTTAAGTGCGAAGACCGATATATAGCGATAAAGACCGATAAAATGAAGTAAAGACCGATATATTTAATTTAAGACCGATAAAATGAAGTAAAGACTGATATCCATCCCAAAAGAGAGATTTGCATGGGGAAATGGAGTTCAAATTGAATAAGGATATTTGTTTTTCGCCGATATAATCGTGAAAACGCCGAAAAAAATGCTTATTCGCCGATATAATCGTGAAAACGCCGATAAAAACGCTTTTTCGCCGATATAATCGTGAAAACACCGATAAAAATGCTTTTTCGCCGATATAATCGGAAAAACGCCGATAAAAACGCTTTTTCGCCGATATAATCGTGAAAACGCCGATAAAAACGCTTTTTTGCCGATATAATCGTGAAAACGCCGATAAAAATGCTTATTCGCCGATATAATCGTGAAAACGCCGATAAAAACGCTTATTCGCCGATATAATCGTGAAAACGTCAATAAAAACGCTTATTCGCCGATATAATCGGAAAAACGCCGATAAAAACGCTTATTCGCCGATATAATCGTGAAAACCGCCGATAAAATTCATATTTCGCCGATATATCTAAAAAAACGCCGAAATACACATAGTTGCGGCATATCGGCTTTCTTGTCTAAATCAAAAAGCAGTGTTCGATCAACAAGTTTTATCCCATTAAAACGTTACTACAATAGCGTTTACAGCAATTTCCCCTCATGATATACTCACTGACAGCATGATCCATTCACATCTGAGATATCCTAAGCAAAAGGAGAAATTGTAAAAATGCGTAAAAGAACAAATGCAAACAATCCGAAATGGGAGAAAGCACTTGAATACATATATATTTTAATCGGTTCTGCGGCAATCGCCCTTTCTTTTAATTTATTTTTGCTTCCCAATCGAGTAGCATCTGGTGGAGTAAGCGGAATTAGTACAATAACGGATGCGGTCTTTAACTGGGAACCTGCGTATGTACAGTGGGCATTTAATATTCCTTTATTTATAGCCGGAGTCGTTTTTTTAGGAAAGCAGTATGGTTTAAAGACGTTGATCGGTACGATCTTTCTGCCGTTTATCGTCTTTTTATCGAAAGATTTAGAGCCTTGGACGAACGATCCCTTGCTGGCTTCCTTATTTGGCGGAATTGGTGTCGGGCTCGGACTTGGCATTGTTTTTCGTGGTAAAGGCTCGACAGGGGGAACCGATTTAGCGGCGCAGATCATTCATAAATTTACGGGTCTTTCTCTTGGCACATGTGTGGCCATGATTGATGGACTGATTGTCTTAACAGCAGCGACGGTCTTTGACATTGAAAGAGGTTTGTATGCTTTGATCGGTCTTTACGTTACGAGTAAAACCATTGATTTAGTGCAGATTGGCTGGGGTAGGTCGAAAATGGTTATGGTCATTACCAATCAGCAGCAAGAAGTTCGTGAAGGAATTTTGAATAAAATTGATAGAGGTGTGACAAAACTATCAGCATACGGTGGTTATACGGATCAAGAAAGGCCGATCCTAATGTGTGTCGTCGATCAAACGGAGTTCACAAAATTGAAACAATTGGTGAAAAGCATTGATCCGACAGCATTTGTCGTTGTAATGGACGCAGCAGAGGTGCTTGGAGAGGGTTTCAAACGAGTTTAGAATTGGTATAATTATGCCGTATATGTATTATTTACCTGAGGGGGCGTTGCAATTGAAGAAGAAACTTCTTGCACTATTGATGGGTACTTCATTAGTATTGGCTGCTTGTGGCGGCGGAGATGATGAAGCTAAGGACAATACAGGTGGTAATGAAGAAACTGCAAGTGTGGATGCAGAGCAGATTTATAATGAAAAAGGCTGTGTTGCTTGTCATGGTGGGGATTTGACTGGTGGAGTTGGTCCAGACCTAACAGCAGCTGGAGGACATTTATCAGCTGACGAAATCAAGGATGTTATTGTCAATGGAAGAGGCTCAATGGCCGCTCAGAATGTTTCTGATGAAGAAGCAGATGCACTAGCCGATTGGCTTGCAGCAAAAAAATAATTGTAAAAAACGTTCTGCCTCTTAATAGACAGAACGTTTTTTTATAGAAAGATGCAGATTATAACAATTATAAGAAAAGAATAAGTTCACTAAATTGCTACAAATTTACGTCCTAAAGCATAAGTGGCTTTTTTATAATATAGAGAGGAAATCATGTTATTTTCACAGAATTTAGGGGGAGTTGTCATTGAAGAAACAGCATCTAGCAGTATTAGCAGCACTTATTATCGTATTGATCGCTTTGGTGTTTTTCACTTTACAGAGTGAAAAAAATGATGGAGGTAACAATACAGACACAACGACTGAAACTAACAACAATGCGGAAACAAATACAAATGATGATTCTAATGAGCAAGCAGGCGATGAAGAAGAAGTTGTCAGTGTTGACTATGAAAAATCTTACGCTCAAAAATGTTCGACTTGTCATGGTGGAGATTTAACTGGTGGCGTAGGTCCTGAGCTAACTCAAATCGGTGCAAACATGTCAAAAGAGGAAATTGAGCAAATTATTCTTGATGGAATTGGAATCATGCCAGGAGGCCAGTTGAAAGGTGAAGAAGCTTCAGCGGTCGCTGAATGGCTGGCAGATATGAAATAAAGTTAGGCACTGAAAGATATCGATAGACTTGAGCAAGCAAAGAAAAGGGAATCTTTTTTTCTTTGCTTGCTTTTTTGATCGTTTACAAAACGGTAGATCACATCAAGCAATGGCAAGCCTACATGATGATGAACACTATGGAAAGCTTCTAAGAATGATCATCGAAGCACCAAGCCATTGTTTAAAGGCCCCTCACTTTTTTCTACATCTAACCCTAACAAACTTCCGATCCAGTAAAAAATCAGTAACCTTTTCCTTTATCTCGGTCGAAGCTCGCGAAAATTTGTAAGGCAGAAAAAGGTGCTTTCGCCATTGTACATCGAACTCCAGCGCCTGTCGTCTGATCCGATAAGTCATCGTAACTATCGAAAAAACAGGCCATTAGGCGATGAGCAAGGAGCTTGCATCTTTAATAAAATCAAGCATAATTTAATCATCTCTTCGTAATAAAATGAGTGAGAATCCTCCATTTTTCGAGGAACCCTCTCTTTGCCACATCCAATATTCGCCAATTTTCCCATTAAAATTCACCGAAACTAGGTAAAATAGACGGTGTCCAACTGGAAATTTTAGTGCAAAAATCCTTCTTTTTTGTAAAAAAATAGGATTTTTCCCACTTTGAAAAGAAAATGTAATATTTTTTAAAGGGTTATCGACAAAATATGATGTTATAATGGGTTTGGCTACAAAAAAGAACAAAAATAATGTGAATGTTTATAAATATTATAGAAAGTACCTGAAGGGTGATATAGATGATTGAAATGGAAGATGTGTATAAAAAGTACCCGAATGGTGTCGTCGCTGTTAGTGGAATCAGCGTTCGTATCAATCAAGGGGAATTTGTATATGTAGTAGGTCCAAGTGGAGCTGGTAAATCTACTTTTATCAAAATGATGTATCGAGAGGAAAAGCCTAGCAAAGGGACGATCATGATTAACGGTGTGAATTTAGGGAAGCTGAAGGAAAGTAAAATCCCTCATTTTCGCCGCCAATTAGGCGTTGTTTTCCAAGATTTTAAATTGTTGCCGAAATTAACTGTTTATGAAAATGTTGCCTTTGCTTTGGACGTAATCGAAGAGCAGCCTAAATATATTAAAAAGCGTGTAATGGAAACTTTGGAGCTTGTTAATTTAAAGCATAAAGCAAGAATGCTTCCGACAGAACTTTCTGGAGGAGAACAACAACGGGTCTCGATTGCCCGTTCAATCGTTAATTCTCCGAAGGTTGTGATCGCTGATGAACCAACTGGTAACCTCGATCCGGATACTTCATGGGAGATTATGAAAATTTTTGAAGAGATTAATACTAGAGGAACTACGATTTTGATGGCCACTCATAATAAAGAAATTGTAAATACAATCAGACATCGCGTAATTGCCATTGAAAATGGACAGATAATCCGTGATGAGCAGCGAGGTGATTACGGATATGAAAGCTAGGACACTTCGCCGACATATGAAGGAGAGCTTAAGGAATCTTGCGCGTAACGGCTGGATGACATTTGCATCCGTAAGTGCTGTGACAGTGACGTTATTGCTTGTAGGTGTATTCTTCGTCATCATGATGAACTTAAATAAAGTAGCAACCGATATTGAAGAGGATGTTAGCATTCGGGTTCACATTGATATTGCTGCAACGAAGGAAGATCAGGACGCTTTAAAAAACAATATTGAAAAAATCTCTGAGGTGGATTCTGTCGTTTATTCACCGAAAGAAGATGAACTTAATAACTTGATTTCTAGCCTTGGTGAGGAAGGGGAAGCTTTTAAGCTTTTTGAGCAGGATAATCCCTTATACGATGTGTTTATCGTCAAAACAAAACAGCCTGAGCATTTAGAGAGTGTTGCAAAAAAAATAGAGAAACTCGATTTTGCCTTTAAAGTACGATATGGACAAGATGACGTCGAGAAACTATTTTCCTTTATTAAAACAAGTAGAAACGTTGGTTTAGTTTTAATTGTTGGTCTATTATTTACAGCGATGTTCTTAATCTCAAATACAATTAAAATTACGATTGTTGCGAGACGAAAAGAAATTGAGATTATGAAGCTGGTAGGTGCGACCAATTCATTTATTCGCTGGCCTTTCTTTATGGAGGGGCTCATGTTAGGGATTTTAGGTTCAGTCATCCCGATTTCCTTCATTAGCATGATCTATCGCTATTCCTATGAGTATATTTCATCTAAGCTTCAAGGACATTTTATCCAACTGCTGGAATTTAATCCGTTTATGTTCCAAGTAGGCGGTTTACTAGTGTTATTAGGTGCACTCATCGGGATTTGGGGAAGTGTTATGTCCGTAAGAAAGTTCTTGAAAGTTTAATGACGATTCATTTGCAAAAATAGGGTCTCCAAGATCCGTTCTGGAGATCCTAATGATTTTACATAATGAGGGAGGAGAAATCTGAATTGAAGAAAAAGCTTTTAACCATTTCAGTTGCTTCCACCCTAGGGTTGGGGATTTTGGCAACAAGCAATCCGATAAACATAGCGTCAGCAAATTCGAAAATTGATCAGCTGAATGAGCAGCAAAAAAACATTCACGAAAAACAATCAGAAATTAATTCAAAGCTCAACGAACAAGGCGAGAAGCTTAATGAGGTCAAAAATGAACAAGTTAATGTTGACAAAGAGATCAAGCGAATTGATCAAGCCGTTGGAGATACGGAAACAAAAATAAAGGAAAAAGAGCTTCAAATTGAAGAGGCAGAAGCGAATATTGAAACACTAGAAGAAGAGATTAAAGTATTGGAAACCCGCATTGCCAATCGAAATGAGCTATTGAAGGATCGAGCACGGACCATTCAGGAGAATGGTAGAGTCACTTATTTTGATGTTCTGCTTGGAGCAAAGACATTTAGCGATTTTATTGATCGTCTTGGGGCTGTTGCCGCCTTTGTAGAAGCGGATCAAAATATTCTCAAGGAACATAATGCGGATAAAGCGGAGCTCGAAAGAAAGCAAAAAGAAGTACAGGACACCCTCTCTAAGCTGCAAAAGCTGAAGCAGGATTTGGAAGAGATGAAAAAATCTCTTGCTGCTCAGAAGGCTGAGAAAGAGAAGGTAATGGCCTCTTTAAAACAAGAAGAGGAGCATATGCATGATGAAATGATAGAGTTAGAAGAAGAAAAAGCGATTCTTGCTGCCCAGAAAAAAGCGATGCAAAAAGCAATTGAACTTGAGAAAAAGCGAGTAGCTGAGGAAAAACGCAAGGCAGAGGAAGCGGCGAAACGGGCTTCATCAGGTGGAGGAACGGCCGTTACAGCACCTCCGATTTCGAGTGGGGTTTGGACAAGACCTGCTGCAGCGGGATATTTATCTTCAGGCTTCGGGAATCGTTCTCTAGGAGATCATAAAGGGGTGGATATTGCAGCGAGCGGCATTGTTCCGATTTATGCGGCTGCCGATGGCGTTGTCATCCGTTCCTATTATTCTACTAGTTATGGAAATGCTGTCTTCATCTCTCATTCTATTAATGGGCAAATTTATACGACTGTCTATGCGCATATGAGAAATCGTGAAGTGAGTGAAGGCCAAGTTGTTTCGAAAGGTCAGCAAATCGGTCTGATGGGTAATACCGGTCGTTCGTATGGTCAGCACTTACATTTTGAACTGCATAGGGGCGAATGGAATCTATCAAAAACAAATGCTATCAATCCAGTTGGAATTGTTCCATTATAAAAAGCAGGAGAAACTTCATTTCTCCTGCTTTTCTTTATGTTTAAACCATATGTCTGTTAAAATAAATTTTGGTGCATTTCTTGTGCCTTTCAATTATACTGCAAACTCCTCTGAGTCGATAAAACGATAGGAGGAAAAATCAGCACTAATCTATAACAAAAGCCATGCAAAAATAGAGGCTTGAATTCATAACTTGTCCGCTTCCGTCATATAGTGAAGAGACAAACTTATCAAAAGGCTAACTCTCGCATAGATTGTTGCGAACGTTGCCTTCTATAGGGGCTTACCAATGGACAGGAGGTAGACAATGAAACATATATGGACTGCTCTTATTATCGCTTGTTCCTTAGGACTAGGTGCTGCTGGTACATATGCCGTGCTTGAGTGGACAAATGGGGAGGAAACACAATCGCAAGATGAGAGCGAAAATCATGTGGAAGTAGATTTAGCAAGCTTAGATAAAGTCGGAAAAGCCTATGAGTTAATTTTGAGCAGTTATGTGGAGGAAGTGGAAGAAGAAGAACTGGTAGAAGGGGCTATTCAGGGGATGCTTGGCACACTTGACGATCCTTATTCCGTCTATATGGATAAGGAGATGGTGAAGCAATTCAATGAAACGCTAGAGTCGTCTTTTGAAGGAATCGGTGCTGAAGTAAGCATGGTTGACGGAAAGGTAATCATTGTGGCTCCATTTAAAGATTCACCAGCAGAAAAGGCAGGATTGAAGCCCAATGACCGCATTCTATCCGTCGATGGAGAAAGCATTGATGGACTTGATCTGTATGAAGCTACTTTGAAGATCCGTGGAGAAAAAGGCTCCACTGTAAGGTTAGAAATTGAAAGGCAAGGGTTGCGGGAGCCTTTAGTGGTCGAAGTAAAGAGGGACGAGATTCCGCAGATTACTGTTTACGGAGATGTGAAAAAACAAGGCTCTAAGAACGTCGGCTACATTGAAATTACGTCCTTCTCTGAAGAAACTGCCAAGGAATTTAAACAGCAACTAACGGAGATGGAAAAGAAGGGGATCGCGGGGCTGGTTATTGACGTTCGTGGAAATCCTGGTGGTTTGTTAACAAGTGTCGAGGAAATTCTGAAAGAGTTCGTGACCAAGGAGAAACCGTATGTTCAAATTCAGCAACGCAATGGAGAAAAGCTCCGTTATTTTTCCAGTTTAGAAAAGGAAAAGCCGTATCCGGTTGCGGTGTTGATCGATCAAGGTAGTGCCTCTGCTTCTGAAATATTGGCCGGTGCTTTGCAGGAAGCAAATGGCTATAAGCTTATCGGGGAGAATACTTTTGGCAAAGGTACGGTTCAACAGCCTGTTCCGATGGGGGATGGCAGTAATATTAAACTGACGATATTTAAATGGCTGACACCAGAAGGAAACTGGATTCATCAAAAAGGAATTGAGCCTGATATAAAAGTGAGTCAGCCGGAGATTTATCACACCCATCCATTGCAAATTGATACTGCTTTAATAAAAGATATGAACAATGAACAAGTGCAAACTGCGCAGCAAATGTTAAACGGCCTCGGTTTTGCACCAGGACGCGAAGACGGATATTTTGATGAAGCTACTGAAAAAGCAGTCATGGCGTTCCAGAATCAAAAGAAGCTCTCTGCTAGTGGAAGAATTGATAAACAAACAGCTTCGGCTTTAGAGGCGGCCATTGTGGAGGAAATGAAAAAAGAGCAAAATGACCTGCAATTGCAAACCGCATTGCGCTATATTGTGAGATAATGACAGCGAATGACCGAAATAGGTAGCTGCAGGAGCTGTGAATATTTTTGTGGTTAATAGGTACTGATTATCAAACCCTTCTATAGGGCTTCATATTGAGTAAGCAATAACGGCTAAATGTGGCATTATTTTCATGCTTACAAATAAAGGGGCATAGGGGGAAGGAACTTGCTCTGCATTCTCCTTCAGGAAGACTCCAAGAAATCCTTTTTCGACAATAGAGGAAATCTTTCAAAAAAATCGGCAAGTAGCAGCCACGCTACTTGCCGATTTTCTCTTTTACATAGTCATAGAGCCAAATCGCGTCTTCTTTGAATTCTTCAACGGCGCGTTTCCATTTAGGGCTTTCTTCTTTAATGACTTCCTTTAGCTCATCTGTTTTTTCTTTTAGTGTTTTGGTGATTTCCTTGCTCTCTTTGCTTGCGCTTTCTTCCTTTTTATTAACACCTGCAAGCCTTGAGTTAACGGAAACGACATCGAACTCGCCCGGTTCAAAATAGGGCAAAGATTGTTCCATAATTGCGCGAAAGATCGGAACAACATTTTCAGAGCTGCTATTTGATAAGTAATGCTCCCGATCTGTTTTGTCATAACCGAGCCAAACAGCACCAACAATATTTGGGGTATAGCCAACAAACCATTGATCTTTTGAGCCATTGATGTCTTCGTACGGAAGCTGAGTGGAACCGGTCTTACCGGCAATTTCAACGCCGGAAATTTTGGCAGCGGTACCTGTACCAGATTCTACGACATTCAATAACATTGAGTTCATTTCACGAACAACAGATTTTGAAGTTACGCGTGTAGACTTGCCTTTATGTTCGGCGATCACGTTTCCAGTCGGGCCGACGATTTTTGTAATTAGATGTCCATCAGGGCGCTTTCCTTCATTGGCAAAAGTCGAGTAGGCTTCTGCCAGCCTTAAAGGAGAAATTCCTTTATGCATTCCTCCGAGAGCTATTCCTAAATATTTATCCTCATCAGTTAAAGGAATTCCGAATCGTTTTAAGGAGTCAAGCCCTTTTTCTAAGCCAATTTCGTTTAATAGCCATACCGTCGAGGCATTGAGCGAATCCTCAACTGCCTCATACATTGGGACGTCCCCTTTGTATACGCCATTTGGGTTAGTAGGAGCATACTTGCCGTATGTTTTCTGCTCGTCCTGCAAAATAGATGTCACGAGATAGCCTTCTTCAATGGCAGGTGTATAGACCGCTAATGGTTTCAGAGTAGAACCGGGCTGGGCTTGCAGATGCGTGGCTCGGTTGAACCCGCGGAATACATATTCTCCACGACCACCGACAAGTCCAAGTACACCGCCGCTATGAGGGTCGAGCATGACCGCACCGCTTTGAACGATTTCACCGCCTCTTCCTCTTGGAAAAACGGAGTCCTTCGCATATACCTTTTCAAGAGCAGTTTGTATATTTTGATCCATATTGGTATAGATTTGGTAGCCTCTTGTTAAAATTTCTTCTTGCGTTAACCCATATTTTCCGATTGCTTCATCCAAGACCGCATCGACATAAAATGGGTAATCCCGTTTAATAAAACTGCCACCACCATCTTCTAAATGAACCTCTTCTTTTTTAGCTGCTTCATATTCTGCTTCAGAAATCAATTTGTTTTCCAGCATGCGGGAAAGGACAACATTGCGCCTTTCTATCGCCCGATCTAAATGCTTGTACGGATCTCTTGCAGATGGCGATTGAAGGAGTCCCGCTAAAAGGGCAGCTTCACTTATTGATACATTTTGAATATCCTTATTAAAGTATTTTTTAGAGGCCTGACCAATTCCCCATGCACCGCTGCCAAAATAACTTTGGTTTAAATACATTTGAAGGATTTCGTCTTTTTTATATGTTTTTTCAAGCTCAACAGCTAAAAATAACTCTTCTATTTTGCGTCGATACGTTTTTTCAGGTGATAGCAGCGCGTTTTTGGCAAGCTGCTGCGTAATTGTACTGCCGCCACCAGTAATTCTCCCAGCTAAAAGGTTTTTGAAAAATACGCGCACAATCCCTTTTACATCGAAGCCATTATGTTCGTAAAAACGATGATCCTCAATGGCGACAACTGCGTTGCGAACATGTTCAGGAATTTCGTCTACCTCGACCCCAGATGTTCGATTGGTTGTGATTTCTGATGCTACTTCTTCATCTTTATCGTAAATGACTGTTGATTGGCTTAAGCCAGCCTTTAATGATTCCACATTCGCCTGGCTTGCCAAGACGGCAAAATAAATGATTGTAAATAAAATGAAGGATAAACCTAGTAAGAGGATAATTTGCGTAAAGTGCATCCTCTTCCAAAATCGTACTATTTTCTCCCATATGGGTTTTAATCTTTCCATTGAAATCTCCTCATTCTATAAAGATCTGCATTCTTATTCTTATGAAGTCATATTAAAAATAGACGGGGTATCTGTCATCTCTTTCATTATATATCACTGTCGTGACTGGTGCGCGATTCTTAAATACTGATCCATTACTGCTCTCTCGAGAAACGGATTGTAACTTGTTATGGACGAGCGCCTTGTTCAATTCATCAACAAAATAAGCTTTAAAAAAGTGCTTATAATGGTATAGACGAAAAATAAACGCAATTGGATGCAAAAATTTTTATTTTGTAGGCTTTGCTTTGTTAAAGAGAATGGTTGATTAAATGATGTTTAGCTGATTTCGTGTAAAACGATGTATACATCGAAATTATAAGCGATTTTGTAAAGAAGCTAATGGCATCGTTTATATTAAGCGTTTTTCATAAGTGGTTAACTATGATGAAATCTCATTCATCGCCGGCTTTCTATGCCCCTTTTTTATATGGTCTGATTTTAAAAGAATTTGACGAATTTGTGAATGCATGATAGTAATAGATTATCATTAGGTTAAATTTGTAAAAGAAGGGAGATCCTCCAAGTCCTGTTTTGGAGGTCAAAGCTCACGTTTCCTTCGCGATGATAATAGTTCCTTCTTCACAGGGAGAAAAGGGTTCATAAGTCTTAGAAACTATCGATTTGTAAGTTCGTAAAACTTATAGACTAGAAAAAGGAAAGCACAACGGATGGATTAAGGAGGAGAATATGAAACGGATGCGATTACGATTTGTTTTTTTTTGTTTGCTTAGTTTCGCTTTGATGACAGCATGTGCGAATACAGAAACAAGTGATTCTAAACTAAAAGAAGAGAAGGATGAATACGAACAGCTAGTAGAGCAAAGAAATGGTGAATTGGAATTGATTCCTCTTGAATTGACCTCATATAGTGAGGAAATTGGCGCTTCGCTTAGCAATCCTAAGTATCAAAAGTTTGCTGCCAATGGAAAAGTGAAGATTGAGGGGAAAATTGAACAATACAATGAGTTAAAGTCAGACTATGTATGGATTAAAGTTCGCTCAAATGAAGAAGGTCCGGCTGGAATTGAACATGAATATTATGTACCGATTAAGGACGGAGCTTTTAAGGAGACGCTTCATTTTTTTAATGGAGAGGGCGATTATCGGGTCACGGTTCTACTTCCGAGTACGGAACATGAGGATTCTTATTACGATACTGCCAGCTTTGAAGTGATTAACGTTAATCCAAAGATGATGAGAGATTTGACCTATACTCCTTTTGGATATGGTGCAGGACTGACCATCGATATGGACACTAGTTATGTCGAGGAGAATGAAACTTTCCTCTTAAAAGGCGAGGTCACGGAATTAGCAGATGGGGAAAAAATGATGCTTGTCATCAGGAAGGATTCTGAACAATGGAAGCATGTTATCCCTGTGAAGGATCGAGAATTTGAATTTGAAATTCCTCTATTTTTCGGAAAAGGACTTCATGAGGTAGAAGTGCTTGTTCCTGACAAAGAAATGGAGGATTATTATCAGGTTGGGACGAAAATCTTAGTAAATAATGAGTCCGAGCAAGTGATGAAGCCAATCGAGTATTCCAATACTTATATTGAGCGAGGCGTTACGTTAGAGTATCCGACTTTCGGAGGAAAGGTGACGGAAGGACAATATCAAATAAAAGGCTCAATAGATGAAAACGCTGAATTTGCTAAAGATACGACCCATATTTATGTTACAACGAAAAAGGGAGAGGATACAGCACTGGATGTCATTCCAGTTGAGAACTTCTCTTTTGACGACTCCTTTTATTTACGATTTGGACCTGGCACCTATGAGGTGACTGTAAGTGTTCCAGAAATTAAAGAGGAAAACAGCAATTATTTTCGCTATTTCGGCTTTGCGAAATTTGAGATAGAGTCTACAGGCGAGGATAAACGCGATCTTCTTCCTTCAAGAGGGATAGAGTCGGACGACCCGCAAATTAAAAAACTGGCAGAGGAAATTATTAGTGGAAAAACGACCGAGCGTGAGAAAGCAAAAGCGGTATACGATTACGTTACTAAGACCATTTCTTATGATGTTGGCAAGATGAAAAACAAAGAGTTCGAATGGGATGATAGTGCTCTTAAAACGCTTGCGGAAAAAACAGGTGTCTGTCAGGATTATTCCTATTTGGCAATTGCTTTGCTTAGAGCGGCGAATATGGAAGCTAGATTTATTGAAGGGACAGCGCTAGGCGGCTATTGGCCACAAAATCATGCTTGGGTAGAAGTGAAGGTTGACGGAAATTGGCTTACGATGGATCCGACATGGGGGTCCGGCTATATAGAGAAGGATCGATTTGTTGCTGCCTATACAGACAAATATTTTGATCCGAATATGACGGAGTTTGAGAAAACACATATCCGCAATGGAGTATCGTATTAAAAGGTTTATCGCGATTCTGCTAATCTGCTATATGCAATCACCATGAGTCGGGAGTGGAGACAATATCCATAAGTTGATTGCAAACGAGCGTTACATCACCGCTCCGCACCTTGAGAAGAGCGGAGTGATGGGGGGAAGTATTAAAGACGAGCATTTGTGGGCTATTCGATAGAGAATGCTAATCTATTAATTGAATGTTGAGTGCAAAAGGATATTGCAGCGACTGCTTATCAAAAACTTTTTTCTTAATATTTCGTGAGCTTGAATAATGGCCGTTCTTGTCTCCCTTTTCAGCATTTAAGCTCAATCTTATGATACTTTCCGGTTGACTATTTTACAAATTTGCCCTATCTTTATAGTTAACTTAATGATCGGTAGATGTTTACTCGTGCTTTTTTTCATATTGTGCGCTTTAGCATTCTTTTAATAGTTCATATTGATTCGAATGAAAAAGAATTCCAATTTAAAAAAGAGGGGTAACATGAATCGAGAAGAATGATACTGCTTGTTAAATATGGAAGTTATTTTATAAAACGAAAAAAGGAAGCACTTCAAAAAACTTCATTGAAGTTAGTTAGAGTGAAGCCGACAATTTTCAGAATTCAATGATCTAAAAAGGATTATTGAGTTCTAAAGTTGTCGGTTTTTTTATTGTTTTTAGATTTCGTTTCGTGAGGAACACTCTTTATAAGAGTGTCGGAGTCCAGCACAAGCTCCCAAAGCCCATCAAACCTCTTGTACCGTAAAAATCGGTATTTGTATTTTTACAGCCTGCGATAAGTTAACTAAGGGTGGCTAATGTAAAACACGTTTCTTTAAATCGCCCTTTATCGTTTGTACGACGATCGGCACCAGGGCACAAGATGGTTAGAATGTTCATCGCAGGAGCCATTTGCTTTCCAAATGTTCTGAGGCTACCCCACGTTTCTGTTTATAAATGTTAATTGTTAGTTGAAAAGGGAGAAATGAAAATGTTTGTTTCGCTTAGTATGTCTTCATTGTTGAACATTTTTTTCATTATGTTGATCGTTGCTGGGCTTAGTGGACTAGTGTTTTTACATCCACGGGTTCCAATCGGCTATGTTCGTGTTCATATTTGGATCGTGGCTTTGCCACCTTTTATTTCTGTGTTGGCACTTGCAAATACAAGTGCGAATGGTCAAATGGGGCCATGGTACGCAGATTCCTTAGCTTGGTTAATGGTTTTTTTTGTGCTTGCAATTGGCTTTATCATTCAGCGTTTCTCTGTCCGTTATTTACTAGGGGATCGTGCCTATCGTAAATATTTTACCCTCTTTACCTTGACTACAGGTGCTGCTTCCATGGCCTGGCTGAGTGCTGATCTTCGTTTAATGGTTTTATTTTGGGGTGCAACTCTTACAGGTTTGACTCTTCTTATAAGATTAAACCATGAATGGAAAGTAGTAAGTGAAGCAGCAAAGGTTTCTGGTCGCTTATTTCTACTAAGCTGGCTTGCTTTAGTATCGGCCATGGTCTGGCTCTTTCAAGCTAGCGGGCAATGGCTGTTGCCATCAGCGCTTTCAAATGAAAACTTAGTTTTGCTCGAGGATTGGGAGAGAACAGCGATTAATTTATTCATTGTGTTAGCCGTGATTATTCCAGCAGCGCAGTGGCCTTTCCACAGGTGGTTAATTGAGTCTGTTGTAGCACCGACACCTGTTTCAGCGATTATGCATGCTGGCTTAGTAAATGCAGGTGGAATCATGCTGACTAGATTTTCACCGCTTTTTAATGGGGATATTGCCTCGGTTACATTGCTTATACTTGCCAGCATCTCTGTTTTAATTGGCTCTGGAATTAGTTTAGTTCAGGTGGACTATAAGCGTCAGTTAGTAGGATCTACAATTGGACAAATGGGATTTATGCTCATTCAATGCGCTTTAGGTGCGTATATAGCAGCTATTATTCATCTTATTTTACATGGTTTGTTTAAAGCAACGCTATTTTTACAATCCGGTTCAGCAGTGCGCCGTTTTGAGGTATCGAATCGGATTAATGAAAGAGCCTCTTATTTATGGATCCTTGCTGGCCGAGCGTTAGGAATCGTTGCAGGGGGAGCTTTTTGGCTGATGGCTCCTGGAGAGGGATATCAATTGATTAGCGCTTTAATTATAGGCTGGTCATTGTCTGTTTCTTGGACACAGCTTGTCGCTTTTGGGGAAGGAAGGATTGGCCGTAGTGCTGGTTTCCTCTTTCTTGGAGGCGCTGCACTTGTGTATGTTATGATCCATCATCTTTTTTATGAGTTATTGCAAACAACTGCTTTTCAAAGTGTTCAACCTCCGATGGCAGTTGTGATCATTGTCGCCTGCCTTTTACTGTTTGGTAGTACTATAGGAGCGTGGATTGCCCGTCATCAGTCTTCTGTTTTCTTTGCCGTGCTTTATCTTTGGTTAGTTAAATTGGGGGAGGCAAAGGCTAAATCTGTAGACAGTCATCCTAGCTACCTTGAACGATATTTACAAAAAGGAGGTAATCATTGATGAGTGGGACATCTGTATTAATGAAGGAATCTTTGAAAACAAAGGATGCACATAGCGATTTTCAAGAAATGAGCGCGTTAATTGCTGCGGCAAGTCAGGTAATCGCCCCACTTTGGCCGATTTCAACCTTTGCAGCACGCAGCCCGTGGCTAGGTTTGGAAAAACAATCCTTTACTGGGGTGGCGAGTTGGTTAAAAGAAACCCGTGACGTTGATATATATCCTAGTGCTTCAATGATTTATGCGGCGAAACGCAAAGGGGAAATTGATGAGAAATTTGTGCAAAGGGCCTTACAGCATTGGCTTGATTCAAATTCATTTGATATTCCACGGGATGAGGCAGAACGATTTTGTCAGGCGGCCCTTAAATTGGAGCCACTACCAACTGAACTTTTATCATCATCTAAGCTTGAGCAGTTGGTCGCTCATCTGCATGAATTAAATAGTGGTTCTGGTGGAAAATTTACCATGCAACCATTGAGCTCATCTATAGAGAATCAAAGTCATGAAAAACTAATTAACATTCTCGATCATCATGTCATCAAGTGGTGCAAATTGTATTTGGATGATTCTCAAGCTGGCTGGACAATGCCGAATCGTGAGAAGGGGTTCTATCGTGCATGGCAACGCCTGATTCAATACGATCCGGCACTTAGTAAAAAACAGCGTCAAAGTCTAAAGGGGTGGCCAGAGGAGCCACAATCTGCCCTAAAGGCAGCGTTGCTTGCATTAGAAATCTCTGAGTCAGAGATCCAACCTTATCTTGAGGGGCATTTACTTTCCCTTCCTGGTTGGGCTGGAATGATGCTATGGCGCTCACAACAATCAAGTACAGAACAGGAACTGTTAACAGAGTATTTGGCTGTCCGAATTTCAATGGAGTGGGCCCTGATCCATCCTTACATGCCTTTGATCAATAAACGAGTTGCAGATAAGATATCCATGGCTTCGCTGTTAGCATCATGGTTTCATTGGGGAGAGCTTCCAATGGAGGAATGGTCAAAGATGTCTGTTGTGCAACAACAAGCGTATTTATCGTTTGCATCCCGATTCGATGAGCAACTTCGCAGGAAATTTTGGTTAGAAGCGTGGGAGCTAACACATGCGGAGCAATTAAGTCAGAAAATGAGAGTTGGTCAATTTAAGGACGATAATAAAAAAACACCTTTGGCTCAATTGGCGTTTTGTATTGATGTCCGGTCAGAACCTTTTCGTCGTCAACTCGAGCAAGAAGGTCCGTTTGAAACGATTGGAATTGCTGGTTTTTTCGGCTTACCAATTGCAACTAGTGAGCTGGGACATACTCACAGTCATCCTTCCTTGCCGATTATGTTGAAGCCTCAGCATAAAATAAAGGAGCTGGCAGAAAAGCATGAGCTCCAATTATATCAACACCGAAAGCAGGCAGTTCATTCTTTAAGCTATACGTTTAAAACGATGAAGCAAAATGTACTTGCGAGTCTGCTCTTACCTGAACTGAGTGGACCTTGGCTTAGCCTGCAAATGGTAGCACGGAGCTTTGTCCCTAGGAGGGCAGGACGCTTCATACGTGATCTGCGTGAGAGATGGCTCCGTAAACCGAATACAGAGCTTTCGCTTCATCATGCTGATGAGAGGGAAGCGGAGTTGCCTGTTGGATTTTCGGATGAGGAAAAAGTGAACTATGCACGTCAAACTTTAAAAATGATGGGATTAACAAAAAATTTCGCACCATTAGTTGTCATATGTGGACATAGTAGCCAAAGTACCAATAATCCTTATGCGGCAGCCCTTGATTGTGGCGCCTGTGGTGGTGCTGCAGGTGGTTTTAATGCAAGGGTCTTTGCTGCTATATGCAATCTTCCTGAAGTAAGAGAAAAGCTTTCTTATGAAGGAATAGACATACATGACGATACTGTTTTCGTTGCCGCTGAGCATAGAACGACGGTCGACGACTTAGAGTGGATTTATGTTCCTAAACTTTCCAAGGCAGCACAGGAAGCATTTGCGCGCATTGAGGCTATTATGCCTAACGTCAGTTATAAGGTAAATGCGACGCGACTTGCCCAATTGCCCCAACTTCAATCGAAGCTTAAGAAACCAAGCGCTGAGGCCCAACGATTTGCCGAAGATTGGAGTGAAATTCGGCCTGAATGGGGCTTAGCACGCAATGCCGCTTTTATCATAGGAAAGCGTGAACTAACTGAAGGGTGTGACTTGGAAGGAAGGACATTCCTCCATAACTATGATTGGCAGGAGGATGCAGATGGTGCACTTCTCGCTAGTATTATTGCGGGTCCTGGAACAGTGGCTCAATGGATTAATCTGCAATACTATGCTTCAACGGTCGCACCTCATTATTATGGCAGTGGAAGCAAAGCCACACAAACGGTGACAGCAGGTCTTGGGGTCATGCAGGGAAATGCGAGTGATTTGTTGACTGGCCTCCCTTGGCAATCGGTTATGGCAACAGATTTTGAGGCTTATCATTCACCGCTACGATTATTGATCGTTATTCAAGCACCGAGTGAATATATTGAACGATTATTAAATAACGATTCAGCATTTCGACAAAAGGTAAAGAACGGATGGGTTCGACTTGCCAGTGTTGATCAAGAGGGGCATTGGCGTAACTGGTAGCCTCATGATGAACAAAAAATAATCCATATATGGAAAGGAGCGAATGCTATGAATTTAGAGCAAGCTCAAAAAGCGTTATTTCTGACAGATATTGAATGCGACTGGCACTCACTTCTGCAGGAAACAACGAATATTCTGCCGGAAAACATGCTGACGATTCAATGCTATGGTCCGGTCATTTCAAATCCTTATGGAGATATAATGAGGTCGATTATCATCGCGATTTATCAGGAAAAAATAGAGGAGATTTATGTCGTAGGCACGGAAAATAATGAAGCTGTATCCGCAGATGTTCTTATCGAGCTTGATTCAATGAAAGATAAAATTCAAACTTTGGATTACCTTTTTCAACATAGCAAACCGGAATTTTCAGGGGAAACGGTTCATGAATGGTTAAATGAAAATGGTCGCGATCGGATTGAAAAATGTGTGAATATCATTTATCACCATCCGTTAGTGCCATCAAATGTTAAGGTCCGCGGTTTAATTATTGATCATGAGAATGGGAAACCTTCAATTGTGGAAGTCTCGCCTCAGATAACAGCATGAATTTGCAGTGGAGCGTGGAAATGCTAAAATGGGATGGTCCATGCAGAGGCCATTGACTGTAATAAGTTCATATACCGTTGCGACGAGTGCTTAATTGAAATTATTTTTTCACTTTATAGGAGATGTTTTAAATATGAAAAAGACGAAAGGTTCTTACGAATCCGAGATAAGCAAGGCCATCACACAATGGGAGAAGGACTTTCTTGGACGCGGCTCTCTATCTGTGAAAACAGATATATTACGCGATATGATTATTGTTAACTTGCAAGGAGTTTTAACACCAGCAGAATATACCGTTTGTGAAACAAAAGAAGGATTATTAACGATCAAGAAAACTCGTTCAGAACTAGTTGAATCTGGTGTTGAAGATCTTAAGAAAATAATTTTAACGATAACTGGAGAAAAAGTGAAAAGTTTTCATACAGATATAAGCTCTCGTACCGGTGAACGAGTAATGGTATTTAAATTATATAATGATCTTGAGAAAAGTTTATTTATGTGAATCGAATTCACAAGGTAAAGCTGCTTATTAAAAAAACGAGCAATATTAAGTTTGAAATCATTTATATCCGGAATTTTACGAATTAAAATCCTAAAAGAGTTGATTGATGTTCGTTTATTTACTTGAAGTCAATTATGAAATTGACTAATGTAAAAGCATTTAAAGGTTATAGCACTAATATAACAACGAATAATTTTCCTTTTGACCATGGACATACTCGATTTTTCGAATTTGTCTATGGTCTTTTTAATACACTTTTGTGAACAATGCTTTAGATAAAATGTTTTTTGGCTTATTTTTTCCTACCCAAACGCAATGAGCAAAAAATCAACATAAACCTTAGTTTTTTCGTTTATTTACTTGCTGGTCCATTCATTTAATATGAAGGATTTGGCGTTCTGTATGGATAATGCTCGGAATGGATTGATTGTAAGTCGTTGCCGCATATAGCAGTTATTATTGTGAAAAGCGCACCGATTGCTCCTTTAGAGGAAATGATTAAATTTGCCTCATGGTTGCGAGAGCTTGTGCGGGACTTTAGACTATAATGACAAGATTTTGAGAACCTCTTCTCCTCACCACTAATTACTCATATAAACCTATTCCCATTCTCTATTCATATTTTCTCAGCAACTTTCCAAAAACTTTAAAAATATAGCAAAATAACACCTAATTATATCCATATATATCCATAGATTTCAAGGATATGGAAAATAAATATAGTATAACGGAATAATTTAGAAAAATCGTATAAAAGAACTAAAAATTTTAACATTTGTAACAAAACACAAAAAGAATTACCAAATGTCTAGTTGCAATGAAAAACGACCTGTACTTTTTTCCTAAATATTCCCCCTTCTTTATACCTTTTAGAAATTTTGAATTCAAAATTTTCGTAGGACTATTTTAACTAAAGGTATCTTTGGGATGCTGAAGAAAGTTTGACGAAAATGTGAACGGGTGGTAGTAAATATATAGGCAATCAGGAAATATTTCGGAAAAATTCCAAGTGAAAAAGTATCATTATACATCAGTTTATTCAAAATGTAGGAGAGAGGTATTGGATGTTAGAGTCAAAAAGAAGAGCTATCATATTCATTTCGATTTCATTAATACTTGCAGCGATAGCTGGATTTATGTTTCTACAAAAAGTAAATGAATTGAATGCTAACTTAGGTGGAACCACAAAGGTTTTCGTTGCTAAAAGTGATATAAATTCAAGAACAATTATTACACCGGAGATGGTGGAAACGATTGACCTTCCTAATAAGTTCGTTACAGATACCCATGTAACAGACCCGAGGGAGATAACGAATAAAGTAGCGATAGTGCCATTATTTGAAGGGGATATGATTACAACCAATCTATTAAAGCCATTTTCAGAGGTTGGGGATCCTAATCATCGATTGGTCGCACTTTTTGCAAATGAAAGAGTCTCTTTTGACCAGGAGCTAGAAGATCTGGATCGTGTTGATATTATTGTTTCGCAACAATTCGATGGTCAACCGAAAACAGAGATTTATATGACCGATGTACATGTATTTCGAGTGGATAAAACAAAATCTGAGTTTAGAGGAGTAGCCTTGGAGGTTTCGAAGGAAGACGCTCCTAAATTAATTCATATGCAAAATTATGCTGATAGTATAAGAGTTTTAAAGGCGAATGTGGGACAGGAAGATAAAGCGGAAGAAGTAAGTGGAGAGACTGTTGAAAAGCAGGCAGAAACAAAAAATGAACAGCCTGCACAGCAGCAGGGAGAAACAAGTGAGCAGGCGAATACAGAGAAGAAGCCTGCAACGGAAAATAAGGCAGATAAAGAAACAGGAAAAGAAGCCCCGCAGAAGAGTGAAAATGGAAAAACAGAAGAGTAACGATTAATTGAGTGGATTTTAGCATGTTTTAGTTAAAGTATGAAATTTTCATGATTAGAATCTTAAAAATATTTTGTCATGATCCTTTGTTTAAGAAAATAAAATACAAATGTTCGTTTTTTATATACTAGGCTTTGTCAGAAAATCATTTTGAGAATTTGATGCTCCTGATGATTCTATCAAATGGGGAGTGGGTGATCCTTATCCTAGGGTTTTATCGCTTTGTAGCGATGCATAATTAAAGGATAAAAGTGAGATCAACAAGATGAGAGAGCAAATGCCACTTAAAAAGAAATTTGATTATATGTTGGAGGTACTGGATATGGGTACGGAAAGCAGTATTCTGCTTGTTAGCGATGATAAACAAATAAGTGAGCAGATTATTCAACAAGCATTACAAATGTATCCTAATTTAACTCAGGCTGCTCCTTCTGAGGTGAAGAAGGAAATCGATCGTTTATCTCCGGATGTCGTTCTATTAGTCAATCCAGATGATGAATCAGGGATTGAGCTAGTTCAATATATACACGGTGAGTATCCAAATATTATTATCGTTTTTATTGCAAAAGAGCAGGATTTTCTTTTGCTTCGTGATGCGTCGAGAGCGGGAGCAACGGATTTCTTTATTCTTCCCGACGAGATGGGGCAATTTAGTGACAGAATCGAGAGGATTCTTCTAATTGCAAAAGAACAAAGCGCCACGATTGAAGGGAACTTAGTACCACATCAAGGAGGTCTTCGGAGGGGGAGAGGCCAGATTTTTTCCTTTTACAGTGGAAAAGGTGGCAGTGGTTCAACACTAATTTCAAGCACCTTTGCCCAAACACTTAAATTAGAATCAACATCACAAGTTTTATATATTGATATGAATTTACAATTTGGCGGGGCAGAAATGTATCTTGGGCTTGAAAGCAATCGTTCGCTTGCTGATTTAAAACCCGTTATCAATGAACTAAATGAAAACCATATTCGCAATGTCAGTGAAAAAGAGCCCAATTCGAAAATGGAAATATTACTAAGTCCACGAGATGCTGAAGTGGCTGAAGGGTTGAATGATGATTTTTTTACAAAGTTGTTGAGAGCTTGTAGAAGAAGCTATGACTTCGTTATCGTCGATCTTCCTTCGAATATGAACACCAATACATATGTAGCGTTAGAAGAGGCAGATAAAATTTTCTATGTTATGAATCTCGACACACCTTCCTTTAAAGTATTTAAGCATGTGGAGGATCTATTCAATCGATTAGGAATGGATACGGATGGACGGCTGCACATTGTCGTCAATGAGAAGGGGAGAGAAAACGAGCTTACTCCTAGTGACTTAAAAAACTTTATTGGAGTTCCAGTAGTTGCGGAAATAAGAAGGGATATTAAAGGGGTCCAATCCTTTATTAATAAAGGAGAACCGTTAAGAAAGGTGCCAAAAGAGAAAAAGCTAATCCCGCTCGCAAAGGATATTCGCAAGTGGACACTGACGATTCTTAAATAAACAGGTATGGAGATGAATGCGAGAAGAGCGAGAAAGGAGGAGGCCCTCTTATGTCATTATTTAACCGTTCAGAGAAAAAAATTGAGAATGCAAGTAAAGAAGGTCAAGTTCATTATTCTTCTTACGATAGTCATTATGTCGATGAGCTACTTGAACATTATAAAACAAGATTACTCCGTGAAACGAATCTTGAACAGTTGACAAGTTTGACGCAAGGAGAAATGAGACTTGCGATCGAACGAATGATCAGTCAATTTATGTCAGAGGAAAAAGTGATTATTTCCAGACGCGATAAGGAAATTCTTCTAACCCGACTAATTGATGAGTCTGTTGGCTTAGGTCCATTAGAGCCGCTGCTTCAGGATGATGAAATTACTGAGATTCTCATTAATGGCCACAACCAAGTGTACATTGAGAAAAAGGGGCAGCTGCAGCTAACAGGAATTCAATTTCGCGATGAAGCCCATGTTAGACATATTATTGATCGGGTTGTAGCCCCGTTGGGGAGGCGTGTCGATGAAAGTTCTCCGATGGTGGATGCTAGGCTTCCTGATGGGAGTCGTGTCAATGCCGTTATTCCACCTGTCAGTTTGAATGGAACGCTGATTTCAATACGGAAATTTAGAGCAGACCCTTATCAAATGAGTGATCTCCTTGACTTTGGCTCATTAAATGAAGCGATGGCACAATTCATCCAAGCAGCCGTTTTTGCCAAAATGAGCGTCCTGATTTCTGGGGGAACTGGTAGTGGGAAAACGACGTTATTAAATGCGTTAGCAAGGGCAATTCCAAGCGGCGAACGGGTTATTACAATCGAGGACTCAGCAGAGCTAAAGCTTGGTCGACCAAATGTGGTTGGCATGGAAGCAAGACCACCGAATGTTGAGGGAACTGGTGAAATCACGATCAGACAATTGGTTCGAAACGCTCTTAGAATGCGGCCCGATCGAATTATTGTAGGAGAGGTGCGCGGTGCAGAGGCATTTGACATGCTACAGGCGATGAACACTGGACATGAAGGTTCTCTTACGACGGTCCATGCCAATTCTCCGCTCGATGCATTGAAACGTGTAGAGGGGATGGTTGTGATGGCAGGGATGGATTTGCCTTCAAAGGTTATTCGTGAATACATCGTTGGGGCGCTAGATTTAATTATTCAAGGAACCCGTTTGCCTGATGGACAGAGAAAGCTTATATCCATTTCAGAGGTTGTCAAGAGACCGAATGGCGAGGCCGAAATCCAAGAAATATTTCGTTTTAAACGTACGGGAATAGATTCAGATGGAAAAGTGCTAGGTTACTTTACACCAACAGGAATTGTCCCGCAATGTTTAGAGCGATTACAAGTGTTTGGAGCTGCCATTGATGAATCCATTTTCCAAGCAGAGGAAGAGGTGAAGAATAGTGATTATATCTATTCTTTATAGTTTAGCGGTTCTATTTGCGTTATGGAGCGCCTACAATCTCTTAGGTTATCGTGCTTCTAAAAAAGAATGGGGAAACAGAGTAAGCAAGTGGTTTGGCAGTAGGAATACGAGAAAAAGTTTTATTTTGATTCTAGGTGATAAGTTCGATGAAACCAAGTATGGGAAGAAAACGAATCTCCAGTTAAAACGGGCTAATATCCAATTGATGCCGTCAGAATTTTATGGAATCTTACTTTTAGGTGTCAGTGTAACCGCCCTATTGCTCAACAGTTTCTTCTCCATCAAATTTCCCATTAATCTTATTATTTCAATCGTTCTAATGGAAATGGTAAGAAGGGGCCTGTTTTTGATTCGAAAAAATAAATTCCAAGAGAGAATGAATGAGCAATTGCCGGAAATTTGTCGGATTCTTGCCAATTCTACTCGATCCGGCATGACGTTAACACAAGGAATCGGAATTTGCGCTCAAGAATTAAATGAACCAGCAAAAGACGAATTCCGAAGATTATACGGAGAACTTCAACTTGGTGTTGATTTTAATCGGGCGTTAAAAAATTTAGAAAAAAGAATTCCATCCAGAGAGTTTAAACTATTTATTGCCTCGCTCTTGATTCAAAAGCAGGCGGGTGGAAATATGCATGCGGTTCTAGATGAAATGGGGCAAACATTGGAAGAAAGAAAACTGCTTTTGCAAGAGATCAAAACGATGACTGCTGAGCAGCGATATATCGCTTATATCGTACCTGTTTTACCAATATTTTTATTGCTCATTATGAATAATCTAGTAGACGGGTTTTTAGATCCGCTGTTTTCAGGAATTGGTATTATTCTTCTCGGTTTATTTGTGATTGGGACGTTATTATCTTTCTTTTTAGTAAAGAAAGTAACGGATATAAGGGTGTAATGATATGGATGGAATGATTTTAATAAGTGTGGTCATTAGTTTTTTTCTACTAGCAGCCGGCCTCAAGTATTTCTATGATTACTTGACTGAAAAACAAGAATTAAAACAGCATGTTCATGAAAATGTGATGGTCAACCGCTTTGATATGAAGAGCGGGAAAACGAGAAAAGAAAAAATTTTAGAAAAGACCTTTTATTATGCCGATGATTTTTCTGCATTAGGAAATAGAATTAACTTTTTCAGTGAATCTCATGAAGTAGAAAGATGGTTGATACAAGCAGGGTATCCATACGCTTTAACGGTTGAACGTTTTCAGGGGTTAAAAATATTTATGATGCTTGTAGGCTTTGTAATGGGAGTATTGTTAATGATTATTGGCTTCCCATTCGCGCAATTTTTAATTCTTTTCTTGCCTCTGATTGGTTATTTTGCAACGATTTTTTGGCTGAAGGGAAAAGCGACAAAAAGGCAGGATGAGCTTGGTTTCTCTTTACCAGACTTCCTTGATACGGTCAGTGTCACGCTTCAAGCCGGCCTTGGTTTGGATCAAGCATTAAGAGAAATTGTTCCATATTTTCGAGGACCAATAGGTGAAGAATTTTCAAGGTTTAATCAAGAAATCGACCTTGGAGTTCCGAGGGAGCAGGCGTATAGGAGGATGCTAGAGCGAAATGATAACCTCGCTTTTCAGTCATTAATTAAATCATTAATTCAGGGCTCTAAGCTGGGAGTTCCAGTCGCTACAACATTCAAAATACAAGCAAACGAGATGCGGCAAATGAAGAAAGAGAAAATTAAGGAAATGGCGGCAAAGGCCTCTCCGAAAATCACCATGATTACATCATTTATTGTCATGCCGACCGTGATGATTTTGATCGGTGGCCTGCTTATTTTAAATATGTTCACTGGTGATGACAGTTTACTAAACATGTTTAAGTAAAAATTAACAGAATAAAAGAGTAAGAGAATCCACTTGAAAGGAGGTGAAAGGCAAATGTTCAAAAAGAAATGTATTGAAATGTATGTGAAGTGCAAAGGGCTTCTTCAAAATGAAAGAGGTGCACAAACACTTGAGTGGGTTGCAGTTGCTGCAGTTGTTGTCACAATTGCTGCATTACTGGGGGCTGCATTTAAAGATGGCGATGGTCTAAAGGGTCTTGTTGATAAAATTATTGAGAAGGTCCAAAACAGCCTGTAAAGATGTACTTGAAGTACATATTATTTAGTAGACACCTAAGGTGGTGGTAATTGAATGGTTCAATTGCCACTATCATTTTTTGAGGAGTGTACATTTTTTATGCAAATAAAAAGCTATGTATTAGCCATTATTCTTCTTTTGGGAATCAATGTTCTAGCTGCTTGCAGTGAGAAAAAAGAATCAGATGCACCGGAGAATGGTGATGAAGTGCAACAAGAAAAAACGGAAGGGCAAGCTGTTAGTATACAGGAACTTATTGCTGAACTTCCTGAACCATCCACAACTGCCGAGGAATATATCAACGCTGAACCAGGGCTGTATGCTGGAAAACTATATGCTGATTTGCCAACGGAAGAACAGGAGGAAGTTGTTAGTTTATTTAGGGAGCTACCAAAAATTGGTGAAGAACCAACAGAGGAAGAAATTGAATTATATTGGCGCAAAACGCTTTCCCTTCTTCATGAGGACTACCCTAATCCTGCCGATGCCCTTGATGAAGTAAAGATTGAATCGTTCGGAAGTCCAGAGCTCGAAGATGAGCGTTTTCATTTTAAAGAGCAACTGAATGTACAAATCATTCTTGATGCAAGTGGCAGTATGGGGAATGAAATGGATGGGAAAACAATGATGGATATCGCTAAAGACTCCATTACAGAATTTGCTGCTTCGCTACCTGAAGGAGCAAACATCGCACTCCGCGTTTACGGACATAAGGGAACAGAGAAAGAGAAGGATAAAGAGCTTTCCTGCAGCAGCAATGAACTTATATATGATATGCAAGCATATGAACAAAACGCTCTTCAACAAGCATTGAGCGGGGTTAATCCTGCCGGTTGGACACCGTTGGCAGATGCGATTGAGCAAGCAAAAAATGATTTATCTCAGTATAACAGTGAAAGCAATACAAATATTATTTATTTGGTTAGCGACGGGATCGAAACCTGTAATGGGGATCCAATCGCTAAAGCAAAAGAGCTTGCGGGATCAAATATTCAGCCTATTGTTAACGTCATCGGATTTGATGTCGATTCAAAAGGACAGCAGCAACTAAAGGAAGTGGCTGAAGCAGCTAAGGGAATTTACGAGAATGCAAGAAATGCGGAGGAGTTAAAACAACAGCTCCAAAAGGCGAAGGACGTCGCTGACAAGTGGAAAGAATGGAAGGAAAAATCCATCAATACAGCCAATTCGAACAGATTGGATCAATTTTTAAAGAATATCCCAGCCTACCATATTGAATGGATGGAAGCGAACCGTCGTGAAAACTTAAATTTTTCAAAGCCATTAATTAAATTGCGGGATGAAGGCCATATAAGCAGAGATGCATATCAGCAGTTGATTGAAAAAGTAGATCAAAGATTTAGTACAGGAATAGAAATCGGTGATCAAATACGTGAGGACTTACGTGCATTAGCTGAGAAAAATTTCGAGGATGCAGAAAAAGAGATTAATGAAATATATAGAAACAATGTAGAAAATACCGATCAATAGGTTTGTACTTTTTCAAAGAGAGAAAAGGCGTTGAAATTAAGGGGTGGAAGAATGCTCCAGTTACGAAAGAAAATTCAGGAGGAAAAAGGGTCTGCAACATTAGAATTTATCATGGTGATGCCCTATTACCTTTTCTTTATGCTATTACTTTGGCAGGCTGTTGCTTCAGGCATTACAATTATGCAAGCTCAATCAGCAGTTAATGAAGCAGCGAAAATATACGCTGTAACCAAAAATGAATTCGAAGCAAAAGAGGTGGCGGAGAATATAATTGGGCACAGTGATATTATGACATTTGAACAGTTTCATGTTCCCCCACATTCAGGTAAAGAGTTTACCGCAGAAGTAAAATTGAAACATGGACTTGTTTTTGTTCCAAAAGAGTGGAGAAATGTTGCGTCCGTGGAACTGACTCATTCTGCTTCAGGAAGGGTAATTGAATGAAGAAGTACTTGGACAATGAACGGGGCAGTGGCGTTATTTTAACGATTTTCAGTTTTGCGATTGTGGGGATCATGTTAATTCTAGTGCTTAATATTGCCATGGTTTTTACAAAGAAAGAGCAGGCGTCGATTGCGGCAGAGCATGCCAGTATAGCAGCAACGAGCGTTGTGTATGAAAAAATTGATAGCGTTGTGAAACATCATGAAAAAAAAGTGCTGATTGGCATTGATGAAGATGGTGTTGAAATTTTCAAATACGAGCCGCTCATTGATAAGGTGCGTGACAAAGAGTCTGCGATTAAAGCTTCCAATCCATGGCTTTCAAATAATGAGGCTTATATTAAAGCGGTCAATGATGTCTTAAGCAAGGAAATTCCAGATGATGAGGATTTGCCAGCTAAAATTTCTGCTGCAATAGATTCTGCAAAATATTCTATTCCATCCGTGATAAGAAATACGATTGCAGAGAACTCTGGTGAGGTGACCGATTTTGACTGGAACTTCTTATATGATGAAAACCGTATTGAAGTAATAGCGAAAACAAAATTTGAAGCTGTTAATCATGATGGCATTCAGTTTGGCGGAGAAAGCGATATTCCGCAGAGGGGAAAAGGTCCGGTTATTTCGTTTATTGAGGTATCTGGATGGTAAGAGTTCAATCATAGCTTTCTAAGAAAGGAGTGGATGGAGCGGATGAAAAGAAAGACAAAAGTTTGGATAAACAGAATTACTGCTGTGTTTATGGCAGTTATGGTTGTTTTTATGAGTTTCTTTCCTATTATTACATTTGCCGAAGGGAATTTTAAACCTGGAAACTTCTCTCCGGGTAACTTTACACCCGGAAATTTTACCCCTGGGAATTTTACTCCCGGTAATTTCTCGCCAGGCGAGTTTACCCCAGGTGATTTTCAACCAGGAGAATTTAGCCCAGGAGAATTTGCTCCGGGCGATTTTCAACCAGGAACCTTTAGTCCAGGTGAGTTTAATCCAGGCGATTTCGTGCCAGGTGAAGGAGCGACACCGGGGCAATACACTCCGGGTCAAACAACGCCAGGAAATTTCACAGAGGGAACGCCTGGAACAAACCCTGACGGCCAAAACAGAAATCCCACACCATCCACAACGAATCCATCTACTATAGAAAATCCATCTTATGACACGAATGCTCCAACAACCGGTAGTGGTGAAACGGATCAGAATCAAGGGGATTCAAGCTCCGAGGGTACGAAAAAGTATCCATTTAGTGATGATCCGGCATACCAAGGGCTTAAATTTATCACGAACAGCATGATCTTTCCAGCTATAAAGGGACTCGATAAACATACTTTAATTGATATTGATTGGAATCGCTATGAGGAGAATTTAAGTAAAAGTGTAGCGAAGAGTCTCATAAAAAATCAGCTAGGAAATATGTTTGATGGGAACACATTATACGGGGGCCTTGGTAAGTTAGGATTAGATATATGGTCAGGAGTAGACAACGCTAAGCACATAAGCGGGTTTTTTAACTCTTGGACGGATATTAAATCCATTTGGAATACTGCAACAACTACAGGTGGCAGCTTTAGCGGTGCAGCTCTTGGTTCAGGTTCATTTTTCTCAAAAATAACAAAGCCTTTTGATATGGGGACAGGTATTGCAGGAAAAGCTGCCCCGTGGATGGCTGCAATTAGTACGGGTATTTCAGGAGCAGAAACGATCATGAATTTTGCCAATGGAGATACTGTAGACGGTTTTGCTAGTCTTGGCGAAACCCTCATGTCTGGGGCAGTCGTCTTATCTGCAACAGGAGTTGGAGCGCCAATTGCGGCAGGCGTTGCGATTGCTGGTGGAGTACTTTGGGCAGGAGCAAAGATTGTGAAACATAAGGATACAGTTGTTAAAGCTGTCAAAGCAGTAGGAAATGGTATTGCTAATACTGCAAAAGCAGTAGGTAATGTTGTAAAAGGCGGAGTAGATGTCGTGAAATCTGGGTTTAAGAAAATTGCAGGCTGGTTTGGGTAATAGGATGCTTACTATCTAAAAGCAGGTTTGTTATGCTTGGTTTATGAGTACAAATAGGTGGGGGATTGAGAAATCCTCCACTGAAAGAAAAATGATAAGACATTCAAAGAATAGAAGTTTTTAATGGAGGCAACAAACATGCTTAATATGGGGAATATTCCAGAACATATTCGTACATCTCTAAAAAATTTTTATAAACAAAATGAAAAGCCAGACGTCTTTCCATCAAAATTTCAAGTCAATGGTGAATATTATTATTATTTTACGTTTGCGCCTGCCAAGGAACAACTGATCATGAAAGAGGATGGTACTGTCCCGTATTTCCATGAGATAAAAAGAGAAGCTCTAATTTTTAATAACTACAATATTTCAATTGAATCTCTTATTGCTGTGGGTGGCAAGTGGGTGAAATCTGATAAAAGAAAAAATTATGAGCAATTATTAAACATATTGAAAGATCTAAAGAAAAAATTACCAACAGATTTAAATAGTTCATACAATTCATATGTAATGACAGCGGAGAGGATTTTAGAGGAGCAGTCCAATATCGAGATGACTGTGCAAAAGGCGACTGAGATTTGGGATCGAACTAATCATGAAGAGCTTGCTACAGAGCAGGATCAAATTGATATGAGACAGTGTATTGTTGATCTATCGCGAGCTGCTTATCGACAAAATGAAATTCAATTACGTACAGAAAAAGAAAGAGAGATCATTTGGAATTATGTTTCTTCGAATAAATGGTCTATTGGTTTAGGTTTATATCTAAACTTAAAAAAATATCAAAAAAACATGATGAAAAACACACCAGAAAATATTAGAGAAGCAGAAGAGACAGGAAAAATGGTACTTGGGAAAGATCTTCCTCTTGAAAAGCACGAAAATGCTGAACAAGTATGGAAACAGCTTCGAAACCCAAGGTAGGAGGATACGAAATGCTAGCATCAATTAAGGAAGCTTTAGCGATTTATAAAAGGAATTTTTGGCGCGTCCTATTAATAGGATTGACGATTATTTTACCGATTCAACTTATTTATACGATTGTCGTGAATTTTGTTTCTCTTCCGCTTGCTTTTTTTAATATCCCCCTTTGGAGTAATTTGTTTCAAGGCATTTTTATGATCATGAGTCTTTTTTTAATTTTAATCCCACTGATTAGTTTAGTAGTCCAAGAGACAAGAACGCAAAAGGTGAATACAGGAAAAATATATGTTGATATGCTGCGATATTCTTTCTTTTTATATGTAATTAGTATTCCTGTGTCTATCTTAACGACGATCGGTTTTTTTCTATTAATTATTCCTGGGCTCGTCTTGTTAATCTTTTCGATGGGAATGCCATTTGTGAAAGTGACAGAGGATGACTCTTTAAAGGGAGTTTTGAAAAAATCTATTGCGTTTGGGAAAGAGCATTTTATGAATATTTGCGGACTGCTACTTCTTTTTGCTGCGGTTGATTTTCTTGCTTCATTTTTATTAACCTATTTAGCGATTGGTTTAACGGGGCTGATGGCCATTACAAACTGGGCATTAATGGTCTTGAATATGTTTTTGCTTCCCGTCTTCGTCTTCACAGTCGCAAAGCTTTATCTTGATTGGAATGGAGAAGCAGATCTTGTCCATGAAGATGCCTATTTTCAACAGTTAAAACAATATCAATAACTTCCCTTGAAGGAACCTCCTTTAAGGGTTTTTTATTGCCTGTTTTTAATGTAGAATGCTCTCACTTTTAAAAAATCGCTGCTTTCCTCATATAACAGGTGCCTTATCTCCCTAACATTTGGTAAAATAAAAGTTGAAACTCATTTTACATTATAGTAGATGAATGGATCATTTTAATAGATTTAGAACAAAGGTAGGTGGCAGATGTGGGACTAGATTGGCTCATGGAATTTTTAAAGGGTACATTTAAACTTTTTCTCCATCCGATTTTTTATTACAGTTTCTTTTTAGCAGCCGTATTGGGTGTATCACGAGTTAAAAGAGAACGAAAAAACTTCAGTGTTAGAGCGGAGAATGCCTATTTTGAGCTGAGACAGCTCCTACCATTAGGAATCGTCATTGGACTTGGAATTTCTGTCGTCATGATTGGGGTTGGATTAGCGATTCCATTTGCAACGATTATTTTTGTGGCACTTCTTACTTTGGTATTAAGCATTGCCATGAATCCTCGACTATTATCACCTGTCTTTACGATTGGTTTTGCTTTCTTCCTCACCATTTTTGCAGGGGGAGAAAAGTGGTCAGTACCACTGTTTCAGAATGCGTTTCTCCAATTAGAGGAGAAAATTTATCCGTCTATCGCCATTCTTTTGGCGCTTCTTGTCATTGGTGAGGGCATCTTGATATTCATGAACGGCAAAAAAGGAACCTCTCCTAAGCTTACCATTAGCAAAAGAGGACAGCGTGTTGGAATACATGAAGTCAAGCGTTTGTGGATGATTCCTGTCTTTTTGATAATCCCGGGCTCATCTTTACAAGCCCAATTCGAATGGTGGCCAGTTTTTTCAATCGGATCAGAAAGCTTTTCATTGCTCCTCGTTCCATTTACAATAGGATTTCATCAACGGATCCAGGGCATTCTCCCGATAAAAGCTGTCCAAGCTGTCGGGAAAAAAGTGATAGCTTTAGGCCTTCTCTTGGTTCTCATGGCAATCGGAAGCTATTGGCTCCCAATTTTAGCGATCGTTACGGTGTCGTTAGCTATCCTAGGAAGGGAATTTATTGCCTTAAGACATCGCATAACCGACGATAGTTTGCCGTTTTATTTTTCCAAACGTAACAATGGCTTGATGATATTAGGTATTCTCCCCGAATCGCCTGCAAGTAAAATGGGGCTGCAGGTCGGTGAACTTGTGCTCAAAGTGAATGGAAGTCTCGTTCACGATGAGACAGGATTCTACACGGCCTTGCAGCGAAATCGTGCCCATTGCAAACTGGAAGTACTTGATGCACAAGAGCAAATACGCTTCGTCCAACGGGCACTATACGAAGGTGACCACCACGAGCTAGGCATTCTCTTCGTCCAGGACGAGAAAAAGTGGGGAACAGAGGTAGGGTAATGTGTGATTTTTCATAATTAGTTAGAATCGTTTCATAATAAGTTAGAATGATTTTTCATAATAAATTAGAATATTATTGATTTTATTTTTAACGTCTTGAAGGTAAAGCTTTAAGACGTTATGTGTTTATTTATCAAATATTAAAAAGGTATATGGGTGTTTTTATTTGGAGGAAGGGTTTATGGCAAATAAAAAAACTTTATTAATTTGCCCGAAGCCGTTTAATGATGAAAGTCTAGCGGGCTATATATTGAGGTTAACAGAAAGAAACTTTTACGAAAAGATAAGTCATATATATATAATGTCTGATCTTTGGGAAACTGTAAAAGGGAGAAGTAGTAATGGAAACCTTTTAAGCCCGTTAAAAGTGAATATGAATAACCTATGCGAATTAATTAACTGTTCTATTGATAATATACAAAAATTATCCTTTGCAACTAGTAACGTTGACTACACCTACCCTTTTCAATTTAATAATCAACCAATACATCGAGAAGCAATACATACTACAAAAACAAAAATATGCCCTAATTGTTTAGCAGAGGAAGCATATCACAGGAAGGCATGGGATTTGGTACCAGTGACGGTATGTATTAAACATAAAAAGATTCTGGTTGATCATTGTAATAGTTGTAAAAAGGAAATTTCTTGGTCTCGTACAAAGATTTTAGAATGTTCTTGTGGACAATTATTAACAGAAATCCCTACGAGGCGTGTATCCATTCCAGAAACATTAATTAGCTCTTTATTTTATAATAAGGCTCCAAAAAGATTAAGTCTATCTAATGGTAATCCATTAATAAATTTGGGTTTCTTTGATTTATATGAGGTTCTAGTGTTTTTTTCTTGGTTCCTAAAAAAAAGTAGTAACTGGAAATTGAGAAATAAATACATCGGCAAATCTCTGAATAATGAAGAGGTTCATAGGTTATTTTCAGAAGTTTCTGTGATATTTAAAAAGTGGCCAATAAATTTTTTGAAACTCCTTGATAATATCCACGAATCTTCACTGAAGGTAGAGGGTGATACCTCAATTGAAAATCATTTTGGGTATTTTTATACTTCGATTTACAGACACTTAAATAGAACGAATACAAGATTTATACTAGAAGAGTTTGATGATTACCTCGCTAAAAATTGGGATGGTGGCTATATTGCGGTATTAAAGAGCTCATCGTCTAAAAACTTGAATAAAAAGTATATCTCTGCAAAAGAGGTTTATGAAATATACGGAATATCTGCTGATATAGTTAAAGATTATATAAATAAAGGTGTTTTTCGTGGAGTGATAAAAAAACGGGGACAAGCAACATTGATATTAGTAGAAAAGGAAAGTGTAGAGAGGCATAAAGAGAAAATGGAAAATACAATATCTACGCAGGAAACAAGTGAAATTCTTGATATTTATGATAGGAGTGTTCATATACTTCAAAGGTATAAGTGTATTGAAGCATTCAGGGGACCTCAATTAGATGGATATCCCCATTGGCGATTTTCTAAAGAAACTGTCTATGGACTGTTAGAGGAGATAGACAAAAAAACTTTAACTTTTAATAACGAAAATGTTGAAAAAGAGATAATCACTTTCCGTATCGCACTACAAACAGCTGGTAGTTATAAGTTTGGTATAGGAGAACTTGTGCAGGGAATCATAAACAATCATATTAGACCTGTTAGATTAGGAAAGGGAAATGGTTTAAACCAATATGAGTTTCTAAGAGAAGATATAAGGGAATATTTTTTAAAACTTCGAGCATATGCAGATAAAGAATATATACTAATGATAGAAATGGTAAAAACATTAGGAGTTAAAAGAGAGAATATTGCTGATTGGATGAAAAAAGGGTTTCTTAGTTATGAAGTTGGAAATACAGAGGAATTTAAATCAAAAAGGCAAGAGTTTGATAGCTTTATTAACACTTACATACCATTGTCGATTGTTGCTAAAGAATTGAATACAAACTCAGGTAGCTTATATCAAAAATTATTAAGTAAAAATATTGTTGCTTTAACTGGTCCCAGGATAGACGGTGGAAAACAATACTTATACGATAAATTTAAAATAGATAGTTACCTAGAAGCAATAGGGTTCAAAAAAATTACACTTATAAATAAGTAGTGAAGGAAGATGCCTCCGTTAAAATTAAGGGGCATTTTTTAAATCACAGATAAGTAAATCAGTATATTCATAAACCAGATGGTAAAGGCTGACCATTATTTGGGGATCGGCTATAAATGGAGTTTTGAGGATGAACAGTGAATCTTTAATGATTGATATATTATTATCAATTGGCCCCTTAGCCATAGTTGTAAGTATCATGCTTAATATTTTAATCAGTATAGCAGGAATTATCCCAAGTGTATTTATAACGGCTGCTAATATTACCGTTTTTGGATTTCATACAGGTTTAGTCATATCGTATATCGGTGAATTAATGGGAGCAATCGTTAGCTTTTGGTTGTATCGAAAGGGAATTCAAACCATAAATTTAAAAACTTTAAACAAAAATAAGTGGTTGGTAAAACTTCAAAATACAAAGGGCTGGGATACTTTTTACATGATTGTAATGCTTAGAATTCTTCCTTTTGTTCCTTCTGGAATGGTTAACCTAGCATCAGCAATAAGTAGGACTACACTCCTTACTTTCATTGCAGGAAGCTCTTTAGGAAAGCTACCTTCACTCATCATTGAAGCCTACTCAGTAAACCAAGTGTTGGAAGCTTCCACTAATGAAAAAGCGTTCTTAATTATGACTTCTCTCATTATTTTTATCATTTATATTATAAAAAAGTATTTAAAGTAGAGGGAATGGAGGATTCAAAAGATTGAAGAATGACTAAAAGAGGGAATGAAAACCTTTCTTTTCATAACGAGCATCTTATTAAAATTTTTTATTATTTCTCAACTGAATCTGCACATATTCTTGCGAGAATAATTGTGTAAAATATTTTAGTAAGATGGAGGAAAAACCATGGAAGTTAAAAAGATTTTAATGATTCTAGGGGCCGCAATGATTATATTGTTTATTGGATGGTTTTATATAGCACAATTACATGTTCCGGAAGTTGAGACGGAGGATGATACTATTGAGGAACAGGTCGAAAATTCAGCATCAAATATCAAAAGAGAAGGCATAGAATCTTCAATACAAAGAACAGGCTCACAAGGAACAGTCCAGATACAAGTTTCCTTAATACACGAAAAAATTCTCATCACAACTCTTTTTTGAAGTAGACTTTAATACACATTCTGGTGATTTGCTTCAATATGAGATGGACTAACTTGCACAACTTTCTTTTGAGAACCATCCAAATGGAACAGCTGAGTGGGAATTATCCAATGAAGATTCTCATCATATGGTCGGCTCTTTAACGTGGAATGGAGAAGTCTTGGATGAACGTATCACTTTGAGATTAGATAATATTGAAAACATCCCATCTAGGTCATTTAATTGGGAGAAAAATGATGTAGCTCAAATTGTTCAGGATGAATAAATAGAGGAGGAGACAAAATGAAGCAAAAGACAGGCATAATACTGGTTGGTTTATTTATAGTGGTTGCTATTATTTTTATTTCTACAAAAGGAGAACCTTCTTTAGCTTATATACCTAATGCTAGCGATGGAACGATTTCGGTTATCGATATTATTAAGCAGCAAGAAACTAAAACAATTAAGGCCGGAGATGGAACACACGGGTTAGAGCTTTCACCAGATGGGAAGTTTTTATATGCCTCAAACCGAAGTTCCAATGATCTTGTTAAACTAAATCTTGAAAATTATGAGATTACAAAAAGGGTTGTCACAGGGGAAACAGCGAACCACGTATCTTATGTACCTGGCGATGATAAACTTTATGTAACAAAAAAAATTCCAATGATTTATCGGTAGTGGATGATAATAGTTTTGAAGTTATTAAGAAGATTAAACTTGGAGAAACTCCTAGAAATAAGTTTTTCCATGTAGATGCTTTTGGAAGTTTGTATTTTATTATTCTGAAATCCTGTTAAATACAGGATTTTTTTGATCAGTAATAATTACTATATAAAAGACGTTTTAAGTATAAAAGAAAGTAAATGGAAAATAATAATTCCGACAAAACTATTTGGAGGTTTTTAACATGGTGTACTTTCAGCTTCACCAAAAGATATGGATCAATGTATTGAAATTTGTGTAAAATGTGCTAGGGCTTGTGAAGAATGTATAACTGCATGCTTACAAGAACCAGATGTTCAAGCAAGGGTAAAATGTATTCAAATGCTTAATGATTGCGCTGAAATTTGTTTGCAATCTGTGGCTTTTATGGCCAAAAATAGTATGTATGCTAAACAACATTGTCAACTTTGTGCAGCTATTTGCGAAGCTTGTGCAGTGGAATGCGAAAAATTCCAAGATGCACATTGCCAAGAATGTGCGAAAATTTGTCGTGAGTGTGCAGAAGTTTGCAGAAATATGGGTTCTTAATTACTAGGAAATCTCTCCGCCTTATAAAAAGACAACTCTCGTTCATTTTTTGAGTGTGGAGTCGTCTTTTTTCTATTTATTCCGGTTTACTTCATGATTTTAACCGACTTATTGCCATTTAAAAAAACTTACTATAATAATCACCATTGTTTCTTGTTTCATACTTTTTATAAAATTTGGAAATTACTACAAAAAGGATGGATTTTCAAATGAAGGACGGACTGATTTCTACAGAACATATTATTATGATCGTAACAGCAACAATTATTGGTACATTAGCTCGTGTGCTTACGATTAAAGAAGATTTTAGACAATATCCAAGTTACCCAAACGGGTATATGCTTCATCTAGTGACAGGTTTCGTTGCTGCTGCTTTGGGGGCATTTGCTATACCTGCTCTTATGACCAAAAACTTTACTGCTGTTACTTTTCTTACCGTAGCCATTCAACAATTTAGGGACGTTAGAAAGTCTGAAAGAGAAAGCTTAAAGGATTTAGAGAATACGGAATATGCTTTCCGAGGAGATGCCTATATTGATGGAATTGCTAAGACTTTTGAATCAAGGAATTATTTTTCTTTAATTGTTGCATTTGTTACTGCATTAACCATGCAAATGATAGACAGTAACATCCTCTGGGTTAATATCGTGATTGGTTCCATTGTTGGAATTATTGTTCTTTATATTTTAAAACGGTTTTCAAAAGGAAAGACAATTGGGGATATCGCTGAGGTAAAGATAGGAACAATTGAAATAAAAGAATCAGAACTTTTTGTTGATGGGATCTATGTATCGAACTTGTTAGGATCCGATAATGCTTCAAAAATGTTTCAAACTGAAGGTTTAGCAGTTGTCATTTACCCGCATGAAGATCATTATCGGGTGGCTTTAGATAATTACGGACAAAGGCAGGCTGCTTTGTTTGAGGCTACAAGGACGCTAGGGGTAAAAAGATATCATTTCACAAGAAAAGAATATGAAAAAGGGATCATCGTTATTACACTTGTTCCAATTATAAAGGATATAGACAAGTTAGTTGAAGCTGTTAAAAAGACTCCATTACTTGAAAGTGTTAAAAAGAGTCATGCTGTTATGGATACAAATTTAGTGGGGAGGGAATAAAAAATGGGGAGGGAATCAACTGAAAGACCAAATTATGAGATTTTAGCATTAGTTACGTTACAAAAAGAACGAGTGTTAGGAGGGAAACAACTCACTCTATTAGCGCAGGATGAAGAGCAGCAAAAGACCATGGTACAAGACATAGCAAAAGCGATGAAAGCAGATGTAGTTAAAATGAAAAATGGAGATTATTTAGTTTTAAGAATATAAAAAGGACTATTTTGTGCTAAAAATTTATTGCCTAAAGAAAATCTTAACTGTATTAAGTGCTGTGTGAAAATATTAACACTCAGTCGTAGTGTAGGGTAAACACAACAATTTCTAATTAATAATATAAAAGTTATGCATAAAAAAATGCGGCCAAATTGTCATGACCGCATTTTTTCATTACTCTGGTTTATTATTCGCATCTGGATCAGGAGTAAAGTTTGGTTCAAAACCATCATATTTGATTAAGTATACCATTCCTGCTGTTGCATGGTGTAAATCATGGCAATGGAATAACCAGTTACCAGGGTTATCTGCTTTAAACGCTACCACGTATTCGTCACCTGATTTTAAATTAATCGTATCTTTTACAATTGGAGAACCTTCTATTGGTTTTCCATTTTTGCTTAATACTTGGAAGAAGTGACCATGTAGATGCATTGGGTGATCGACACCTTCTGGTGAATTATTGACTAATGTTACTTTAACTAAATCTCCTTCTTTTACGGAGAGACCATCTATATCTGGGAATGCCTTACCGTTAATTGTAAAAATATTATCCATATCGTTTCCGTTAAGATCCATTGTGTATTCAACATCATACTGTTGGTCCAGGGTGAATTCTCCTGTTTCTGCTCCACCGTAATTAGTAAAATTGAATATCGGTAAATTTTCATTTTGGTTAGATTGATCAGTTGATTCACTATTGCCTTCATATTGAATTTTTGTTTTCATTCCTTCTGTACCTTCCAAATCTCCGTGGCACTCAAGATACCATTCCCCAGGATTATCAGCGGTAAACTCAATGTCATAGCGCTCTCCGGGAGCAATCGCAATCAATTCTTCCGTAATTTCTTTTGGCTCATTCAGTTCCTGACCATCAATCGCAACCACTTTAAATTTATGTCCATGTAAGTGTATGTTGTGAGACATATACCCAACATTTGCTAAACGAATCCGAACGGTTTCTCCTTCTTTTACTTTTAAAGGCTCAATCGCATCACCGCTTTTTCCGTTCATGGTAAAGATGTCGTAGCCTGACATATCGTGTCCCATACTCTCAGTACCATGTTCGTCGGCTTCCGAGCTAGCACCATGATTCATACCGTTCATATTGCTGTGGTCCATTCCGTCCATTTCTTCCAAATCTTCGCTCATTGATTCAGATTCTTCCTGATTACTCATCCACTCATCTAACATGATTGTATAATCACGGTCATAGGTTTTTTCTTTAGGCTCAACAACAAACGAACCATAAAGTCCTTTATCCATTTGATTTACAGCCTCTTGATGTGAATGGTACATATAGGTTCCAGGTACCATCGCAGTAAATTCATAGGTAAATGTTTCTCCAGGTTGAACGGCATTCTGAGTTACACCTGGTATCCCATCCATTTCATTCGGTACAGGAATCCCGTGCCAATGAATAGAGGTTGGATCTGGAAGTTCGTTTTTAAAATTGATTTTGACCTTTTCGCCCTCCTTAACTCGGATTTGTGATCCTGGAACAGAGCCGTTATATGTCCAAGCTTTTACAGTTACTTCACTGTTTAATGGGTGGGAGACTTCTTTAGCAACAAGATTGAATTCATTTCCAGTTAATATTTCAGTATTAGTTGAAGTTAAGCCTTCTACTTTACCTTCTGTTTTTTCTGTATCCCTTTGATCCGTATTCTCTGTCTTTGCACCTTGGTCCGAAGAACAAGCGGCTAGGAAGAGAATAATCGCTGCTAATAATACAGTTAATTTTAACTTCATCTAGAACCCTCCAAATTTTTATTTCGGAATTGAGCTTAATAGAAATACTTGCAGAAATTGAGGATTTTTTTGATGAATTTTAAAAAGCAAGGGAAAAAATCACAGGTTTTAATAAAAGTTCATTAAATATTCAAAATCCAAAAGATATCGAGTGTTCTCACGTTCTTTTATTAAAGTATGAAATTGAAATCTTTGCAAAAGCCATGTAAGGAAATTGGTTATTGATACTTTCTGCATATTTGTTTTGTACACTGACTATTTACAAGAATCATTTTGGATATTTTCGGGATAATCAGGAAGGAAGATGTGCATGGGAAGGAATACAAAATTAGATTTTATTAAAAAAAATCATTTACTAAGTTTAACGATTAAAATGAACTTTGTAATAATATTGGCACTCCTAATAAGCGTACCATTAACAAACTATTTAATTTCATTGTTGGACCATAATGTTCAAATAGCCTATGGTATCTACATAAGTACTGCTATCAATATTGTTTTTACAACCATAATAGTGGCATTTTTCATTCGCAAAATTGTAGTTTCCCCTTTAAAAACATTATTAACTTTAACGAGGGAAGTAGCTGAAGGAGATCTAATGGTTACAATTCCTAAAAAATCTAATGATGAAATAGGTCAATTGGTAGGATCCTTTGAAGTAATGGTTGGGAATTTGAAAGATATAGTAGAGAAAATAAATTATGCGTCCGTTCACATAGCAAATTCTTCTGAACAACTTTTGGAAAATGCAAATGAAACTAACATGGTTTCTATGCAAATTTCAAATTCCATGCAAGAGGTAGCAAACGGTACGGAAGGCCAAACTAGTAGTATTGAGAAAGTGGCTTTAGCATTTACAGGAATGAATGAAGGGATTAAGAAAATAGTCGAAAACACTGAAAAGGTGTCTCTCTTTTCTCAACAAGCAAAAGGATATGCCTATGACGGAGAAGAGGCCGTAGACAAAACGGTTCGCCAAATGATGTTAATACAAAATTCCGTGAGTGAGTCAGATACTTCAATTCAACTTCACCAAGAAAGTTCACAAGAAATTGTACAAATATTGAACGTCATTTCTGATATAGCAAATCAAACAAATTTACTAGCATTAAATGCAGGAATCGAAGCAGCTAGAGCTGGTGAGTTAGGTAAAGGCTTTGCTGTTGTTGCCGAGGAAGTAAGGAGGCTGGCCGTACAATCCAACCAATCTGTTGAAAAGATAGCTATACTCATCGATCAAATACAAAAAGCTACTGAAGTTTCTGTACAGTCTATGAGTAATGTTATAAAAGATGTACAGGAAGGGATTGAGATTACAAATGATACAAAAGAGAAATTCTCAATAATTTCTCAATCTACGACAAAAATAAATCATGAAATGGAAGGTATTTTAAAAGCAGCCAAAAAAATGTCCATAAGCTCTATAGAAATTACAGGAACAATGGAGCAAATTTCTTCAGTTTCAAGAAAAAATACGCAAAATTCTATTCATGTTTCTGCATCCAGCCAAGAGCAACTTGTAGCAATTGGAGAAATAACTGATTCAACCAAAGCATTATCCAACATTGCGGGTGACCTTAGGGAAATGACGAAAGAGTTCAACGTATCGTAAAGGATTGCCAATCAGTTTTTTACATTTATGTGAAATGAACAAAATTCAAATTTTCTGCATAATTGAGTGCTATCTTAAAGAAAAGGAGGGAATTTTATGCTGAAAAGGAGAGATTTTCTAAGGAAATCGTTGAAAGGTACGGCGGGGTTATTTGCTGTTTCAGTGCTGCCTATCGGGCTGACAGCCTGCAGTGACGACAAAAGAAAAATTGATACGAGTACGATGGCTAACATTGGGCCATTAAGCGAATTAGAGAAGGGGGAATTTCCCAAAAAGGTATCCTATAAAGTGACCATTAAGGATGCTTGGGAAGAACAAGTAAGGGAAAGTTTTGTTTATATCAATAAAGATAAAAAGGATAACTCTTTATTGATTATGTCTCCAATCTGTACCCATCTCGGTTGTACTGCAGGGGATGCAGATGTAAAAATGCAGGGAAATGGGGTGCGATTTTATTGCCCTTGTCATGGGGGGCAATACGATGAAAATGGGATTAATGTGGGTGGCCCTCCGCCAAGACCTTTAGACATATTCGAATCCTATATTCAGGATGGCAATGTTTATATCGCTGTGCTTAGCCCGATGAAAAGGGAGAATACAGAAAAATAATTGCTTTTTGGAGGTCGGAGAAAACTTTTTTATAAAAGAATGAATATTGGATTTAAGAGCTTATTCACATTAAACGAATAAGCTTTTTTGTTGTATTTAATCCATACAGAATGACCAAATGTTTACCTTTTACAAATTAATCTATTTTAATATGAGGTTATGCAGTTTTTATGGATTTTCACAAAATTTTAAGATGTTTCCTCTCTTTTTTTATAAAGTGAAGTAAATCACATGTAGAATCCTAGAGAGTCATTATCCTAACAATAGATTCGAAAAAGGAGGAAGCATTACATGAATAAAACAAAGTTAAGTTTAATTAGTTTACTGATATCAGGGGCAGTCTTAGCAGGGTGCAGTTCTAATTCTGATCAAAGTGCGGCATCTACAGAAAAGGGGCAAGAGGAAACAAAAACATCGGAGGAAGTAAAAGAAACAAATACTTCTGAAACTGAAACAGAGTACGCAAAATTCTATTTTACAGCCGATGAGGGAGGGAGTATTACCAAAGTAAATGCCGCTACTAACGAAGTCGATGAGATTATTGAAGTAGAAGGTACAGTTCACAATGTACAGGTTTCCCCGGATGGAAAAATGCTTGGTGCAACTGTTGTTCCAGCCATGAGTCATGGTGGAGAGTCACAAAGTGAAGATAACCATGGTGATGACTCGCATGGTGGAGATGCCCATGGGGATGCCTCTATGGAGATGAATGGTAAAGCTTTATTTTTTGATATCGAAACAAATGAATTATTAAAAATGGTTGAAGTAGGGAATCATCCAGCTCATTTTGTTTTCACTGAGGATGGAAAATATGCATTGGTCACTAATACTGAAGATAATAATGTATCAGTAATTGATATGGAAAGCTTTTCAATAACTGAAACAGTTGATACTGGAAAAGGGCCTCACGGGTTTAGGATTTCCGCAGACAGCAAGAAGGCCTATATTGCAAATATGAGTGAGGATTCTGTCAGTGTTGTAAATCTTGAAACGATGCATGAAGAGAAAAGAATTACAGTGGGTTTCACACCTGTGACAACAGGAATTACGTCTGATGGGAAAACACTTGTAGCAACCTTAAATACAGAGAATATGCTTGCCATTGTAAACCTAGAAACAGATGAAGTTGAAAAAGTAGAGGTAGGAAAGGGACCTGCACAAGTATATATTGATGGAAAAAACCAATATGCTTATGTAGCTAACCAAGGAACTGAAGATGCTCCATCTAATTCTGTTACTGTTGTTGACTTGGCTTCTAAGGCGGTAACATCAACTATCGAAACGGGTAAAGGTGCCCACGGAGTGGTTACAAGTTCTGACAGCAAGCGTCTCTATGTAACAAATATGTTTGAAAATACCGTTACAGTAATTGATACAGAACAAAATAAAGTGATTGAAACGATTGAAGTTGGTAATGTTCCAAATGGAATTAGTATCATGGAATAATAAGCTCTCACTAAATATCTATTAATAATAAAGAATATTAATATGCCGTTTCTTAATTTATAGGAAACGGTATTTTCATGTTATTAAGAACTAATAGTAATAAATGAAACATAACTGTAAAAATATTATCTTTGAACATGATGGTAGATTCCTATATTCTGAGAAAGAAGAAATTTGTTTTAAAAGACTGAAATTTGTCATTTGAAGAAGAAAACATAAAAACTATCTCACATTCTAATAAAATTTGTCGAAAACAAATGGGTCGGAGGAAGAAAAAATGTTGAAAAAGAAACTATTAGTCCTAAACACATCAATCATTTTAGGAGTAGGGGGCTTAATTTCTATCCCTTCTGTTTATGCAGATTATTCTACACAAATTCAACAAGTAGAAAAAAATATTGATGAAACAAAAAATAAACTGTCTGCTTTGGAAGAAAAAATTAAGAAAACAGACGCAGCTATTAAAGAAAATAATGAAACAATCGTAATGACAGAAAATGACATAAAAGCAACTCAAGATGAAATAAAGAAACTTGAAGAGGAAATAGCAGTTTTAAATAACACCATTGATAAAAGAACAGAGGTATTAGCAAAACGTGCACAGTCTTTCCAAGAATCTGGCGGGAAGGTTAGCTATATCGAAGTTCTTTTAGGTTCCGAAAATCTAAATGATTTTATCGATCGAGTATTTACTGTTACACAAATAGCAAACGCCGATAGCGACCTAATTAAACAACATGAATTAGATAAGGAAGCTGTAGTAGAGAAACAAGCCAATCTTGACCAAAAACTAAGCGAACTAACAGAAAATAAAGTAGAGCTTGAAGGTATGAAATCCTATATGCAAAAGCAAAAGGAAGAGAATGATGCTTTAAAGAAGGATCTTGAGGAAGCTCAAAAAGGTAATATGGAGAAACTCAGTGAGTTAGAGGCTAAGGTACAAGCTGAACAAGCTGCACAACAAGCAACCCAACAAGTAGAAGCTTCAAACAGTTCCCAATCTACAAAGGAAAGTAGTAGTAACGCTAGTAGTAAAGTTGCCTATACACCACCTGCAAATGACGGAAGTTTAAATACTGTTTTAACAGCAGGAAATAAATATATTGGGAACTCTGTATATGTTTTTGGTGGCGGTAGAAACGCATATGATATTGCAAATGGAAGATTTGACTGCTCTGCTTTTGTGAGTTGGGCATTTAGACAGGCTGGTATCAGTATTGGCGCAAGTACAGAGGTTTTAAGAACACAAGGTACAAAGATATCACTCAGTGAGGCACAGCCTGGGGATTTAGTATTCTTTGATACGTACAAGAGGGATGGACACGTTGCAATCTACCTTGGTGGTGGGAAATTTATAGGCTCTCAATCCTCTACAGGTGTGGCAATTGCTAATATGAACTCTGGCTATTATCAAAAAACATTTAAAGGACATGTACGAAGAGTAGCCAATTTTTAATTAGATAAATTAGGCTTATCCTTTTTGAACGAGGATAAGCCTTTTTCTGATCTTTTGTGGTTAAGACTATATAAAACCTATATAGACTTATCAGCCTATCTTAAGTGTCTATCTTTTTCTGGTAAGATAATAATTTTTTCATTGCACCTGTTAATCTTTATTTTTAATAAAGTATTTTGGGTAATTCCCGTTAATTTACGTAGTTCAGCTGGGATTGATATCTTACCGTTTCGAAAAATGCATTGGTTAAGAGTCGTATTATCATGGTGCTTTTGAATTATAATACTATTTTTGTATTTATAAATAAATAAGTACTCACCTTCTATAAGGTTCAAATTTGTGCAAATCTCCTTTGGGAGAGTAATTTGACCTGTTTTTGATATCTTCCTATAAAATATCATTTTAGCCTCCATAATTATTTCCAATACTATTTACTAAGCAAAGATTATTTTTCAAAAAAGATAACTTATAGGTAATATACATAAAAAATATGAAGAAACTTTGCAGATTTACAATTTATTTACTATACAAATAATGTTTTGTTTCCGCACACACTTTTTCATACTTAAATAGTAGATTTGAGTAATTGAAATTTGATTTAGATGCAATTAAAAGCGAAGTTAGGTAAAAGTCCATAATGCACAAAAACTCCACATCTATATATTAATCTAGAATTATATTTAAAAGAAATGAGGAATAGTTATGGATAGTATACAGCCGTTAAACAGGGTTGCACTTGAACTCGGACCATTCACAATATATTGGTATGGTATAATTATTGGATTTGGAATAGCACTAGGATGGTTTCTTGCTACAAAAGAAACAAAAAAATTGGGTCTTCAGAAAGACATATTTACTGATCTTTTACTCTGGGCGATTCCGATAGCCATTATTAGTGCCAGAATTTATTATGTAATATTTAAGTGGGATTATTACTCAGAAAATCCTGGTGAAATCATCGCAATCTGGGAAGGCGGGATTGCCATTCATGGAGCCTTAATTGGAGCTATTATCACAGCGATTGTTTTTGCAAAAAAGAGAGGTGTTTCATTTTGGCAACTAGCAGATGTGGCAGCACCAAGTATTATCCTCGGTCAAGCCATTGGGCGGTGGGGAAACTTTATGAATCAGGAAGCCCACGGGACCGAAGTAACAAGGTCTTTTCTAGAAAACCTTTATCTTCCAGACTTTATCATTAATCAAATGTATATAGAAGGAGCTTATTATCATCCCACATTCTTGTATGAATCTCTCTGGAATTTTGTAGGGTTTTTTATTTTAATCGTACTTAGAAAGTTTCAGCCAAAGCTTGGTGAACTTTTTCTCTCATATGTTGTGTGGTATTCTCTCGGAAGGTTTTTTGTTGAAGGCTTAAGAACAGACAGTTTAATGCTTACAGATTCATTGCGTATTGCTCAAGTTGTTTCCTTAGTCTTAATTATGGGAGCAGCCTTTACAATTTGGTATAGGCGTGGGAAAGGATTAAATAACTACACATATAAAGAGGATTCTTCTCATCAGAACAAACAATTAAAGAAATAATAGGTATTGTAACAATATATTAAAAAGACAGAAATAATACTATTACAATTGTATTTATCTTGGGGTGATTCTCAAAATTATGTAAGAGAAGTCCGATTTCTTAAGTATGAAATCGGACTTTTAATGTAAGAAGGTTCATAATTAATGTAACGCTTTTAATGATCTTTTATGCCAATAGTTAATGGGGGATCCAGATGAAAAAAATATTAATAGTTGAAGATGAAACATACATGATGGATTTACTTAAGATTCACTTAAGAAATGAATATGCTATTTTTGCAGCAAAAGATGGACAGACAGCCTTAGATATACTTCAAGAAAAATCCTTTGATGTAATTATATTGGATGTAATGCTACCATATGTATCGGGCTGGGAAATATGTAAAAAAGTCAGAGAGGAAGACGCGGAGACACTTATTCTTATGCTAACAGCTAGATCCGAATTATCCGATAAAGTAATGGGGCTAGAGATAGGTGCTGATGATTACCTTGTAAAACCATTTGAGTTTGAGGAATTGAAAGCAAGAATAAGAGCCTTATTACGAAGGTATGAACATACGAAGCTTGAATCATCAGAAGAGAATAAGTACGTTTATTTTAACGGTTTGTTTCGAATGGACCTTGATGGCCGACAACTTTTTGTGAATCAGCAGCAAATAGAGTTGACTGCAAAAGAATTTGATTTATTATCATTGCTTGCTTCAAATCCAAATCGCGTATTTACAAGAGAAATTTTACTAGATAAAATTTGGGAAATTAACGAGATTAGGGATTTGAGAAATGTTGATTCTCATATTAAAAATATACGAATCAAGCTAAAAAAGGTATTAGAAGATACAAATTTTATACAGACAGTATGGGGAGTAGGCTACAAATTTAATTTACACGAGGACACGAAATGAAGGTTAATGGCATATTTTTGAAATTAGGATTCATTATGATGGTCTTATTTCTCGTAATTTTATTGCCGTTGGGTTTTATTATCGATCGTATTTTCTTAGAGATATACTCTGAACAGGTACACCAAAATGTAAATCAACACGCTAATAAATTGAAAGAAGCATTAGAAAATAATTTTAGAAATGATCCCAAAATTTTTGATTATCTCACTTCTACATTAGATGAAGAAATACTCATTTTTGATGAAAAGGGAGTTATTTTATCAAATCCGGTATTAGAATTCCAAAAAGGACAACAGATTCAACATGATTTACTTCAAATTTTAAGGGAAGGTAAGTATTTTGATAGGGGTTACAAGAGCCTAGAAACAAGTGAAGAATTCTTCTTTGTTGGCAGACCATTAATTGTTGAAGGAAAATTTAGTGGTGGTATCTTTGTTTTTTCATCAATTGATAAAATACACCAGCTTATGCATAGTGTAAGACATTGGATAATTGTATCTATTATTGGTTCAGTTATCCTAGCGTTCTGTTATACTCTCTTTGTTTCGAGAAAGTTTTCTAAACCTTTAATAGAAATGGAAGAAGCGACAAGAAAAATTGCAAAGGGTAATTTAACAACACATATCCAAATAAAATCAAACGATGAAATAGGATCACTAGGTAAAGCCATTAATAAACTCAGCTTAGAATTGAATAATTATCGCACTAATCGTAGCGAATTATTAGCAAATATTTCACATGAACTCCGTACACCAATTTCCTATCTAAAAGGATATGCACAATTGATAAAGACTCACCAATATTCTGATGAAAAAGAGTTGGAGTCTTACTCAATTATTATTGAGAATGAGTCTGATCGACTATCGAAACTTATCCAGGATTTATTTGAGTTATCTAAAATGGAAGAGGGTAAAGTGAAATTATATCATCAATTGGTTGATATTGAAGAATTAATAGATGAAGCGACCCGAAAAGTGAAGGTAAAAGCCCGAAGAAAGGATCTAGAATTGGTGATTATTAAGAATACCTTACCTTCTATTTACTCCGATGGTACCCGTATTCATCAAATCCTCATAAATCTGTTGGAGAATGCTATTTACTATACTGAGAAAGGAAAAATAGTTGTTACCGCTGAACAACAAAATGGGTTTATCTTAATCACCGTAAAGGATACTGGGATTGGGATACCAGAGGAGGACCTCCCATTTATTTTTGATCGTTTTCACCGTGTAGAGAAATCACGTTCAAGAGAAATGGGCGGAACAGGATTAGGACTTGCTATCGTTTATGAACTGGTTAAACTATTACGAGGAAGTGTCACAGTTACTAGTAAATATGGATATGGTACAGAATTTTGCGTAAGCTTACCTTTGAATATTGAGCATTAATAAATTTAAAGAGAAAATTTAGTTAGAAAAGACAAAAAATCACTGAATAGACTATATAGGGATTGATCTGACTTGCAGCCAAATGGAAAAATACCCAAGCTTCATGCATAATTTGCTTGGGTATTTTTTTGAATATTCGGGGGTTAACTTATTAGTACTATTTTTTTTTCATTTTCCACCTTCTCATAGCTAAATTCATATAGGTTTTCAACATAAATTTGGTGCCAAATCATAAAGACGAGGATTGTCCATAATTTACGGCTGTTATCCTTCTTATTTGTTACATGCTGTTCTAACAAATTGAGGACTTCCTGTTTATTAAATAAATAATCAGTTGGACTTACACGAATTAATTCAATAGCCCATTCATATAATTCATCTTTAAGCCAGTGACGGATAGGAACAGGGAATCCTAATTTTTTTCGGTTCAAGACGTGGGATGGGACAATTCCCTCCGCCGCCTTTCGTAAAATATATTTTGTAGTGTGATTGTTAATTTTATGTTTGTAATGGATTTTGGATGCTACTTTGAACACTTCTGTATCTAGAAAGGGGACTCGAAGCTCAAGGGAGTGAGCCATAGTCATTTTATCAGCCTTTAATAATATATCCCCTCGAAGCCATGCATAAATATCAAGGTGTTGCATCTTGGTGACTGCATCATATCCATTAGATAGTCTATATATTTGTTTCGTTATATTTTTATAGTCTAAATTAGTTCTATAATCTGTAAGCAGCAATTTCTTTTCGCTTTCTTCAAACATTTTTGCATTTCCGATATATCTCTCTTCTAAAGGGGTAACCCCACGCTCAATAAAGCTTTTGCCTTTAACTCCATCCGGGAGTATGTTGCTGAGAGTTTTCATCAACTGTTTGACTGGATAAGGAATAAAGTTAAATAGTTGTAGTGACTCGGGTTCTCTGTAAATATTGTAACCACCAAATAATTCATCTGCACCTTCCCCAGATAATACCACTGTGACATGTTTCCTTGCCTCTCTAGCAACAAAATATAATGGTACTGCAGCTGGGTCAGCCAGCGGGTCATCCATGTGCCAAATAATTTTGGGAAGCTCTTTTCGAAATTCTTCAGGTGTAATTATATAGTTAATATTCTCTAGCTCAAGAGCTGTTGCTGTCTCTTGGGCAACGGTTACTTCACTAAAACTTTCAGTTTCAAATCCAACAGAAAAAGTTTTTAGACGAGGATTCACTTGTTTTGCCAATGAAACTATAAAAGATGAATCAATTCCTCCCGATAAAAATGAACCAACAGGAACATCACTACGCATATGCTTAATAACCGAATCTATTAAAACTTCTTGAATTTCCTTAATTAGTTGTGATTCTGGTAGATTTATAGGTTGGAATTGAGGCTTCCAATATTCCACGGTTCTGATGGTGATACTGGGCTTTTTAATAAAATAATGGCCAGGTTGGAGTTTTTTAATGCCCTTTGATAAAGTATCTGGTTCAGGTACATATTGAAAGCTAAGGTAGTGTTGCAAAGAATCGCGATCTAAGAAAGAAGAAGTAGCTAATAGAATACTCTTTTTTTCTGACGCAAAGTATAAAGCATCATCCTGTTCTGAATAAAAGAAAGGTTTGATACCGAATTGATCTCTTGCTCCAAATAACTCTTGATTAATTTTATCCCAAATAACAAAGGAAAACATCCCCCTAAGTTTTCTTATGACTTGTTCTTTAACACTGGAGTATAGAGCGATGATCACTTCTGTATCTGACTCTGTTGAAAATTCATAGCCTTTTTGTATTAATTCTTCTCGCAGTTCAATATAGTTATAGATTTCACCATTAAAAATCATCATATAACGTTCATTTTCATATGAAAGAGGTTGATTTCCACTTTCTATATCTATAATACTAAGTCGTCTGAAGCCAAAGTTAACATATTCATCGAAATAATAACCCTCTGAATCGGGTCCACGATGAGTGATTATGGTATTCATCTTATTAATTTTGTTTTTCAAATCTTCATTTATTTTTTGAGGTTCATTATAGATACAACCAACAAATCCACACATAAATTCCACCTGCCTAGTTTTTTAATCCCTAATGGTCAGTTTTTATACTAGAGAATAAATTACTAGTTAAATTTGTAGAATCTATGAAGAAATAAAAAAAGTGGTTCAGTCAAAATTCTTCTTTTAGGTTTCTAATATATTAAAGATGAAAATCTTGAAAATTGAATAGAAGCCTTTGAAACGGCGGAAGAAAAGGAAAAAGTATTTAAATGTGCAAACTTTATTACGAGAGGATAATTTTTCACAGTTTCTCCATATTTAATTGTTATATTAAGAAACGAAAGGTGAGTATCTATGGGAATATTCAGCGCCATTACTTTAATGACCCAATATGATGGGTGAAAAATAAAGGGGTTAAGAATGAAGATTCCATGGAAGCTTGGAAGCAAATGGGGAGTCAGCATTAACCTTCATAGCTGAATAGAAACTTTTTGGATTAAATAATAGAGTATGGAAATGAAAGTAGTGGTAACTCCAATTCTTATTAAAGTTGCCTTAAGGAAAAAGATTGGTATACACCAAAATAACAGTGATAGAATATTATAAATAACTTAATCTGAATACAATTTTATTAGGCTATCTTGGATTTAACTAAATTATTGGGTATTGAGTGAGGTGATGAAATTGTGTGTTTCAAATCAATTCATTGAGCATCAGGTTTATGAACTTAGTGAAATGATCCAGAAGTCTACACTGTATAAATTTGTCGGGTTCGAGTTGGCAGAAAATGTTCAGGTTAGTAGTAGCGCACAAACAAAGGACGGTTTAGCATTGATTAGTAAAGTCATTCTTGAAGATGAGAATGGTACCATTTATTATGTTGCTCCAAATCAAAATGGTTTAAGATTTGCCGAAAAGGAAATCACCTATAAAGAATATAAAAAACTACAAAAGAATGAGACACAAAATGCCATTTTAACTTTTCTTGGGATTTTAGCTGTTTTTGGCGTATTGATGGTATCAATGGCAAAACTGTTTATATAACATTTTTATGTTTGTTGATGGAAGGGACACTTCTTATTTAAAGTGTCCCTTCGTTTCATTATTTGAATAAATCCCTTAATTATTTATTGTTTATTCTTCTTTTAGTAAACCTATCCTTTTCTGGTGTGATAAAAGATTCTATCTTTCAAACTATTAATTTGTATTTTTAACAATGTATTTAAAGTTATACCTGTTAGTTTACGAAGTTCAACCGGAATTGATATCTTTTCGTTCCGAAAATGTTTTTATTCTGCACACTTTTTCCATAAATAAATAGTAGAATGAGATTTATTTAGACACTTCAATAAATTTGTATAATTGTCAATAGGATTTAAGACGTACGTTATAGAAACCATGCTGGTTAACTTTCGGAACAACAAAAAGCTAAATCTAAAAAATGAGGTCAGATGACATGTATGAATTATTTAGTCAGCTAAGTAATATATTTACCCAGCCCTTTTTGAATCTTACAAGGAGTATGGAGGGCGTTCCAGTGCTGTTTGCTTTTTTATTGGGAATTGTCGGTGCCTTAGCACCATGCCAATTCACAGCAAATTTAGGTGCTGTTATGGTTTATGGTAATAAATCTGTACAAAAACAAACAGCTTGGGGAGAGGTTATTTTTTTCATTATCGGAAAAATAGTTGTTTTTTCTATGTTTGGATTGGTTGTATGGATGTTAGGGAGTGAGTTTAAATCGACTTTAACACTCTATTTTCCTTGGTTTAGAAAAGTAGTAGGACCTGTTTTAATTATCATCGGTCTTTACATGCTTGGGGTTATTAAATTCACTCATATCATTTCATTTGGCAGCATCCCTGAACGATTTACGAAAAAAGGGAAATTAGGGGGATTCTTGATGGGTGTAAGCTTCACGCTAGGATTTTGCCCTACCATGTTTATTTTATTTTTCGTAACTCTTATGCCAATGGCGTTGTCTGTTTCCTATGGTATTTTGCTCCCAGGTGTGTTTGCAATTGGAACATCATTACCATTACTATTAGCTATTTTTCTAATTTGGTATTTTGGGCTTAGTGGAAAGTTAATGAAAAAGAAAGGCAGGAAGCTTGGTTTAATTGTTCAAAGGCTGGCTGGGGTTATTATTATCCTATTGGGAATTCTTGATACCTTTACCTATTGGGGATAGAATTAAAAATAATTTATGAACCCTTGAAGCTTTTTCGGGTATACTTAAGAAACGATTATCAGCCCAACCATGCCTTTTTCTTTGTGACCAGGGATCGTACAGTAAAATTCATATGTGCCTGTTTGAGTAGGGGTAAAAGCCATTTCTATTTGTTCTTCAGCAGGTGCATGTAGATGCAGGTCTGGATTTTTAATTGAGTGACCTTTATGATTCTCAGTGATTTCATTTTTTGTGGGGAAGTTTTTAATTTCTAGGTCATGCTCTATAGAATCATAGTTCTTTAATGTAACAGATACGCGTTGGCCCTTCTTTAACACAATTTTAGAAGGATTGTATGTAAATTGTAAGGGCTGAACATCTATACTAATTTCAAGTTGGTGGGATTCCTTTTGTTCTGATTTAGAGAAAATCATTCCTTTATCGATTTGATTACCTATGATTAAATAAATTACTAAAAAAAGAAAGGCTGAAAAAGGCTTAATGAGCCACTTCTTATTTTGCAATTGTGTATCTTTTTTAGAAGGAATAGCAATGATGGGGAATAGAAATAGTACACTTACTGACAGAGTAAGTAGCAAGTTAATAATCATAAAAGATTCCTCCTGGGTTAACATTTCACCTAGCATTGCCCCCATCATGCCGCCCATTAGTCCACCCATAAACCCTTCAAGTAAAGGAAGAACCCCAAGAATTATCCCACAAGTAGTTCCTACGAGTACACCTGCCACAATTGAATAAATAGTCGAATAGAAAAGGTTTCCCTGATAACTGGAGCCTAATAAGACTCCAACTGTTAATCCTATATTTGTCCCTATTATCATTGATAGCATCATTCCTGACATGTCTCTTAACCGGTCTTTATAATAAAGGCTGAATACGACAAATAAAACAAATAGAAGTGATAGAGTAAATAACACAAAGTAGTGGTAAAAGCTCAAACCAATCAACTCCCTATTTTTCTTGATATATCATATGTACTCTAAAGACAAGCTATGCTAATAAATTCCTGCAATAATTACGTGGCCCCATCTTCAAAAATATTAAAGACTAACTGAAATATAAACTGCACAAAAATTGCACGAAAATTCCATATAATATACATACCCTCGCGGGGTATGGTGTATTATAATAAGGATGAAAAAGGATAAATTAAGCATAACCGCAGTATTTTCTTAAACAATCTGTAAAAGGAGTGAGAAAAGTGGAAAACAAAGGTAAAGGTGAACATACACACAACCATGAACAGCATGGTCACCATCATGAGCATAATTTACATGAAGCGCTTGAACAAAATGGCCATAGTAATCACCATAATCACGGAATACATGAGGGACATGGACATCATCATGAAAGTTTAAATGAAGAGCATACCCACCAACACGGTAATCATGAAGGGCATGGTGGAGGGCATTCGGGCCATCACGAACATATGTTAGATGATTTTAAGAAACGGTTTTGGGTTTCTTTAGTTCTAGCAATCCCTATTTCATATTTGTCCCACATGATTCAAATGCTTTTTGGATATGAGGTAAACTTCACAGGAGACACCCTATCAATATTCTTACTATCAACCGTTGTTTTTTTCTATGGTGGAAAACCATTTCTAATTGGTGCATGGAGTGAGATTAAAGATAGAACACCTGGAATGATGCTATTAATTTCACTTGCTATAGTAACCGCTTATGTATATAGCACCTTAACCGCCTTTTTTATCGAAGGAAGTGACTTTTTCTTTGAATTAGCTACATTAATCGTTATCATGCTTCTTGGTCATTGGATTGAAATGAAATCTGTTATGGGTGCTTCTAAAGCATTAGAAGAGTTAATTAAGTTGATGCCAAAGGAAGCTCACAAAATTGATACTTCGGGAAATATTGTGGAGGTATCGGTAGAGGATTTGCTACCAGGAGATATGATTCTTGTTAAATCGGGGGAAAAGATCCCGATTGATGGGGAAATATTTGAAGGTAATTCAACTGTTGATGAATCAATGTTGACGGGTGAATCCGTTCCTGTTGAAAAAGGGCCGGGAATGGAAGCGATTGGTGGGGCCGTTAATGGCGAAGGTGTACTTAAGATTAAAGTGAGTAAGACAGGAAATGACACCTATCTATCTCAGGTTATTAAATTGGTAAGTGATGCGGAAAAAACAAAATCGAAGGCACAAGGTTTTGCAGATATCGCTGCTAAATGGTTATTCTATGTTGCAATCGTTGTAGGAATTATTACGTTAGCTTATTGGTGGACAACGGGAGATTATGAATTTGCTCTAGAAAGAATGGTTACGGTCTTAATCATCGCTTGTCCACATGCTTTGGGCCTAGCAACACCATTGGTTACAGCGCGTTCAACATCTATCGCAGCTAAAAAAGGTCTGTTAATTCGTAACCGTATTGCATTTGAAGGTGCATATCAAGTAGACCGGATTGTATTTGATAAAACGGGAACCTTAACTGAGGGAAATTTCGGTGTGACAGATGTTTATCCAAGCAAAGGTGTAAGTGAAGAAGAACTTTTAACCTTAGCCTACTCCGTTGAGACTCAATCTGACCATCCCATTGCAAAAGGAATTGTAAAAGAAGGAAAAGAACGCAATTTGAAGCTTCATGAAGTTAAAGGTTTCCAAAATCTAACAGGAAAAGGGTTAACTGCTCAAATAGATGATGCAGAAATTTCAGTTGTTAGTCCTGGTGTTATGAGAGCCAATAATATTCCCTTCGATGAGAATACGTATGATAGACTCGCACAACAAGGGAAAACAGTGGTTTTTGTATTAAAAAATAATGTGTTACAAGGTTTGATTGCTTTAGCAGATATTATTAGAAAATCCTCTTATAAAGTAATTAAAGAGTTGAATGACCGGGGAATTGAAACAGTGATGATGACTGGAGATAATAGTCGAGTAGCAAAATATGTAGGTGAACGGCTAGGACTATCACAAGTCATTGCAGAAGTTTTGCCACATGAAAAGTCAAATAACGTCAAAGAGCTAAAACAAGGTGGAAAAAAAGTCGCCATGATCGGGGATGGGATTAATGATGCACCTGCCCTTGCCGAAGCAGATTTAGGAATTGCAATTGGTGCAGGAACGGACGTTGCTATTGAAACTGCTGACGTTGTACTTGTCAACAGTAGTCCAATAGATATTTTAAACATAATTAAACTTTCAAAAGCGAGTCGTAGAAAAATGATTCAAAACTTAGGTTGGGCTGCAGGATACAATATTATTGCGATTCCCCTAGCAGCCGGCGTCCTGAATAGTGTTGGTATTGTAATTACTCCAGCTATAGGGGCAGTAGTTATGTCACTTAGTACCATTATTTGTGCAATTAATGCTCAACTGTTAAAGATTGACTAACAAAAGGCTTATATAGATTAAGAGGGTTTATATGGAGGTAACTAGTCATTTTAGAAAATAAAATTAGAAAAATACAAGGGGAATTAAAACGTGGAAAATCAAGAGAAGATGATCAAGCTAGCTATTAATGGAGGAATAGCATTTGGTGCAAAGTTAAATGCTAGACAACTTTCTGTAATAGCTGAGCATATGAGCGACGATACCGAACTTGAATTAACAACATTTCAACAGCTTTATATAGAGATACCTGAAAGTCAAATGGAGTTAGTAAAAGAAAAATTTAAGCAAGTAGGTTTAGCTATTTACCAAGTTGGAAATTTCGTGAAAAGTTTAAGAACCTGTAATTTCTGTAAAGGAGAAGAAGAGGAAGGCATGCCTGTTGCCATTGAGCTCAATAAACGGATAGCAGGGAAGTCGGTGCCTTTCACCCTTCGGCCAGCCTACACAGGATGTCCAGTAGGATGTGGTGAACCTTTGGTGAATGATATTGGCGTTATGAAAGTAAGAGATAAATATGATTTGTATCTTGGGGGTAAAGCTAAAGGGAAAGATGCCCAGATTGGAACTCTTTTTATGGATCAGCTTGAGCCTGAACAACTGTATGAAATCGTTGATCATATTATTGAAATATATGCTGAACAAGGTAAGAAAAGGGAGCCGTTTTGTAAGTTTGTTAATCGAATTGGACTAGAAGGGCTTAAACATCAGATAAATAATTCTTTAGGATAAATATCTTTATCCCCATATTATCCCATCATTTAGGTGACGATTGGGCTCTATATAATGTTACTAATTTTCAGTTTTATGCCAGAATGTTAGATATGAAATATGACTTTTATTGTTTATATATTTTGGCAGTTAGTTTATATTGCTGAAAAGTATGTATTTTTAACTTACGCAAGTTGAAAATAGTTATATATGCACAAAATCTGCAAACTTTTTGGATAAACTACTTCAAGAAAAGGAGGCAGAATAAACTGATGAAAAATATCAAAAAAGGATTTCTATTAGGCTTACTTGCAGCATTATTTTTAGTTCTTGGGGCATGTGGCAACAATAATGATTCTGAATCAACGAATGAAGAAACAGAAAATGCTAATCAGGAAAATATGGATACGGAAGAAGATAGCATGGACCATTCTGGTTCTGAAGAGGGCATGGAGGGAATGGATCATAGTAGTATGGATATGTCTAGCTCAGGTGAAGTACCTGAAGGTTTAAAAGAGGCAGAAAATCCAACTTATCCTGTTGGCAGCAAAGCAATTATCCAATCTGACCACATGGAAGGAATGAAGGGTGCTGAGGCAACTATAGTCGGTGCCTATGATACAACTGTATATGCGATTTCATATACTCCAACAACGGGCGGAGAGAGAGTGACCAATCATAAGTGGGTTATTCACGAAGAACTTATTGATGCCGGGGAAGCACCACTTGAACCCGGTACAGAAGTGAAGACAGAGGCATCCCATATGGAAGGGATGGAAGATGCATCTGTGGAAATTGATTCAGCTGAGGAAACGACGGTCTATATGGTGGATTTCACCACAACGACTGGCGGTAAAGAAGTTAAAAATCATAAATGGGTAACAGAAAGTGAGTTATCTCCTGTTGAATAAAGGGTTTTGAATTTTTAAAAGAGGCTGACTCAAAGGTCGTTAAGGTGGTGACCCCACAAAGTTAGAGTTTTTATTAAGCAGCTGATTGGCTGGTTTGAGTTCGGTA
>NZ_VTQX01000046.1 GCF_008764295.1 Bacillus methanolicus | reverse complement strand
TAAAATTTCGGATATTCGCTAGACAAAAAGGGACCGGGCGGTTTTTGCCCGGTTTTTCTTATAGATAAGAAAGGACAGCCTCCGTCTTTAATTCTGGGGTTTTTCTTGGGTGTTGAAAGATATTTTTCAAAGTATTGCTGAACCTCGTCTATATATTGAGTATCATGTATGCCAACAGATAAAATTTCCTCACTTTGCCTTACTCCCATACTGGAAACACCATATTTTTACTCGCTTCATCATAAGCATTAGATTCAAAAAGTTTTTCTATTGATGGATTTTCAGTAGACAGTTCTGAAATGTGATAGTTATCTCCAACAAAAAGTAGAGCTGATAAAAAAATGAGCCCCCAAATATAGAAGCTTTTTTTCATAAAATCACCTCCGTATTTTCGCTTCTCAATTTCTTCAATACATTTTTTTCTATAATTTGATTTTGGACTGCGTATTTTTGTCAAAAGGTTTGTGATATGTCTTTGTTGATTTTTGGTTCATTTTCTCTCTGATTTCATGAAGCGATAGGAGAAAACGAGATTCCTCCTATCGTTTGTTGTATCATCGTCACGATGTTTTTATACGGATGCCCTAAAGTCCAGGTGGAGTTGGCTATTAAACCTCTTTGCAGGCTCAATATAAACTTCAATCATCCAAATTACACTTATAATAGTCCTTTTGAAGGAGTTTAGTAAATGAGAAAAAGGGTAAATAAAACAGTCTTAGTGTAGAAGCAAGTAGGTCATAAGGATAATAAATGTTGATCCTAAGTGGTACCAATATTAAATTGTTTCAAGTTCTGACAATTGATATCATAAAAATAAAAGAGGAAGTTAGATGGGAGTTGAGGACATGAACAGAATTATTAATAAATACATACAGGAGCAGAAGGAAGATATTTTAAACGAATGGGTTGAACGGATGAAGGAGAAGTCAGATGAGCGTGTGCTGAAGGTTGTCTCCAATCAAGTGTTTGTCAGCACAAGCCGTGAATTCGTGGAAATGGTTAGCTCGAATTTAAATGATACAAATGAGGAATATAGTGAGCGCTTGCACGATTTTGCTGAAAAAGTTGTGAAGCTTGGCTGGCCCCTGAGCTTTGTAACTGAAGGTATCCAGGTATTTGCTTCGATCGTTTTTGAAGGAATTAAAGAGGAGAAGCTTGTTGGGAAAGAAGATGAAATGAAGCTTTTTTACGATATCGATCGGTGGACAAATCCAATGACGAATGAAGTGGTGAATATTTATTCGACTACGTGGGAGCGAACCGTGTCATTGCAAAAAATTGCTTTGCAAGAATTATCAGCACCGTTAATTCCGGTATTTGATGGGATTTCAGTAATGCCCCTGATTGGAGCAATCGATACTGAAAGGGCAAAGCAGATTATGGAGAATCTTCTAAATGGAGTTGTCAAGCATCGTTCCGAAGTTGTGTTGATTGATATTACGGGAGTTCCTGTTGTGGACACGATGGTAGCTCACCATATCATCCAGGCAGCGGATGCTGTGAGGTTGGTAGGAGCAAGATGCATGCTTGTGGGCATACGACCTGAAATCGCACAAACGATTGTTAATTTGGGTATCGACCTCAATCAAATTACTACGAAAAATACTTTGAAAAAGGGGATGGAGGCAGCGTTAGAGTTAGTCAATAAGAAGATTATACAAGTAGGTGAAAAATCGTGAGAATTCCCATTTTGAAATTATACGATTGTTTGCTTGTATCGATCCAATGGGAGTTAGACGACCAGACAGCTCTGCAGTTCCAAGAGGATCTTTTACATAAAATTCATGAAATAGGGGCAAGTGGGGTCGTGATAGACATTACATCCATCGATTTTATTGATTCGTTCATTGCCAAAGTATTAGGAGATGTCATTAGTATGTCAAAGCTCATGGGAGCAAAAGTGGTTATTACCGGTATCCAGCCAGCCGTAGCCATTACATTAATCGAGCTAGGTATTAGTTTGAATGATGTTATGACATCTTTAGACTTAGAAAAGGGCCTGGAGAAATTACAACAGGAATTGGGGGAATAAATGAATGGAAAACCAATCCTGCGTAAATATCCAGACTGAATGGGACATCGTTGCGGCAAGGCAATTAGGCCGAAATGTTGCTAAGGAGCTAGGGTTTGGCATCGTCGACCAAGCGCGTATAACTACAGCTATTAGTGAATTAGCAAGAAATATTTTTATCTATGCAAACAAGGGCCGGGTACGTATCGAAAAAATCTATGATAAGGGACATGCGGGATTGCGAATTGTAGCCATAGATAATGGACCTGGGATTAATGACATTCGATTGGCGATGGAAGATGGATATTCAACCTCCGGTGGACTTGGAGCCGGATTGCCTGGAGTTAAAAGACTAATGGATGAATTCGATATTGTATCATCCAAAGGAAAAGGGACAGAAATAGTTGCAACTAAATGGATCCGCTAGGGGGAACGTTGTATGCCTTTTCGTGAAGTGATGGAAGCGAAATATCGAGACATTCTAACGAAGTATATAAAAGAACAATCAGAATCGACATTATACATAGGACAAAAATTCAGTAGAAAATCGATCGAGAATCAGGTTACTCCTGAAGAGATCATTAGCTTACATAAAATGATTTTACAAGAAATTTATCCGGATATGCCTGAATATGTTGTGCATTCCTTTGATATTTTACTAGAGATTATGCTTGGATACGGCTTTGCTTATCGTGAGCACCAAAGTCTGCGCAATCAGCAAAAAGAACTTAGATCGGAAATTGAAATTGCAGCAAATGTTCAGCAAACTTTATTAGAGACCAAGATTCCGTCAGTTGAAGGGCTAGATATCGGAGCGATAAGTGTGCCGGCAAGATTGATGAACGGGGATTATTATAATTTTGTAGAGGACGAGAATGATTGCATCAGTATTGCCATTGCTGACGTTATTGGAAAGGGGATTCCTGCCGCGTTATGTATGTCGATGATTAAGTACGCAATGGACAGCATTCCCGCTAATCGAAATGAGCCGAGCATGCTATTGGAAAATTTAAATCGGGTGGTCGAACAGAATGTCGATCCGAGCATGTTTATAACGATGTTTTATGGGATGTACGATTATGCACGGCACGTCTTTTCATATGCGTCCGCAGGCCATGAACCTGGATTTTATTACGATGGGAAGAAAAGGGAGTTTTCCGAGATTTATGCAAAGGGGCTTATGCTTGGGATCGATAAGAAGACAAAGTACAGACAGTATGAAAAGAATATTCATCCAGGCGATATGATCATTTTGTTGTCAGATGGTGTAACAGAGTGCCGCACGGATGAGGGGTTTGTGGAAAAAGAAACCTTACTTAACTACATTCGCAAATATATTCATTGTTCCGCTCAAGAAATTGTCAACAACATCTTTAAAGATTTGGAGAAACTGCAAGATTTTCAATTAAGAGACGATTTTACCCTCATTATTATTAAAAGACGTGTTTAATATTCACGGTAAAGGGTAATTGAGAATAAGACTGATAAGGGGAGAGGTAGGTCGGTTATGAACATCAAAATAGAGGTAATGGAACATGACAACTTACTAGAGGTGAAATTAGCTGGTGAAATAGACGCTTATACAGCCCCGAAGCTTCGAGAAACCCTCTTTCCACTTTCTGAACAAGAACAGGTGAATATGGTAGTGGACTTGACTGATGTTGGGTACATGGATAGTACAGGATTAGGAGTATTCGTCGGGGTCTTTAAAAGCATTCGTTCCAAAGATGGTGAACTGAAACTTATTGGCTTATCAAAGCGTCTTATAAGATTATTCGAGATCACTGGTTTAGCAGAAATCATGGATATTAACAGTCAGAATGAAGGTGAAGAAGAATGAGCCAACCTTATGATTATATCGAGATGAAAATTCCTGCTAAGCCAGAATATGTGGGAGTTATTCGGCTCACAGCTTCTGGCATCGCTGGAAGAATGGGTTTTTCATACGATGAAATTGAAGATTTAAAGATTGCAGTTAGTGAAGCTTGTACGAATGCTGCCCAGCATGCCTATAAATCTAAAGATAAAGGTGAAGTATCGATTGGTTATAGCCTTTATAAGGATCGGTTGGAAATTATTGTAGCTGATCGCGGGGTAAGTTTTGATTTGCAAGAATTAAGAAAAAAAATTGGCCCATACGATCAGCAGAAAGAATCAATTGAGTATATGCGTGAGGGAGGATTAGGCCTCTACCTGATTGAGACATTGATGGATGAGGTGAAATTTCACCACAACGAAGGTGTGACCGTCTTAATGACGAAATACCTGGAGGGAGAGAAGGTGGAGAGTGGTGCAAAAACAATCTCACCCTAATCAGCTAACAAAAGAGGAGATAGATGAGTATATTCAATCCTTTCAGCTTTATGAAGATGAAGAAGCACAGGCAAAACTCGTTCTGCATTATAAACCTTTAATAGAAAATATTGCTCGTAAGTATTCAAAGGGACGCTCCTATCATGAGGATATGGTTCAAGTCGGTGTTATTGGATTGCTTGGAGCAATTAGACGTTATGATGCTAAAGTGGGAAAAAGCTTTGAAGCATTTGCTGTTCCCACTATCATCGGAGAAATTAAACGGTTTTTGCGAGATAAAACGTGGAGTGTTCATGTGCCTAGAAGAATTAAAGAAATTGGACCCAAAATTAAGAAGACAGTTGAGTCGTTGACAACAACTCTTCACCGCTCACCAAAAATTTATGAAATTGCACAAGCGTTGGATGTATCGGAAGAAGATGTGTTAGAAGCAATGGAAATGGGGAAAAGCTATCAAGCTTTGTCAATTAATCACACTTTTGAAGCCGATTCAGAGGGCGGTACGGTAACCCTGTTAGACATTGTAGGAAAAGAGGATTCAGGGTATGAAAAAGTCAATCAAAGATTGGTGCTGGAAAAGGTTCTCTACGTATTAACAGATCGTGAGAGGGAAATAGTTCAGTACACTTATTTAGATAATTTAAGCCAAAAGGAGACGGGCGAAAAATTGGGGATTTCACAGATGCATGTGTCAAGATTACAGCGGAGAGCAATAAAAAAATTAAAAGAAGCGATATTAGCAGATGATACTAACACGGAGTGTCATTCATGAAACATTACGTTACAGGTGATGTTGAAGTATTCGCTTATCAACGAACAAAAGAAGGCAATGTCCAATGTGGAGATGATTATTTTTATTTAAGTACAGATGACTATTTTATCTGTGTTTTAGCAGATGGACTTGGTAGTGGAGAAAATGCTTATGAATCAGCTACCGCGGTTGTAGCCATCGTCAAGCAATACCATAGTGAAGATGTAGAGACGATTATGCGAAGGTGTAATGCAGAATTAGCAGAAAAAAGGGGAGCTGCAGTAGCGATTTTTAAAGTGTATTTCTCGAAGAGGGAATTTGTTTATAGTTGTGTTGGGAATATCCGTTTTTTCCTTTACTCTTCTTCCGGGAAATTAACATACCCGCTACCAGTAACGGGTTACTTATCTGGTAAGCCGCAAAGTTTTCGAACACAGAATTATTCTTATGAGCAATATTCAACTTTTTTAATTTATTCGGATGGCTTTCATTTCAATGGGTTAAAAAGTTTGTTGAATCCGATCAGATCATTGAGCAGCATTGCGGAAGAAATAAAAAATAGGCCATTTCCTTTTGCTGATGATGCGACTTTTATCATTGGGAAATTATATTAAATGAGTACCTGTTATTCCTCATGCTTCACTAATAAGAAGAGGACTCAGGTGCTTTTTTGTTTGCTTCTTTTTATGGCGGTGCTGATAATTAGCTTGATTCCATTAGAGCAAGCTTGTATTCCTACATCACATGGAATCAGAGGATTCTTTTAGCAAAAGGCATGTGAAACACTTTGGCATTACACAAAATGAACCAACTACGCAAAGGTGAAAAGTGAATGGCATTCGACCGCCTTTTACGTTAAGGATAATTGGTTGTTTGCTTAATTTGGAAGGCGGTTGTTTTCGTCCGCTAAATTCCTTATTTATGTGTTCTAGCTGCTTGTGATCGGCCGTGGGCAAAAACACATTGACCTTCAAATGTGCAATCGGTTTCTTACTTTTGATAGAATAAGTAGAAGGTGACAATATCATAAATGTTGGAGGAACGTTTCGTGGAGCAAACAATGGATAAGCAAGAACCTATTTTAAAAATGATTGCTGCTGAGCAAGCAATATCTTTTAAATCAGTAAAAAATGTTATTTCTTTGCTGAATGATGGCAATACGGTCCCGTTTATTGCCCGTTATCGTAAAGAGCAAACAGGCGCTCTTGATGAAGTACAAATACGAAATATCATGGAAAGATGGAATTACATACAAAACTTAGAGCAGAGAAAAGAAGAAGTTATTCGTTTGATTGAAGAGCAGGGCAAGCTAACTCCAGAGCTCAAACAACAAATCGATGCTTCGCTAAAGCTGCAGGAGGTCGAGGATTTATATCGTCCTTATAAGCAAAAAAGAAGAACAAAGGCAACTGTTGCCAAGGAAAAAGGGCTGGAGCCACTGGCTGACTGGATATTAACTTTTCCGACTGCTGGCTCAATAGAAGAGAAAGCAAAAGAATTTTTATCTGAAGAGAAGGAAGTTGTCACAGTAGATGATGCTTTGTCTGGTGCGAAGGATATTATTGCAGAAACGGTTTCGGATGATGCAGATGGACGCAAATGGATTCGAACGGAAACCTTTAAGTCGAGCATTATTGAATCTTCTGTTAAAGATGCAGAAAAAGACGAAAAGAATGTTTATGAAATGTACTATGACTATTCTGAACCAGTCCATAAAATTGTCCCTCACCGTATTTTAGCGTTAAACCGTGGAGAAAAGGAAGAAATTTTAAGGACTTCTCTAAAACCGAATGTGGAGCGTATTTTAACTTACTTGAATAAAAAATGGATTAAAAATACAAAAGCCATTACGGCACAGCTCGTTGCAGAGGCAATTGAAGATGGCTATAAACGTTTAATTCAGCCTTCGATTGAGCGAGAAATTCGCGGTGAATTAACGGAAAAAGCGGAAGAGCAGGCCATCCATATCTTTTCAGAGAATTTGCGGAAGCTCTTGCTGCAACCACCGTTAAAAGGAAAAGTCGTGCTTGGAGTGGATCCTGCCTATCGCACAGGTTGCAAGCTCGCTGTCGTAGATGAAACAGGAAAGGTTTTAAAGATAGATGTTGTTTATCCACATCCTCCAAGTGCTAAACCGAAGGAAGCGAAGGAAAAGGTTAAAGCAATTCTGAATCAATATGGCGTTGAGGTTGTAGCCATTGGAAATGGAACAGCTTCAAGAGAAACAGAACAATTTGTTGCAGATATACTAAAGGAAGAAGAAGAGGCGATCTTTTATTTAATTGTTAATGAAGCAGGTGCTAGTGTCTATTCAGCTTCCGATATCGCTCGTGAAGAGTTTCCTGATTTTCAAGTCGAAGAAAGAAGTGCGGTATCAATTGCTCGACGACTTCAAGACCCGCTTGCGGAATTGGTAAAGATCGATCCAAAGTCCGTTGGGGTTGGGCAATATCAGCATGATGTTTCGCAAAAAAGATTGAATGAATCGCTCACTTTCGTGGTGGAGACGACTGTTAACCAAGTTGGAGTAAATGTGAATACGGCATCTGCGTCATTGCTACAATATGTAGCTGGACTGTCTAAAGCAGTTGCCAATAATATTGTGAAAAAGCGTGATGAAGAAGGAAAGTTTAGCAAAAGGGAGCAGTTAAAGAAAATTCCGAGATTGGGTGCGAAAACTTATGAACAGGCAATTGGCTTTTTAAGAGTGATCGATGGCACTGAACCGCTTGATCGTACAAGCATTCACCCGGAAAGTTATCCTGAAGTAAAGCGTCTTTTAAGCAATATTGGATTTACAACGAACGACCTTGGTTCAGAAGCGTTAAAAACCGTATTGTCAAAGGTTGATATAAAGGATATCTCTGCAGAGCTTGAAATAGGGGAGCTTACGTTAAAGGATATTATTGATGCATTAATGAGTCCTGAGCGCGATCCGCGAGACGATCTCCCAAAACCTTTGCTAAAAAAGGATGTATTAAAACTTGAAGATCTTAAAGCAGGTATGGAACTCCAAGGAACAGTAAGAAATGTCGTCGATTTCGGAGCGTTTGTAGATATCGGTGTGAAACAAGACGGCCTTGTCCATATTTCTAAATTAAAACGAGGGTTTGTCAAGCACCCTCTCGATGTTGTCTCAGTTGGTGACGTCGTTACTGTATGGGTGGATTCTGTTGATGTGAAAAAAGGAAGAGTTGCCCTGACAATGTTGTCACCGCAGGAATAGTGATGCAAAATGACAAGCTGCACATTCGGATTTAGATTGTGTAGCTTGTTTATTGTCGAGCCTGGTTTATTGAATAATTATCGCATGGGACGACTAAAAACAATGCGTTTATTAGGCTAGTATGATGCTGATGTTGCTTTCTGACCCCATAAAACGATAGGAGAAAACGGGTTTCTCCTATCGTTTTATGGAACCCTTTCAGTTATGCAAAACAGGTATGTGAAAGTTTCATTATCGAGAGAGCAGCCTCTAATAATTTGTGCGGCTTAAGCATTAGGGAATGTATCGCAATTTTTTGCTTTTAAACAGCGCATGTTTAGGAGCAGTGTTTTTTTCTGTAAAAGAACCAGCATTGATTCAGCAATTTAATTTGATGGCGATTTTTCTCAAGAAAGGCTCTTTGCATTTGATTTTGGAACCAAGTTGGCATGTTGAGACCTCCCAGTTTTAGAATTCAAAGGGTATATACAATGTATGCTATAATAGGTTGTCATGTTTACTTATAATGGAGAGGAAAACGTTTTATGGAGGAATTTCAATTACAAGGGCTTGTTGAGAAGTTGTCACTGGAGTTTTTCCAAAAGCCATTCAAACATAAAGCGATTTTTAATAATCGTTTACGCACAACGGGTGGCCGCTATTTATTGAAGTCCCATAATATTGAAATAAACCGAAAGTATTTGGAACAGTTGGGTAAGGAAGAATTAATCGGCATTATTAAGCACGAGCTTTGCCACTACCATCTTCATTTGGAAGGAAAAGGCTATCAGCATCGTGATGCTGACTTTAAAAAGCTTTTGAAAAAGGTTGGAGCACCCCGTTTTTGTAACGTATTGCCCTATCATCCGGAGAGAAAACGCACTTATAAGCTACATGTTTATAAATGTTCCCATTGTGGTCAGGTCTTTAAAAGAAAGAGAGCTGTAAATGTATTGCGATATGTATGTGGCAAGTGCCGAGGTAAACTTATCAAAATAAATGGTTGACATTTCAAAAAAAGGATGTTAATTTATATTTCCGTCGCACAATTATATAAGTCGAAAATACTTATATTTTTGTTCTTGACTTGGATATAACATCTCATTATAATATGAAGAGTCGATAAAAGAGAGACGGAAAAAAACATATTATTCCGCGGTAGCTCAGTGGTAGAGCAACGAGCAAAGCATCATGAAAGTGCTGCGAGTTGTACTCATCGAGTTGCTACTTGGTTTGTCTTTCTGAGATGAGGACAATCGGTAATGGATAATAGGTTTAGGAACAAAATAATTTTTATTCCGCGGTAGCTCAGTGGTAGAGCAATCGGCTGTTAACCGATCGGTCGTAGGTTCGAATCCTACCCGCGGAGCCACCATTTTGGATTATGGGGAAGTACTCAAGAGGCTGAAGAGGCGCCCCTGCTAAGGGTGTAGGTCGCGCGAGCGGCGCGAGGGTTCAAATCCCTCCTTCTCCGCCATTTTTCTGAATGGCCCGTTGGTCAAGCGGTTAAGACACCGCCCTTTCACGGCGGTAACACGGGTTCGAATCCCGTACGGGTCACCAATTCTTCTCAACCTGTTTCCTTTATTTCATTGAAAAGATTTTGCTAACGCGAAAAATTGTCATTTTCACTAGTGTGAAAAAAGGAAGGAAAGCTATTTTCTCCTACGTCGAAAAAGACAAAGGAAAGTTATTTTCACTATCGTGAAAAAACATTGGTCCGGTAGTTCAGTTGGTTAGAATGCCTGCCTGTCACGCAGGAGGTCGCGGGTTCGAGTCCCGTCCGGACCGCCATTAATTTTTAATAATGGGCTATAGCCAAGTGGTAAGGCAACGGACTTTGACTCCGTCATTCGTAGGTTCGAATCCTGCTAGCCCAGCCAATTTTTTAGAAGTGATTCTTTAGTCGGTACAGTAGCGGGGCAATTTATTTGTGAATTTGTTATCTGTTATGCCTGTCGATCCGCCATTTGAATGCTCTTTCTGAGATGGTAACATCACAGATGCCTTAAAGAATTTGGCAGTAGCACTTATTTAATTTAGAGCCATTAGCTCAGTCGGTAGAGCATCTGACTTTTAATCAGAGGGTCGAAGGTTCGAGTCCTTCATGGCTCACCAAGTTTTTTCATTTAATATGCGGGTGTGGCGGAATTGGCAGACGCACTAGACTTAGGATCTAGCGCCGCAAGGCGTGGGGGTTCGACTCCCTTCACCCGCACCATTAATTACCACTTGAAAATAATATTATTTTTACGTATAATATTATTTATCGCTTCTTTAGAATAATGCGGTCGTGGCGGAATGGCAGACGCGCTAGGTTGAGGGCCTAGTGGGGGCGACCCCGTGGAGGTTCAAGTCCTCTCGGCCGCACCAAAAAGTTTTGAAAGAATTGTTGACAATCAGATTATTATCGTGATATAATGATTAAGTTGTCTTTCGGATAGGATGCGCCCGTAGCTCAATTGGATAGAGCGTTTGACTACGGATCAAAAGGTTAGGGGTTCGACTCCTCTCGGGCGCGCCATACATCGGGAAGTAGCTCAGCTTGGTAGAGCACTTGGTTTGGGACCAAGGGGTCGCAGGTTCGAATCCTGTCTTCCCGACCATGAGTTGTTACGCACGACCAAGATAGAGCAGGGAAGATTAAGTGAAATTACAATAATAAATGCGGGTGTAGTTTAATGGTAAAACCACAGCCTTCCAAGCTGTTGTCGTGGGTTCGATTC
>NZ_VTQX01000007.1 GCF_008764295.1 Bacillus methanolicus | reverse complement strand
ACTCTAGCTTTCGAAAAGTCACGAAAAAAGGAGCATTCCCCCACGAGAACGCTCTATTAAAACTGTTGTTTTTACGAACGAAAGAATTAGAAAAGAAATGGGAAGGCGGACATATCCAACAATGGGCTATGGTCATGAATCAACTGTTAATTCATGCCCACCTGAAGAATCGTGTAAAGAAGTATCTAGAATAACTTACACACTTTTCTTGACAAACCCTATTTGTTCGATAGTTTTAACTTATCGGTAACATCAAACCAACTCATACGTTCACATCTTGCTTTGACAACCCGATCGATTTCAGCTTGCGCTTCATCCACGATTTTTTTTATCATTGAGAGTTCCAGTGAAAATTGTCGCTCCGCTTCTTTTAATGGTGAATGAGCAATTAAAAGAGAAAGAAATTGCTCCTCCGTTACAGATGCCTCCTCTAATTGTTTTCTTTTTCTTCGATAAACTGAAAAATTCCCTTTGTTTTCTGTGGGAGGTTCGCTTCTGCACTACGATGAAAAAACTCCATTAGAATTGGATTAACTTCTATCATATTCGCTCTCCTACCTTTTTGTCCTCTAATGAAAGATAATTTCAGAAGAAAATCTACCAGCTTGATTTTTTTACTCCCGGAATCTGCCCTTTATGAGCGTACTCTCTAAAGGCAATACGTGACATTCTAAATTTTCTTAAATATCCCCTCGGTCTTCCTGTTACGTCACATCTATTTTTTAAGCGTGTTGGAGAAGAATCTCTTGGAAGCTTTCTAAGAGCTTTATAATCTCCTTTTTCTATAAGTTCTCTCCTTAATTCGGCGTATTTTTCCACCATTTTCTGACGCTGCTTTTCCTTTGCAACCTTTGATTTTTTCGCCATATTCTTTCCTCCTCAGATCGAATCTCACACTTATTCCATGAGAAATTTCCGTTTTCTCCCTTTTTATCTTAAGTAAGTCATTCTCTAACCTGCTGAAACTAAAGTAAGTACTTTAATGAGTAGGAATAAGAATACTCCCAAAACCATATGAACTACCATATTATAAAATAAGAACTATACTCTATTTATTTTTCTATATCCCCCATGCTTCTTCAAGTAATTCACTGTTTATTCGGATAGCCGACATGGCGCCAGAAGCTGCTGCGGCAATAACTTGATACATTTCTGAGGCAGCATCACCTGCACTATAAACGCCAGGTACATTTGTTTTCCCATATGAATCAACAACAATACTTCCTGCTTCATTCATTTCACAGCCTAAAGATTGCGGCAATTTTGATCCTATCGTAAGTTTTGGTGTGAAAAAAATGCCTGTACACGGAATAAGAGTGCCATCAGCTAGTTTAATTCGTTGTACGAAGCCATCTTTTGATTCTATTTTCTTAATCGGAGCTCTATATACCTTTATTCCACGCAGATCGATTTCCTCACGTTGCTCATCCGTCCATTCGTCAGGACCATTCGTACATATCGTTAGCTTGCTTGTCCAACCCAATAAAGTTTTAACTCCGTGGAAACCGCGATCCCCCTTTGCAATTAGAACTAGAGATTGCTCCCTCAATTCCCAACCATCACAATATGGACAAACAAAGGCACTTCTTCCATATACTTCTGAAAGTCCGTCAATGTCTAAAGGTAAATCTTTCATTCCAACGGCAAAGAGTATTTTTTTCGCTTCGTAAACAGCTCCTTGTTCAGTTGATATTAAAAATTCCCCCTCCTTTCCTCTAATCTCTGCTGCAATATCTTCAACAAACTGAATTGATGGATAATTCCTTAACTGATCTCTTGCAATGTTTCTAAATTCATTCGGAGCAATGCCATCTCTAGTTAAGAAGCCATGACTCTCTTTCGTCACTTGATTCCTCGGCCTTCCCTCATCAATGATAACAACCTTTCTTCTTGCCCTTCCCAAAACAAGCGCAGCGTTCAGTCCTGCTGGTCCTCCGCCAATTATTCCTACATCAACTTTATTATTCATGATTCAAAGTCCCTCCAAATCCTTCATTATTCTAATAAACTTTCTTCTCTTTTATGTTTAATGCTCTTCAAAAAATTCCAATTCGCTCTATAGATACGATTTAATATCTTTATCCATTTCACTCATTAATTTAAAAGGACTTCAGTTCGCAGTCCTTTTATTATTTAACTAACTACGCTGTTTCAATGACCCATTCAAATGGATCTGATAACTGATTCCAATCATCAGCAAATTCACTATCTGTCAATAAGCACTTGTCTAGTTCTGCTTCTATCTCTTCTCTATCCAATTCAGTCCCGATTAAGACCATTTTGATCATTCTATCACCATATACCGGATCCCACTCATCTAACATTTTCGGATTTTGCCTAAGAATCTCCTGCTGCTCTAGATTTGGCATAGAAGCAACCCAATAAGAAACTGGTTCTACACTTACAGAAGGGCCAGCCTGAGACATTAATAAAGCAATTGAATTTCTAGTAGCACACCAAACAATCCCTTTTGCTCTCACAATATTTTCTGGCATGTTATGAAGCCAATTGTTAAAACGTTCCGAATGAAAAGGCAGTCTTCTTGTGTATACAAACGAGCCGATTCCATACTCTTCTGTTTCAGGTGTATGTTGCTGATGACCTAATGTAAGCTCCTTGATCCATCCCGCTGAAGCACTTGCTTTGTTAAAGTCAAATCTTCTCGTGTTCAAAATCTCTCTCGGGTCAACTTGTCCCTTAATACTATGAATCATTTTCGCATCCGGCTGAAGCGTTCTCAGCACCCGTTCTAATTTCTCCAATTCTTCTTTACTTACCAAATCTGTTTTATTAATAATTAATACATCACAAAACTCTACTTGATCAATTAAAAGATCGGCAATTTCTCGATCATCCTCGTCCCCAATTGCCTCTTTTCGATCTAATAAACTATCACCGGATCGAAAGTCCTTCCAAAAACGATTGGCATCAACTACAGTCACCATTGTATCTAATTGGCAAAAACGAGTAAGATCAATCCCGAGTTCTTCATCTATGTAAGAAAAAGTTTGCGCAACTGGAATGGGTTCACTAATACCCGTTGACTCAATGACAATATAGTCAACATTACCAGCCTTAGCTAATTTCTCAACTTCTATTAATAAGTCTTCTCGCAATGTGCAGCAAATACATCCATTTGACATTTCTACAAGTTTTTCTTCTGTTCGAGACAGCTCTCCTCCTTGTTTTACCAGTTCAGCATCAATGTTTACTTCACTCATATCGTTTACGATCACTGCCACCTTTAAACCATCGCGATTTTGTAGAATATGGTTTAATAAAGTTGTTTTTCCTGCCCCTAAGTAGCCACTTAACACGGTTACAGGTATTTTTCTATTCATACTACGCCTCCTTAAACGTATGCTTCAGATACAAATCGTAATTATTACGATTTACATCTCATGATAATGCACATTTCTATATTTGTAAACTTATTCGTATTATTTTTTAAGACCTGGATTAATTTTTTGGTACATCTTCTACCTTCAGTATAACTGAAAAACTTATGAAACCAATGTTTCACACGAAATGTGTTAAAAATCATGTGATCGACCATATTGGTTCACAAAACCATATAATACTGATTCATAGTAGGTATAAAAACGACATTCTTTAGCTTACACGGACAGATCTATAGCATTGGATTTCTCATAAAAAAAGGAAGTGAAGAAAACAAATCAGTTATCTTCACTTCCTTTTTGCTTTTAAACGTTTCCTGTCTCATTTAAAACAGGAATATTCATTAGCTTGCAGATTCTTCTTCAAAATCGAGAAATTTCGTTAATCCTTTGAACCCAACTTCAGTAAACTTATCGAGAACCTTCTCGCGATTAATCGTTAACAAGGCGTCATCTATCGAATATTGAATCGGAACTTGGCAATGAATTTCTGCTAGTTTTCTACTCAAGTGGAGCATTTCCAAATCTTGTTCGATTTTCGTTCTATGTCCCTTTGTAAGCTGCTCTAGATTTGTGACTACACCGTCAACATGTTCAAATTGTTGGATCAGCTTAAGTGCCGTCTTTTCACCAATGCCTTTAACACCAGGGTAATTATCACTTGGATCCCCCATTAATGCTTTCACATCAATCATTTGGTGAGGTAGTATTCCTTTTTCTGCAAAAAATGTGTCCTTCGTATAAACTGAATAATTTCCATATCCCTTTTGTAACAGTATAACTTGGATTCTTTCATCTAGAAGCTGGAGTATATCACGATCACCTGTTAAAATTTGAACATTGAGCGACTCGTCCATATTTTTGGCAATGGTGCCAATGCAATCATCTGCTTCATAGCCTTCCAAACCAATATTCGGGATATCGAAGGCTTCTACAATCTCCTTGACAAACTCAAATTGTGGAATCAGTTCAACCGGAGCATCCCCACGATTCGCCTTATAATCTTGGAACATTTCCGTACGAAAAGTTTTGCTGCCCATATCCCAGCACACAGCTACATGACTGGGACGAAAAGAAGAAACAGCCGTTAGCATATGCTTAACAAAACCTTGTACACCATTCGTCGGGATACCTTGAGAGTTATACATAAATTGTCCTGTAACTGCTGTTGCATAAAATGCACGAAACAGCAGTGCCATTCCATCAACAAGCATGAGTGATCGATTATTTGTACCCACTTTTACATCCCCCCATTAAACATTTAGGCTCTTTTCTTTAGGTGAGCTATTCGCCTACAAGAAAAGAGCCTTAACATAAAAACTATTATAACATGATTAACTTCCCATTACTTTGATTTGTTGATTATTTCTTTGTACTCTTTTTTGCCAAATGATTGCTGTAATGAACGTTAATATTAATAATACCAAACCTAGCATAAACGGATAAGTGATTTTCACATCATATAATAACCCTGCCAATGTTGGACCCATAACGTTTCCAATACTCATATAGGCATTGTTCATTCCCATTGCAAAGCCTTGTTCTTTACCAGCCATTTTCGATATTAATGTATTTAAGACAGGACGTAAAATGGAAGTAGCTAAGAAGATAATCAGCGTAATTCCAAAGAATAAAGAATAGCTTGTTGCTAATAAAGAGAACAGAAATCCACCAGCGGCCACTCCGATGAAGATAACGAGTACAGCCCCTTCTCCAAATCGATTAACAATTTTATCAACGACAAAAAGTTGAACAATAACACTGATGATTCCTGTTGATGTGATCATGATGGCAATATCTCGCGGCGTAGCTCCATATTGATTATCAACAAATAAACCTAAAACTGATTCGTATGCCATTAAACCAAAACTCATTACTAGTGTAATCACAAGTGGAACAAAATACGGCATTTTAACAGAGCGAGCCATTTTACGAATCATTGACTCCTCATCAGCGGCAAAATGGTTCTCTTCCTCTTCTGTTTTCACTTGACTTTCCTTAAGCACAATAATGGAAAACAGCACAGCAACAACAGAAACAAGTGCAGAAATTAAAAATGGCATTTTCAAGCCGAAATCTGCTAAAAAGCCACCAACCCCAGGTCCAATGACTATTCCTAGTGACATAGCAGCAGATACAAGACTGTTTCCTTTTGCCCGCTGGGCCATTGTCGTAATATCAGCGACGTAGGCAAAGATTGCAGGAACAAGCAATGCAGCGCCAATGCCACCAATAACACGAGATAAATAAAGCAGATAAATTGAATCAAATAAATAGAAAATAAACATCGATGCAGTAAGACCCACTAAGCCATAAATGATCATTTTCCGTCGTCCATATTGATCCGCCCATTTTCCAGCAATCGGCGAAAAAACAAGCTGTGAACCTGCAAAGATAGCAATCATTAAACCTGCTGCCATCCCACCTTGATTTATCGATTCTAAATAAGCTGGTAAAATAGGAATGATAATTCCAAAGCTTCCTATCGCGATAAACATATTTATCATTAAAATCAGCAATTTTTTCCTTTGATCATTCGTCAACACGAAAACCCCCTTTTTCGTACTACACATATGCATCAAAAAAACCCCCCATCCAACATCTTGTAGGATAGAAGGCTCTTACATCCATATGTAGCAAGTCAATGTTAATATATTACAACGTTATGCAGAAATTATCAAGCCTAAAAATTTAATATTATTCACTTGTGACAATTTTATTTTCTGGATAAGAAATCCAATCACTAAAGCTTCCTGCATAAAGCTTAACATTGGTAAAACCAGCTTCTTTTAAAGCGATATAATTGGGGGTAGCAGTAATTCCTGAACCGCAGTAAACAATAATTGGTTCATCCTTCTTGAACTCTGCAAAACGTGCCTCCTGCTCTGCTTTAGCTTTAAAACGCCCGTCTTTAAACCCTTCAGTCCACACTTTATTAATAGCCGTCGGAATATGACCAGCCTTTTTATCAATGGGCTCTACCACTCCTAGATAACGATTAATATCCCGAGAATCAATAAGGGAGATATTTTCTGCAATCGCTCTTCTCACGTCTACCATGTCCGCCACCATATCGTTGTTCAAGTATACTTCATAGCTTGTTTGAGGGTATGTTAAGCTTTCATTGCTAACAGGAAAATTACTAGCATACCATTCACTAAATCCTCCATCCAAAAGATAGCATTCTTGATGTCCGACATATTTTAACAACCACCAAAGCCTTCCTGCAAATGAACCCTCACCACCATCATACGCAACAACAATCGTCTTATTCGAAATCCCTGCTTCTTCCAAGGTATTTTTGAAATCTTCAATATTAGGTAATGGATGTCTCCCACCATGCTCCGCAACCGGTCCAGATAATTGTTTTTCTAAATGGAAGTAGACAGCACCTGGAAGATGATTCTCTTTGTATTGTGCCAAGCCAGCATTCGGATTCCCTAATTGAAAACGACAATCTACAATACGAATATTACGGTCCTCAAGCTTTTCCAAGAGTGTTTCCTTACTGATAAAAGCTTTCATGAACAAGTCCCCTCTCTTTTTTCCATTAACTTTCGAACCCTTTCTTTTGGTGACCAGCAGTTAAACTGATAATGTGGCTTTGTTTCATACCCTAATCGAGTACAGTAATACTTCATTCCTAGTTCTTCTCTAGTTGCCCGAAAATGAATGCAGCTCGCACAAGCATGGAATGGATTTTCCATCATCTGTCACCTACAGTTCTTTTTCTCTAACCAGCAAATTAATTCGTTTACATAGATGCATAAACGAACCTCTTAATAAAAATATATTCACTGTAATAATAATATAAAGAAACAAAGCTACTCAATTTGAGATAACTCTTCCTCTATTTTTATTAATGTTTCTATCGGAATATCATTACTTAAGGCAGCCAACATCCCTTGATAATATTCCCTCGTCTCTTCGAGCATTAATTGCAGAAGTTGAGCAAATTTATCTTTAAGTACTTTCTCATAATGCGATTCTATTCGGGCTTTCTCATCCTGCAAATAGACATCAACAGGCTCCTGAAGGGTTTCTTGCAATGACTCTTCCAGCAATCGCTTCTCATTTTTTTCAAAAAACGACTTCGGGTTTTTAAAATAGGCGAGCGTTTTTTTAAACATATTGCGCTCAAGTCCTATCAAAGCATTGTTAAAATCCAAGCTTGCTATTTGTTCAAGCTGCGGCTGACTGAATGATAATTGCTCATTCTTTTTAAGTAATTCCTTCGTTATTTGTTGATGCGATTCTTTCATTAGTTTTCCGATGAAAATTTCCATTCTTAGCGTCGTTGCTCTTAATTCTTGAGAAAAATCGAAGCCGAAGTTTGTGAGGAAATCATCGAGAGCATGTTCGAGCATTTTCTTTAAATGGCGACCATCATCCTTTAAAAGCGAAGGGTTAAAGGATTCTGTGAAAAAGTCATGAAACCGGAAGAACACTCTTTGCTTCAAATAATAAACTAGCTCTTCTAACTCCTGAGCGAACCTTGTTAATAAGTACTTAGGATTTTGATTGGTAATTTTATTTTCAACCTCTACCAGTTCAGCGTTAAGAAGCACTATCTTTGACTGTTTTAACTCTTTATCCTCTTTTGCTGAGTCAATAAAACGTCGTAATTGCTTTAAAGCCCTTTCCCATTCAATCATCGCCGCATTAATCGACACTTGCGTCAATTCATTCGTGATAAAAGAATAGAAGGCTTTCTCAAAGACGGTTAGTCCTGACTGTGAAGATGGCCGGTGCCCAAGCTTTTCTTCGATGGCCTGTAGGCTTGATAGTGGATATAAGCTTGGATTTGTAATACCGAAACGAATAAGCTCATCTTGAACATAAGCTAAGACCTCTTCCTTTTCTTTCTCATTGTTAGCCAAATCAACAGCATTAACAATAAAAAACATCTTATCCAGTTCGAAAGAGTCTTTGACACGGCCTAATTGAATAAGAAATTCTCGATCTGCTTTTGAAAAAGCATGATTATAATAAGTTACAAACAGAATAGCATCCGAATTTTTTATATATTCAAAAGCTACTCCAGTATGGCGGGCATTAATAGAATCAGCTCCAGGAGTATCAACTAAAGTGATCCCTTTACGAGTAATTTCACAGTCATAATGAACGTCGATTCGTTCCACTAAACAGGATTTTTCCTCGTTTGCCACAAATTCTTGAAAACTCATGATGTCCGTCTGCAGCACATTACCTAACTGATTTCGGTAATGATTAAATCCTTTGAAAAAAGCCTTTAAAAAAGAAAAATGCGTTTTTTCAAAGACCTCTAACTGGCTTTTTCTTTCAAGAATCTCTTTAATTTTTATGAGCGCCTCATCAAAATCCGGTGCCTGAACATTAAAGACAGCTAGTGAACGATTGATATCTTCAAATAAAACTTGTTCTTGTTTAAAATGTACCTTAACTAGCCCATGCGGATGTGTTTCATCAACCGGCATAATTTTATTGATCGCTGCTGTCGTTGGATTCGGAGATACTGGCAGGAGCTTCTCTCCAATCAAACTGTTAGCAAATGATGATTTCCCCGCACTAAAAGCACCAAACAAAGCAACTGTGAAGCCTTTTTCCTCTAATCTCTCTGCCTTCTCCTTTAATAGCGTGGAGATTTTCTTAAAGCCTGGGATCTTTTCAAGTTTTTGTGAGGTAAGGAGCAACCTCTTGACAGCGGTCTCCATTTTTACCGTCTTATCAATCTGAGTCTGTTGATGTTGAGGCTGCCGTAATACTACCTCTTTCCCTTCTTTTACTTCCGTTATTACCTGATCATCCTGTCTTTCGACAATTAACTCTAGATGTTGCTCTTCTTTCACTAACTGCAAAATACTTTCTTCTTTAAAAGGCTGTCCGTCATGACCTAATAAGATTTGCTCCATTTCCGCGGCTTTAGCCATTTTAGCTGCTAATAATGTTTCTTTTTGTTGCCAAACGTTAAGCAAAAGAGAATATTTATGTAACGCCTGTTGTAAGCTATGTTTTTGTTCATTGAGATGGCTATCGACTTTCTGTAAATAATTCTCTTTGATTTGTTTCATTCTTTGTCTCGCAACCCTTTTAGCTTGCTCCGCCACCTCTGCTGTATAATTTAAAACATATTCTCCAGATAAACGCGCCCCTTTTTTGAGGGTTTGCTTGAGCATTTCCTTTGACAATTCTACAGAGAATTCTTGAATCTCATGCAAAAGATCCGTGTCTTGAATTTCTTCTTCCTTCAATTTTTTCACCAAAAAATCTTTTAGATGCCATGTGATTTGTGAATCAATTTTGTCTTGCAAATCAAGAAAAAATCGTCCAAGCCTTTCCTCTCTCTCAAACTCAGTCTTTTGCTTGGAAAAAAACAAACCTACTTTGAAATCCGGATCTGTTGCTTGCAAAAAGTTCTCCGCCAAAGCTCTCGTTTCAAAAGGCATTAAATAAGCATTACTTAAGATCGAATTGACCCCAGCATCAAACTCCTTTTCCTTTTCTTTGCTCGCAGAGGAAATATTCTGTAATGCTGTCTCTAAACGTTCTATTTCAAAAGGAAGCCGAGCTTGCTCCTCTTCTGTAAATTCTCTAAGTTGCTCTTCATAACTTTCCAACGTTTCTTGAGCTTTCTCCTTTTGAAACTGCCGATGCTCTGCACTCAAATTCGATAATGAACGATAGACAGAAGAAGATAAAAGCACATCTTTAGCTTCAAATTTTAACTGCATCAATTGCTGTAATTCATTGAATTGATTATATCGATGCTGTTCATCCCGTAAAGATGTATAAAAAATTCGCTCCGGCTCGACGCCCCAATCAAAAAAAGATTGCTGGACACTTGCTTGAAAGCTTTCAAAACTAAGCTCTTCTTCTCGATGCTTATCAATTTGATTAATGACTAAATAAAGTTCCTTCCCTGCTTCCACTAATTCTTTCGTGAAAAGAAAATTTAATTCTGATTGAACATGGTTATAATCCATCACATAAAAGACAAGATCAGCTAAATGCAATGCTGACTCCGTCGCAACCCGGTGAGCATCATCAGTTGAATCAATTCCTGGAGTATCCATTATACATACATCAGCTGGAAGAGCCTTCGTACAATGACTGATTTCGATCGATCGGATGGAATCTCCATCCTTACAGTAGGACTTTACCTTTTCATAATCATATGGTGCTGGGTATAGACGAGGATTCTCCTCTTTAAAATATACCTTTGCATACTCTTGACCTGATTTAACCTTTACTAAATTGGCACTCCTGGGAATCGGACTTGACGGGAGTAATTCCTCGCCCATCAATCGATTAATCATGCTCGATTTTCCTGCAGAAAAATGTCCGCAAAAAGCAATGGCATATTCTTGATGATGAAGCTTGAACAACAGTTGTTTTGCCTTATTCGCCGATTCCTGATCATGATTTCTCAAGAAAAACTGGTAAAATTTCGCCAATTTTTCTTTTAACGCCTTTATGTCATGCTGCGAAGCTGTCTCAATCATTTCACTAACCCCTTGTTATGTTCGTTTACTCATTCATTTTAACTGATTTTTCATATTATTTAAATCCGTTTTATCTTTCTTCATATTAAGCTTGAAAAAATTGACCAACAAACACTTAACCTACCTCTTCGGAACAATTAAAGTTAGTGCTACTCCCTTTTTACTCACTGCCATATAAATGATAAAAGAAATAAAAGCAACCAGCACTTCCAGCAAACATAAAAAAACCAGACCCGAGGGATCTGGCGTTAAATGATTATTTTGTTTCTATTGTTGGCTTACAAACATGGTTTAAAACATATTTCATCACAAAGGAATAGACAGCAATGGTCGAAATAATAAAAATCGAAACCATATGTAACACGTCCTTTAATTTTAAATGAGAATAATTTTCATATTCAATGTATCATGATCTACTTTGAGTTTCAATAGCTGCTTCAAAATGTTCAAACTTTTTTCGAAAAAGAAGGAATAAACCGCTTGTACTTCGTAAATTCACGCCCATATTCTGTCAAGTTTTGAAGGGCTTGCTCTTCTGTTGGAATACGAATAGATAAGACCCAAATGTTTAAGATTGTAAATACGACGGCAGTTAAATATGCCTCATATAATAATGGAATAATAATGAATTCCACAGCGACAATTACATAATTGGGGTGCTTTAAAAATCGGTAGGGTCCTTTTTTGACAAGCTTAACACCTGGAACGATGATAATCTTTGTATTCCAATATCGCCCTAATGAATAAATGACCCAGCCTCTGCCAATTTGCGTTAGTAAAAACAGCACTAAAATGAAGGGCCAAGATGGATGAACGCTTCTTTGTAAAACAACCACTTCTACTGTGAAACTTAAAAGGAATAAAATGTGGAGCATTACCAAATAGGGATAATGCGCTTGACCTACCACAATTCCGCCCTGTTTTTTCATCCACTTTTCGTTTCGCCTTGCAATTACAAGCTCAGTTAACCTTTGCATAATGAGTACAGTAATAAATAGTTTCATTATTTCATCCACCTTAACAACAGCAATTCCGAACTAAAGCCTGGTCCAAGGGCTGTAGCCAATCCCACTTCTCCTTCCCCCCCTTTTTCCATAAATCTTTTTAAAACATATAGAATTGTAACCGAGGACATGTTCCCAAATTCACGTAAAACATTAGCTGACAATTGTGTTTGGGCAGAAGAAATCGCTAAGGCACGCTCATAAGCATCCAACACCTTTTTTCCTCCTGGATGAGCAATAAAATGAGTGATATCCCCCATCTGCTGATTCGTTTTGTCCAAAAAGTGGGTAACGGCTGGCCCTAATTCCTTTTCAATGATTGTTGGAATATCCTTTGAAAATACGACATACAATCCATCGTTTTTCACTTTCCATCCCATTACATCAAGAGAATTTCTTAAAGTCATCGATTGCGTTGCGATAATTGAAGGAACAGATAAAACATTTTGCCATTCATTTCTATTCACTTGATCGCCCACCATTAACGCACATGCCACACCATCAGCAAACAACGATGTACCAATGAGATTGCTCTTAGAACGATCATTTCTTTGAAAAGTTAAGCTACAAAATTCGATGGCAAGGATCAGCACTTTAGCTTGAGGAAATGCGCGGCAATATTCAAATGCTCTTGATAATCCAGACGCACCTCCCCCGCATCCAAGACCCCAAATGGGAATGCGTTTCGTAAAAGGAGAAAAAGGAAGTTGATTCATAATTCTCGCTTCAATACTAGGTGTTGCAATTCCTGTACTTGAAATGGTGAAAATCGCATCTATTTCTGCAAAAGGAACCGTTTTCTTTAAAAAAAATCCTTTCTGTAAACAATCTTCAATTGCAATGGTCCCTAATTCAACTGCGTGATTGATGTAAGCATCATTTCTTTCCTCAAAAGAGCGTTCCTTCTCAAACCAATCTAACCCTTTAACAAAGTGACGTTTCCTAATTTGCCCGCTTCGAAACACCTTTAATAATCTTTCAATATCTTTAAAGGAATGCGAAAAAAGTGTACGGGCGAATTTCATCACTTCATCTTGTGTAATCACATATGGGGGATGCACTTCTGCGATAGAGAGGATTTGAGGCATCGGAATCACTCCTTCAACGATATAAGGTTATTATTTCCAATACATCATATCTTATGCGCGCTTATTCTCCCTTTAAACAGAATACTAACATTAAATACGGTTCTATAAGTTTCATTGATTAATAGTTACCTCGCTCATAAAATAGGCGTGCTATTGCAAGAAATAAGAGACTCCTTTGGAAAATTGTTCTTGCTCGGATAAATCAAAGTCAATCTTTCGTTCTTATTGCCGCACACCAATAACAAATCGATGGTTGCGCTAAATCTTCGGTGCAGGTTGAAATTGCTTCAGCACCTATTTTTTATGAATTAAAGCTCGATACACTCATTACAAGAATGTACCACAATCAATAAAAAAACTTCCCCCAATATAAAAATTTGAAGGAAGTGAATGTTTTGAAGGATTGTTGTGCACTTTTATTATAAAACAAATAACCTGCATCATCACCACATAAACTTTTCCAATTATCCGTTACTTTTTATTTACTCAATAAGTAGTCTAATATACCTATATAAAATCCGATTTTTTATCTTTAAGTAAGTTGAAATTGTGGTAATATAAATAGTAATTATATAGTGGGGGAATGATTAGTGACATTAACTAAAAGTGTAACAGACATCTTAAACGGGACGATCGAATCAGTTAAAGCGGTTCTACCGTTTGAAGTGACTGTAGAAAAGCCATCATTGTTTACACAGTCCTTTACTCAGCATTCAATTGGTGTTCTCATTGGAATGACAGGTGATGTTCGAGGACGTGTTATCATTGAAGGTGAAGAAAAGACATTCGGAAAAATTGGAGAGGGTATGTTTGGAATGTTTCTCGAAGGAGAAATGCTTGAATCGTTCGCAGGTGAACTAGGAAATATGCTTGCTGGTAATCTCTCCACAACGATCTCCCAAAGGGGTTTCGAAATGGACATTACTCCCCCAACAGTATTAATAGGGCAAACAAAGGTGTATGGATTTGATCGAGCTTTTCGTCTCCCAATTCATATGAATAATATTGGGTCATTAGAGATTATTTTAGCCGTAGAAGTTGCAGCTTAAGCTTCATTTTCGGAAAAGGGAAATTTTTCCGACATTGACCTTTGACATTTCAGAAAATCTATATTCATTTTTCCAGCCAGACAATTAGACAAGCTATTCTTGTCTAATTGTCTTTTTTAGCAAATGGCGACTCCTGTATAGAACTTCGCGTCAAAATCCTTTAATCGACATTCCTCCATCGACGAAAATCGTTTGCCCTGTTACATAATTACCGGCTTCTGATGCTAAAAACACCGCTGGTCCCACGAGTTCTTGAAGCTCTCCAACCCGATTAAGTGGAGTTACCGATAAAATTTCGTGTAAATATTCCGGATCTGCTAATAACTTTTCAGTCAATGGTGTTTTAAAATACCATGGACCAATTGAGTTAACACGAATATTGTATTGCCCCCACTCCATAGCTAGAACTTTCGTCATTTGAATCATCGCTGCCTTCGTAGCCGCATAAACAACTCCTGTTCTGAGCGCAACAGTACCTGCTACTGATGAAATGGAAATAATTTTTCCATCAGTATTCGTTTCTTTCATTAGTTTCCCTACTTCTTGCGACATCATAAAAGTAGATTTTAAATTCGTATCCATAATCTTTTGCCACTCTTCGTCTGTCACATCCAATGCTTTTGAACGAATATTCATTCCTGCATTATTGATAAGAACGTTTACTTTCCCCCATTTGCCGACAATATGATGCAAGCTTTCTATAATGTTTTCCCGCTTCGTCACATCTGTTGGCACTACAAGGGCTTCCCGTCCTAAATCGTTTATGTAATTGGCTGTTTCCTCTAAATCTTCCTTTGTTCTTGACAGTAAGGCAATATCTGCTCCAGCTTCTGCTAATCCAATCGCAAGTGCCCTTCCGATTCCTCTTCCTGCCCCAGTCACTATCACCTTTTGCTCATCTAATCGAAATGAAGGCAAATACACTTTAATCACCCTTCTCTAAAAATTCTTACACCTTTCAACATATCAAATCAACAGCAAATAAGAAAGAAAATACACCGGACTTACATGTGTTGAATCTAAAAAGATATAGTCAGCAAGCAACCTAACCTCCTTCAGAATGTCAGCGTTTAGAATGGTTTCACGTTCATTTTCTTAGTTTCTCGTCATTATGGAAGGTCACCTGAAAAATATTTAAAGCAATCAAAAGAAGTCTGTCTCATAAGCTTAGCTTTTAGTTTTAGGGGCAACTCTTTTTTAATTTTCTCTATGTAAATATTTAACCCTACTCCGGACTGAGCCGAGCCACTCCCCTCGCTACGCTTATATCAAGGTCTCGACTTTCCAATTTTATCCTACCGCGAAGTGTTTTTTTAATATCACTCGATTAGCTCTTTCGAACCCCTGGCATACTCAAGGATTTTCAAAACCATTGAAAAGAGTGTAAGCAAACTCGAAAACTTTCGAGTTGCCTACACTCTGAACACCAGACTAATCTGTTCTTAATTCACTAGAACCATTTTGATTTTGAACCTCAATCCATATTTTATTTATCACTTCATTACCACATACTCTACATACGTCTAAGCCATCATATAGTATCCTACAATTTTCACAATAGTATTTTTCCATCGCTCTTATTCACTTCTTTCACTAAAATTAAAAGTTATATTATGCCCATATTATTTTATTTTCGGAAAATGGTGACCGAATGGCACAGCCTTAGAATACGTTTGCAGAGAAAAACTGAATCGCGTAAAAGGGATAGAATAATAATATGTGGAAAAAAGCAATTCTATAACAATATTAAACAATTTTTCTCAAGTGATTTAAATCATACAAAGCCAAGCTTTTTTTCGATAAAATCTTTTATAGGGATAAAAATTAATGTACATGTAATATGATGTAAATCAAACGAACTCATTTGGTGTGAAAAAATTGATCATTTAATGGTTAACAATTACATTTAAAATTTGACCTTCGGCTCCAAACATTTCTGTTTTTACAAGAAGTGTTTCTGGAGTCTTTTTCGCGTTCATAAAATGTTCACATTCACCAAAGTGAATTTGTGACAAAAATCACTGTTAAATAAACTTTCCACTACTAAGATAGTAAATATATGAATATTGAACAATTTGTGAATTCCTTACATCGATATGGATTCTCAAAAATTGTCTAGTATGATGAAGGTGTAATCATTTACATTTTCTATCTTTCCGAAAGGAGTGAGTGTTATGGCTAAAGCAGAATTGAAGAGCGAAACAAAGACAGAGATTGAGGACAGCTCTTCTTTAAAGGGGACGTTAGTTTCCGTTTTCTTTGTCGGCTTTTTCATCGTAGTTCTTTGGGTTGGCGTTTACTTCTTATACTTAGATCGGTTTTAAAAATGAAAGGGGATTTTAAGCCATGCATATGCACAAATTTGAAAAAATATGGCTGATTTTCGGGGTAACTGCTCTTCTTGTGTTCTTATCTGTTTTAGGAGTGAGCGCCTTTTACCTTGGTAATCAACCTCCAAGCTGTTTAGCTGTTGTTGATCCAACGAAGGTAGACGAACACGAGACATTTAAGGAGCCAGGCTTAAAGAAAGTGGAAGGAAAAGATTGGGATTATGAACTTGTATTTGTTGCCCAAGCCTTTGCTTATACTCCTGGAACGGTTGAAGTTCCACTTGGAGCAAAGGTAAAAGTCATCGCAACTTCAAAGGATGTTATTCACGGCTTTGGCGTAGCAGGTACAAATATTAATATGATGGTGGAACCAGGTTATATTAGTGAAATTGTAACAACCTTTGATAAAGTTGGAGAATATTTGGTTTTATGTAACGAATATTGTGGATCCGGGCACCATCTGATGACATCTATGATTAAGGTGGTGGAATAATATATGCTTAAAACATCTCTAAATTTAAAAGTTGATCGCCGTGACGCAAAATTAGTGATGGCTCATTTCTATGTTGCATTTATTGCTTTGCTAGTCGGTGGACTAGCTGGACTGCTTCAGGTATTAGTACGATCTGGAAAGTTTGAATTGCCAGCAGGGATTGGCTATTATCAAATATTAACGGTCCACGGTGTCGTATTAGGACTTGTATTAACAACATTTTTCATTATGGGATTCCAGCTTGCTGCCGTAAGCAAAACGGCGGGTACTTTCACCAATAAACAGAGAACAATTGGCTGGATTGGCTTCTGGATTATGACAATTGGTACTGTCGCGGCAGCAGTGATGATTCTTCTTAACGAAGCATCCGTACTTTACACATTTTATGCACCATTACAAGCTCATTTTGTCTTCTACTTAGGATTAACGCTTGTTGTAGTAGGAAGTTGGGCTGTTGGTACGACGATTATTCTAAAGTATGCAGAGTGGAGAAGAGCAAACCCTGGACAACCTAGTCCATTACTAACTTTCATGGCACTTGTAAATACAATGATGTGGATCGTGGCAACCATCGGTGTTGCAGCAACTGTTTTAATTCAATTATTGCCATGGTCTTTAGGATTAGTTGAAACAGTTAACGTTGGTGTAAGCCGTACCCTATTCTGGTACTTCGGACATCCGCTCGTATATTTCTGGTTACTACCGGCTTATATGGCATGGTATGTGATGATTCCAAAAATTATTGGTGGAAAAATCTTCTCAGATTCATTAGCAAGAATGTCTTTTATTCTATTCTTATTATTTTCAATTCCAGTAGGTTTCCACCATCAGCTCTTAGAACCGGGCATTGACCCTGCTTGGAAATTCTTACAAGTAGTATTAACATTTTTAGTCGTCATTCCTTCATTAATGACTGCGTTCTCCTTGTTCGCAACATTTGAAAGCTACGGACGTTCTCAAGGGGCAACAGGATTATTCGGATGGCTGAAGAAACTTCCTTGGAAAGACGCACGTTTTACAGTACCATTTATCGGAATGCTCGCATTTATTCCTGCGGGGGCAGGCGGTATCGTCAACGCTTCCCATCAAATGAACCAGGTTGTGCATAACACGGTTTGGGTAACAGGACACTTCCATTTAACAGTTGCAACAGCTGTTGTTCTGACATTCTTCGGTGTCTCATTCTGGCTTGTACCGCATTTAACTGGACGAAAATTAACGAAGAAAATTAATAAATTGGCTCTTATTCAAGGTTATCTGTGGGCGATTGGAATGACCTTTATGTCAGGTGCCATGCATGCTGCTGGTTTACTCGGCGCTCCTCGCCGTTCATCATTCTCTGAATATGGTGGAGCTGCTCAAGCAGCAGAATGGATTCCATATCAAATCGCTCAAGCCGTTGGTGGTTCCATTCTCTTTATCGCGATTATTTTAATGCTTTACATTTTTGTCAACCTAGCATTCTTTGCACCTAAAGGTGAGGAAGAATTTCCGGTTGGAGAAGCAGCAAATCAAGAAGAAAAAGCACCGATGGTGTTCGAAAACTGGAAGTTATGGCTCGGAATTACTGTACTTTTAATTCTTTTTGCTTACACAATTCCATTTATTGACCTAATTAAAAACGCACCTCCAGGAGCACAAGGTTACAAACTTTGGTAATCGGAACAATAAATGCTTTATTTTTAAATTGAGGGCTTTGTTCAATAAAATAGTGAATAAAACATGCTGCCCTTTTGGTGTGAAACGCTTGAGCTAACATAATAAAAACACTGGTTCAGCCAATTGAACCAGTGTTTTTATTATGCTTTATTTGCTCATTCCCTTTCATAACGGGAAGATTTACAATCATTACAGCCAAAAAGATTAAAAATGCTCCGAACAATTGGGAAATCCCCAAATTCTCCTGAAAAATGACGAAACCAATCAGCATGGCAACAACAGGTTCTACAGTTGCAATAATTGCTGCTTTACTACTTTCTGTCTTCTCAAGACCCCAAGTATAGGCCAAATAAGCAATTACTGTTGGTACTAAGCCCAGACCAACACTTACGAAAAGAACTCTCGATGAAAATAGAACATCTAGTTTCACCCAGATTCCCGAGAACGGCAGTAATGCTATGGCAGCTATTACAAACGTATATAATGTCACCGTAAATGGTTTAATCTCGTGTTTTAATGCAACTTTTCCAAATATACTATATAAAGCATAACCAAGCCCTGATCCTAGCCCTGTTAATACCCCTAATAAAGTAATTGTAGTGCCTTGATCAACACCGACACCTACTATAAACACACATCCTAATATAGTACCAACAACGGCGATGATCTTCTGTTTATGAAGCGGTTCCTTTAAAAAAATAAACGACAGAATGGTTACAAAGGCTGGAGACGTATAAAGAAGAATGACAGCTATGGAAACACTCAGTTCATTGATCGTAAAGAAATAACAGTAGTTAAAAAAAGCAATGCTGAAGATCCCAGTTCCAACAAAAAATGGAAGCTTCTTTAATTGTACTTGCAATTGCTCTCTATAAGACACTGCCCCTACGATTAAGAGAAAGATAGCAGCAAAAGTGACCCTTACTGTAACAATCTCCATTTCTGTCAATCCAGCCTCTTTCAGTTCTCTAACAAAAATAGCAATTAATCCCCATAAAGCTGCACCAAAAGCAATCATAATATACGGCAAGATTTTTTTCATAGCTTCCTCCAAGAACAATAGCGCAAGCCCCTTGCTCGTCACCGTACATAACTGAAAGGACCTGATCTTTGATATAGGAAACCTACGGGTGCAAGCACCTCTGGTTAACTTATCGTATGGAGAGAACCTGAAGTTTGTAAGGCGATCGGTGCGGAGCTAGACGTAGATATACTAATTGAAAAAGTAATATACAACTACAAAATCTATCATTTCCTAAGAAAGAAAAAGGACGACAAACACGTCATCCTTAGACTGTTGAACTAAATATTCAAGCTGTAAACTTTACTATATTTATCGTATAAATAATCAACTAAATATTGAGCATTTAACCCTTCCCCAGTTACATCTGTTAAGATTTCCAAAGGCTTTTTCAAAGAACCAAACTGGTGGATGTTTTTCGTTAGCCACTCTTTTATAGGTAGTAAATTCCCTTCTTCAAGTAATTGATCGTAGTTTGGTAGATCTTGTTGCATCGTATTCTTGAATTGAGCTGCATACATATAACCTAAAGCATAGGAAGGAAAATAACCAAAAGAACCTCCTGACCAGTGTACATCTTGTAAAACACCGTTTTCATCACTGTCAGGTGTCACCCCCAAATACTCTTCATACTTCTCATTCCAAATTTGCGGTAAATCTTTTACTTCAATTTCATCATTAAATAGGCCTTTTTCAATTTCATATCGAATAATGATATGGAGCGGGTATGTTAATTCATCCGCTTCTATCCGAATAAGGGATGGTTTTGATTCGTTAATCCCACGATAATAATCATCTACGGATACTTGAGCAAATTGACCATTTGAATACGATTTTAACAGCTCATAGTTTTTCTTCCAGAATGCATAATTTCGTCCAACAAAATTTTCGTAGAATAGAGACTGGGATTCATGGATTCCCATTGAAGTCCCTGTACACAATGGCGTTCCTACTAGATCCTTGGATATATTTTGTTCATAGAGAGCATGTCCACCTTCATGAATTGTCCCAAACACAGCGACGCGAAAGTCTTTTTCATCATATTTAGTCGTTACCCGAACATCACCAGGATTCAATCCAATCGCAAAAGGATGTACCGTTTCATCCAATCGACCAGCTTGGAAATCATAACCCATTTGTTCTAATATATTCAAACTAAAATCTCTTTGTTTCTCTTTTGGAAAATGTTCAAATAAAAAACTTGTCTCTGGTTTGTTGTCTGATTCTGAAATGGCTTTAACAAGCGGAATGATTTTTTCACGAAGATCTCCGAAAACTCTATCTAAAATCTCAACTGTAATTCCAGGCTCATACATATCTAACAAGGTATCGTATTTATTTCCTTCATAGCCCCAGTATGTAATAAAGCGTTTATTCGTCTCTACTAACTTTTCTAAATACGGTCTAAATAGATCAAAATCGGATGAATCCTTCGCTTCTTCCCACACACTTTCAGCCTTCGACTGGAGAATAACGTACTCCTTATACTCTTCTGCAGGAATTTTCTTATTGCGATCATATTCTTTTTTACAATGCTCGGCTGTCTTCCTCGTAATTTCCGAAATGACCTCTTTCGCCTCGTCTGTCGTTAAATTAGCAATGTAAGCGGCCATTTCTTCAGAAGTAGACATTTTAAACACTTCCTGAGACAAAGTTCCAATCACTTGTGAACGCTGTTCAACACTCTTCTTGGGCGCTCCAGTGCGTAAATCCCAATAAACTAAAGCAAGGGCTTCGTTATATGCGCTCATTTTCTGCACATAAGCAGTAAACTCTTGCTCGATCTGCTTAATTTTTTCACTCATTATTATTTGTCCTCCCCAAAACTGTCATTCCATTTGCAAGGATATATTACGTATTAAACCCCTTAGTGAATCAAATACCCCTATATTTTATCATATTTTTCAGAAAATAACTCCAAAAAATAGAAAAAGAGGATCGTTTCAAAAACAAACCCTCTCATCTGATTCCTATTTTTTTCCGATCGCTACTCTCCAAAGTTCAGGACCTTCTTCTAAGTACTCCCATGTAAATGTATCTGTTCTTTCTATCATAAATTGATATCTTAATGGCTTGGGATCATGGTCATTTACTAGCAACATAAACTCCCCTGGTTGGAGGGAATCAAAAGTGTTAATAATCTTTGGATGTTTTTCTTTCGGTGGATAATTGGGCGCAATCACTTCAGCTGCGAAATTTTTCATATTACTCACTCCCCTTAAATTGTAAACTTCGTTCCTTACATATGTAGTATAGAGCGTGCAATATTTTGGAGAAGTGAACACCATCACACTTGAAAATAAAATTCTTCATGTCTTGTGATTTACATCACGATATCACTTAATGAAAATGATTATCATTAAAGAAAAGACATAAGGGAGAGATGAATATGGAAAAACGTGTCGTAGAATTAGATGTTCGTGAGGATCTGAAAAACAAGATAGAGCCATTCCAAAAAATTATGGTGGCTGTTAAAGGCTTAGAAAGTGGGGATGTCTTTATTCTCCATGCCCCTTTTAAGCCTACCCCTCTTTTCGCTGTTTTGAAAGCAAAAGGTTTTGTCCATCAGGCAGAACAGCTTGAGAAAAAACACTGGAAAGTAACATTTACAAAAAAGGGGGAATCAAAATGAGATTAGATAATCGCGGATTAGAACCGCCTAATCCAATGATGAGGACACTTCGCGCTCTAGAGACTTTAGCTGAAGGAGATACATTGGAAATCATCAATGATCGTAGACCAATGTTTCTTTATGAACAATTAGATGAGCTAGGCTTTAAACATATAACTGAACCAAACGAGGATGGAAGCTTCACAATAAAAATTACAAAGTAAGGAAGATGGTTTCATGATAGTGAAGAATACAGGGAGTGAAACGAACATTAAATTACCTTTTTCTTTTATTTTTTTTAGTATACTTGCGCTTCTTATTTCTCAATTTCTCATTCTTTTTAACGGGGATGCTTTTATAAATGGGCACTTCCGCATTCCAGCAATTTGGTCTGCTGCCCATTTATTTATATTAGGATGGGCGTTAATGATCGCAATGGGTGCTATGTATCAATTGGTGCCGGTAGCATTTTTGACTCCGATATGGAATGAAAAATTCGGTTTTATACAATTTGCTGTCACAGCGGTTGGGGTTGTCTCCTTTGCTATTGCCCTTTATATCATCCCTAGTAAAGCCCTCATTCCCGGGATCATCATGCTTATTGGGATCATTATGTTCCTTATTCAAATGGGGATGACCTTGCGAAAACAAGCAAAACCAAATATCCTTACTCTTTTTGTCGGAAGTGCATTAGTCTGTTTGTTCCTAACGATCATAATGGGAATTTCATTAGTTTTTAGCATGAAAACAGGATTTGCTAGCAATTATTATTCAATCCTTTTTCATAGCCATTTATTATTGGGAATCTCTGGCTGGTTTACACTGCTGATTTTTGGTTTCTCCTATAAAATGGCACCGATGTTTTCCCTTTCCCACGGCTATGAGATGAAGCAAGCAAAATATGTTTATGGCTTTTATAGCACAGGGTTGCTATTCGTATTGTTGTCGTTTGTTCTCGATTTTTCTTGGTTGTTTAAATGTGGATTTTTCTTACTCTTAGTCGGCTTCAGTAGCTTTATGTGGCACATTTACCTGATCTTGAAAAAAAGAGTAAAGAAAAAACTTGATCTGCCTTTTCGCTTTGCTTTATTAGCGATTATCTTTGGTGAAATGATTCATTTACTTGCTTTTATTGCATGTATAAGCAATCAATTTGCAAGCTTGGCTGCTCCCCTAATCGTTGCTTATATCATGCTTTGGATTGCCTATAGTATTATTGGCTACCTTTATAAAATCGTTCCATTCCTTTGGTGGACGCACAAGTATTCGCATGTTATTGGAAAAAAGGATGTCCCAGCTTTGAAAGATATGATTAATGAAAAATTAGCACTTCCGATCTTTCTATCGTTTATTTTCGGTATTTTACTTGTTTCTATAAGCATTGCCCTAAATGGGCAGATGCTCTTCTACATTGGACAGCTACTCGTTACAGCAGCATCCATTGTCTTCGGAATTGCGATACTCGCCGTTATTAAAAAATAGGAGGTTACGAAAATGAATCTACAAGAACAAATTGCCTTAGTAGATAAAATTCGCGAGCATTTAAAAAAGGTAATGGACCCGGAATTAAATATTAACGTCGTCGACCTTGGACTTATTTACGATATCTCTCTCGTTGAGGAAAATGCGGTGGAAATCGTCATGACGTTAACCACTCCCGGTTGTCCTTTACATGACAGCATTATTGGCGGTGTTAAACATTGTGTACTCGAGCTTGAAGAAATTGACCATGCTGAAATCCAACTTGTGTGGGAACCTGCTTGGTCGCCTGAAAAAATGACAGAGGCAGGCTTAAAAGCGATTGGACGATAAAACTGAATCATAATAAGTATCTCTTAAAAGTAGTTCCTCTAAATTACTGCTGTTCCTCAAATATTCAAAATCATTTGAAAAGCTATACAAACTTAAAGCTAGAGCACCCCCTTTAACACTTTGGCAACTTAAATTTACACAATTGGAGCTTTGAAGCAGAAAGTTGTTCTTAACTATAGGCGAAAAACCCCCCTTCATATGAACGATTCTTCGTTCTCTGAAGGGGGGCAATTGTGTTTTAATATTCTTTTGCTTTTACAGGAAGGACTTGCTTTACTTTTTCCAATACGTAATTATTTAACTTGTCATCAATTAAAACATGAACACTTCCACAATCGTCGTGTGTACGGATAAGGCGCCCAATTCCTTGCCGTAAACGAAGGATCATGTAAGGCATATCCACTTCTTCAAATGGATTTTCAGCTCCTTCACGTTTAGCAGTAAAGACCGGATCATGTGGAGGAAAAGGTAAATCAAAAATAATAACATTCTCGAGTGCTCTACCAGGAATATCTAACCCTTCCCATAAATGGATTGCACAAAGAACCGAATCAACCTCGTTTTGAAAACGAGCAACTAAAGTACTAATTTCCGCATCTCCCTCGAAATAAATGGGAAATTCAGTCTGTCCGTCAGAAAATGCTTTAAATTGCTTTAAATCTTCATCTTTTGTAAAAAGAACGAGCGCTTTTCCATTAGATGCACGAAGTTGTTCAAGCGTATATTTATACTTTTCTAGCAGATTCTCATGATTAAAAGTAGGCATATGGATCATCATCTTTTCTTCATAATCGAAAGGTGACTTCACAGAGAATGATAAATAATTATCAATGCCCAAACTCTTCGCAATATATTGCAATGACCCGTTTTCTGATAATGTTGCTGATGAAAAGATAAAAGGTTTCTTTTGCGAAAAAACATCCTCTCTCATAATGTCTTCAACCATTCTTGGCATGATCACGAGTGTCCTTTCCTCATTCACTGCTTCGAACCAAATTATCCCTTTTAACTCCTTTAAAAATAAAGATAACGAATACGTAATTTGTTCTAAATATTCCTCAACAATTTTCAAATCATATTCATTAATCACGTACATTTCACTTTCAAATACAAGCTCCTCCTCAAGCTCCATAAGAAGGTTTTGCAATGTTTTTGCTTGAGCTAACACCTTAGGCGTCTTCGTAAGCATTTGTTTTTCCGAATCCCCATTTTTACTTGCCACTTTTGTAATTTCAGCAAAAAAGCGTTCGTTTTCAATGATTGCTTTGTCAATAATGTGAAGCGTTTTTTCGCGTACATCATTCTCCATCAATTTTGTCAGCAATGTCTCAAGCGTCAACTCTGAAAGTCTATAAGTGAGAGCTTTTTGGCTAGCATATTCAAGCAAATGTCCTTCATCAAAAACAACAGACGAGCTTTCTGGTAACAGTGGTAGCTGTCCTTCTCTTTTTCTTGATTCCTTTGTCCAAATATGTTCCATATAAAAATCATGAGAGCAAATAATTAAATCTGTCGCATTCCGATAATAGTCCCGGTGTAACGTTTGACCACAACGATGCCTCAAGTCACATGAAAAGCAGTCCTGTAGCGGATCCCAGCCAATATTTCGCCATTGTTGATTGGTTAATTGTGGGTAGTCCTTTCGATCTCCATAGCGGGAAAAAGCCTGCATCGAAGTATCACTATGAACAAATGCAGGGAGCTCGTCGTAAACTTCGCTATACGGTGCCCCTTCCAAAACAGACTTGTCTAATTTCTTCAAACACAAATATTGATCTCTTGACTTTGCTAATCGAACATCAATCGTTAAATCAAGTGCTTTTTCAAGACGGGCGATATCGCCTTCCTTTTTAACAAGCTGTTCGATTAAATTTTCATCAGCACAAGCAATGATTGCCGGTTTATTCATATATCGTGCATAGCATATGGCATATAGTAGATAAACAATTGTTTTCCCGGTACCCACACCGGCTTCTGCAAAGATTACTTTTTTTTCCTTAAAGGCCTTCTCTAATTGAAAAGCCATATAAACTTGCTCATCCCGAAGCTCAAAGCCCGCTTCAGGTAAAATATCGTAAAAAACATCTCCAATCCATTCCCCTAATTTATCGATAAAGGTTTCGGTCTTCGAAACTGTAAAAGGCAATTTAGTTTTATGCATGAATATCCTCCACTAATTCTTTCTTCTCTCCACAACTACTATAAACATTTACTTGATCACACTAACTGTAAAAAAACGTTCTATGGTATAAATCAGTACCTTACTATGACCTAAACCCATCATTTAGCATACTCAGCATATACCTATAATACAAGAAAAAAGACTAACTCTGAATCGAAATAGAGTCAGTCCTTTGACTGAATTTGTTTTTGAAGCCCATTACCCATTCATTCGTGATAAAGAATATGACAACGCTCGTTTCAATTCTTCTTTTGCATTCACAAGCTCCTCTAATACTGAGGATTGAAGCTCTTCATTTTGCTCAAGTTCGAGTGCTTCAATCGTGTACGATAAGGCACGTTCGATCGTATTAAAATCAATAGCAGAATATCTCATTGCCACTCCTCCAAATCCAATTAATGACAATAGTATTCTATTCTTTTAATCGTTTGTTTATACCTTCATCCTTATTCTTTGGAGGTCTTTTCCCCCAATACTGGTAATAATCAGTTTTAATAAACCCATTAAATAATTTTCTTTTCTTTGTTGCTGGCTTGCCATAGCATGCCTCAAAATTTTCATTTGCGGTAAGCATATAGACAGACCATGTATCATAAGGGGCCAAAGCCTGTCCCATTTCGCGGTACATCTTTTCAACCGCTTCTTTATCCCCTAATCTTTCGCCATACGGTGGGTTTCCAACGATTACTCCGTATTCCTTCGTTGTCGTAAAATCTTTCACCTGCATTTGTTTAAAGGTAAGCAAATCAGCAAATCCTGCTTCAATTGCATTTTCACTAGCGATCTTAACCATACGATGATCCAAATCAGAGCCTGTAATATCAATAGGCTGATCGTAGCGAGCGAGATCTTCCGCCTCCATTCTACCTTCATCCCAATGCTTCGCAGTAATCCAACCCCAATTTTCTGAAATAAACTCTCGATTAAAGCCAGGGGCAATATTTTGTCCAATTAAAGCAGCTTCAATTGGAAGTGTCCCGGATCCGCAAAATGGATCAACAAAAGGACGATCAGGAGTCCAATTCGTTAATAAAACTAATGCCGCCGCCAAAGTTTCTTTAATAGGTGCTTCCCCTTGTCCTATGCGGTAGCCTCTGCGATGCAGCCCTGCACCACTGCAATCAATCGTTAACAAAGCTTTATCTTTTAATAATGAAACTTCGATTTTAAATAGCGGGCCATTTTCTTCAAACCAACTTGTTTTTTTATAATGTTTACGGAGTCGTTCTACAATTGCTTTTTTAACAATTGCTTGACAATCAGATACGCTGAATAATTTTGATTTCACAGATTTCCCAGAAACAGGAAATTCAGCATTTTCAGGTAAAAACTGTTCCCAAGGCAACGCCTTTGTTCTTTCAAAAAGTTCATCAAAGGTCGTTGCTTTAAACTCTCCCACTACTAATTTAATCCGATCTGCGGTTCTGAGCCACAAATTGCTGCGTACTATAGCAAGCTCATCACCACGAAAGTTAATACGGCCATTGTCCACTTCACATTCATAACCAAGTGCTCTTACTTCCTTCGCCACTATTGCTTCTAACCCCATTGCAGCAGTAGCAATTAATTGATATTTAGACATTTTTTCACCCTTTATTTAATAGCTTTGCTATGATGTCGGTGTTGATTATAGTTCAATTTTTCTCTGATTCATCAACCGTAAGGAGAAAATGAGATTTCTTACGGCTTCATGGAATCAGAAGAACCTCCAGTTCTACTAAAAAAATTATAAAACCAAGGTTTCACATGCAATGAGTCAAAAAATTTGTTCAACAATTCTGTTTAACAAAGCCAATTTAATAGATCTTCTTCCCACTCTGCGAGAAAACGAATGAGTTCTGCAAGCGGAAGTGGTTTTGTGATATAAAAACCTTGGATATGATCACAGTTTTCTGTTTTCAAAAATAATAATTGTTTTTTGTTCTCCACGCCTTCGGCAACAACCGAGAGATTTAAGCGATGTGCAATCGAAATGATCGCTTCCACAATACTGGAATCGTCATGATATTTGTTAAGATTTTCAATAAAGCTTTTATCTATTTTCAGTCTATCCAATGGAAAACGGTTTAAATAACTCAAAGATGAATAACCTGTTCCAAAATCATCAATCGACAGCTTTATCCCTAACTTTTTCAGCTTCACTAATTTACTTATTGTTTGTGAAGCATTCGGCATAATCATACTCTCCGTTAACTCAAAATCAAGTAAATGAGGATTAATATTTGTTTGCTGCAAAATGGCTTCTACTGATTTCACAAAGTTTTCTTGATTGAAATGAAGGGCAGAGATGTTAATACTGACGCTCAAATTGGAATGGCCAAGTAAATGAAGCTGTTGTGCATCCTCACACGCTTGTTTTATAACCCATTCACTAATCGGTATGATTAGTCCAGTTTCCTCCGCTAATGGGATAAATTGTTCCGGTGAAATGATCTCTTGCCCTTCCCGCTTCCAGCGAATTAATGCTTCAATTCCAATAATTTTTCCTGTTTTCAGGTGGATTTGCGGTTGATAAACTAGAAAAAATTCTTTTTGCTCAAGCGCTTTGCGAAGGCCAACTTCCATTTTCATTTGCTTTGATTCATCATGATGCATTTCTTCATGATAAAGCTGATAATGATTTCTCCCACTGGATTTTGCTTTATACATGGCCTTATCAGCATTCCGCAACAGTGTTTCTAATGAATGACCATCAAGTGGAAATAAGCTAATTCCAATACTAGTTGAAACATACACTTCATGATGTTTCAATATAAAAGAAGAAGTCGAAAGCGTTTGGATTATATCCTCGGCCACGTTGACAGCCTCTTTCGGATGCTTAATATTAGATAGGACGATCACAAATTCGTCTCCTCCCAATCTTGCAATTAAGTCTTTATTTTTGATCAAGCCTTTTAGCCGAAAAGAGACTTCCTTCAAAAGCTGATCGCCGTAATTATGTCCAAGTGTATCATTAATATGTTTAAACCGGTCTAAATCTAAAAATAAAACAGCAAGTTGCTGATTATATTTGGAAGCTGTGTCAATAAGACTTTCTAAATGGGTATTCAATGTATAGCGATTGGCGACGCCTGTCAAAGAATCGTAATGGGCGAGTTGTCTTAATTTTTCCTCTGTATGTTTTCGGTCAGTAATATCAGAAAAGACCGCGACAAAGTTCGTAATTTCTCCTTTGTCATCCTTAATTGAACTAATGGTCAGCCACTCAGGGTAAACATCGCCATTCTTCTTTTTATTCCAAATCTCTCCTTGCCATTTACCTTTTGTCAAGACACTATTCCACATCTCATGGTAAAACTGAGGACCATGAATTCCCGATTGAAAAATCCTTGGGTTATGTCCATATACTTCTTCTTCAACATAGCCGGTTACAAGTTCAAAAGCAGGGTTGACAGATAGTATATTGCCGTCTTTATCTGTAACAATGACACCCTCGCTTATATTTTCAAGTACCTTTGCTGCTAACTGCCTTTCATTTTCGTAATTCTTCTGTTTTGTCATGTCCCTAAAAACGACGGCATATTCTTTTATTTTGCCAGTTGAATCAAAAATAGTACGGATATTCATGAATTCTATATAAACTTCCCCATTGAAGCGCTTTTTGGCAACCTCGCCTGTCCACCTATGATGTTCGAAAAGATGAGCAATGATCCTTTGATAATCCGTTAAGTTGCAAAATAAGATGGAATAGTCTTTACCAGTAAGCAGTTGTTCTTTATAGCCAATAACTTCTTGGGCCCAAAGGTTTAGCTTAACGATTTTTAACTGTTCATCTAACACGATGATCCCCTCTTGCATTTGCATAAAAACGGTATTGGCCAATGAGTGATATTCAGAATTAAGCTCAACCACTTAAAATACCTCCATTGTCAGTCGACATTTCCATAGTTACACTATTTTATTAAATCATAAGAAGGCAATGGATAAAAACCATATGTATGTCATTTATGTTAAAAAACAAGTATGGAGAAAATAGATAAATTTTTCTTAAGAACAACTCTTTATTAATGTTAGCGTTAATTTTTGGCTCATTTCGTGTAGGACCAACGTTGCACACGATATGAGCCAAAAATGGTTTAATCAACGATATTTATTTACAAAAAGCACGTGACACCTTCGAAACCATTAAAGTTCAAATTATTTCTGAGCGGATGAAGTAAAGCATTCCCTTCGTGCTCATCGCCGTAAAAACTATGAAGGGCCTGTTCTTTTGATATGGTAGTTATAAGACCCAAAAGCAAATTTTACTAAACGTAAAATTTGTTAGCTTGCACAAAATTGGATACGCCCATGAAAAGACTATCGACAATGAACTCAGCATTTCCTAAACTGCAAGAAAAGCCCTCCTCTACGGAGAGCTTTTCCTAACTATCTTTCTTTCACTTACTAATAATGATAAGGTCCTTAATAACGCTCTGTAAGCCATGTTTTGTTCCTTCGTACTGCAAACGACCTTCGTCTTGTACTCCGGTGGTAATCATCTATCTACAGGTTATATTTAACCTGTCCTTCTTTCTCGTTCATTTCCTTAAAGAAGGTGCCCCTACCATAATTTGGGTTTCTCGCTCGTGGGGTTTACCTCGTTCCACCCTACTCATTTCTAAGCAGGCTCCGTCACTGTGGCACTTTAAAGGTAATCATACCATATCCTTAAGACTTAGGTATTTTCCCTGCCGTCAAAAAGGAAGAAGCACAGCCTCTTCCTTAATGCCCTAGCTTATCGTTTCGCTAGGCACGAACACTACAGACATCTCAGCCTGTGCGAGCATGGACTTTCCTCTACAATTTGCCAATAAGCTTATTGCAGCGATTACCCGAACGTTATTAAAAAACTACAAGCATTATTATATGTAAGAATGAAAAGAATAGCAATGGAAATAATTAGATGTTCCCATCCTCAATCAATCGTATAGCTTGCTTCCAAACACATGCTTTTCAAGATTTGATAGTCTTTTTAAGATATCGAAGTTTGTCGTTCCACTTGTTTGCGGAGCTGGTGCTGGAGCAGGACGCTTATTCGATTCTTCAGCCAATCTTTTTAGCCTAATATTCTCTTGTTGAAGCTCTTCTATTTCTGCTTGCATTGTTTCATAGTCCTTGATTATAATATCAAGAAATTTATCTACATCCTCTGGTTTATAGCCTCTCATGGCTGTTTTAAACTCTTTTTCCAAAATATCTTTAGCCGTTAATTTGATTTTATCTGAAAGCATATATTCACCTCTAAACGCCAATCGTTATCATTATTTTTTCAAAAATATGCAACTTTGTCAATTTTTCTTTTGGGGAAGTGACATTTTCTATAGAAAATTTATTAAAGAGGCTGAATTTACTATTATAAATTTCACTCCCATTTAGACCACACGCATAATTAAATGCTCGTATTAATTCAAAATCCGTTATCCATTCACGAAAGCTTGCCGGTGCTACTTTTTAAAAATCGGTACTCTTCATTTGTTCTTCTTCAACGACTGACTGTAAATCGTAAAAATCAATTAAGTAAATTTGATATGAGTGATTTTCTTGATATTTACGTGCTGTTTCGTACAAGAATTTAGGGCTGCCTTCTTTGTCAAAATCGTATAAAAGGATTAATGCATCACTCTTCTCAACTAAAAACTGGTTTTTCAGACGAAATTGCCAAGGATTCTCGTATCGTTTCTTTGTAATAGAGTCAACATAATCAGCTTGCATCAAGATTGATTCATACCGTTCCTTGTTCTCATCCTTCCAGTTTTCTTCTTGATTCAAAAACGGAGTTATAACCGCAAGCTTTAAATCTTGATATCCTTCAAGTTGCAAGTCTAATACGACTTCTGCTCCCCAAAGCTCAGCGCCTAATTGACCGCTAATAATGACCCATTCTAATCCTTCATCTAAACGGAAAAGCAATTGTTTTTTTATCGCTAATTTAATGTATTCAACAGCCGGATCATTATGACTAAATAATCCAAGCTCGTGTGGTTTATATCCTGAAATGACTGCTACTTTACTCAAATGATTAGCAAGCTCCTTATGTAAAAAGGCACCAGTACGTCTGGTCCCTTATCTTAATCAAATGTTTCTATCACTTTTCATTCTTCTACTTTAATCCCATTAGCAGATATGCGTTACGACGACTTTATATCCATTTTCAGAAGCGCTTAGACGATAAAAAAAGCGTAAGTCTTTATGTTGGAAAAAATAATCGCCGTTAAACAAATAATAACAAAAAACAATAATAGAATCACTTTTTGCAATTTCTTCACTCACTTCAATTTTTTCATTTGAACATTCTTACATACGTTCCCTATTTTAACGGTGGATAAAGACTTAGACAACTAGGGAATTAGTGGTTTTTTCTCGCACCCTGCTGTTTTCTCGTAATTCTTGCTATTCTTTTTTCTACTTCTTGTAACGTTGCAGAATCTTTTCCTTTCCAAAGGGCCATTTTCTCCTGCAATATGTGCAAAGCTTTTTCTGAATAGTACAGGGCTGACTCTAACTCTTTCTGATGGTGCTCATAGTATTTCGCAAGTTCTAAGCAAACCTCAAAGATGATATTTTTATGATTTGCATTCACCAGCTCTTTCCATAACTGAACGGCTTTTTCCCATTCTTTTTGTTTTTTTAACTCATACGAGAGAGCTAGCTTAGCTTTTAAAGCGCTCTGTTCTGTCCCCTTCGCGACAAGAGATAAATTTTCTAATGCACCTGCCCTTTCTCCTAATGAGGCATACCACCTACCTACTTCATAGCCCTCCGAAATCGTCCTTGATTGATCGATATTTAAAAGCTGAAAACTAATATGAGTATATAGGGTAATAAGGGATAATATATCCATCTCATTATGCTGTAGTATTCCAAGCATCCCTTCTGGTTTTTGTGTTTCAACAAAGTCAAAGTAAATCATCGGTGCAAGATAGCCCGGTACATCTTCTTGTCGTTCAATCCCTAATATTTCCTTTTCAACGATCGAAAGCTTAAGTCTATCAAGCTTATGCTTCCATAAGCGCCTAGCCGCATGAAAAAGATCAAAATGACCGAAAGCTGGTAGCTTAGGAACAAGTTCTCTTATCAGCGTGTGCCTCGTTTTCACCTGAGGCCAATCAAAAGCTTTGCCGTTGTAGGTCACAAGTGTTCGATAATCAATCCTTTCTAAGAAACTTTGATATAGAGGTACCTCTGCTGCTGGATGAGGAAGGAAATGCTGGCGTAGCACAACTTTATCTTTTTTTACTGAGGCATATCCTAATAAGAAAATCGTATTCCCTGTTCCTCCACCAAGTCCAGTTGTTTCCGTATCGAAAAAAAATAATTGTTCATGGCTATATCCTTTTGCAGATAATGGGTGTTGAACGGTGCTCGTATTCCAAGCTTGAATCGCATCGACAAATTGAGCAAAGGTATATTTTCCATACTTTTGCTCTAATGGGAATTCCCTTTCTCGGATCAAGCAAAAATCACCATCATAATAATATGGTTTGACAAAATGTTGCTCCCATTGCTCTTGAACCGGGACTGTTCCCTCAAGCTCTCTCGTTGCTTGAGGCGATTTGGACTCTTCCATTTTTTCACTTCGAATATGCGGCTTTAAGCGGTTTAATTTGTTTCGAAATGACAATATTCACACTTCCTTAATTAACTCGTTTGCTTTAAGAATTGCTCGAAAATCTGCAAAGCATCGCGCTTCGCATCACGACTCGTTGTGTCAGTACCGATACAAGAAGGGCAGCCGTTCTCACATTGACAACGGGCAATCATCCCCTTTGCTTCCTTAAGAACATTTTCCATACCGTCATAAATTTTCTCACTTAATCCAATTCCCCCTGGATAGCGGTCATAAAAGAAAATCGTCGGTTTTTCATTATGGACTGCTTTCACCTGCGGTACAACATGAATATCCCCTGAATCACACATGACAAAAATCGGAGCGATATAGCGCAAAGCATGGGCTGCACCGAGCAAGCCTTGTTCCATTCTTGATTCAGACATTTCCAGTCCTTCCTTAAACGAAATCCATGCAGAGCTTGTATGCAGTTCCTCCTCTGGAAGCGAAATCGGTCCAGAACCGATATTTTCATGGCTGTCAAATTTAATCTTTTTAAAAATCGTCGCTTTCGCTAATATACTTACGTCGCCGTAGGCCACTTCTGTATCATGAAGCAAACGACTTTTATCCATTTCGAGCACTTTCAATTCAACAGCAAGATTGGCATCTGTAAAGTAATCGACATCCACTTCCCTAACAAAAGCCTTCTTTTCTTCCCAGTCAAGCTTTTCCACTTGGTACTGAATTCCTTGATGTAAGTAGATTGCTTCTTCATGTAAAAGCGTCATGGCTGAAAATCGATCCATTTCACCAATTACTTTCACATTGGCAATATTTGATTGGTCTATAATGACGATATTTTCCTGTGAAGCAGAACGAAGGCTAATATTATGAGCTGGAAATGAATCATTCATCCAATACCACTTATCACCTCGTTGATAAAGAACTCTTTCTTCGACTAAATATTCTAAAACATCCTCTGTTTCAAACGCACCAAAATGCTCACCTTTTTTAAAAGGAAGCTCGTATGCTGCACATTTAAGATGATCGATAAGAATAATTAAATTATCTGGATTAATTCTCGCTGTTTCAGGACTTCTTGTAAAAAAATAATCTGGGTGTTCAATGATATATTGGTCTAATGGACTGGAGCTGGCTACCATGATGACTAATGACTCGCTATGCCTTCTCCCTGCTCGTCCTGCTTGCTGCCATGAGCTCGCTATCGATCCTGGGTATCCAGTCATGATACAAACTTGGAGTTGCCCAATATCAACCCCCAACTCCAAAGCATTCGTGCTTACAACCCCATAAATATCCCCATTGCGCAATCCTTTTTCAATCGTCCGCCTTTCAGTGGGCAAATAACCACCTCGATAGCCACGGATTGCTTTTGGTCCAAGCTGGTGTTTGACTAATTCCTGAAGATACGTAAGGAGAATTTCAACTCGTACCCGACTGCGAGCAAAAACAATGGTTTGAATCCGATTCTTCAACAGCTCCCCTGCCAGCTTCCGCACCTCTAAAGTAGCACTCCTGCGAATATTTAAAGGCTTATTCACAATCGGTGGATTATAGAAAAGAAAATGTTTTCTCCCACTTGGTGCCCCGTTATTATCAATTAGCGTCATGTTCTTTCCCGTCAGATTTTCTGCTAGCTCCAATGGGTTAGCGATCGTCGCTGATGTACAAATAAAGATTGGATCAGTTCCATAAAAACGGCAAATTCTCTTTAATCTACGAATCACATTTGCTACATGACTGCCGAAAACACCACGATAAATATGAAGCTCATCAATTATGACATACTTCAAATTCTCAAATAATGACACCCATTTTGTATGATGAGGCAAAATAGCAGAGTGAAGCATATCGGGATTTGTAATCACGATATGCCCTGCTTTCCGAACTTTTTCTCGTATTGAGCCTTGAGTATCTCCATCATATGTATAACTATTAATCGTTAATTCTGCATCATCAATAAGCTCATTAATCTCGCTTTTTTGATCTTGAGCCAGTGCCTTTGTTGGGAAAATATAAAGTGCTCTCGCCTGCGGATTCTCTGTAATAGTTTGCAAGACAGGTAGGTTATAACAAAGGGTTTTCCCAGAAGCAGTTGGGGTTACAGCAACAATACTTTCTCCTTTCTGCACAGTTTCAAAGGCAGAACGTTGATGTGTATATAACTCATGAATACCTCTTTTTTGTAAGGCATTCTTTAAATTTTCATCTATATGAACAGGCAATTCAACCGTCTTTGCTTCCTTCTCCTCAATCGTATGCCAATGTACGATATTTTCCTTAAAGCTGTCTTCTAGCTTTAAAGCCTCTAAAAAATGCTGTAGATTTTTGCGAACCTTCATTGCCCTCACCTCAAATTAAAAGCATGTATTATCCTTTTATTCTAGCGAATAAACGTTCGCAAAAAAAGAATTTTCTACTATTTTTTATTGGCAATTTTTTATGGAAGCAAAATTGTAAAAAAACGTCCGCAAAGAATTTAGAAATAACGGGTTATTTCTTGTACAATGGAAGTAGATGAAATCAATTAGAGGTGTAGTATGAAACATGAAGATATAAAAAACATATTATCGAAGTTTACACTTTTTCGTGACTTGAACGAGGAAGAATTAACAAAAATTGTTAACATTTCAATTTCAAGGGAATGGAAAAAAGGAACATTCGTTTTCATGCAGGACGATCCATTGGAAAATGTTTATTTTATTTATGAAGGGAAAATAAAAATTTACAAAAGTGATGTAACAGGTAAAGAACAAATTGTTGCTTTCTTAAAAAAAGGAGATATGTTTCCCCATGTTGGCTTCTTTAGAAAAGGTGGCTATCCTGCTTTTTCTGAGGCAATAGACGATGCTGTATTAGTAGTGGTTCCAATATCAAAGTTTGAGAACGTCTTAATTGAAAATCCCCAATTATCAATCAAAGTCTTTAAAGTTCTCGGTGAAAAGATTGTGGAATTACAAGAGCGGTTAGAATCGCAAATTATCAATAACACTTATGAACAAATTGTCAAACTCCTTATAAGGCTAGGAAAAAACCATGGACAAGAATTAGAAAACGGCTCCATTCTCCTAAAAGGAGAATTTACAAATCGTGACTTAGCCAATATGATTGGAACAACGCGTGAAACAGTTAGCCGAACATTAACAAAAATGAAAAAAGAAGGCAAGATCGAAGTTGATAACAAAGGGAATTTACTTTTAGATCCAGACATCCTAATGGATGAACTCATCTAAAAAAACGCACACCTTCAAAAAGCTCGAATGGCTGCTTTGTGGATGAAGTAAAGTCATGAAAAGACTTTCTGTCATAGAGAAAACCCATTGCGATTGAAGTTTTCATTGACTAATCAGGCACAAGGTACCAAAGCGCTACACAAGACATAACTAAAATAAAAATAAATTCCTTCCATAAAAAACATCCGCCAGCAAAACAAACTAGCGGATGTTTTTTATTTATCTTATTTAGCAAGCATTTCTGCCATGTCTTCCTGAGCTGTTCCAATTAATTTCAAATTAAAGGTTTCTTGTAGAACATTCATTACTCCCTCTGAAATAAATTCTGGCGGTTTCGGCCCGATGCGAATATCCTGAATGCCAAGACTAAATAAACCAAGCAGAATTGCAACAGCTTTTTGTTCAAACCATGAAAGAACAATACTAACTGGCAACTCATTAATTTCACATTCAAATGCATCTGCTAGAGCTTTTGCAATTTTAACAGTTGAGCCAGAGTTATTACATTGACCAAGATCTATGTACCGTGGAATATCTGTCCCTGGTACTGTTCCGTAATCCACATCATTGAAACGGAATTTTCCACAAGAGGTAGTCAAGATAACTGTCTCTGGCGGTAGGGAGGTAGCCAATTCGCGGTAATATTCGCCTCCCTGACCTGGTGCATCACATCCAGCAATCACAAAAAACCGTTTGATCTTCCCTTCCTTCACCGCAGCTATGACTTCAGGGGCAAGTCCTAACACTGTTTCATGATGAAAACCCGTTAATAAAGTTTCCTCTGAGTCAATATAAGCCTCCGGAAGCTCCAATGCTCTCTCGATCAATGGTGTAAAATCATCATTGACAATTTTTTGAACATTTTCAAGTCCGGCAACTTCATATGAAAACATTCTATCTGCATAGCTTCCTTTTATCGGCATGACACAATTTGTCGTCGCAAGAATCGCTCCATTGAATTTTTCAAATAATCTTCTTTGATCATACCATGCCTTACCTAAATTACCTTTTAAATGGGAATATTTTTTCAATGCAGGGTAACCGTGTGCAGGGAGCATTTCAGAGTGCGTATAAATATTGATTCCCTTACCTTCAGTTTGCTTCAGCAACTCTTCCAGTGCAAAGAGATTATGTCCCGTTACAAGAATCGCTTTTCCTTCCACCTTATTTTGGGACACTCTGATGGGATTTGGAATTCCTAATCTTTTCGTATGCGCTTCATCCAAAACCTCCATGATCCTGACAGCAGCTTGACCAACTTTCATCGCCATTTCAATATGCTCTTGAACATTAAAGTTCGAGTTCGTTAAGGTCATATAGAGGGCTTCATGTGTTGTCGTATCGACAAATGAATCAGTAGCCCCTAATTGATTGGCATGAGTACGGTAAGCAGCAATTCCTTTTAATCCAAATACGATCGTATCTTGCAAACTAGCGATCGTTTCATCTTTCCCACAAACACCTACAACCTTACATCCACCTGTAGGTGTTTGTTCACATTGATAACAAAACATTATTTAATTCCCCTCTCTCTTAAATAATACGGTATCAGCATAACCTTTCCTCTACATATAATTAAGTGAGCCAAATCACATTTCATAGATTGTTCAGAATTTGTTCCCTTCCTACTTGTTTGTCACGTATTCAGCAATAAATTTTTTAACAGCTCTGTCATAACTGAATATACTATACTGACCATTTTTTGAGAGGAGTTGTGCACGATGTCTTCAAAGCTTCCAAAAGAGCCGGATCATTATCAGGATCCTTTCGGTGATTTTCGAAATCTCATGAATGATTTTTTTCACAAAAGACCTGTAAAAGGCTTTCTTCAAAGTATGGATGAATTTTTTCAAATGCCCTTCAGCAGTTTTCCTGTCCAGGTAAAAGAACTAGATGAAAAAATTATCATTACAGCGGAGCTTCCAGGGGTAAAAAAGGAACAAATTAATATTGATGTTCTTGAGCGTTCGATTACCATTTCAGTAAAAAACGTGGAAATGGTCATCGAAGAAGATGAGAAAAAGAATTATTTCAAAAAAAGTCAATCTACACAACAACTTAGCCGCAACATATATCTTGGACACATAATCGACGAAGCCAGTGTAAAAGCGAGTTATCAAGATGGACTGTTAAAAATTCGAGTTCCGAAGCCAAAAGGGAAGCAAATTTTTATTAGTGACGGAGAACAATAGATATAAACATAAAAAAGCGACCTAAAGAAGGTCGTATCAGATTATCGACAAAAGCATCGAGAGTCACGCCTCTCTTTGTCTATTGGTATTTTGGGATGGAATTGCCGTTAACATCCGTTGATTTCCGCTCCAGACGCTTGCTTTCCGGGAGGCGGGCGGTGAGCCTCTAGGTGCTGTCACTTCCCTGTGAGGGCTCACCTGTTTCCGCAAATAAAACCACTGAAAAAGTTTTCAGCAGTCTTTTTTACAGAATTTCTAGAGCTGCTAACCTCAGGCTCTGTCTGATCGAAAGCAAATGACGTTGGTTCCAGCAGCTGGTCTTATCGCTATTAATCGGATTGAACTCTTGCAGACCACATCTGTTCCAGTCAGTTAAATTAGAAGCTTATTCGCACTGGAGTCCTTCACGCTTTCCCCTCCTGTCCGTATAGAATCAAACACCTTTCACTTCAATCAACTCGTTTAAGTCCTACTCAAACAAGTTGAAAAGTCCAATTAGCCAATTTCTTTAAGTTCATGGCATTAAAAGTAAGCATCGCCTGCACGGACTTGTTTTTTAATCCTCCTTTGTGAGTTGTCCATCGTATACCATCCTTTTTTTGCATCAGCAAAGACTTGTTCAATCGACTTTTTACGACGTGCGTACATGTCTTTCTTCATTTGTGTGACAAAGGTATTCAGCTTCTTCTACATAATCTCCCCAGTTGTACCGCTCTATCAGCTTCTGATGGTTTTTACTATAAAGACTGTAGGCAAACTTGATTTCATCAAGAGTTTACCTACAGTCGAAAAAAACGATCTTAGGTCGCTTTTTTACCCCTTTAAAATGCTAGACTTTAAAGATTCCTCCCAAGCCTTTTACCAATCCTGAAACTTGATTTACTGCATTCATCATTTGTCCAGCTGTATCAATCATTTTATTAAAATCTAATGAGCCATCTTGCTGCTTAAAAGAATTCATAAAAGAACTAATGCCAGAAGGTGGTCTATTTCCACCGATCCCCGGCTTAGGATATGGATGCATATATGGATTCATATATCCCATATAGGGATTCGTCCCTCCTTGATTTTTCTTAGGTTGAAGTGGATTTTGCAAAATAGATTCAACAGGATAAGGTTGTTCCTGTGCAAATGGTACTTCTCCTTGGGTTGGAGGATATTGGCCGGCGTTCATGTGTCCATACGGATACTGTTGGCTTTGATTCATTTGACCATAAGCTTGCCATCCTTGATTTCCATATAGCGAGTAATAATAGTTTTGATTGCGGACAGTATTTTGCCACCCTTGCCCTTGCTGGATTGGCCATGAAGATGGAAAACGATGAGGCGGAGCTTGATAATAAGCTTGATTTGTATTTGTTTGACCAAACATTTATATCTCCCCTCCTTACCTTCATACTACTAAAAACCATGCGAAAACAAGATTTCGCATGAAATGTTTTTTCGTTAACTGGGGCGAATCCCCTTCTTAACTACTTGAAAGATTGCTGTGTCCCCACTTCTCGCGTTTCCCCGATTGAAAATAAACTCGTGTAAATTAATATATCTTCCCTTAACAAAAAAAGAATGACTCATCATGATAATTTATGATTGATCTGCCTATGTTGTGACAATTCCAGCCTTTTCCTTAAACTTATATGCCGGTGTTAAGTTAGAGCTCTTTAACAAAGTCTCATTAATGTCTAAATATGCAGGTTAATGTCTGAAGTCTAAATTTTCGAAAAATTAAAAGACCATTTAATTTTATGTTACGATAAAGTGTAGAAATAGGATAAGCATAAGATAAAAAAGGGGAGGAATATGGATGTTCGTTCACGAGCTAAAGGAAAAGTTTTCAATCCACAAACAGTATCAAGCTGAAGATGTAAATGAATTGTTAGATTTCGCCAAAAAGGCTTATGTATCTAATGAAATCACATCGAGTGAGTATAAAAAACTAGTTCGTGAGCTTGAATCTCAAGGAGCTAAACTGCCTCATCATAAGACAGAGACTCAACCCCAATCTTAAATTGCCTAACGGGAGATTCCAGGATCTAGGCTTCTCCCGGTTATTCTTTTTCTAATAAATCCTTTAATGACGTCAAAACAAAGCGAACAGATTGCCAATAGTTTATAAATCGAGTTCTGCTTGTTTCAGGAAAAAACGCTTGAACCGAGAGCAGTTCCATCTGTTCAGAGGCTGATTCAATTTGTTTTACATGTAAATATTTAGGATTTTCCGCCTCAATCCATTCTTTTGCTAGTATTTCCCACTCATCTTTTACTTCCCTTACCTGATCTGCAAAAGGTTTTACCTCTTTATAAAAGTCGCCTTTTTCCTTCGTTTCCTTAACCTCTTCAAATTTTTCAAGAATTTGTTCAGTAAATCCCAATAATTTATTAGTTAAAGCTAATAAGCTAGTACTCAATATCTTTTCTCTCCTCTAAAAAAAATAAAGCAGCACAGCGCTACTTTATTGTTATTGTATTTTGATTAGTAGCCAAGTTCAAGTTTCATGTTCTGTCCTTGAACCGCTTCTCCCTTCCGTTTCTTTTCAATAAATTTTAAAGGCCCACTGTTACATGCATTTTCAAGTCTTGTAATACGGCTCTCAAGACTCATTAATCTTGTAAACTGATCATTTATCGCTTTTTTTCGGTTTTCCGCTAAATTTGTATCAAGTGTTTTTTCAAGTTCCTCCAACTGATCATAAATTTCGGTTAATTTTTCAAGTAATTCTTCTTTTTGAATACTCTCCTTTTCCAATTCAACTACCTCCTCAATTTTTAACCACTGTGCTTTGTTAATTGTGGCTTTGTTAAATATCGGACTTGATTTTTCCTCATTTTCTCTGAACTTCTCTGAACCTTTCAGCATAACTGAAAGGCGTATGATACCTTAGTTTCACAAGAAATAGGCCAAAAATCATTTGTTCAACCATACTGCTTATCAAAGCTTAAACTGTTAATAAAAAAGGGGCTTTTCATAGGAGACTGTATTTTCGCGCAGATGATATAGTTCTCAATCTTTTATGTATATGCACTATATTCTCCCTACATTAAAGACCTCCTTCATCGTTGACAAAACTAGTTGTGATTCGGCAAAGATAGAACTATTTTTCACCGCGATTGCGTTAATTCGACAAGAATGAAACATGCAGCTCCTGAACAAACTAAAAAAGGAGGTGCTGATGATGAAAAAGAAGAAGAAACAAACAAACGCCCAGCCAAAAAAACTAGAAGAAAGAAAGACTGGCTTTGGTGATAAGAAATTAGAAGGTGCAGACAGGCCTTCAACATAAACGTATAGCGATCCATTGAAGAGAATTATGGAGATGAAACTAATCGTCCATAATCTCTTCTTTCTTTTTATACATGGAAAATATCCTCACACATTTTTCCTTAAATAATATCGTCCGATGAAGTTTTTTTTGCTTTCTTTTATACCAACTTGTTAGGACAACAGGGTGACGATGATGAATGGTTGTTTTGAACCACTTCAGTTTGAGCTTTTTCTGTTTTGACCAGTCCTTCAAGGGCTCCATTCGATGATGAACAATCGGAAAGGCAAGCCTAAGCTGCGGTGTAAAGCTGCTAGCTTTTTTTTGTAAGTACTGCTCATAGTCATCACGGGAACCTGTATGGTTCGTGTTTATAGCGAATTCATAGAAATATGAGTATAAGCTCTCATGAAATAAAATCGAAACAAGCCGTTTGCCTAAGTCAATTCGTTTATCAACAGAACGAAAACCGTTGACACTTGCGCCAAATAATTCACCATGTACTGTAGGCAATAATACGCAGCTGTAATGAAACCAATCTTGAAAGGAAAATAAAAAAGTTCGAAAGACATGTTTTTTATAAAAAGAATTCTCTATGACTGGTTTTTGAATAATATTTTGTTCATTGATGATTAATGCTAATAATATTCTGACATGGTCTTGTGAATACCAATAATGCCTCCATTCTTGTTCCATGAGCTGGGAAACCTGGAAAAACTTCAGCAGGTGAAACATTGGCTTCCCTTTTTTCGTCGAATATTGATAGAGAAGGAGTTGAGGATAAGCATCCTGAAAAATAAGCCAATTTGCTTTTTCATATGTTTGAAATAAAAAATCTCTTTTTTGTTTTCCAATAATTTTTGAAAACCACTTCCCTTTTAAATCACACATATTCCAGCCTGCGTTACGGGATACCATGTGAGCTAAAAAGGACCATTTTATCGTCTTATTTTCTTGATAATAACGAAGATATGCTTCAGTTCTTGAGAGGTTATCCGTATTATTTTGCTTTACAAGGCCCTTGATTGAGTGTATTATCTTTCTTTCAGTGCCTGATAAATCAGCGTATTCCATAATCAAAAGAACACCTTCTTTTATAGCGGCTATCTTTAGAATTCGTTAATTAGTGCTTTTTATTCAACCAAAGATCGTGGACTTCTGATATGATAAAAAAGAGTTTGTGAGGTGTTTATCATTGGAATTCCATTATCCAAACGGAAAGAAATTCATTCAGCCAAGTGAAAAGAAAATAACGAAAAAGACAAAGGAAAAGGATTTCACCTACAGTAATAGGGGAATGACTTTAGAAGAAGATTTAAACGAGACGAATAAATATTATTTGGCGAGCGGAAAAGCTGTCATTCATAAAAAACCCACTCCTGTGCAAATTGTGCAAGTGGATTATCCAAAAAGAAGTGCTGCTGTGATTAAAGAAGCTTATTTTAAACAAGCGTCAACAACAGACTATAACGGGGTTTATAAGGGAAGATATATTGACTTTGAAGCAAAGGAAACTCGCTTTAAAACCTCTTTTCCTTTGCAAAATTTTCATCAACACCAAATTGAGCATATTAGACAAGTACTAAATCAGTCTGGTATTGCTTTCGTTATTCTCCGCTTTTCCAAAATCGAAGAAGTATACTTGCTCGAAGGAAAAACATTACTGTTTTTTTGGGAAAGGATGGAAAACGGAGGGAGAAAGTCGATTACTTTCACTGAAGTAGCTCAATATGGACATAAAATATCACTTGGATTTCAACCACGAATTGACTATATTAAGATTATAGATCAGCTCTACCATCTTAATTAATGGAAACGTGAGTAGTAAAAGGAAGGATGAACATATATGGCAGAAAAATACCAATCAAGAGAGGAGCGCCGTAAGCAGCTTAATAGTAAACAAAAAGGAAAAGGCCGAAAAAAATCCAAAATATCGGTTAAACGTATTTTTCTCTTTCTTGTTGCCTTAGGAATTGTAGGATTGCTTATTGGCGCTGGAACTTTTGCTTATATGGTTAAAGATACTCCAGAGCTTGATGAAAAATTGTTAAAAGATCCAATCTCATCCGAGCTTTATGATATTAACGGAAGCCTGTTTGCAGAAATTGGTTCAGAAAAACGGGACTACGTGGACTATGAAGATATCCCAAAACAGGTCGAGGAAGCGATATTAGCCACTGAAGACACCCGTTTTTATAAGCATAACGGGGTTGATATTATTCGCTTAGGTGGAGCTGTCGTGGCTAATCTAACCGACGGTTTTGGTGCTGAAGGTGCTAGTACCATTACCCAGCAGGTCGTTAAAAACTCATTTTTAACACCTGAAAAAACATTATCCCGTAAAGCACAAGAAGCATGGTTATCCTTTCAGTTAGAAAGAAAGTATACAAAACAGCAAATTTTTGAAATGTATGTCAATAAAATTTGGATGGATTCTGGAGGACACGGAATTGCTACAGCAGCAAAAGTATACTTCGGGAAAGAATTAGATGAACTAACGTTAGCAGAAACAGCATTGCTCGCTGGCATGCCACAAAGTCCAGCTAATTATAATCCATTTAAACATCCAGAAAGAGCGGAAAAACGCCGTAACATCGTCCTTACTCTTATGCATAAGCATGGCTTTATCACTCAGGAGGAAATGGAAGAAGCTAAAAGCGTTGATGTTACTTCAACATTGGTCCCAGAGGATAAAAGATCTACTGGAGATATTCCGTATGACGCCTTTGTTGGCCATGTCGTAAAAGAAATCAAGGCAAAGTATCCAGATATTGATCCATTTTCAGATGGTTTGAAAATATATACAACTCTTGAGCCGGATGCCCAAAAATATGTTGAGGATATTCTAGATGGTGATGAAATTGATTATCCTGATGAAAAATTCCAGGCAGGCATAACTCTCTTAGATACTGCTACTGGCCAGATCCGCGCACTTGGAGGTGGGCGTAATCAAACGGTTGACTTTGGCTTTAATTATGCGACAGATGCAAAAAGACAACCAGGCTCAACAATAAAACCAATTCTTGACTACGGTCCTGCTATTGAGTTTTTAAAATGGGGTACTTATTATGCTTTAGATGATAAACCGTACACATATTCAACTGGAGATAAAATCAGCAACTGGGATAATAAGCATATGGGTGTCATGTCAATGCGTACCGCACTGGCTTTATCGCGAAATATCCCTGCGCTACAAGCCTTCCAAGCAGTCGGAGCAGAAAAAGCGAAGCAATTCGCGATCGATTTAGGGATTCCGCTTAAAGAAATTCATGAATCTTACTCCATCGGTGGTTTTGGTGGCGAGGATAAGGGCGTTTCATCACTGGAAATGGCTGGAGCCTACAGCGCATTCGGGAACAATGGATTTTATACAGAACCCTACTCTGTCGTTGAGATTGAGCTTCGAGACGGCACGAAATTGAAGATGAAGCCCGATTCCAAAGTTGTGATGCAGGACTATACTGCGTTTATGATCACTGATATGCTGAAGGATGTCGTTCAATCAGGAACCGGTACAAGAGCTAATATATCAGGCCTGCCACTTGCCGGAAAAACCGGAACGACCAATTATCCTGATGCAGATAAAAAGGCTTACAATATTCCAAATGGCGCTGTACCAGATGCATGGTTTGTTGGTTATACAACCAACTATACTGCTGCTGTCTGGACAGGATATGATAATAAAAACGAAAATTATTTAGTTGGTGATGACCAAAAAATTGGCCAAAGATTATTTAAAAATATTATGGAACATGTCCATAACGGGAAAGAAACAGCGGATTTTAAAGTTCCGAATACTGTTGAAGTAGTTGAGATTGAAAAGGGAACAATTCCAGCTAAAAAAGCAAGTAAGTACACTCCTAAAAACATGATCATTACAGAATATGCTGTAAAGGGCCACGCTCCAAAGGAAGTATCTGATAAATATGATAGACTTGAAGCACCTGTTAATTTAACAGCAGATTATGATACAGATAGTAATGAGATTGTATTAAACTGGAATTATGTTGCTGAAAACGAAAATGGCGTCCAATTTGAAATTTATGTGAAGAAAGATGATGGTGCAGAAGAACTGTTAACGGCACAATCTGAAAAAACTCTGCGAATGAAAGCCGATTATGGTGGATATTACACCTTCAAGGTTATCGCTGTTCGTGATCAACAAAAGAGTGACCCCGCAACGGCAGCCATTCAAATTCCTGATCCACTCATTTTTGATGGGGATGATGAGAATGATGACAATGGTGGTCCACCATGGGGTCGAAACGAGGAAGATGAAGAAACAGACGAGCCAGATAACGAAAATCCTGGAAACGACGAGCAAAATGATAACAATAATGGCCAGCCACAGCAAGGAAATAACCCAGGTCAAGGTCAAGGTCAGGGCCAAGGTCAAGGAAATCAAAATGGCGGGAACCAAGGTAATCAACCATAAGAGAAAGGCGTCCAAGCTTATGCTTAGACGCCTTTCCTTATTTTTTCATATTTTTCATGGCCATCATCTTTTTATAGCCTTTCTCCTGTTCAACAAATAGCTCACATAATTGCATATAAGAATGAAATAAATTAGGTCTTTCAATGATAAACTGTAAACGCTCTTCAATATTGACAGGCTTAATGTGCAAATCATTATAGGCAATTTCTGTATTTAAAATGGACGGTTTATTGTTTGTCCAATGCAGAAATTCAACAAACAAACCGCTCCCTTTTCTCATAGAATTTAAGGCTGCTTTCGTATTTCTCATTGCAAAATCAGCTTGAAGCTCCGCTTTTACATTAAGCCATTCCTGTAATAACGAGGCAATGCTATGTTGAGGATCATCCCATGGCCTCAAACCTTCTTCACCTAAAAAATGAGCTGCTTCGTACATAAAGGCAATGTGAAAATCACTCCCCTGCATTGGGGAGATTATCGTAATTTTATCCTCTGGAAAAAAGAAAGAATGCTTTAATTCCTCAGGCACCGTTCGTACGAACTCATTCATTATTTCTTCGCCATCCTTTTCTTCCCTTCACGGCAAAGATCAAGCAAAGGACAAATGTCACACTGAGGATTTTGCGCCTTGCAATGGTAGCGCCCAAAAAAGATTAACCGATGGTGGGTAACTGACCATTCGTCCTCAGGAATTTTTCTCATCAGTGTCTTTTCAACCTCTAATACACTGTCTTTCCACCTGCAAATAGCCAACCGCTTGCTCACGCGCTCAACATGAGTGTCAACGGCAATTGCCGGGACGCCAAAAGCGACAGATACTACAACATTTGCTGTTTTGCGTCCAACACCTGGTAGCTTCGTTAATTCATCCCGGTCTTTCGGAACTTCCCCATTGTACTCCTCTAGCAGTAATCTACAAAGCTTTTGGATATTTTTAGCCTTATTACGATAGAGACCAATGGAACGAATATCCTCTTGCAGTTCTTCCAAAGATACATTGAGATAGTCCTCAGGCGTTTTATATTTCTGAAAGAGTTCTTTCGTTACTTTATTGACTAGTACATCAGTACATTGTGCCGATAAAGCGACCGCAATAACCAGTTCAAATGGGTTAGAATGTACGAGCTCACAATGAGCATCAGGGTACATTTCCCCTATTTTATCTAAACAAAATCGAATTTGTGTTTTATTTAACATTTGCCTCACTCACTTAAAAAGTTTCCATTTTTATTGTTCCAACCAGTTATAAAAGGGAACAGCTTCAGGGCGACTCGTTTCCTCTTCACTGTTTGTACGAATCGAATGTCTTGAATTCTGTCTGAATTTATTTCCATAGCTTTTTGCTTGCTCAATCGTCTTGATGCCATTCTTCTTCCATTCAAAAAGAATGCGATCAATATAACGAAAGTTCAACTTTCCTGAAATAACAGCTTCTCTTAATGCAGCCTTAATAATGATTGGTTCATGACGATCATCATCCAGCCATAACGCCAATGTTTCACATTCAAATGGTGATAATGGCCTGCCAAATTCCTGCTCGAAGACTGTGTATAAATCTATTTCATTTTTTTCATTTTGCTCTTTCTGCTGAGCATTTTGATTGAGTAAAAATTCATTCACAAGCTTCTGCCAAAGCGGTTCAATCGTATATTTTTCAAAACGAATCCCTTCGTTTGAATAGCCGTCATCAATTTTAATAAAGCCCTTTTGTATTAATTTGCGAAGCAATTCGGTACATTGGCTTGTTGAGATCGTCATTCTTGAAGAGATTTCCGTAGGAGTTGGAAAATCATTACCTTTTTCTAGGAACGAAATGACATGCAGCAACAATACTAATTCATTTTCATTAATATTCATATCTTTATAATAAAGCAATAAAGCTCTTGGAATTGAAATATTCCCTTCCTGAACCCATTTCACCATATTCTCGTTCATATAGAGACACCTCCCTCTAAGTATATCACGAAGTCCAGTTAACAAGGTATGGAGAAATTAGTCAAGCTAGTATAAAAAGGGGAGCCATTTTCATTTTCTTCTAGGAAAGCATACCGAATAGGGTCATCACGAAAATGAACATTTGATGATAGCTTAAGCTGTTTGCAAAAGCTAAGTACACTCCTTAAAAGAAGGATCAAATCGCACATTTCCTTAACTGTCTGAAAAAGCAAAGCTCGCCTTCAGTAGCGAGCTTTACATCAAATTAAGGATATAAACGATTTAACAAACGTGGGAATGGAATCGTTTCACGAACATGCTCTACCCCGCTAATCCATGCAACAGTTCGCTCAAGTCCAAGGCCAAAGCCGGAATGTGGAACTGATCCGTACTTTCTTAAATCTAAATACCATTGATAAGCATCCAGTGGCAAATTATGCTCCTCAATTCTTGTCTTCAGCAAATCGAAATCATGGATGCGTTCAGAACCCCCAATAATTTCACCATAGCCTTCTGGGGCAATCAAGTCCGCACATAATACAACATCTTCTCTTTCGTGATCTGGTTGCATATAAAAGGGTTTGAGACTTGTTGGATATTTTGTAATAAATACAGGTTTATCATAATGTTCCGCTATCGCTGTTTCATGAGGAGCACCGAAATCATCCCCCCATTTAATATCGTCGAAACCTTTTTTATTTAAGAATGCAATTGCATCATCATAGCTAATGCGCGGGAATGGTGCTTTTATATTTTCAAGCTTGGTTGTATCTCTACCTAATGTTTTTAACTCAATCTGACAATTTTTGAGCACTGATTGAACGATGTGAGAAACATATTGTTCTTGTACTTCTAAATTTTCCTCAAATTCAACAAAGGCCATTTCAGGCTCAATCATCCAGAACTCAATTAAATGACGACGAGTTTTTGATTTCTCAGCTCTAAAAGTCGGTCCAAATGAAAATACTTTTCCAAGAGCCATTGCCGCCGCTTCCATGTATAACTGGCCGCTTTGAGATAAGTATGCATCCTCATCAAAATATTTTGTTGCGAAAAGCTCCGTCGTTCCTTCAGGAGCGCTACCTGTTAAAATGGGTGGATCCACCTTTGAAAATCCTTTATCATTAAAAAATTCATATGTCGCACGAATAATTTCATTGCGAATTTTCATTACTGCATGTTGACGACGTGAACGTAGCCATAAATGGCGATGATCCATTAAAAATTCTGTCCCATGTTCCTTTGGGGTGATCGGATAATCAACGGCCTGATGTAAGATTTCAAGCCCTTTTACAAGAAGTTCATACCCTAGCGGAGAACGTTCATCTTTTTGAACTACCCCTGTCACATACACAGATGATTCTTGTGTCACAGATTTCGCAGCTTGAAACAACTCCTCAGATACTTCTGCCTTGACAACAACTCCTTGTATGAAGCCAGTTCCATCTCTTAACTGCAAAAAGGCAATCTTTCCGCTGGAACGCTTGTTCGCAATCCATGCTCCAATTTTGACTTCCTGTTCTACATATTTGTGTACTTCTGAAATCGTTGTTTTCATCACTTGTCATTTCCCTCCAAAACTTACCCACTTGCTTTTATATGTACTTAAAAGCTTCATTTTCAATAAATAATCAATTAAAATGCACTTCATCTTATTATACCGTTACAAAATTGGACAATCAATAAAGAAAGTGTAGGATTGCGCTTACCGGTACAATTCCTATGCTGACCATTATCGCTCAATTATTCTTTAGTAGACTTCAGAAAAAAGCAGACAGACGTATTTAGCCTGCCCGCTCTGAACCAATTTATATTTTGCTTTTAACAAATTGGTGGATCCTTGCCACTGCCTCTTCTAATAATTCTAAAGATGTTGCATAGGAGAGACGAATATTATCTGGTGTTCCAAAACCAGAACCTGGAACAACAGCGACTTTTGCCTCTTCTAAAAGTCCTTCTACAAAGTCATCAACGTTCTCATACCCTGTTAGTTTCGCTGCTTCTTTAACATTTGGATAAAGGTAAAATGCTCCTTGCGGTTTAATACATGAAATCCCAGGGATAGCAACAAGCTGATCATAAATGACATTGAGCCTATGCTCGAATGCTTCTTTCATTTCTGCAACAGGTGCTTGTGGTCCTGCATAAGCCTCAATCGCCCCGTATTGAGCAGTAGTAGTTGGATTAGAGGTACTGTGACTTGCAAGATTTGACATTGCTTTAATGATAGTGGAATTACCTGCTGCATAGCCGATTCTCCATCCTGTCATCGAATGGGATTTCGAAACCCCATTGATGATAATCGTTTGCTCTTTTAATTGTGGTGATAATTGGGCAATGGATATATGCTGATTTTCCCCATAAATAAGCTTTTCATATATCTCATCGGAAATAATAAGAACATTTTTTTGTAAGCAAATTTCACCTAGAGCTAATAGCTCATCACGAGTATAAACCATCCCTGTTGGGTTACTAGGTGAATTTATAATAACTGCTTTTGTCTTCTCTGTAATGACTGCTGAAAGTTGCTCAGGGGTAATCTTGAAATCATTTGCTTCAAGTCCTTCGACAAATACTGGAATACCATCTGCCAGCTTTACCTGCTCTGGGTAACTAACCCAGTATGGGACAGGAATAATCACTTCGTCCCCTTTGTTGAGAAGAACTTGAAAAAGAGTATATAATCCGTGTTTTGCGCCACTAGTCACAATGATTTCATTTGGCTTATACTCAATTCCTTGATCAGCTTTGAATTTTTTCACGATTTCTTCAATTAATTTAGCAAGCCCTGCTGAAGGAGTATATTTCGTATGTCCTTCATTCATGGAAACAGAAGCTGCCTCAATAATGTTCCTCGGTGTGTTAAAATCAGGTTCTCCCGCCCCGAGACCAATAATATCATGGCCTTCAGCTTTTAACTGCTTTGCTTTTGCTGTAATCGCAAGAGTTGCAGAGGGGGTTAATGCTTTTACTCTTTGAGCCAGTTGAATTTCCATTTCCTAATTCCTCCCAATAACCATCATAAGTTTTGTATATCTTTTAACCATTCGCCTGTTTTAAAATCAATATAATAATAATTGATCAATTCATCATTTGAACGGTAATAAATTTCCCAAAGCGGAATTTGATTCTCCATTCCGAGTTTAACTGACACAACTTCATCAGGCTCCTTACTTTGATAAAGCTTGTCGATCGCAGCTTCTTTACTTAGTCCATCTTCTTCATTCCTAACAATTATTTTACGATTTTTTTCTTCTTCTGGAATCCATGCAATGAGTTTTTCCCCCGATTGATCCATTCCTTTTACAATATAATAACTATTCGTACCGTTATATAAGGTAAAATCAGTCACGTGTACGATATTTGTTTCTGCTAAAGCAATTTCCTCTGCTTTAGCTTCAGCGTTGTGCAAAGGTTTCAGAGAATTTAAAAGTATATTTATCGTTAAACCGAGCAGCACAATTAAACCAATACTTGCTAACCAAATCCATTTCTTCATATACAAATCCCTCTTTATGTACGATAAATAGTAAATACAGCTTTATTTTGATCGTTTTGATCAAGAGCTAATCCAAACATTAAATCCTGATCTTTTAACGTTCGGTTAAGTGAATCGACAATTTTGTATAAATCCGGACTATTTTGGATTTTTATCGTCGACAAAACTTCAATTTTACTTTCCATCACAAACTCTCCTCACTAAACACATATTTTGTTAATCATAGTTGCAAGGCTTTTAGGTAACAATAATCTTAAGAAAACGTCAGCTTTTTGACAGAGATTTAGCCCATTCTCAGCACGTTTCATTAGCAATATTATAACAGGTTAAATAAAAAAGAATTACCCCTTTCACAAAATTAAAATAACTTTTAGTCCACACACACTTCTACCGCGCTTATGCAGCGCGGTATTTTCTTGAATGTTATCGTCACGTGTTCAAAAATTAAAGGAAATTTTCAATTAAATCAAGGGTTTCGTTAATATTTAATTTTTTCACAGGCACTGTTGGAATAGATTGCAGAAACGCTTTTCCGTAAGACGTTGTATAGATCCGTTTATCAAAAATGACAACAAAACCGCGATCCTGATTTGTGCGAATTAATCGGCCAAACCCTTGTTTGAAACGAATAATCGCTTCTGGCAATGAATGCTCTGAAAAGGGATTTCCACCATTTTCTTTAATTTGATTACATTTCGCTTCTGTAAGCGGTTCATTTGGCGGAGAAAATGGCAATCGTACCATAATAAGACAAGATAAATCTTCACCAGGAATATCAATCCCTTCCCAAAAGCTGCTAGTACCGAGAAGAATCGCTTTGTCAAAGCGTTGAAAATTCCTTGTCAGCTTCGTTCTACTTCCTGCCGTGATTCCTTGCCCCATTATAATATAGTCTTCCAGCAACCCGCTCTCCTTCATCAGATTATACGTTTTTCTTAACATTTCATAGGAAGTGAAGAGAATAAGCATTCTTCCTTTTGTTGCTTCAGCAATGGATATAATGTGTTCCGTAATGGCTGCAACATATTCATCAATTGATACCGTATTAATTTCCGGTAAGTCATTTGGAATAACCAATTGAACCTGCTTGTCATAAGGAAATGGGGATTCAATTTGTTGTATATAACAGTCAAACTTGTCTAGTCCCAGTTCGTTTAGCATATATTGAAAAGAGCCCTTTACCGATAATGTCGCTGAAGTGATTACTGCACTTTTTTTACGCAGAAAAAATTCTTCTCTAAGCTGGGAAGCGATTGTAATGGGTTGCCCCAAAATGGTTGTTGAATTTTGAGCAGATCTGACATCCACTTCAACCCAAGTAACGAACTCGTCCATGGGAAATAAAATCAGTTGTTTAATCGTTTCGCATACGGTCTCTAATTCTTTTTGTAATGTGGCAACCTCCTGAATCAGCAATTTTTGCGGATTTGAAAGCTGCAGTTCTTTTTTCGTAAAAGCCTCCACGTATTGCTTAATGGCCGCAGCAAAGTCTTTTAAGCAAAAGTAAAATCTTTCCCCAGTCGAATGGATCGGCGCCCAATCTTGATTAACCCCATCCGTTATTAAGCGATACGTTACTTTATTTGTCAGCGCACTGCTCTTTACTCGTTTTTTTGCTACATGAGCTACAGTTCTAAAAAACTGATCCATTTCATCCATTAATTCATTATAAAGTTGGCTTACTTCAAAAGCATGAATTGTTTCTGCTGTTAATTCAGTGCCTTTTTCTTTCAAAATCTGCTCCAGCTCATAATGAAATTGCTTTTGTTCGTATTGCCCAAATTGACTGAGTAAAAGTCGTATATGTAAATAATCAAGGGATAGGCCAAAGTATTTCCCACAAACTTTCTCAAAATGATGTCCTTCATCTAAAATACAGTAATCATAACAGGGGAGGATCGCTGTATCAGCAACAAGATCAGTCAATAAAAAGGAATGGTTTGTAATGATGAAATTAGCCGTCTGCGATGCTTTACGCGCTCTTAAATAGTAATCGTATTTTATCCATGACCTCTGCTGAAAATAAGTACTGTCATCATTTTTTATTTTACCCCAAAAAAGCATTCCTCCGCTCGATAAGTTCAACTCATCCCGATCGCCTGTTTCAGTTTGTAAAAGCCAGACAAGAATTTGCATCTTCGTCAAACTAATATCATAATTATCATCGTCTTCTTGAAGCGATTGTTCGAATTTTGCCAAGCACAAATAATGACTTCTTCCTTTTAACATCACTGCTTTAAGTTTGTTCGGAAGGATTTTTTGCAATAATGGAATATCATTATTCAACAGTTGCTCCTGCAGCTGGGTTGTATGCGTACTAATGACAATCGTTTCACGACGTTCACTAGCAAAGATTGCCGCTGGTAATAAATAAGCCATCGACTTTCCCACGCCTGTCCCAGCTTCAATTAGAGCATGTTTTTCATTTGTAAAAGCCTTAAAAACAGTGTCCATCATTTGAAATTGCCCAATTCGTTTTTCATACCCTTGAAACGCTCCCTGAAATAAACTCTCTTTTTCCTCATCGCTTTCAGGATATGGAACTGATGGATCATAATTGAACTCTTCACGTTCTTCTAATTTCCTTAGCATGATTCCACGATGTCGTTCTAATGAAAAAGGTAATTCTTCTAAACTGCGTTCTTTTTCGATAATGAGATCATCTAATAATAATGCCACATCACTTTTCAACCCACCAGAAAGCTTTAGTAGTTGATGAAGGGTTAAGTTCGGAAGCTGCCAAAGTCGCTTCAATAGGATCAATAACAATTCCGCTGTAACATATGCATCACTATCTGCTTGATGGGGTCGTTCGTGATTCAATCCCTCTTGAATAGCAAGTTCGTTTAACTTGTAGCTATCAGATGTCGGGAACAAAAATCTAGCCATTTCCACTGTATCCAAAACCGGACCTAAAAAACCTTCGTATCCTGCCTCGATTAACTCTTCTTGAAGAAATGATAAATCAAATAAGACATTATGGGCGACAAAGTATGCATCCTCAAGGAGCATTAAGACTTTCGGAGCAATTTCAGAAAAATCTGGTGCATCTTGAACCATCTCGTCATTAAGTCCTGTTAATTCTTCTATAAAAAGCGGTATCTCTCTTCCTGGATTAACAAAAGAAGAGAATTGCTCTGTAATTTTTCCATTTTCAACAACAACGGCTGCAAATTGGATAATTTTATCACCTTTCTTTGGAGCATTTCCCGTTGTTTCTAAATCTACTACCACAAATTTGTTACTCAATTCTATACACCTCTAACCTTCAAACTAAACTTGAAGGAGTACTTTTTTATATTTGCCAAAGTTGATTTCGTGAGAAATTTTGCTTTCTTATGACTTTCAGCATAGCTAAAAGATGGCGCTGACTTGAAGAAACGCTCGGAAAAAGCTTATTTTCTCCTTCATTTCATTGAGTCAGAGCTAAAATGAACCGAAAATACATGATTAACCATATAATTCAGCATAGCTTTATACTATAGTTATAAATACCGTTATGCAACGCTGCTTTCACTTTATCATAAACAGTAGCAAACAGAAAAGCGATTGAAAAGTAAATGCCACCATCGCCAAACAGGTTAAATTTTTTTCAAGACTCTGTTGTTGATTGTTTAACAGAGCTTTTTCAAGAATAGGATTAAGGTAAAATTCGATTAAACGTAAGAGACAACTGTTTATTAAGTTTTTTCGAGCCACAGTGACCGTTAAAGTTAGTTTGCTAAAAAAGAAAAAACCTTAAACGAGACTATACGGTAAAAAAGTATAGTTGCTTAAGGCTTTTACTTGTTAGATTATCGTCTTTTCTGGCTCTGCATGAAGCATTTCAACGATCTCATTCTTCTCGTTCATAATCGCAACCTTTGGTTGATGTGCATGAATATTTTCTTCTGCCACTAATGCATAGGAGATAATGATGACGACGTCTCCTTCTTGTACAAGTCTAGCAGCAGCGCCATTGATGCATATTACCCTGCTTCCTCTTTTACCAGGAATAATATAGGTTTCAAACCTTGCTCCATTATGGTTATTAACGATTTGCACCTTTTCATTTGCTACCATACCAACTGCTTCTAAAATTTCTTCATCAATTGTAATACTGCCCACATAATTTAAATTCGCCTCTGTCACACGGGCACGGTGAATTTTTCCATTCATCATCGTTCGAAACACGATGCTTCCCCCATTCCTTACATTGGACTAAACAATTTCCTACTCAATAGATAAGACCATATTGTCGATTAAACGAACTTTAGTAAATTGAACAGCAATCGCAATAATGATTTTTCCTTTCACCTTTTCAATCGTTTGGAGATCCGGAAAAGAATAAATTTCAACGTAATCAATCGTTCCACTCGTTTTTTGGGTAATATCGTTTCTTATCATTGTCACTAGTGATTCAATACTTCTTTCACCTGCTTCGATCTTATTTTTTGCCGCTAGCAACGCTCGATATATTTCAGGAGCTTGTTCTCTTTCCTCAGGCATTAAATTTACATTTCGAGAACTTTTTGCTAATCCGTCCTCTTCACGGACAGTTGGAACTGGTATCAGCTCAATTGGAAAGTTGAAGTCTGCAATCAGCCCTTCGACGACGGCAACTTGCTGGGCATCTTTCATCCCTAAGTAAACTCGATCAGGTAAAATTAAATGGAATAGCTTTGTCAACACCGTTGCTACCCCATCAAAGTGGCCCGGTCTTGAATTACCGCATAACACATCCGTTCTCGCTTGAGCTAACACCTTTACAGACAAGGGCTTAGGATACATCTCCGCAACGGAAGGGTTAAAAATAATGTCAACCCCCTCTTCAAGGCAAACGCTGACGTCCCGTTCAAAATCACGCGGATACGTAGCAAAATCTTCATTTGGACCAAATTGAAGCGGATTGACAAAAATACTGACAATGGTAATATCATTTTCTTCACGTGCTTTTCTAATAAGCTGCAAATGTCCTTCATGTAGGTAACCCATTGTAGGAACAAAGCCAATTGAATTTGTTTTTTTTAACTCTTTCGCCAGTGCTTGCATTTCGGTAACATTCGTAATAATCTTCATTCTTTACCTCCATAAAGCGCCAGCATTTCTTCTTCCTTCATCATGAAGCTATAAGGATCAGAGGGAAAGCTTTTCTGTTTTACCTCTGAAATATAGTGTTCTATCCCGTTTTGAATCTCCTCATTCAAATTTGTATATTTCTTTACAAATTTAGGTAATTTTTCGACACCATACATTAAAATATCATGATACACGAGCACTTGACCGTCAGTCTCAGATCCAGCTCCAATACCGATTGTTGGGATCGACAAACTTTGCGAGATTTCTTTTGCTAATTGTTTTGGTACACATTCAAGAACAAGCATAAATGCACCTGCTTCTTCACACTTTTTTGCATCCTCAATTAACTTTTTTGCTGCTGCAGCACTTTTCCCTTGCACCTTATAGCCTCCAAGCACTCCAACGGACTGCGGGGTTAAGCCTAGGTGAGCACAGACAGGAATTCCTGCTCTTGTTAATGCTTTTATATGGTCTACCACTTCATCAGCGCCTTCGACCTTAACTGCATTAGCACCTGTTTCTTGAATAAGCCTTGTTCCATTTAAAAGCGTATCTTTAATTGATAAATGATAGCTCATAAAGGGCATATCAACAATAATATGAGTATCTTTCGCACCCCTTTTTACTGCTTTTCCATGATGGAGCATATCCTCCATTGTCACAGAAACAGTTGAATCATAGCCTAAAACGACCATTCCAAGGGAATCACCAACAAGGATGACATCAACACCAGCTTGTTCCGCCAACTTTGCTGATGGAAAGTCGTAAGCCGTCAGCATAACAATTTTATCATGCTCTTGCTTCATTTTTTGAAAATCAGTTGTACTTCTCATCATTTTCCTCCTTTTTGAGTCGGAAGAGGAGATAAACAAAAAAGGAATCCTAAAAAAACACAGAAGGATCCCTTTGTAACATATTCTTGTTTCATCCCTCTGTCCCTGTCCGTTTGGATCTAGGCAGATAATTATTCATTTAAACAACGTCTTAAACAAGGTGCAGTTCAAAAATGATACTGCCCACATAAAAAATTATAGCAAATTTCAGCACAATTACCTAGCATAAAAGAACTCACCTATTCACGATCATGATTCATTGATGTGAATCATATAGAAATACAACGTTGAAGGTTACAATTTCCTTATTCTACTAACTGGATTGCTTAGGTTTAGGTTAAAAACAGATAAAAGCAGAATCATTATGTTCGTATACACTCGATCATAAAAAAGCTAGGAAATTTCTTTATCCTAGCTCAATATCAGCAGAGTAGATACTATGAATCACACCATTTTCATCTTCGATTTTCAATACACCGTCCTCGTTGATTCCAAGAGCCTTTCCCGTTATATTTCCAGTTAACGTGCGTGCGGTTATTGTTTTGCCAATACTAATTGCGTAACTTTCCCAAAGAAGTTTAATAGGATGAAATCCTTTTTCCAAATAAAGTAGATAAAGCTTTTCAAGCTTTAAAAATATCGTTTGAATTAAACTAGCACGATTAATATGCTCCCCTTTTTCTATTGAAAGGGAGGTTGCAACTGACCTTAAATCTTCTGGGAAATCTGTTACCGCTTGATTAACATTTATTCCGATTCCAATAATGACTGAGTGGATTCTATCTGCTTCAGCCTGTAATTCTGTTAAAATACCTGTCACTTTCTTGCCATGAACTAAAAGGTCATTGGGCCATTTTATATGCGGCTCAAGCCCTGTATTTTCAACAATTGCTTGAGCGACCGCAACTGCGGTTAAGAGCGTCAGTTGCGGTGCCATCGGAAGTGGAATCTGTGGCTTTAAGATGACACTCATCCAAATGCCTGTATGCTTAGGTGAATGCCATCTTCTGTCCATTCTCCCTTTTCCACCTATTTGTTCATCAGCGATAACAACCGTTCCCTCAAGAGCGTTTTCCAAGCCAAGTCGATGAGCGACTTTTTGTGTTGAATCCACCGATTCTTTGTAGTGAATTTGTTGACCGATGAGCATGGTTTTTAGCCCTAATCGAATCTCATTTGCGCTCACATGCTCAGGCTTTTGGATAATGCGATAACCTTTTCTTCTTACTGCCTCAAGCTCAAAGCCTTCATTGCGAAGGTCTTCAATATGTTTCCATACAGCAGTTCTCGAACAGCCCATCAAATCAGCTAAATATTGCCCTGATAGAAATTCGCCTTCATGCTCAGTAAATGCGTCAAGCAGTTTTTTCCTTAAGGTTGACTGCATGCAAATAGCCACTCCTTTATGGATACCTGTTCATTTTCAAGTTCTCCGTTAATGATTGCTTTTTCTATTGCCAGCAGCTTTTCTTCAATCCACGGTCCGCCTTGTAATTGATACCATTCCAATAAATGTTGTCCAGTTATGACCAACTCTTTTCTCTCTTTGAGCGGCAACCGTTGCCATACTTCTTCTAGCTCATCAATATTGGTATCAATATTCCGACCTTGTAAAATATTTAAAAGCTTTTCTGTCCGAATTACAGATTCTTTGCCAGCGTGGTAGAGCTCCTCTAATTTCCATTCATGATCAAGGCGTTGAATAAGCAAACTTAATCCAAGCTTCACTCTTCTTATTTGCTTAACTGGAAGCTTCCAAGCTCTTAAAAAAGCCTCGACGTTATTTCTCGGTAAATGAAAATGATAAAGAAGTAAAACCCAATACTCGCTAATCGCAAAATGTCCTGATAAATCAAACTGTGAAAATGCTGCCAATTCTTCTTGTTTATCTTCAAACCCTGGTAAAAGTCGATAAAGTCCCGTATCTATAAGGAGCTTTATTGCGTGTTGATAATTTTCCCCATTTAACAGCTTTTCAAATTCAACCGTCTTTCGTTCAACTGCAATCATTCCTAACCACTTACTATGTTCCTTTAAAGCATTATACGTTTCCTTTTCAAGAGAAAATGAAAGTTGACTGACAAAACGAATCGCTCGCATCATTCTAAGAGCATCTTCGTGAAATCGCTCACCAGCATTACCTACCGTCTTTATCATCTTTGCCTTAATTGCTGCCTGCCCAGCAAATGGGTCAATCAGCTCCCCATTCTTATTCATAGCAATCGCATTCATTGTAAAGTCCCGTCGCCGCAAGTCCTCTGTTAAAGAACGGATAAACGTGACTTCATTTGGCCTTCTAAAATCGGCATACTCCGATTCACTGCGAAAAGTTGTGACTTCATAAGACTCTCCTTGATATAGAACTACAACAGTACCATGTGCAATTCCTACATCGACCGTCTTCGGAAATACTTCCTTCACTTCCTCAGGAGTCGCCGAAGTTGCAATATCAACATCATCGACTGGTCTGGCCAGCAAAAAATCACGGACTGCCCCTCCGACAAAATAGGCTTCGTATCCGGCAGCTTCTAATTTGTTTAAAATCGGTAGGGCTTTTAGAAAGGGTGGTTTCATTACTTTTCACCTTTTTGAATAGTTTCGTAATAAAGATCTTCGTATTGCTTTACAATTAAATTCGCTTTAAATCGCTCACAAACCGCAGCGATCGATGATTGCGAAAAACGTCTATGTACCGTTGAATCAGCTAATATATGCAAAGATTTTTGTGCAATTTCTTCTATATTTCCTAATTCACAGATATAACCTGTTTCACCATCTATTATTACTTCTGGCAAACCGCCGATGTTTGTACCAATACATGGGACACCACAAGCCATTGCTTCCAATGCGACAAGGCCAAAGCTTTCTTTCTCCGAGAGTAGAAGCATCAGATCACTAATTGAATAAAGCTCTTCTAAATTATCTTGCTTTCCTAAGAAAAGAACCTTGTCTTTTATTTTTAATTGATCTACCAATCTTGAGACAACGGACATTTCAGGTCCATCACCAATGAGTAACAACTTCGCTTTCATCTGCTCCACTATTTTTGCAAAAGACTTCACAACGTCGGGTACCCTTTTTACGGGACGAAAATTACTAACATGGATCATGACCTTTTCATCCTCTGCAATCCCAAATTCTTCTTTTAAATAATCAGCATCTGTTCGTCTATACACTCGTTCATCAATAAAATTATAAACTGGAACAATTGGTTTATCTGGGTTTATAAGGTCATATGTTTGTTTTATTAAAGAATTCGAAACGGCTGTAACTGCATCTGATTTTTCGATCCCAAATCGAATCGCATCGGTCAGGGTCATATCATAGCCAAGAATCGTTATATCAGTCCCATGAAGTGTTGTGACAATTTTAATATCCTTTCCGCTCATTTGCTTTGCTAAAATCGCACAAACCGCATGTGGAATCGCATAATGAACGTGAAGGATGTCTAAATTTTCTCGTTTAATGACCTCAGCCATTTTACTTGCTAGAGCAATGTCATATGGTGGATATTGAAAAACTGAATATTGATTTACCTCAACTTGATGATAAAAAATATTATGATACATTTTTTTTAACCGAAATGGAAGACTTGAGGAAATGAAATGAATTTCATGTCCCTTTTCAGCAAGCATCTTTCCAAGTTCAGTCGCAATCACTCCTGATCCACCAACCGTTGGATAACAAGTAATTCCTATCTTTAATTTTTTTGTCATTCGTGCTCTCCTAATAAATCCCTGTTTAGCAAGATGGGGGTTTTAGTGATAAACCCTTCAGCATATTTGACTCCAACTTCTTTCCCGAACAACCTTTCTCTCGCCTCGATCGATTCAAGATAACCATTGACTAAAGGAGTCTCCACTGTTTCAGCACCTCTTTGAAATTGACTTTCATAAGCAGTTAAACTCGCTAATTTTCGTTCCATGAAATCCGATATATCTATGACGAAATCAGGCTTATGAAACCCGTTAATCATATAATAAAAAAGCTTATTTGGACGGTAAGGAGCGTATTGTTGAGCTGTTTTCAATTTTCGAATTCCCGCGGAGAAAAAGGCTTCTTCTACAATCTTTGTACAGTTCCCGTGATCGGGATGACGATCAAGATGATACGGAGTACACACCACCTTAGGTCGGTACTTTCTAATGAGCGTAACCACCTCTTGGATTAACTGCTCAGACATGAACAATCCCCGGTCGGGTAAATTGAGATTTTCTCGAACTTTTACTCCCAATCGATCCGCTGCTCTCTTAGCTTCTTCAAGCCTTCCTTCTACCGTACCATTGGAAGATAATTCAGCTCGTGTTAAATCACAAATACCGACCTTTTTACCGCATGATGTATATTTTGCAATTGTTCCACCCATGCCGATTTCAACATCATCCGCATGGGCTCCAAAAGCTAAAATATCCAATTGTTCATTCATTCACTTCACCATTTCGTTTTGCAATGATCTGACGCCAAGAAAGATCACCGCGCTCTAAACCTTTAATAATCACTTCCGCAGTTCCCATATTAGTTGCAAGTGGAACTAAATAGACATCACATAATCGAATTAAAGCAGAAACATCTGGTTCATGTGGCTGAGCTGTTAGTGGATCTCGAAAAAATAAGACGACATCCATTTGATTATTCGCTATCATGGCACCAATTTCTTGATCTCCCCCAAGTGGACCTGACTGAAATCGATGAACCTTTAAATTCGTTGATTCCATAATTTTCAAACCTGTCGTTCCTGTTCCAAATAGCGTATGATCTTTTAAAATCTCTTCATACGCCATGACAAAGCGCACCATATCGTCTTTTTTCTTATCATGGGCAATTAATGCAATATTCATCGCTATCTCCTCTTTCCTATTCACTCTTTTCACAATTTTTGTGAAATCCCCCATTTTTTTTACTTCACGCGACTTTATTTAAGTATAAGCTTTGCTTTAATTTCATTAAACTGTCTACTTATTCGATGATATTTTCAAGGCCATAAACAAATGTATCTATTTTCATGACTGTATCAACCGCAAGTTTGACTCCCGACATAAAGGAAGCACGATTATAGGAATCGTGGCGAATCGAGAGTGTTTGTCCATCAGAACCAAACATCACCTGCTGATGCGCTATTAAACCAGGTAAGCGCACGGAATGAATATGCATCCCTTCAAAATTAGCCCCTCTAGCACCTTGCATCGTTTCTTTTTCATTAGGGTGCCCTTGAGATTTTTGTTCTCTGACTGCGGAAATCATTTCGGCAGTTTTCACTGCTGTCCCTGAAGGAGCATCAAGTTTTTGATCATGATGCAACTCGATAATTTCAACATCTTCAAAGTACTTCCCCGCCATTTGAGAAAACTTCATCATTAGAACTGCTCCAATGGCAAAATTAGGGGCAATAATACAGCCTAGCTCTTTCTCTTCACAAGTGGCTTGGAGCTCGGCTAAATCTTCTTTTGAAAACCCTGTTGTTCCCACCACCGGTCTAACACCGTGCAATAACGCTGTTTTTGTATGGTGCATCCCAATCTCTGGTGTCGTTAAATCGATCAACACATCTGCTTCAATTTCAGAAAAACATTTTTCTATATCCCCAAATACAGGTACTTCTAAAGCATGAAAACCTTCTATTTCTTGTAGCAGCTTACCATCATATTTATAGTCTATCGCAGCAACGAGTTGATAATTTTCGGTTGTTTCAACTAATTTTACTGCTTCTCTCCCCATTCTACCTCTTGGACCAGCTATTATTACTTTTATTTTCTTCATTTCGCGTCACTCCTCTGTTTGTTCTATCCTTGTCCAACGATCTTTATCTCTCGTATTAAATTTGTGCATTACTCGATCATGTGCTTCTTCTAAATCAATATTAAGAGAATTAGCAAAACAAGTGATCACAAAGAGTAAATCACCTAATTCTTCCTCAATCGTTTTTTCGTCCTCAGATGATTTTTTTGGTTTTTCACCATAATAATGATTAACTTCACGAGCTAGCTCCCCTAGTTCTTCCGTCATCCTTGCCAGCATCGCTAGAGGGCTGAAATAACCTTCCTTAAATTGAGCAATGTATGTATCAACTTCCGCTTGCATCTCCTTAATGGATTTATTTCGGCTCATATTACTACCACTCCTAAATATGTCAGTCATTAAACATTCATCATTAAAGTTAATATTAAATAATAACAATGGCTTTTACAAATATTTTTTATTTCCCCAGTTGTTGCCATTCTTAATGGCTTCCCTTATAATTAAAGCGTTTTGAAGGAGTAGTATGCGAAAGAGAGGAATGTTGAAATGCCCTTTGGACTTAAACTGAAAAATATCTTCTTTATATTAATTGGCTCTGCCATTTTTTCATTTGGCATCGTCCACTTTAATATGGAAAACAATTTAGCAGAGGGAGGCTTCACCGGAATTACCCTATTGCTATATTTTCTCTATAAATTTGACCCATCCTACACAAATTTAATTTTAAATATCCCTGTATTTTTTATAGGTTGGAAACTACTAGGTCGAAAAGTATTTATTTATACAATCATTGGTACGATAAGTGTATCGATCTTCCTCTGGTTATTCCAACGCTATCCATTTATTACGATTCCGTTAAACGATGATTTAGCGCTTGCTGCTCTGTTTGCCGGCGTTTTTATCGGCATTGGATTAGGAATCATATTCCGCTATGGCGGAACTACTGGCGGTGTCGATATTATCGCAAGACTTGCTCAAAAATACATCGGTTGGAGCATGGGCAAAACGATGTTTATGTTTGATGCTGTCGTTATTATCTTATCTCTTATTTTTTATTTATCGCACCGAGAAGCGATGTATACGTTAGTAGCTGTCTTTGTTGGAGCCAAAGTGATCGACTTTATGCAGGAAGGAGCTTATTCTGCAAGAGGTGCGATGATCATATCAGATAAAAATGAAGATATCTCGGCGAAAATTATGAAAGAAATGGATCGGGGGGTTACCGTCCTCAAGGGGCACGGCTCATTCACCAAACAGGAGCGCGAAGTATTATACTGTGTGGTCGGACGGAATGAAATAGTCCGATTAAAAAATTTAATTACATCTGTCGATCCCCATGCTTTTGTTTCTGTCAGTATCGTTCATGATGTACTTGGCGAAGGCTTCACCCTTGATGAAAATAAAAAACCGATTGAAAGATAATCTAAACCAGGACAGAAACTGACGCATTCGGAGCATGGATCCGTCTGCGAAGATGTCATTTTCCAGTCCAATCAACTTAAACTATTTTTATATTAAAAAAGAGTGTAGACAAACTCGATGATTTTCGAGTTTGTCTACACTCCGAAACAGCCAAAGGCTGTCTTTTTCGTATCTATTCGCTTCTTTGCATTCCTGTATAGATTAAAATAAGTCGTAATAGTTCTAATACAGCGACTGCTGCTGCGGCAACATATGTTAAAGCAGCGGCATCCAAAACCTTACGGATTTCTTTTTCTTCATCATTTCGAATGATCCCTAGTGAAACAACTTGATCCATAGCCCGATTTGAAGCGTTAAACTCCACTGGTAATGTAACTAGTTGAAACACGACTGCTGCTGCCATAAAAATGATACCAAGCAACACTAGATTAGACAAGCTTGCTAGCATTCCGATGATGATGAGAATCCAAGAAAAATTGGAGCCTATATTTGCTACTGGAACTAAAGAATGGCGAATACGCAGTGGTGCATAGTCGACTTGATCTTGAATCGCGTGTCCTACCTCATGGGCTGCAATTGCTGCAGCTGCAACAGAATGCCCATGATAATTTTCTGAAGAGAGACGAACAGTTTTTGAACGGGGATCGTAATGATCTGTTAATTGTCCTCTTGTTTCTTCAACCGTTACATCGTAAAGACCATTCGTATCGAGAATTCTTCTTGCAACTTCAGCCCCACGCATATGCGATGAAGAGGGAACCTGTGAATACTTCTTGTAAGCGCCTTTGACTTTCAACTGGGCCCAAATCGGGATTAAAATGATCAGGGCAAAATAAATTAAAAAGCTAAATCCCATATTAATTTTATTCCTCCATTACCTTTGTTGTTAGATTTTTTTTTTACTCAAATACGGACAATGAGTTGTTTCACATTGGCTTTTTTACAACTAGTCATATTTTCCATTACCAGTAAAAACATAAGGATAATATGCTTAATTATATTGTAAAGAGGATTTCATTGGGAGTCAATGATTTAGCCCCATGTTTCTACCCGTTACATCCGCTTCTTTGCTCTTTCCCGTTCCTTATCTCCTCTGTATTTTCTCCAGCCGACATAGGATAATGTAACAATAATAATACTGCCAGTTGTTATGATCACCCACCAAAGAGATGGATCTGCTTCATCCTCAGACATCTGATTAAACAAATCTCTTAAATCTGTTTCCAATGCGACTAATTCCTGCAACCCTGTTTCTTCCGCTAATACTTGCGGTCGATACTCATCAATAAAATGAATTCTTGCATCAATTTGTTGAACTCTTTGCACAGGTACATCAAGCTTCATACTTGGATAAATGACTTCATATAAAGATAGAAACGAATTTAGATGTGAATGAAAATTTGCCGCATCCCCTTGCAACGCAGCATCCTTCATTCCTCCAAACACTGCCATCATCGGCCTTTCCATTTCCGTCCATAAAGGTTGATTCGTTGATGTAATCGCATCTATTGCAAGACGAAATTTCGTTACTCGATTGATGCGCTCATCATGATCCATACTGCCGTTCCCCATTGCTTCAATTGCTTCATTTTGGGCAAGGGTTACAATCCGTAGTTCATCTATTGAGAAACCATGATTTTCCATTGTATAGGCAAGAAACTCATTAGAAAAATACTCAAGAAGTTTTTTTGCATCGTCATATCTTGAAGACTTCACCAATTGTAGAGCTTCATCAGAAATTTGATCAAGCTTTTCAATAGAGGAAATATGATGGTTTGCTTGTATCGTTACTGGTGCAACTATAAGAATTACAATAAAAAATATAGCAGCTTTCAGCTTCATACCTGTCCCTCCTCACATTACTATTAAATGGTATGTGAAGTTGGACAAGGTTAGACCAAAAATATTAGTAGATGTAGCTGCCATTTCACTTAATTTGGAGTGTAAAACGGTCTTTTCGTAATCCGAAATAATAGGCAATTGCAATTGAAACAATACTTAACCAAAAAGTAAAATAACCGATTTGTGGAATATAATCATTAAGCATATGATATCTAGGCATCATAAAAAACACATAATCAATCACATCATTATGTAATGTCCAAATTGCAGCGACAATAAGATGCCATAATTTAAAACGGTAAAATGGAGCATATAGTAGCCCTTGAATGGCCATCGCTCCATGCGAAAGAACGAGCATCATTCCCACTTCGTCAATCTCTCCTGCCACGATAAAAACGATTACATTCATAACGACAGCCCAAACGCCATACTTAAAGAGCGTGACCAATGCTAATGTCTCGAATAACGGCCAATTTTTCCCCAATAAAAAAGCAAGTAGCACAAATAAGAAAAAAAGACTCGCTGTAGGACTATCAGGTACGAATGGTAGAAAAATCGGCGGAGTATCTGCCAACTGGTTTTTATACCAATAGTAGCCGTAAACTGTTCCGATGAAATTAATAATCAGAAGTAATGATAAAATGGAGCGATTTGCTAAAATGGAGTAGATTAACTTCAAGTATATTCACCTCATTTATTTCCACATCTTTCTTATAGTACCATATTTCCTCCAAAAACAAACTGATCAATGCTCTAAAAAAGCACTTAAACAGGAATCAAAGCACGTGAATGAAAGCTCGAATTGTGTCCCTGTTGGCATTAATCAAAACTTTCCCCCGTGCTCATCACCGTACAAATGATAAAGGGTATTTTTCAGACAAGGAATGACAGTGCAGGCCCCCAATTAACTTAACACAGCTTGTGAAAAACTTATTGGTACTTGATGTTTATTAGGCTTTTGCTCTAAACTACGAAAACTTCTAAAACCTCGTCAAAAAAGCTGACGAACAAATCGTCAGCTTTTTTAACATCAACATTATTCACTTTCAAGAGTAGAGATGAACTCAGCTAGTATTTGTAGCTCTTCATCAGTACCTTGGAATAACCCAGCTGGCATAGCTCCTTGGCCATTTTTAGCAATATCAGCTACTTCTTCTGGCGTTAATCCTGTATCAATTAGTGGCGGTGAACCTGCTCCACCTTGGAGGTCTCCTCCGTGACAAGTAACACAGCCATTTGCTTCAAAGATTTTATAACCGTCTGATTCAGTATCAATTTCTGCTTCCGCAACAATTTGACCTTGGATTTTCGCAGCTTCCCAATCATGATGTGCTACTGATTCCCAAGTTAAATAGGTAATACCAGCAACAGCAAGAAGCATGAAACCAGTTGCTAATGGACGTTTAGATGGGCGTCGCTCCGGTCCTCGATCAAGGAATGGCGCCAATAATAACGCACCAAATGCAAGCCCTGGAATAACAAGTACACCAATAATATTGTACGGACCTGATGCAAATGAATATTTCAATAGTTGATATAAGAATAAGAAGTACCAGTCAGGTAATGGAATATATGCTGTATCACTTGGATCTGCTATTTTTTCAAGCGGTGGCTGATGCGCCGCAGTTAAACATAAGAATCCAACGAGAAAAACAGCACCGATTAGCCATTCTTTTAAAAGAAAGTTTGGCCAAAACGCCTCTGTTTTACCAGGATATTCCGAGTAATCCTTTGGAATATTCGGTTTTCGACCTGAAGCTGGGACACGTGAATCTCCCACAAACTTCATACCTTTTCCACGATGCATTGAACAATCCCCTCCTTTAAGTCATTCAGAAATCATGCGCATTTATGATTTTACAACGGACCTGAAATACCTTGTTTACGAATCATCATGAAATGGGCAGCCATCAATGCAAACAATGCAGCAGGTAAGAAGAATACATGGATTGCAAAGAATCGGGTAATGGTCTGTGCACCAATAATATCCGAATGTCCTGCAATCAGGATCTTCAAGTACTCACCTATAAATGGTACTGATTCGATAATCGTAATCGTAACCTTTGTTGCAAATAACGCTTTCATATCCCATGGTAATAAATAGCCCGTTAAACCTAGGGCAAGCATGACGAAGAAGATAAGTACTCCAACAATCCAGTTAAGCTCACGTGGTTTCTTATAAGCTCCTTGGAAGAAAACACGCAACGTATGTAAAAACATCATGACGATAACTAAACTAGCACCCCAGTGATGCATTCCACGGACAATTTGTCCAAAAGCCACTTCGTTTTGCAGATAATAAATTGATTCCCAAGCATTTTTTATATCTGGAACATAGTACATCGTTAAAAACATACCAGATAAAATTTGTATAACAGTAACAAAGAACGTTAACCCACCGAAACAGTAAACAAATGCTGAAAAATGATGTGCAGGGTTTACATGTTCAGGCACTTCATGGTCTGCAATATCCCGCCACAAAGGCGTAATATCTAAACGTTCATCTACCCAATCATAAATCTTATTTAACAATCATTACGCCCCCTTTCGCGGTTCTGCTTTACCTAAAGCTAAATAACCGTCAACTTCTTTATATGGATATACATCCAATGGCGCTGCCGGTGGTGTACCAGGCACGTTTACACCATCTTTTGTATAAAGTCCATTGTGACATGGACAGAAGAAATGTTCAGGGTGTGTTGCATCCGTATTCCAGTCTACTGTACAACCTAAGTGCTTACAAACTGGAGATAGTGCGACAATTTCACCATTCTCATCCTTGTATACCCATGCAGTATTTGTTACTTCTGAAGTGTACCAAGCATCTTTTTGTTCAAATGAGAAATCCACGCGAACTGGCTCATTCGTTATTTCATCAATCTTTTGTTTCGTGACAACATAATCACCAGCTGCATTGTGTTTCAAAACAGGGTCAACTGCAAATCGGACCATTGGCATTAACATTCCTGCAGCCATAAATCCACCTACACCGGTAAGTGTATAGTTTAGGAATTGACGTCTTGTTACGCGTTGTTTGCTCATACCTTTCCCCCCTCTATCATGAAATGGTAGTCCAACGGACATAATTTAGGCACAATATAAAACTAGGACATAACAATGATATATCAATCTATACTTTAGGTCAATATAATAAATCGCTAAAGGATTGGAACTCAGTGATTAAAATCTCTATTAGTCATTATTTTGCCACTTTTTCACAAATAAATGAATCAATTGGCCAATTTGATCCTCTAGGATGGAATTTCGATACTTTTCATCCATATTCTCCAATGGAAGAGACGGTAGCCAAATCACCGTGCCCTCACATTTATCTTCTATTGTTCTCCACCCGCTGTCGGATGTTATATAAATAATATGTTTAAACCCACTTTTTATGAACTCTGACTCCCAGTGCTTTATTACCTGAAGACGGCTGTTATCAGAGTCACTTTTTAAATATGTATAGCCCGGAAGCATCATGAGTCTTCCTTTAAATTGGCGCTCAAGCGGAATCGTTAAAAGTGAAATAAACTCTGTCATCGAGGCAGTTTGTTTTAAATCCTCGCCAAACGAGATCGGCAGTAGCGGTAGAACAACCGTATCAACGTATTCCTTCGCCCCCAAATACATATCCATATCTTTAGAAACCCATTTCATTCCCATCACTCCAAGTTCATTAATTCTTTCTTATCATACCATTTCAACGGTGGCTGGACAAAGGTGATTCTTTACGATTCTCAAACGTATTGCTTTTTTTGGACATCTCTTGTTTGTCCGGTTTGTCCGGTTTGTTCGTCTTGACGATTTTCCTTCAGGTCAATCTTCTTCGTGAACCTTGCCAAGCCGCTTCCCATAGAAGTCGTCGCGTTTTACTGCAATCAAGAAAACAAACTTAAAATATGATAATCATCTAGCAACTTTTTTGAAATCATCGAGCTCCATTTCGAGAATCGTTAAGAAGCTAAAGGTTTGCTATTTAAAAATTAAAAAGAAAAAGCTGATATCAAAAAGGTCATTTTAACAACCTTTTGACACAGCTTCCACATTGATATTCTTTTCAGAACATTTAGGTCTACCTTAGTCGGTTAAGTTTTTTTGTTAACTCTTCAAAGGCAGCTTTATCCTGATTGTCTAAAGCCTCATCAATTAAATGAAGCAATTTTTCTCGTTGAAAATTTTTCAGTGTAGATGACAGAAATTTTTCTGCGATAAGACGATCCTTTTCACTGATTTGCAGACTTTTGGGCATGAAAGGATTCTCTTCCAAAACAGCAGCGTATTGATGCGCTTTATTAGATGCATGAAAATTAAGCTGAATAAATATTTCCTCGTCCCTATTCAGGCGAATATCGTGAAAAGATTTCTCTGCATCTGTTGTCATGACATTCTCTTTGTAAAAACGGAACGGTACCTCATCAACACAGTGCGTCGACATTACTAAACCGCGTGGACAGTATTGAGCCTGCTCAACAAAATGCACTTTTTCCATAAGTCCATCATGACTCATTAAATAATTTAAAATCCACACACATTCACGTCTCTTCAGTTGATAATGATTAAGGAACCAGCGAATAAAATCTTTTTTCTCGTTGACAGATACAGGGGTCTTCATCATTTTCCCTCCTCTGCGTACAACTATTTTTTATTAATTTTGAATGATCGTTACGTTGGCTGCAAACGGATCTGTATCCTTCTTAGACGGCTCAACTTTCATCAGACAGCCTTTGTACTACTTCTGCGAAATCTTCGTTTGATGGATCATTTGTTAGTAATACATTAAATATTTCGGCAGCCTCTTCTCGTTTTCCTTCTTCAATTAGAAAGTATCCATAATCCGCGAGAAACTCTTGATCGTTCTTTAAAAAATTATATGCAAGTTGGTATTTGTTTAATGCCTGTGAATATTTTTCTAAGTTTTGTAATGAAATTGCCTCATCCCAAATTAGATGCGGCTCTTCGATTCCACTTGATTCAAAAATAGCCACGATCTCTAGCACATCTTCATATCTCTCTTGATGGAGAAATAATTTATTAATCGTTATGCCAGCCTCAATAAATTCCGGATCGAGAACTAAAGCTTGCCTCAAGAGTTCTTCTGCTCTTTCTTCTTTGTTAAGTTTAAGTGCTAGCTTTCCACCAATGAAGTACAAATCCTTGTTATATTCATCATAACGTAGTCCTTCTTGAACCGTCTCAAATGCTAATTCAAGTTCCTCTTCTCTCTCATACGCTTTTGCTAAATAAAGATAGAGAGAATGATACTCGTGATCAAGTTCTTTCAGTTCAGAAAATTTCTCAATAGCAGTTTTACTCATACCCGCCTGAAGAGCTGTGAAGGCATAATGAAAAAGGGTATTAATTTCTAAACTAGCTTCCAAGGCTTTTTCATAATGAGGAAGGGCTTCTTCAAAAGCACCGCCTGCACTATAAGCATCACCAAGCCTTTGATTAATATTGACTCCTGCTATTTCTTGTTCAACTGGTACAACTCTTTCATATGATTTGATGGCTTCGATGAATCTTCCCTGCTCTAAATAGAGCTCTCCTAATGCAAAATCAATAATCACTTCATCCGGTAGTACGGATTTTGCCTTTAGTAGCTTCTGTTCACTAACTTCATACAGTCCTTCCATTTGGTATAAATCCGCCTGTAATAGCAAGCTTTCCGGATAACTCGGATCAGTTTCTTTTATTTTATCTAAAGTTTGAATGGCTTCATCCTCTTTCCCTTGTTCAAGGCAAATCTCAGCCATCGTTACAAGAATTTCTCCCTCTTCAGGATATGCTTTATGAAGCCTTTCAAATAATGACTTTGCTTCATCTAAAAATCCATACTGAAATAATTCTTCTCCTAGAAGGAGCCTTTCATCATTTGTTCCGCCTTTTAGTATTGCTTCATATTTTTGTAAGGCTTCTTCATGCTGACCGTTTTCCAATAATGTAATGATCTTACTGATTTTTTCCATTTAGCAACCCTTTCACAATCCTATTTTAAATTACATACGACCATTTTATAATCAACAACGACAAAATAAAAAGGCAAGAATATTACTTATTTAAACTGCTTATTTCTATAAAAGTCAAATGAGATGTTTTATAATTTAACCACTTATCTTCATTATAGTGGAATTTACAAAATTCTACTCACAATAAGGCTTATTAATTAACTTTAAAAAAAGCTGGAATCTTGATCACAACATGCTCACCAAACCCCGGTCTAAATTGGACATCTTTGCCTGCACGTATAACTGTTCCTTTATGGACGGTTACAAGCAAACGCTCCTTTAGTTGCAAAAACAGCTCTTTTTCACAAGTTCCATGATCCAAATCATCTTTTAAATATAGATTATAGCTAACTTCCCCACCATGATGTAAACCTGATTTTACAGGATAAATACCCAGTTTGCATAAATCCTCTCGAGAAATCGGGACATTCTCTTTTAACTCGTGTCCGATAAAGGGGATCTTCTCCATATGTAATAGCTCTTGCCAATACACTCCTACCTGCTCTCTTTGCTTTTCGGTTTCCGCTACAAATATAGGAATTAGTGGACTATTATAAGGAAACATTGCCTCCCTCAGCCATCCCCATGGAATTTCCTTAAGCTCCTGCTCATCTTCTACTTCAACGAATATCGCTGGAATTTTAGCCCGCTTGCATTTTATTAAAAAGCTCGTCGTTAGAAGACGGAGTGGAATTTTCACCCCTATCGTATAATCAATAGGACTATTTAAAAGAACTGTCTTCATATTGTCAAAAGCAGGTTGTAATAAATATTCCTTATCTATTTCCACATAAGTTAAAAACATTGTACTTCCTTTTGTAATAAGTTCATCAATATAAAATTTTTTCATAACTTGAAATGACTGTCTCGATGGAAATTGAGGGCAAAAGAGAACATGGGGCGGCGTCATTACAAAAGAGCTTGCGTTCACTCTCATATAGGAGAACCTTTCGAAGGAGGGTCTAATCGAATCGATGCGATCCTCTTTAATCAGCAAGGAGTTTTGCTCAAGCCTGTCGTTCTTTAGCAAATTGGCATTTTCGATAATATATGTCATAAAACCACCCTTTTAATCAGTCTTATGACAAACTATGCTTGTACAAAATCATTTATTCCATGATTATTTTTCAGGTAAATCTTTGCAAGTGATTTTTAGCTTATTTCTGGTGAAACCATGGTTTCACACGCTTTTTAGGATAAGCGCAGAAAGGAAGGCAAAAGTGACCACCTACATATAAACAAAAAAAGAAGAAGTTGTCCCACAAGCTTAGCTTTGGCTCTTCTTTTTTTGTTTTTTACCTTGTTGATTTCCACTACAAATAGTGCCTTTTCAATGGCGAATCCGAGCCGCTCAGTCCATGTCCATGGCATCGAGCACTTTCTATAGGAGTCGCCACAACATTCCTACCTAGCAAGATCCTTTGTTACTTTAACAGACTTTCTAAATGGTTGAAGAAATTAGGATAAGAAACAGATATCGCTTCGATATTGTCTAAGTTCGTTTGCTCCTTGCAAATAAGTGAGGCAATAGCGAGCATCATCCCAATTCGATGATCACCATGACTACTTACAGTGCCACCTAACAGTTGCTGCTTTCCATAGATAATCATGCCATCATTTGTTGATTCTATTTTCGCACCTAGTTTTCGTAATTCGTGAACTACTGTATCGATTCGATTCGTCTCTTTCACTTTTAATTCTTCAGCATCTTTAATAATTGTGATTCCCTCTGCTTGCGTGGCCAATAAAGCAATGATTGGAATTTCATCAATTAGGCGCGGGATCATATCTCCTTCAATCGTTGTTCCTTTAAGGGTCGAAGTTTTTATGATTAAATCACCAACCGGCTCAAATTGTTCTCGTTCGTTCTCTACTTGCAAGTCAGCTCCCATTTCTCTCATCACATCTATGATACCTGTTCTTGTTGGATTAAGACCTACATTTTTCAGCCTGATTTCACTATTCGGAACAATCGCTCCCGCTACTAGAAAGAAAGCAGCTGAAGAAATATCTCCTGGAACCTCCACATTCGTTCCCTGAAGAGACTGCCCACCTTGCAGTTTAACAGTGAGACCATCCACTTCGAGTTTTCCGCCAAAATGCTGAATCATTCTTTCTGTATGGTCTCGGGTTTTCGAGGTTTCAATAACAGTTGTCTCACCCTCTGCTTGTAAACCTGCCAAAAGAATTGCAGACTTTACCTGAGCACTTGCTACCGGTAAGCGATACTCGATCCCTGTGAGATTTCCTCCTCTCACCGCGATTGGAGTATACTCCCCACCACTTCTCCCATCAATATTAGCACCTAGAGTTAGTAATGGTTTAGTGACTCTTGTCATCGGCCTTTTCCCTATAGATTCGTCACCAATAAGCGTGGAAAAAAACGGACGTCCAGCTAAAATTCCAAGCATAAGCCTAATCGTCGTTCCAGAATTTCCAACATCAAGCACTTCTCTTGGTTCTTTTAATCCAGTAAAGCCCTTGCCAAGGACAACTGCCCGATTTCCCTCCTGCTCGATTTCAACGCCAAGCTTTCGAAAACAAGCAATCGTACTTAAACAATCATCTCCAGTTAGAAAATTCGTTATTGATGTCGTTCCATTGGCAATAGCTCCAAACATAATGGAACGATGGGAAATAGATTTATCACCTGGTATTTGCAATTGGCCTTGAAGCCTTGCTGCATTTATCGCTAATGGTATTGTTTTCAATTTTATCCCCCTCTCATATCCCAGTGGATGTTTCGTAATTGGTATAATGACGAATACAGTGCTCTGCTCTTTCTCTATCCTCTTCTGTTTGAAAGCTTATGACAAGGATTCCGTATACTTCTTCTCTCGTTTCACGAATCCGGATATTCGTCAAGTTAATTTTTTCCTTTGCTAAATAGCCAGTGATTTCAGAAATGACCCCAGGGTAATCGGGAACATCGACAAATAAATCGTAGAATGCTGGAATCGCACCTTTTTCTTTTACAGGCATCTCATCGCGAAACTGCTTTGCCCGAGAAAAATACTGAAGGAGCTCTTCCTCATTTTCATCCCTTAACATGTTCGCAACCCTTACCATTTCTTCCTGCCAATCCGTAAATAATTGTAAAAGAACATCTTTATTATGAAGAGAGATATCCTTCCACATATGTGGACTACTGGAAGCTATTCTTGTAATATCACGAAATCCCCCAGCTGCTAATCTTGTGACTAAGCTTTGCGTCTTGCTAGTTCTTTCTGCCTGATGAACGAGAGAAGCCGCAATAACATGAGGGAAATGGCTAATCACCCCTGTCAAATAATCATGCTCAGCAGGATGCACTTGTAAAAATCGTGCTTTTGTTCCTTTAAGCCACATTTTCAACGTTTCTATAGCCTCGTGATCCGTGTCAACCTCAGGTGTCAATAAATAAAAAGCATTTTCAAAAAGGATGGATTTAGCTGCCTGAACTCCGCTTTTATGTGAGCCAGCCATCGGGTGACCGCCGATAAAAGTATAGCCTTTGTCCCTTAAGCAAGCCGCTTTTTTGACAATTTCCACTTTTGTACTGCCTGCATCTGAAATAATGACACCTTGCTTTAATGATAAATGACAGAGTTGTTCGATCATCGTTTCAATCTTCTTAACTGGTGTGGCAATTAAGATGAGGTCTGCCTCAGTTGCACCTGTTTCTATTTCCTCTGTAATTTCATCAACAACACCTAGCATTGCCGCCAATCTAGATTGTTTCTTATTAACATCATAGCCAATAATCCTTGCTTTCGGATGTTCAGCTTTAATACAAAGAGCCAATGAACCCCCGATGAGTCCCAGCCCAATAATAAATACACGACCTTTCAAGGGAACACCTGCTTTCATGATTGCTAAGAGCTCCTGTTCAGAGGAACCATAAATGGATCCTAATAGAGCAGGAGCTTATCTAGTCGATTTTGAAAAAAATGTAGGATTACTGCTTATCAAGCGGGGATTTTTCAGAAATAAAGGCTTTCATAACTGCAATCATTTCATCGTTCTCTTCCTTTGAACCAACCGTCACTCTGACAGATGTTGGAAAACCAAGAGCTGCACCTGAACGAACAATATATCCTCTTTCTAAACAGTACTGGAACACTTCATTTCCATCCATCTTGAAGTCAATCAAAATAAAATTTCCCTGTGACTCGTTGTAAGACAATTGCTCTTGCTCGCAAAATTGATAGTATTGTTCTAAACCCTCGCGATTTCTTTGTCTGCACATTTCTACATAGGCTTGATCTTCGAGAGCAGCTCTAGCAGCGATTTGCGCAAATGTATTTGTATTAAATGGTTCCCTTGCCGGTTCAAGAGCACGAATCACCTTTTCGCTACCAATCCCATATCCAACGCGAAGGCTAGCCAATCCGTAAATTTTCGAAAATGTCCTTAACACCAGTAAATTTTCAAATTGTTTTATCAGTTCGATAGAATGGTAATAGTCTTCCGCCACAACATATTCATAGTAAGCTTCATCTAAAACGACTAGTGTCTCTTGTGGAACCCTCTTTAAAAAGGATAATAATTTCTTTTCATTAATATAAGTACCGGTAGGATTGTTCGGACTACAAAGCCACACGACATTTGTCCTCTCATCCATTTGTTTTAACATGCCTTCGAGATCATGTTCACCGTTAATTAGAGGGACTTCCCGTACTTCCGCCCCTTCAATCAAGGCATTATGCTTATATTGAGGAAAAGTCGGAGTTGCCATAACCGTATTAAATCCAGGTCTTAGCAAAGCTCTTGAAATGATTTGAATATTTTCGTCAGAACCATTTCCAAATATGAATTGCGTTTCTAACACACCTAATTTACTTGCTAACGCCCCCCGTAAATCTGTCGCATACCCATCAGGATAAAGAGCAAGAGAGCCAGCAAATTGGCGAATTTTATCCAATACTTGTTGCGAACATCCAAATGGGTTTTCATTTGAAGCAAGCTTTACTATTTTTTCAAGTCCATATTGTCTCTTCACTTCTGCAATTGATTTTCCCGGCTGATAAGGAGTCAATTGCAGAAGCTCTTCCTTCCATCTCATTGATTTCACCACTCTCTGCGATCGTTTTATTCATCCTTTAAATCTGGTCTTAAACTAATTGCTTTTTCTAAATAAACATGGTGTATTTCTCTTTGGCTCTTTTCAGTATTAATATGTATCATAATTCGAATGCAGTTTTTTAATGAATTTTCAACTGGAATCTCCCTCATGCACATTACTGGGACATAAGTCCAGCCCGTGATTCTTCTTAAGGCTTTGGCGGGAAACGCTCCATTTATTTCTTCCGTCACGGAAATAAACACAGATGCAACAGCTTCAGCGACAATCTCATTTTGTACGATCATTTCTCGAATCAGCTTTTCTGTTGCTGAGACAATCTCCTGCTCGACATTGTCCTCAATGGTGGTAGCACCCCTAACCCCTCTAATCAATAGCTTTCACCTCTTTAACATCAATCTTGTTGAAACTGCTTTAACTCAGTTAGCAGAAACTGATCCTCTAACGGAACCGCAACAGGCTTTGCAATTCTTTTAAGAAGCACAAATTGAATATGACCATCAACCGATTTTTTATCTTGCTTCATACGTTCAAGCAAAGATTGAGAATTTAACCCTTCTGGAATCGAGGTCTTATAACCGAGCTTCTCCACCCAATCTTTAAACTTTTCGTAATGAAACGAAACGTTAAACAAATTTTTGCTTAACTTCAACGCAAATAACATTCCGATTAAAACAGCCTCACCATGTGTCACTTTTCCATAGCCCGCTTCCGCTTCAATCGCATGCCCTAAGGTATGGCCAAAGTTCAAAAAAGCTCGTATCCCTTTTTCCTTTTCATCCTGAGAAACAATCACATTCTTTATCTGAATTCCTTTTTTAAGCATATATTCTAGTTGTTCAGAAGTAAGAGCAGTTAAATCAGAAATATTCGCAAGTAACCACTGGTAAAAAGCCTCATCTTGGATCAAACTATGCTTTATTACCTCAGCGAATCCTGATCTTCTTTCCATAAGGGAAAGGCTGCTAAGAAAGTTTAAATCATAAAAGACAGCTTCTGGTTGATAAAAAGCGCCTATCATATTCTTCCCTAAAGGGTGATTAATCGCAACCTTTCCACCAACCGCACTGTCATGGGCAAGAATCGTAGTCGGCATTTGAATAAAAGGAATTCCTCTCATAAAAGTTGCAGCAACAAAACCACTGAGATCACCAACAGCGCCTCCACCAAATGCTATGACTAGTGATTTACGATCCAGCTTTTTTTCTAAACAATAAGTTAAACAGCTTTGATAAACATCAAAAGTTTTTGCATATTCACCATTAGGAATGATATAGGTATAAAGGTGAAACTCAGAAAGTACACTTTCCAAAGTCGGTAAATATCTTTCTCCAACATTGCTATCTGTAAAAATAACTACTTTCGTTAATAAAGGAAAGTGGGTTTTTAAAAAGTTGGGAAGGACAGATATGACCCCTCCACCCAAAAATACCGGATAACTTTTAGAATCGGTATGAATCTGCAGTGATTCCATTAGAATTCCCTCGCAAACTTACGCTGCTGTTCAATCGTGCTTATCAATGTGTCTAGTCTATCGGCGTAAAATTGCTCCACAATCGCTGTCGCTATTTCCCATGCAACAACGTGCTCGGCGACAACAGCAGCTGCCGGAACCGCACAGCTATCTGAACGTTCAATACTTGCTGAAAAAGGCTCCTTTGAATCGATATCCACACTTTGAAGCGGTTTGTATAAAGTTGGTATTGGCTTCATCACACCTCGAACCACTATCGGCATCCCGGTTGTCATCCCGCCTTCGAATCCACCTAATCGATTTGTTTTTCGAGAATAGCCTTCCTTCTCATGCCATACAATTTCATCATGTACTGCGCTCCCGGGTTTTCTTGCAGCTTCGAAGCCAATGCCGAATTCTACACCTTTAAAGGCGTTAATACTAACAATAGCTGCAGCAAGCTTAGCATCGAGCTTGCGATCAAAATGAACATAACTACCTACTCCTGCAGGTACCCCTTCCACAATAACCTCTACAATGCCACCGATTGAATCTCCATTTTCCTTTGCTTCGTCAATCGCCTTCATCATCGCTGTCTCAGCCTTTGGATCTAAACAGCGAACAGGGGAATTTTCAGCAATTTCCTTTAATGAGTTCATTGATTCGTAATTTCTAACTTCACTTTTAATTCCACCAATTTCAATCACGTGAGATGCTACTTCAATACCAAGCAAAGATAACAGCTTCTTCGCAACTGCTCCAGCAGCTACTCTTACGGTTGTTTCACGTGCTGATGATCGCTCCAAAACATTGCGTAAATCGCGATGTCCATACTTGAGACCACCATTCAAGTCAGCATGCCCTGGTCGTGGGCGCGTAATTTTTCGTTTTACCTCTGCACCATCTTCAAGATCAGGTGGCTCTTGTCCCATTATTTTTGTCCAATGCTTCCAGTCATCGTTCGCAACCACCAATGCTACTGGAGAACCGAGGGTTAAACCGTGTCGCACTCCGCTTGTTATTTGAACAGTATCTTTTTCAATTTGCATTCTGCGACCTCGGCCATAACCTTTTTGGCGACGTGCTAATTGCTCATTAATTTCTTCAGCCACTAAAGGCATTCCTGCCGGCAGTCCTTCGATAATTGTTGTCAATTGGGGGCCATGTGACTCTCCCGCTGTTATGTATCTCATAACTCTTTCCTCCTTCAACTCATTAAAGGATTATGTACCAATATAACATACGTACGTAAAGAAGAATAGTAAAAAATTTAAAATATTGCCTATATTTTGTCCTTAATATACGCTAGTTAGCACTTTCACACTGTTCTGGCATCATTCATAATCCTTTCTACGATTAATCATTAAACTTTATTATAAAAGCTGTTTAGCCTGTCTCGATAAAACGAGAGAGAAAAAAGATTCCTTCTAGCGCTTCATCGACTTAGGAGCGATCTTTTTAGTACTACTTTAAAAAGATAAAAACTAACGTTTCCTATGAAATAGTCAAAAAAAAGAGCATTTCCGCTCTTATTTTTTTCGATAAAAAAAAGTATCTTCTGTTTCAAAATCATACAAGCTTGGGTTAAAAATCTGCTCCGTACTGCCAACAAAGAAAATACCGTCTTCTTTAAGGGCACTGCTAAACTTCTTATACAGTATATCTTTCGCTTCTTCCGTAAAATAAATGAGAACATTTCTACAGACAATGAGATCATATGGTCCAGCAAATGGATCTGCCAACAAATTTTGTTTTTTAAATGTTACAGTTTTCTTGATTTCATCTGATATATAAAATAAGCTGCCATCCTGTTTAAAATATTTGCGTCTTATATCATCCGGAACTTCATTTAAAGCTCTTTCAGGATAGGCACCTATTTTTGCTCTGGAAATAACATTTTCATCTATATCAGTTGCCAGAATCTGAACTTGAGAAAGCGGCTGTAATTTCGACATAATCATGGCAATCGTATATGGCTCTTCTCCTGTAGAACAGGCAGCACTCCAAATTTTTAAGCGACTGTTTTTTGCCAACAGCTTCGGCAAGATTTTTTTCTCTAGCACTTCCCACCGTTTTCCATTTCGATAAAATTCTGAAACATTGATCGTCATGCGATCCAAAAATTCATCCAAATGCGTTTTATTCTCTTTAAGAGCCATAAAATACTCATTAAAAGAGCGAAAGCCTTTTTTTCATAGAGGGATGTGAGTCTTCTTTTCATTTGCGCTTCTTTATATAATGAAAGGTCAATTCCCGTTATCCTCTTAATGTTTTCAACAAATTGTTCGTAATCCTTTGTCATTTCTTTCTCCCTATAATTATCAACTTTTTTTAAGTATAGCTTAAAAGCGAATAAAAAAATACAATTCTAAAATCAATCATTTCAAAAAATATTAAAAAAGCACTTGCAAATTATACAAGCGCTTACTTTTTTCAGAATCATCATTAAATTTTAATTAATAAATCCATTCACTAATTTGTTTTGAGTAAGAAACAAGCTCTTCTTCCTTGAAAAATAAAGAAATTTCTCTTTCAGCGCTTGCAGGAGAGTCTGAACCATGAATAATATTCTTCCCAACTGTAGCTGCATAATCTCCACGTACTGTTCCAGGTGCTGCGTCCTTAGGATTGGTCGCCCCCATCATACTACGTGCAGTTGCAATAACATTTTCGCCTTCCCATACCATTGCAAATACAGGTCCAGAAGTAATGAAATCAACTAACTCACCAAAGAAAGGACGCTCCTTATGCTCGCCATAATGTTGCTCAGCTAATTCTTGAGGTATACTCATTAACTTCGCACCAACTAGTTGAAAGCCTTTTTTTTCAAAACGAGAAACGATGTCACCAATTAGACTGCGTTGCACACCATCAGGTTTAACCATTAAAAAAGTCTTTTCCATATGCTCCACTCCTACTGTTTGTCTATATGTATGGACTTAAATATTATGACAGCCCACGAAAAATATTACCATTAATCTCACATAATGGCAACAGAGGATTCAATCTGTTTTTAATTAGTGATCATAAAGAGCGAACTACTTGTCGCTAACCTTTTTTATGATTTTCTTTTGCCAATATAAAGAGCAATTTCTCTTAGCGTCTTTTTCGCCTTATTATTTGGGAGCTCATCAAGCACCTCAAGCGCCTTATCTAAGTATCGATCGCTAAACTCAAGAGATTTTTCAATTGCATTTGAATTCTTTATAAGCTCAATAATGCGAGTCATTTCATCTGAGTCAATGTTTTCATGCACCTTAATAATTTCACTGCGCAGCTTCTCATCCTTCATTGCAAATAGCACAGGAAGAGTAATGTTGCCTTGAAGTAAATCTCCTCCAGCAGGCTTTCCAAGCTCTTTTTCAGTGCCTGTAAAATCGAGAACATCGTCGGTAATTTGAAAACTCATTCCTACAAAATAACCGAAACGTGCTAGCTTGCGGTGGACTTCCTCCTCAACTCCGGCAGCAATCGCTCCCAACTGACAGCTCGCTGCAATTAGTAGAGCAGTCTTTCTTTTGATTCTTAACAAATAATCACGCAAATTTTGTTCGAAACGATACTTATCCTTAATTTGTTCAATTTCACCGATCGTAAGTTCTACAATCGTATTAGATAAAATTTGATGTGCAACCGGATTTTCTACATTTGTCATTAATTCTAATGATTTTGCAAAGATATAATCTCCAGAATACATAGCAAAACGATTATCCCATTTACTTTTGATCGTCGGTCTTCCACGACGCAGATCAGCATCATCAATAACATCATCGTGAACTAAAGAGGCCATATGGATAAGTTCCAAAGCAACGGCAACATCTTTAACCACTTGGATATCGTAGCTTCCAAACTTTGCTGCCAATAATACAAAAACAGGGCGAATCCTTTTGCCTCCTGCCTGCAGTAGATGCAAGGATGCTTCCTGCAAAAGTGGAGATTCTCCCTTCACCGTTTCTTCTAATGAATTTTCTATAATATTTATATCAGAGCTTAAAAATGAATACACCATCTTTAGTTTCATTACGACGTCACCAATCCTAAAAACTTTAACACGTAATAAGAGTCAACCTACCCTTATTCTTTGTGGCCAATATGTACAGCAGCCGCACCGCCACTGTAAGGCTTGTAGCTTACCTTCTTGAATCCTGCCTGCTCAAACATTTTTGCAAGTTCTTTCATTCCAGGGAAATCCTTTGCTGACTCATGAAGCCAAGCATATTCATTATAGCTCTTCGCAAAAAGCTTTCCAAAAAACGGCATAATAAACCGGAAGTAAAAATAGAACAACTGTCGATACCCAAACATAGTCGGCTGAGATGTTTCTAGACAGACTCCGATTCCTCCAGGCTTGAGAACACGATTCATTTCCTTTAGCACTTGCAAGTAATCCGGCACATTCCGAAGACCAAAACCGATCGTGACATAATCAAAGGTCTGATCAGGAAACGGCAACTCCATCGCATTTCCATGAACTAATTGAACGTTACGCAAATGCAAATCGTTAACCTTTTCTTCACCAACTTTTAGCATGTTTTTACTAAAGTCAAGCCCAATAACTTCTCCGTTCGAACCTACTTCTCCTGCTAAGGCAATTGTCCAGTCTGCTGTACCGCAGCATACATCTAACGCTTTAGAACCGGCCTTGACATTCATTCTCTTCATCGTGTCTTCACGCCATTTTTTATGCATCTGAAAACTGATCACTGAATTCATCTTGTCATAGTTGTCAGAGATTTTTTCAAAAACACCATGTACACGTTGTTCTTTTGACTGGTCCATTTTCTTACCCTTCTTCCACAAGCGAATTCACACCTATTTGATGCTGGTTTAAAACCACTTCAATTTTGCTTTCAACCGCTTCATTTAAAAGTGGCAGCTTATTTTTTGCTTTTACTAACAGCTCTTTTGAAAAGCTTATATATTTATCGCAAATAAATACTAAATGATTCCTTTGTTCATGTGATAATTCTTTCAAAGTATGTTCATGCTTTGGGAAGACCAATTTCTTTAATCCCTCAAAAACAACAGACGTATGGGACTTAACAAACTGCTCCCTTTCTTTATTTAAGCGCTTAATTAATAAGAAATTGGTGATGACGTCATCCCAACCCTTTGCATGTAAATGTTTTACCAGTTTTTTATGTAAAGATGCTTCGATATTTTTAAGACATTCAATAAGTTTTTCAATTCCATCTAGCTCTTGCTGATAAACAATAATTTTTTGATCATTGATGGTTTCAATTCCTTCAGCAAGCAATCTGATTACTTCAATATTATCTTGATCGGCCAGAATTTTATAATAAAGACCACTATAATAGACCCCGGCAAGTACCGTTAACTGCCTATGTTTTAAATTGGAATCTCCTGAAAGATCGTTCGTAACCTTATCATGGGTATCAAGAGCAATTTGCAATAGCATTGTGGGCACTACATAGTTCTCCATATCTTCAATGGAAACATTCAGATCATCAAGAAAAGAGACAAGAAAGAAAAGTTTATCTTCATCAATAATTGGCGCTTCGATATTTTGTGTTAAGAAGGGATGATGGATCTTTCCTTCTATTTTTTCCCGAACGTATTCTAGTTTTTGTTGAAGGTTTAGCATGAAATCACCCTTGTATCCCCTAGATTCTACTTTTACTTTTTGTCCCGACCTTTTGAAAAATAAACGCATGGACAATTATATCATAAAAGGTCCTACTATGGTCCTCTTAAGAAAAAATATAGATAATTCTGTATATTGTTATATACTAACAATATTACCAAATTTAAAAAAGAAGTTTAATCTTCGTTTCCGCCGCTGCTTATTTCCCCGTATGAGGTCAATATTTTAGCATTTCCTCTTATTTTAATTGCTGAAGTATGTTCCGTAAATTGTGCAATCATAACTTCTCCTCTATCTAGCTTCTCAGAGTGATGAAAGCGCGTATCTGTGCCGCGTGTTAATCCAATTACATTTACTCCATCATCAATTGCTTTAATCACTAAATATTCACCACTTGGTTTGTTTTCCATCCGCTTCCACATCCCCATTCATAATGATTATCATTCAATACTTGTCGTACCCTCATCATACCAATTATTACAGTGACTTTCCTATAGGTTTTGCGAAAACTACTGAACCTATTTTAAAAAGTATCGACTAAATTTCACATTTTAGTCGATACTTTTTCGTACTACTGTTTAATTAACGATAAAATTTCAGCTCTAGCTTGACTATCCTCAGCTAATGTACCCCTAACAGCTGTGGTTACGGTTTTAGCACCAGGTTTTTTGACCCCTCGCATAGTCATACACATATGTTCTGCTTCAACGACAATCATGACACCGTGTGGTTCAAGCTTTTCCATCATTGCATCAGCAACGGTTGACGTGATCCTTTCTTGAAGCTGCGGTCTTTTCGCTACCGCTTCGACTGCTCTTGCCAGTTTGCTCAGACCAGTAACTCGGCCATTCCTAGGGATATAAGCAACATGAGCCTTTCCATAGAAAGGAACAAGATGGTGTTCACACATAGAATAAAACGGAATATCTTTAACCAATACCAACTCTTCGTGATCTTCACTAAATATCGTTTCAAAATACTCACGTGGATCTTGATGAATTCCTTGGAAAACTTCCTCATACATTTTTGCTACCCGTTTCGGAGTATCCAGTACCCCTTCTCGATTAGGGTCATCCCCCACCGCTTCTAATATTAAACGTACCGCCTCTTCAATTTGGGCACGATTGACCTTTGACATGATTCATATCCTCCTCAGCCTAATCCTTCATCAACTAACCTAAATATAACACTAACATCTTAGCACATCTTACGAAAGACAGGCAAAAAGAAGGAATTCAGCTTTGAAATATAACGGCGCTTTTGACTAAAAACAGGAGAAACTTAACTTTTCTCCCTGTTTTCATCATTTCAAGACTACCTTTCAGCCAGAAGCTCAAAGACATGAAAAAGGTTACTCATGAAATGAGTAGTCAACCATTTACTTTAAGAAACAAAAAAATAAAAAGCCCACGTATAAACGTGAGCCTTTTTCAAGAAGATAAGAATATCCACTCGTAAACGAGCAAGATATATTATCAGAAGTATAAAGTACTATGTAATTACTTTACTGCATCTTTAAGCGCTTTACCTGGTTTGAAAGCAGGTACTTTGCTTGCAGAAATTTCAATTTCTTCACCAGTTTGAGGGTTACGTCCTTTACGAGCTGCGCGCTCACGTACCTCAAAGTTTCCGAAACCGATTAATTGTACTTTATCACCATCTTTTAAAGCATTTAAGATTGAATCAAATACTGCGTCTACTGCTTTAGTTGCGTCCTTTTTAGAAAGTTCGCTAGCTTCAGCAACCGCATTAACTAGTTCTGTCTTGTTCATGCCTTTCACCTCCTCCCAAAGAATTCGACTCATTCAGTTGAAAATTGCATTCTTATCATCATTTTTAAACAAAATTACTGATTTCTATACGTAGCGACTCATATTTGTCCCTATTTTTAGCCATTTTTCATGGTTAATAGGTTAAAACATTAGAATTTCGTACAAAAAAAGGTCTATCACTTTATAAATGTGATAACATCAACGTTTCAATTGAATGAACCTCTTTTCATATATTAAATGATAAAAATCAAGATTTCAACGCTTTTCTCTTAAAAAACCTTAATTTATAAGGCTTCATGTCGCTTTCAACAGTAATTCTGTTAAAAGATTATCACAATCATTTAAGGTTATCAAGAAAATTTAGCGAATTAATGGTAATCTTTTCTTTTTTGAACTGTTTTTGCAGGATTTTGTCGAGATCAGCACAATCTTTTTCAATATTCAAATATAAGGCGATATATTGTTTGCAACTAAATAGATGGGGTCGTAAATATTCTTATTGTTTACTGCTATGCTCTATTTTGTAAGTAAGCGTAAAATTAGCGTTATCTGGTACAAAAATTTAAAATTTGTGAACATGCCGATGGAGCTACGGATTCTTGCTTTGAAATTCTTTTTGAACTAGTCGTCTCGTCTTCTATTTTAACAAGTATACTAACAGCTAACATACTTGAGTAGGTAAAAGAGAGGCATTGTCGTACCTCTAAAAGTTAGCGTGCCAAACGACATCTATTCATAATTGATCGCAAAGAGTCAATGACTATTTATGAAAAAAACAACAAAAAAGACCCCATTCTGGAGTCTTGAACAGTTACAAAATAATCGCAATTAATCCACCTGAGCCTTCATTAATAATTCTCTCAAGTGTTTCTTTTAATTTATATCTCGCATTTTCTGGCATTAATGAAAGCTTAGCTTGAATACCTTCTCTTACGATTGAGCTCAGGCTTCTGCCAAAAATATCAGAATTCCAAATTGATAATGGGTCATCCTCAAAATCTTGCATTAAGTATCGAACCAGTTCCTCACTTTGTTTCTCTGTCCCGATAATCGGCGCGAATTCCGATTCCACATCCACTTTTATCATATGGATCGACGGTGCGACAGCTTTTAATCTGACACCAAAACGAGCACCTTGGCGAATGATTTCCGGCTCGTCTAAACTCATGTCAGCAAGTGTTGGTGCAGCAATTCCATATCCAGTTTGTTTTACCATTTTTAACGCATCTGAAATCTGGTCATACTCTTGCTTTGCATGAGCAAAATCTTGCATCAATTCTAATAGATGATCTCTTCCCCTTATTTCCACACCGACAATTTCTTTTAAAATATCATCATACAGCTCATCTGGAGCAAAAAGGTCAATTTCCGCAACCCCTTGACCCATTTCAATACCAGCTAATCCTGCTCTATCAATAAATTCATAATCGCCAAAGAGATGTACAACTCGGTCGACATCCCGCAGCCTTTTAATATCTTTAACTGTATCCTTTACAGCTTCCTGATAGCTTTCTCTGAGCCAATGATCTTCTTTCAATACCATCACCCAGCTTGGAAGGTTAACATTGACCTCCAGGACAGGAAATTCATAAAGAGCTTCGCGCATAACATTTAGAACATCAGCCTCACGCATTCCTTCTATACTCATAGCAAGCACTGGAATATCATATTTTTCAGCTAGTTCATGACGAAGAGCCTCTGTATTCGGGTGATGCGGCTGAACACTATTAATCACCATAATAAATGGTTTCCCAACTTCCTTTAACTCTTCAATAACTCTTTCTTCAGCTTCAATGTAGTCCACTCTTGGAATTTCTCCAATTGTTCCATCAGTTGTCACGACAACACCGATGGTTGAATGCTCTTGAATTACTTTTCTTGTGCCAATTTCAGCTGCTTCGTGGAAAGGTATCGGCTCTTCGTACCATGGAGTATTGATCATTCGAGGGCCATTTTCATCTTCGTATCCTTTCGCTCCTGGTACAGTATACCCAACACAATCTACTAAACGAATATTGACATCTAATCCTTCGCTGACATGAACTGTAGCCGCTTGATTAGGAACAAACTTTGGTTCTGTCGTCATGATCGTTCTACCAGCTGCACTTTGAGGCAATTCATCTTGGGTACGAGCACGATCTGCCTCGTTATCCATATTCGGTAAAACAACGAGCTCCATGAATTTCTTGATAAAAGTTGACTTACCTGTTCGTACTGCTCCAACAACTCCTAAATAAATATCGCCGCCCGTTCTTTCAGCGATATCCTTAAAAATATCTACCTTTTCCAAGTGATCCCCTCCTGAAATCGTGAGTTAGTGGGATAATAGTTATCCTAATTTATTGCCATTTAGAACTTTCATATCGAGTTCATTACGATACTTAGACAATATATGTGTATGATGTTGTCCTACTCAGTTATGACAATTTTCTTTAAAAATACCTCCTTATTTATCAATTTCATTTCAAATTAAAAGGAGCTATGAGAAAATCCTTTTTTTAATTTCTCATTTTTACTTAAAATGGATTAATTAAGTATAATAAAAACCCTTCTCCTACAATATATTCCGTAAGAAAAGGGTTATGACTGCAAATTTAGAATAGAAAACATGATTAAGAAGGCATAAAAATGATTTCATTTGTTTCTGCATCAATTGTATACGGCAATGAGTAAGCAGGAACAAATAATGAATCCTCATGGAGTACAGTTCTAATATCCACACCTGGTTGCAAAGGTTTTGAACCATCTTGCAAAATTTGATATAAATCTTTGCGATAATCTACAAATACTTCCGCATTTCCATTTATCACTAATGGAAGTTCTTGACTAGTATATGGGCTAATCACGACTGGTTCTTCCTTGAAACCAAGTTGTTCATAGTCCAATGAGAAGACGCCATCAGCGATCCTCTCTTTGTAAGGTGGATAATCTTGCATTGAAATTCTTAAATTTATATCTCTAATGGTTTCTGCAACCCGCAAATCGAATATTTTCACAGTTGGGTTTGTTTCCACATCAATTAAAACATATTGAAAAACCCCGCCAGATTCAAACGCATTTCCTGGTGGCTCCGCCATATATTGAGGCACAAGCTGTTTAAAATCTAGCAAATATTTTTGATAAATTGGGGTATCGTTTTCTTTCGTTTTGATTGGGAGAATTCCACCCTTGTCCTCTTGAAATTTTTCAACTGCGGATTGAACAGCTGTAACTTGATCTTGATATGGAGTCTGATTTTGAGCTAACTTGTCCTGTGGGTAAGCACAGCCCGTTAAAATAGCGGATGTGATCAGGCAAATGGACAAAAAAAGTATTCCTTTATTCATAAGTATCAATCCTTCTATTCTATGTATTGATAAATAGTTTATGTCGTCGGGCCACTTAAAACTACGAAAAAAATAATAATCCCGCTAAAGATCATTAAAACGTACGCAATGAGAGCAGTAATAAACTTTATAACACTATTTTTTAATTTATAACGGCTAAAATAAATCATAATGATCGAAATAAACATGAATCCCATTGCAGAGATCGAGATCCACATTTTTAACATTGCTGGTGACATATCATCAACTCCTTCGAGAGACTTAGAGATTCAACTAAAATATCGTTCTAATAAGGACATGGAAGGAAGCAAAGATAAGGATTCCACTGTCATTTTCCGAATTATTATAACATAAGCCATAACAGTTAAGTAAATCATTTGTCCTATGAATGATATAGCATTATATCTTTACTTACCAAAGATTCCCTACAAATAAAAAATACAAAAAAAGACTAAAGTAAAGTAGGGGGCTGCTCTTTACTTTAGCCTAAAATGACTAAATACACCATACACCCTGTTCATTTCACCAGTTTGCTTCGCTCCCATTGTATGCATCGCCAAGATAAATCGCATCCTCGAAAGCCTATATTTTGAAAATATTATAGACATACACCACGTTTCCATTAACTGGTTACGACTTAGATCTGGTCACTCGAGAGAACGTTTGCCAAATCCTCCATTTCATGGGTTTTAACGCGTGACATTAAGGAATCCACTTCACCTTTCGGACTAGCGTCTTTAAATAGGACATTATGAAGTGCTGTCGTAATCGGCATTTTCACTTCAAATTTTGCTGCCAATTGATAGGCAGCTTTTGTTGTTCTTACCCCTTCAACAACCATTCCCATATTGTCCAAAACCTCTTGTAATTTTTGACCTTTCCCTAATAAATTTCCAGCTCTCCAGTTTCTTGAATGCACGCTTGTACATGTAACAATTAAATCACCAATACCCGTTAAACCTGAAAAGGTTAACGGACTTGCGCCCATTTTCGTACCTAATCGGGCAATCTCAGCAAGCCCTCTTGTGATCAATGCTGCTTTGGCATTATCACCATAACCAAGCCCATCAGTAATCCCAGCAGCGAGAGCAATGATATTCTTTAAGGCGCCTCCGATTTCGACACCAACAATATCCGGATTCGTATACACTCGAAAATAAGAATTAATAAATAAGTCTTGGATTCTTTCGGCTGCCCCCATATTTTTCGAGGAAACCGTTACCGTTGTAATAAACCTGCGACTAACCTCTTCAGCATGACTCGGTCCCGAAAGTACAACAACATCTTTCAGAAGCTCCGCCTTCATTTCATCCTCTATCATTTCAGAGATTGTCATCAATGTATCTGGCTCAATCCCTTTGCTTACATGGACGATTGTTAACGGACGTTCCTGAACTTCTTGAATCTGCTTAAGCACTTCTCGAATCGCTTTAGTCGGAACAGCTAAAAGAATGAGGTCAATATTTTCTAATGCTGTTTGCAGCGACGAATAGCCCACAACTTCTTGCGGAAGCGTAACTCCTGGTAAATATTTTTCATTGCTATGATTATTATTAATTTCCTCGATTTGCTGAGGATTATGTCCCCAAAGTCTAACCTCATGCCCATTATCTGCAAGGACCATTGCTAATGCCGTTCCCCAGCTCCCAGCACCGATGACGGAGATTTTTTCTCTTTTCCTTTCCACATTATCACGTCCTTAACTTAATTAGTGAACGCTGTTTTCACACATTACTTTAGACAAAGTGAAGGCTCCTAAAATTATGGGAAAAAGCGATATTGAAAAAGTTTAATGCTACTTTAAGCATTAGAAAAAATGGCCTATCTTTTTTTGCAAACTTTTTATTTACGTTCACGAGCAAAGATTTTTATCGGGGTACCTTCAAATCCAAACGCATCACGGATGCGATTTTCTAAAAAGCGTTGGTAAGAAAAATGCATTAATTCTGGATCATTGACAAAAACAACAAATGTTGGAGGACCGACAGCAACTTGTGTTGCATAGTAAATCTTCAACCTTTTCCCCTTATCTGTTGGTGTTGGATTCATAGCTACAGCATCCATTATAACATCATTTAAAACGCTTGTTTCCACTCTTCTCATATGGTTTTCACTTGCCATATCGATCATCGGAACTAAAGTATGTATGCGTTTTTTTGTTAAAGCTGATAAAAACACGATCGGAGCGTAATCCAAAAATAGAAAATGATCTCTAATTTTCTGTTCAAAGTCTTTCATTGTTTTCTCATCTTTTTCAACAGCATCCCACTTGTTAACTACGATGACCACTGCTCTTCCAGCCTCATGGGCATAACCAGCTATTTTTTTATCCTGTTCAATAATTCCTTCTTCTCCATCTAGAACAACTAGAACAACGTCTGATCTTTCAATTGCCCTTAAAGCACGCAAAACACTATATTTTTCTGTACTTTCATAGACCTTACCTTTTTTGCGCATACCAGCTGTATCAATAATGACATACTTTTGCCCATTCACTGTCACCATTGAGTCGATCGCATCACGGGTTGTGCCAGCAATATTGCTAACAATTACTCGTTCTTCTCCAAGAATGGCATTAACAAGGGAAGATTTTCCTACATTTGGGCGACCTATTAACGAGAATTTAATAGTGTCTGGATCATAATGATCTCCCTCGTCCTTCGGAAAATGCTTCGCTGCCTCATCCAATAAATCCCCTAATCCTAAGCCATGAGCACCCGAAATCGGGAATGGTTCCCCAAATCCTAAGGAGTAAAAATCATAAATTTGCTCCCTCATCTCTGGGTTATCAATTTTGTTAACAGCTAAAACAACTGGTTTTTTTGCCTTATACAAAATTTTCGCGACTTCTTCATCAGCAGCAGTCACTCCTTCTCGGCCATTGGTGAGAAAAATAATCACATCTGCTTCGTCAATTGCAATTTCAGCTTGTTGACGAATCTGATCTAAAAACGGTTCATCCCCAATGTCAATTCCACCTGTATCAATAATATTAAAATCATGAGTTAACCACTCTGCAGCACTATATATCCGATCCCTCGTTACCCCTGGAATATCTTCGACAATCGAAACCCGATCTCCTACGATTCGGTTAAAAATCGTTGATTTACCTACATTTGGACGTCCAACTATGGCTACTACTGGTTTCACCATGAACATCACCCTTTCCTTCTTATAGACTACACTTGCAATTTTTCTAAAGTGTTTACATCTTGATAAATTTTCTTTTAAAGCAGCATTTCCTTAGTAAAGAAACCCTTCCATATGAGAAGGGTCTAACCTAATTATATTAACAAAGTGAATACACCCTCGCAATGAAAAGATTGAAGTAATACAACTTTGTATGGATAAAAGTCATAAAGAATAGCATGAAAAAAGTGCTCTGACATATTAATGCTTCACAATAATATATAAATCCTCTGTTAACGAATGGGCAATTCCGTCCAAGATCGCCTCAAGATTAGCAGTAATTTCATCCATCTCTTCCTTATTGTCACAATGAAATACAGCAACTCCTGACGGGGCCTTCTTTGGATTCGTTGTGATGACTGCAAGAATAAATTTTTCAAAATCCATCTGCTACATCCCCTCTTCCTTTTTCTTTCTTTCTGTCGGCATCCGGATCGCATTTTCTAATGTCGGTACTTTGCCGATGATTTCAATTGCCCTTTCAATATCCCTTTCTTGAGGCAAAACAAAAATACCAATTCTGCCATCATCTAAATCTCTTTTCGCCAAAGGAACTAGCGCGGGGGTTCCTGAGTCTCGATAAACACCTAGCGCGGTAGAAACATCATGTAAAATTGCTTGTCGTTGCCCCAAATTCGCTATTGTTGAGCGCGAATCGAAATTTTTAGGTTTCAATATAAAGCCCATTCCATAGCGCAAAACCTCTTTTCTTCTTTCGGGCAATCCAATATTCATAATATAAATATTTTCAACATATAATCCTGAGCTATCAAATCTCGGCTCCACATACTCAATTTCCACAATATCTTCAAGTTTTCCACCAGCCATTAAAATCTTCGAAAGAAAAAAAGCAATTACTCCTACAAGTAAACCGCCCCATAAATTCGTCAAAATATACCCAAGTGTTGTCAAAAGGGAAGTAAAAATCACTAAATAATTACGGCTCTCAAACGCGATAGCTATTCCTTCAATATATGTTTTTCCCCTCGGAACAAGTTCATAGCTATCCATTTCCGTTAATGTATTCCGTTCCATATTACGCACCTCTCTAAATTGAGACGCGGCAATCGTTAAAAAGGTAACTGCCGTGAAATCTTCCTCCAAAATAGATGGGACTGCAAGCGCCCCTAAACCAGCAGCAATAAAACCTAAAGCAATATGAATAATCTTCCCATGCAAATACGTTGGATACTGGCGATAATCTGTTCTCAGCATATAAACTCTTGTTAAAGTTCCAATAATAATCCCAAGTAGTATGGGGTATGTATATTCACTCATGATGGTTTTTGCTTTCCCCTTTCAAGATGTTTAATTTGATATTCAAAATAGGATGATACCTTTTTAAAGCCATTTATAATGAGCAAAAGACCGAGCGAGATTGAGATGACATCTAAATAGGCGAATGAGCCAATTAAATAGGAGGGAGTAATATGTTTTAAGATCGCTGCGTAAAGAATCTCTCCATGTATGGAACCACAAATAAGGGTGATGATGCGAAACTTCACATCATGGTGCAAAAGTAAGGTAATGTAAGTTAACAGAAAAGATAACATCATATTTCGATCAAAGATAAGCCATACTGGATCATATAGTTCATATAGATGAAAGGTTGTAAACGCCAGCATGATAATAAAGGAGGTTATAAAGAGATATAAACCTTTCCTTCCCTTTTGCTTGGCCATTATTACATACGTAGCTAAAAGCAGAAACAAGCTTGAAGCGGAAATATTAAGAGTGAACCATTTCATTGTATAAGTAGACAAAATAATGACACTTAAAATAGCAGCAGATAGTACAAGTCTTAAACGACTTTTACTCATAAAAAAAGTGGTGATAATCCAAAAAATCCAAAATAACCAAAAAAAGAAAATCCCTTCCATTCTGTTACCTCCTATCATCTCCATTATGTCTCATCGTTATGTACTTTAATCTGCACGAAATAAACTTTTACGAACCACAAAAAGCTGAATAGGATGATAAAAAATGATGGATGTTATAAGTTAGGAGGTGGCCAGCATGGGAAAAGATCGTCAACAAAAAAAGATAGCCAAAAATAAAAAAGCAGAATCTGATCGTGATCAAGCACTCCATTATCCAGGAGCCACAAAAATGTCCAGCCCACAAGAAGCAGAAAAACTAAACAATGGGAAATAGAAAAGCGGAAGCGGCTCGTTCATCTCCGTACAAACTGGAAGAACAGCGACTGAGATAAAGGAGATACGAAGAGCGGAAGCGATTCGCTATCGACTTATCGTAGGGAGGTGGGCTGAAGTTTGCTAGGAGATAGCCGCTGTAGCTGGACAAAGAAAAGCGGAAGTTCCCTGTTTAGCGCCGTATGGACTGGACGGGGCTGACTGAGATAAAGGACATACGAAGAGCGGAAGCGATTCGCTATCGACTTATCGTAGGGAGGCAACCGGAAGTCCAATAGGCGTTAGGGAACTGAAGCTGGACAGAGAAAAGCGGAAGCGGCTCGTTCATCTCCGTACAAACTGGAAGGGCCTCGACTGAGATAAAGGAAAACCGAGAAGCGAAAGCGAATCGAGTTTGACTTATCGTAGGGAGAGGATCTGAAGTTTGCTAGGAGATAGCCGCTGTAGCTGGACAAAGAAAAGCGGAAACGGCTCGTTCATCTCCGTACAAACTGGAAGAACAGCGACTGAGATAAAGGAGATACGAAGAGCGGAAGCGATTCGCTATCGACTTATCGTAGGGAGGTGGGCTGAAGTTTGCTAGGAGATAGCCGCTGTAGCTGGACAAAGAAAAGCGGAAGTTCCCTGTTTAGCACCGTATGTTCATGAAGAACAGTAAAGCTCCCAGCGCTTTTTCGCACAGGGAGCTTTACTTTTAAAGTTTATGTTCGTTGGCTGTATCCTTTTGAATCAATTCCTCTTTCAGTTAGCCAATGATGAGTTTGACCTGATATAAGCAAAGGAACATGCTGGAGCTCTGATAATGTTTTTGCTCCAAGTGCGGTCATCATAATTCGTAGCTCATTTTTCATCTCTTCAATTTCCTCAATCAGCGCTTCATATCCGTCATTAACAAGTATTTTTAAAATTTGCCCAGCAAGACCTGTTGCTGAAGCACCGAGTGAGATCGCTTTAATAATATCGAGACTATTTTGAATTCCGCCAGAACCTATTACTGAAACATTTCGACTCACTTTAGCTGCTTCGATAATAGATATGGCGGTTGGAATGCCCCAATCATTAAAAAAGGTTAAAAGTTTGCTTCTTCTTTCGTTTTCAATCTTGGCAAAATTTGTACCGCCAAAACCTCCAACATCAACAGCCGTCACTCCAACACTCTGAAGTTTTTCAACTGTTTCACGCCCCATTCCAAAACCGACTTCCTTAACGATAACCGGAACCTCAAGATTGTCTACGATAGACTCGATTCTCCTAAGGGCGCCGACAAAACTTCGATCTCCTTCAGGCATCGTTAACTCCTGAATGGTATTTAAATGAATTTGCAATGCATTCGCCTCAAGCATATCAACCGCTGCTTTTGCTTGTTCGACAGTAGCTTCACTTCCTAAATTTGCAAAAACAAGCCCGTCCCGATTCTCTTCACGTACGATTTTAAAGGTTCTCTCCTCAGAAGGATCCTTTAAGGCAGACATTTGTGAACCGACTGCGATCGGAACATTTGCCTCTCTTGCTACAATCGCTAATTTTCGATTAACTTTCCATGTCGCTTCACCGCCACCACCTGTCATTGCATTTATAAAAATTGGCGAACTTAAAGTAAGTTCGCCAATTTTAGTTCTTAATTGCACTTGCTCTATAGAACAATCAGGTAAGCTTTGGTGAATAAAAGTAATGTCATCGAAACCAGTGAGTCTGCTTTGGCCAATTTTTAAAGCATGCTGTATATGTTCTGATTTCCTTTTTGCTCTCGTCACCTATTATCACCTTTTTGAAAGTCTTTTCTATATATTTTTGCCCATTATCATATATTCATCATAACAGTGAATCAAAATGACTCTATTCTTTTATCTTTTTAAGTTGTTCACCGATCATTTCCCCTAATTGGAATCCTTTAGATTCTTCTGGAAGTTCATAATCAGAAAATTCCGGTTCCTTCTCTTCAAGCTCTTTTATACTTAAAGATAATCTTTGGATATCTTCATTTACTTCAAGAACTTTTACTTTAATTGTTTGTCCCTCTTGAAGTACTTCATGAGGAGTTCCAATATGCTTATGGGAAATTTGAGAAATATGGACTAATCCCTCTACACCTGGGAACACTTCGACGAAAGCACCGTAGGATACAAGACGTTTTACAACTCCATCAAGAACAGAGTCCTTCGGAGCTTTTTCAGCAAGATTATGCCATGGTCCTGGTAAGGTTTCCTTAATGGACAATGAAATTCTCTCATTGTCTCTATCTACATTCAATACTTTAACATTAACTTTCTGACCTTCTTGGACAACATCCGCTGGTTTTTGAACATGTTCATGCGATAACTGAGAAATATGGACTAAACCATCAATCCCCCCGATATCAACAAATGCCCCAAAATCGGTGATCCTTTGAACTGTTCCTTCCAAAACTTGCCCAGGTTGGAGTGAATCAAGAAGAGCTAATTTCTGCTTGCCTATTTCTTCCTCAACAACGGCACGGTGAGAAAGGATTAAGCGGTTTTTCTCTTGGTCCAATTCAACAATTTTAAAAGTTAATGTCTTATCCTTATATTCCGAGAAATCTTCAACAAAATGAGCTTCAACGAGAGATGCGGGAACAAATCCTCTTACACCTAAGTCCACAACGAGACCGCCTTTAACGACATCTTTAACTTCCGCCTCAAAAATCTCTCCAGATTGATATTTTTGCTCTAAAACGCTCCATGCCTTTTTAGCATCTGCTTTTCTTTTAGATAAAATTAAGGCATCTTCTTCAACTTTAGTTACTTCAAGTTCAAGCTCTTGACCAACTTCGGCAACATCGCTAGCCTTTTCAATATGCAGACTAGAAAGCTCACTAATGGGAATAATTCCATCAAGCTTGCTGTCTTCAATATTTACGATTACCTGCTTTTCTTCAACTTTGGAAACAGTACCGATGACACTATCACCGATCTCAAAATTTTTCACTTCTACTTGATTCATCTCTTCGGACATATGTACTCCTCCTTAATCCAATCGCTACTTCCTAAAAAAGAAAAATATTAATGAATTAATTCATTTTCCAAACATCACTCCAAAAGAATTATAGTTAAAAACATATAACCCTTCAGACAATTCAAATGTCATGTACAAGCAATCTGCACTTTTCTATAACTTCTTACAAATGCTTCTTTTTGTCAAGAAAGAAGAATCACACATCCCTCTTATGGGCCTCAATTAAAAGGCGAATTTCATTCATAATCACTTCTGTTGTCTCCTCAGGCGAAGCCTTTGTTTCTCTCAGTTGTCGCATATCAATAGGCTTTCCATACACAACTTTTAACTTTGAAAAAGCTTTGTAAGGACCAATGATCGCGCATGGCACAACTTCAGCATCTGTTCTTAAGGCAAAAAAACCAGCTCCCGCTAATCCTTTGCCAAGCTCTCCTGTTTTACTCCGAGTTCCCTCGGGAAAGAGACCGAGGACCTTTCCTTCTTTTAATACTTTAAGTCCTTTGCGAAGTGCTTCTCGATCACTCATGCCTCGTTTGACAGGAAATGCGTTTAAATGAGGAAGCAATTTCCCAAGAATAGGTACTGAAAATAACTCCTCTTTGGCCATAAAATGAATCGTCCGCGGAGCAACAATTCCTACTATCGGAGGGTCAAAATTATGGATATGGTTTGCACAAAGCAAAACCCCGCCTTCTTTCGGAAAATTCTCCTTGCCTATCACTTCCATCCGATAGATTGGTTTTAAAATTCCATAGACAACTGATTTTGCAAATGTATAAAAAGACATCTCATCCGATCCTTTCCATTGCCAATGTCATAATTGATTCAACGACTTCATCTATTGATTTAGACGTTGTATCAATAACAACAGCATCATCAGCTTTTTTTAAAGGAGCGACTTCCCTCTCAGAGTCAAGCTTATCCCTTGCGGCAATTTCTTCTTTTAATGTTTCTAAATCGGAAGGATAACCTTTTTCGATATTTTCAGCATGTCGCCTCTGGGCTCTTTCCTCTACACTTGCAAGTAGAAAGATTTTAACCTCGGCAGTCGGAATGACATGTGTTCCGATATCCCTACCATCCATCACCACTCCGCCCTCTGCTGCTAAGCTTTTTTGCCTTCTAACCATCTCTTCTCGAATCAATCGATGTTTAGCCACAATAGAAACTTGATTCGTCACTTCAGCGCCACGAATTTCACTGGAAACATCTCTTCCATTTACCAATACCCGCTGGCCATTCTCGGAAGGTTTTAATAATATTTCTGTTTTTTTTAACAGCTCCATTAATTGTACTTCTTCTTGGAGATCGATCCCTGCCTGTAACGCCAAAAAGGTTAATCCCCTATACATGGCACCTGTGTCTACATATATGTAACTCAATTTATTGGCCACAATTTTAGCGACTGTACTTTTTCCTGCAGCAGCAGGACCATCTATAGCAATGGAAATTCTGTTCATAATTCCTCCTAGTTGTTGCACCATATCTACTAAAATCTAGCAGATGAATATTTGGCTTCATCTTCAAAGCAAAAACTTCATTTGCTGACTCTATTTTAACATATGAATCCAAAATGACATTAGAAAAAAGACAGCTATTTTTATTTTTTCATCTCCGCATAGGATTTATGTTTAAAGTTGATCGATCAAAAAATGAAGCAGTCCCCTGCTTCATTTCATTCCATTAAAAGTCTCCAGCAAATCAGAAAAATTTGTGTCTGTTACACCCTCATACTGCGTAATTTCTTTTAATTCAGGTAATACATTCCATTTATGTAAAAAAATTTGCGTTAATAACAAAAATAAAAATTGTACAATAATTATTTTGATCATAATTCTTTCTATCGTTTTCATCTTAACGCCCCCAATGCAAATTTAACCTATTTGCATTATGGGATAATTAGAAGAAACTTATTCAATTTTCAATATTATCTTTATTCTAGCAGTCCTTTTTTCTTCATGGCAACTTGACGATCAAAACAAAAACGCAACAAAATCTGCCGTTGATGTGAATCTACACCATTAAACTCAAGGGAAACCTTATTCCTTTTTCCATCGAGCGGAATAACCCGCACCACTTTAGCTTGAAAACAGAAATAATGATACTCACCATTCTGCATCGGAAAAACCATCCATGCCTGAACCATCAATCCGTTATATAAATTTAATTCACTTGGAACGATGATTGCCGCTCCACCCGCACTTATATCATCTGTAACAGTTACAAATGGTTTTAATTCACCTTCTAAAGGATGAATTGCCACATCGACAGAAGTTTCAATACGAACATATTGACGTCGCTGAACCTTCATAAGAAGTTCATCTCCTGGATAGGAGAGAATCATCATTGGAATGTTTTGTTTAATTCTTCCAATCACTTCTGTTTCAAACGAATACACGGTACCATCCTTCATTACGAAAGAACATTTAAGTTGAGTGCCATCAATAAAAAAAGCTGTTCTACTTGTCATTATGTTTATCGGATAATCAATATAAAGATGTGTTCCTTTTCTTTCTGCTAACTTGCATTTATACTTTTCCACTTTATCCCTATTCTTCAATTCCAATGTAAGTGGGTCGCCGATTTTTAACATCTCATCACACTTTCCATAAGTCATTATTCTTTTGATCAATTCATAAGCACGATCAAACTATATGCGAAAATTGACCTATTATTTTTCATTATGACACGGCGGAATATAAGTGTGCAAGCTAAAATGGCGACAAAGTACCTATCTACAAAGGACTACCCCAGAAAAGCTGAAGTAGTCCTTGTATTGATACAAAAATTTAATGTAATTAAACAACATCTTCATAAATAGGTTCTGCATTCTGTAACTTTTCCACTTTTTCCTCTACACCACTATTAGCATTAATAAAAATGCGATAAGTATCGTCTCCAAGAGTTCCTAAAAATTCATAACAGAGAACTTCTTCATTTAAATCATTAATGATGATTGCTAAGTTCTCTTCCATTACCTCGACATTTGGATTAATTTCTTTTCTTACTTCATCCGCAGTCATCGTCGGTTTGGCAATTTCTCTCGTATGATGCGCTTTCAAATAATCATCTGCAGAAAAACCAATGATATTGCCATCATCTAATGCAACTTTTACATGAATGGCATCAGGATAAACACGAACATCATTTTCATTTGTTACAAAGGTGAAAACCCCAACATTATCAAACTGACTGCTTTCAAATAAATCTAGATTTTCAAAGTTATTATCTTTTAAAAATTTGATCGCTTTATTACTGGCATCGTTCAAACTGATCTTTTGTTCTTCTACATCCCTTGAGACGATAAACCAGATTGGATAGCCACCTTTTTTAGTAATGTCCATATCCGCTTCCAACTTTGATTTTTTATCCATTACGGAAACACTGTAGAAACCAACATCGGCACCTTTTCCGTTATCTGTGACTTGTACCTTTACATGGTCTCCGAATCCTGTATATCTTTTCGCTGCTTTTTCCGCCTCTTGTTTCGTTATTTCATCGCCCTCTAAATATTGATAAAGATTGTCCTTCTTTTTCAAGCTAACAAAAGTTGGACCAAAATCCGTTTCTCCATAGCTTTCTACTGTTTTTTCAACCGTTTTAAAACCATCTATAATCGTATTGTCTAACGGCTGTTCTTCGGAAGCAAGAGCAAGTTCTACGTCCATCCATCTTAAATTATTATTTAATACCGTATGCTGAACCTCCCTTAGTTCTTTCTGTATATCGGCAGACTGTGCATACAAGTCCTTAAGGGTATTATATTCTTTATCTGATAACGGTTCTTTTTCCAAATCTCTAATTGCCGTGCGATAGCTGAAATCCCCAATTTGGGCTAAAAACTCCTCCGTTTTGTTAAAAGGGAGTAATGTGAGAGGAAGCTGCCCTACATCACTATGTGCCTGTGCAGTAATTTTCCAAACATCGGCAAGTGCAGGAGATAGAGATTTACGCGAGTTCATTGCCAATGTCGTACCAATTTTATCGTTTAGTAGGTCGATTTGGTATGTTAAATCATGAAAAGCCCTTTGGTAGTTATTTTCTGCATTAATCAGAATGGCATTCTTTTCCCGATGCTCTTGATAACCCCAAAATGCTGTTCCAGCGACGCCTAGAGCTAATACTCCGATAAGAATTCCTCTAATCATCTTTATCTCACCCCTCTATTTACAGAATATATGCTTTCCGATCCGTTTAATTTGCGGCCTTGTCCATATCCAGCCACTTGTTGCCGTATCTGGGTTGAAATAGTAAATGGCATCACCGGTAGGATCCCAGCCATTAATTGCATCTAGCACCGCTTTTCTCGCTTGTTCATTAGGAGTCAACCAAATTTGTCCATCAGCAACCGCCGTAAATGCACGAGGTTCAAAAATAACACCTGAGACAGTATTAGGAAAAGTGGCACTTTCAACGCGATTTAAAATTACAGCAGCAACTGCAACTTGACCAACATAAGGCTCTCCTCGTGCTTCACCGTAAACGGCATTAGCCATAAGCTGAATGTCATTTTGTGAAAAACCGTTTGGTACATTCGCAGCTGTAGGCTGTTGAGGCTGCTCATTTTCTTGTGGAGCCTCATTATTCTGCCCTTGATTTTGTTGTGGCGGTGTCTCTTGCCCCGTATTTTGCGCTGGTGTTTGCTGACCAGTGTTTTGTTGCTGGGGTGGAGCCTTCTGTTCGGTCTTTTGCTGCGCCGGTGCTTTTGGCGCTGACTTTTGAGCAGGTGCCTTTTGTCCTTCTTTTCCTTTAGCACCGCCTCCTGATTTTTCAGGCCCTTTTTGTTTGTTTAAGTCCATACCACCATAATGCGTGAATTTATTTCCTTTGTTAATTTGTTCCTTCACATGTTGTTCATGATATTGCGATGCCCTAACTAACATATCTTTTGTTTTCTGACCTGCTAATCCATCAATTGGCAGGCCAAATTCATATTGAAAATTTCGAAGCGCCCAATAAGTACTCCAGCCAAAAACTCCGTCAATTTTCTTGTTATAAAAGCCTAAATACTGGAGTCGCGACTGTAATTCAATAACATCATCTCCTACTGCTCCGTGCTGGATAACTTGAGCGGAGAAAGCTTCTACAGTCTTTTCACTGGTACTTAATGGAACACAAATTATACAAATTGAAATAATAAGAAAGACTTTTGATAATAAAAGCTTCTTGTTCATGAATGCACCCCCAATTGAATTTGATTCCTAGATGAACTTTGTTTCTTTATCTTGTGTTAAAAGGCAATGTACTCCACTTGAGCCTATTTTTTGTATTAAGTGGGTTTTTATTCAAAAATCAACTCGCTTTCTTAAAATGAACACCCGAAATTCCAAAAGAAAGAGAGTGAAAGCTAGGCTGCTTATATGGTAAGATACACTCTTTAAAAGAATGCTCAAATAAATAACCTTCCATTTAAAAAATGGAAGGTATCTTTTGTTATGATTGACTGAACGGCGGAAAAATTTGGTGCTTTCGGCTCCAACCCCTCGCGCTTTTCAGGGGTCTGGCATATGGTTGTGTTTGACTCTTTATGGGGAATAAGGAGAGTAGCTTTTTTTAATACTGCTGTAATTTTATTATTTCTATTTCTCTAACGTTTGCTTAAATCGCTTTTCTTTTACCTCGAAAGATTACTTTTTAACGCTTATCAATTTCTTTTAATCCTTCTGTGGTGAACGGAGACTTCTCCATAAATGGAGAAAAAATCGATATTGGTTTCGAGCTTCTGCATCAAACGTCATTTAACAAATCCTTTACATAAAAAAAATGTAGACAAACCCCCGGTTTCACCCGCGTTTGTCTACAGTCATTTTTAAAATGGAAGGCCTTTATTGACTTCAATACGATGTTGTGAATTTAAGGTTCTAGCATGCTTCGCCTTTCTTAATCCTAGCCACCATAAAAAAATCATGAATGGGAACATGTAGATCACCCAATTTTCCAAAGATAAGAGGATAAAATCATAAATCCCATGTAAGAGAAATGGAAGCAGTAGCGAGAGGATAAACCATTTTACTTTCGATGCTTGATTAAATTTTGCCTTGCCTAAATAATACCCCATAATAACGCCAAAAAGGGCATGACTTGATACCGGCAATAACGCCCTTCCCATAGCATATTCTAACCCATTTCCTAGCAAGTAAAAAATATTTTCAGCAGTTGCGAACCCTAAAGAAACAGCAGCTCCATATACAATTCCGTCATATGGCTCATCAAATTCTATATGTTGATAAACTGTATAGATGAGAATGAACCATTTAAAAAACTCTTCCAAAAGACTGGTTGAAAAGAAAGCGTGGATAATTTCCGACTGAACCAAATTCTCTACTTCCAGAACATATTGGATAAACATGATTGGAAACACAAGCAAGGCTCCATAAACAAACGCCCTAAAAACAAATGTAACGGGTTCCGACTCATATTCATCTTTTAAATAAAAATAGCTTAATAGCGCCAACCCAGGCGCTATCCCAGCCGATAATATCCCCAGCATGTATGTTCCTCTTTTCAACAGCTTTTTCTAAAATACTCAAATTCAAAAATATCTGAATTAATTCAACGATTAAAAATAGCGTTTTTTATATAATTCTGGAAATTCCTGCCCCCTTGTGAAAGAAACTAAGTTACGCAAGGAGTACTAAATCTTTGAAATAGCAATACTCTCAAGCCCAATATAAAAGAAATTGGACAAAACCATTGAGAAAATCCCTTCTTTAATCGTATCATGGAATAGATAGAATGAAAATGAGAAATGCAAACGGAGGCTTCATTATGAAGAAAAAGATATTAGTAATTCATACAGGTGGGACCATTTCTATGAGTGAAGATGAACAAACAGGTACCGTGAAACCTAATGAGTCAAACCCACTAACTAAAAAAACCGAGGAATTAGTGGCATTTGCTCATTTAATTATAGAAGAACCATTTAATCTTCCTTCTCCACATATTACTCCAACTGAGATGTTAAAAATTCGAAAACTAATTTCTCAGAGAAGTTTAACCGATGATATAGATGGTGTTGTTATCACCCACGGGACAGACACACTCGAGGAAACCGCATATTTCCTCGATTTAACAATTGAAAGTAAGATACCAATAGTCGTAACAGGTGCTATGCGCTCAAGCAATGAAATCGGGGCAGATGGACTATATAATTTAATCTCCTCTATAAAAGTAGCGGCAAGTGAGGAGGCGAAGGAAAAAGGGGTTCTCGTTGTTTTAAATGACGAGATTCATACAGCAGAAAATGTGACAAAAACGCATACAAGTAATATCGCCACTTTTCAAAGTCCACAATATGGACCTATTGGCATCGTGACGAAGCGAGGTGTTGTCTTCCACCATATTCCAAACCGGACAGAATGCTACCCAATTACTGACGTTTCAAAAAAGGTTGTTCTCATAAAAGCGCACGCTGGAATGGACTCAACATTGTTAGATGCCATAAATGCATTGCCCTGTGATGGAATTGTCATCGAAGCGCTCGGTCAAGGAAATCTTCCACCCGACACAATACCAGGAATAAAGGCACTAATTAAAAACAATATCCCTGTCGTCTTTGTATCACGATGTTTTAATGGGATCGCGCAAGACACGTATGCTTATGAAGGCGGAGGAAAACAATTGAAAGAAATGGGTGTCATCTTTTCAAATGGTTTAAACGGTCAAAAAGCCAGGTTAAAATTGTTAATTTTACTAGCAACTACCTCTGATCGAAATCTAATTGAACAAGCTTTCGCTATTTAAAAGCTATCATAGAACGCATGAGAAGAAATATCCATGCGTATACTGCAAATGTGGAGCGTGCAGCTCATGACACGCTCAGCATTTTCTTTTAGCCTTTACTTACTTTTCCAAAATCGTTCTAATGGTTAACGACAAGGACCTTCTTTACTTTGCCACTCCAAGAACTCTAATCTATTACCAAATGGATCGAAAACAAATATCCTATGGGCATTAGGTAAATGAATGTCTTCTTCGAACATAACATAGTTCGTTTTCAAATGTCGTTTTAGCTCCTCTATCTTCTTCACCTCGAATGCAGGATGTGCCTTTTTTGATGGAAAGAAAGGTTCTTCAATGCCAATGTGAATTTGAATCTCTCCATTAGAAAACCATACTCCACCTCTCTTTTTTAGAGCCTCCGGTTTCTCTAATTCTGTAAATCCTAATATCCCTATGAAAAAATCTCTTGCTCGCGATTCCGAACCTTTCGGTGCAGCCAATTGAATATGATCGATTGCTTTAATTAAAAATAACATGATAAATCCTCCTCACCTGAGCTCGTTCATCCTCATTTTAACGCACGATACTCCATAAGGAATATGACCATTTTTCTATAACCAACAATAAGTTTTACTTATATTAAACATTCATATACCAAGAATCCTGAGTTTAACAAAAAACTCAGGATTCTTAAATACATTATTAATTATTTTTTGCTTATCGCACTGGCAATTTGTTCTCCGTGAAAACGACCGTTTTCAATAAAAATTTCATTGGCATTATTACCTGCTGCAATGACCCCTGCAATATAAATACCAGGAACATTCGTTTCCATCGTCTCTTCGTTAAAGATTGGTCTCCCAGACTCATCATCAATCTCAACACCCATTTGTTTAAGAAAGTCGTGATCGGGGTGATAACCAGTCATGGCAAACACAAAATCGTTTTTCACCGCAACTTGCTGGCCCTCTTTTTCATAAATGACTTTATCTTCTGTGATCTCCTTGACCTGAGCATTAAATTCCATTGTCACAACTCCATGGCGAATTAAAGATTCAAACTCTGGAAGAATCCACGGCTTAATGCTTGAAGAAAATTCGGATCCTCTGTATAGAACTGTCACTCTAGCTCCTGCTTTTACAAGTTCAATGGTCGCGTCTACACTCGAATTTTTCCCACCAACAACGACAACATCTTTATCAAAATAAGGATGAGCTTCTTTAAAATAATGGAATACTTTAGGTAGGTCTTCACCAGGAACATTCATGTAATTAGGGTTATCATAATAACCTGTAGCAATCACGACATACTGACAAGAGTATAATTGTTTATCAGTAGTTACAGTAAAGAAGTCATCCTCTTCTTTTTTTACTGACTGTACTTTCTCATATGTATTTACACGCAACTCTTCTCTCTTCACAACTTCACGATAATAAACTAACGCTTGATTTCGCTTTGGCTTATAATGCTCCGTTACGAATGGATAATTTCCTACTTCAAGCTTCTCACTCGTACTAAAGAATGTTTGATGGGTTGGATAATGATAAATAGCGTTAACAATATTACCTTTCTCAATAATGAGCGGATGCAGTCCTTTCCTCTTTAAAGAGATTGCCGCAGCAATTCCACACGGGCCGCCACCAACGATGATTACTTCTTCTTTCTTCATGAAAAACACTCCTTGATTATAACTAAGGAAGGACTCACCAATTGGCAAGTCCTCGTTTTTTATTGTAATGTTTACCATTTCAAGCCACTTGTCAGCAAGCCGCTTCCGCTTTTCTTTGTCCAGTTTCAGCGGCTATCTCCTAGCAAACTTCAGCCCACCTCCCTACGATAAGTCGATAGCGAATCGCTTCCGCTCTTCGTATCTCCTTTATCTCAGTCGCTGTTCTTCCAGTTTGTACGGAGATGAACGAGTCGCTTCCGCTTTTCTTTTTAAATCCAGCCTCTGAATCTGGATGCTTCCGCCATTTTTCTTACACCGACCATATATGCTGCAAGCCTCATATCTACTCTACGAGTCTGAGCTGTGCTATAGATATTTTCAAAAGCTTTTACCATAACGGCTCTTAATTTGTCTTCTACTTCCTCTTCTGTCCAATAATAACCTTGATTATTTTGCACCCATTCAAAGTAAGAAACCGTCACTCCGCCCGCAGATGCCAAAACATCTGGTACAAGAAGGATTCCTCTATCAGTTAGGATTTGTGTTGCTTCTAATGTTGTCGGGCCGTTAGCAGCCTCAACAACTATTTTCGCTCGAATATTATGAGCATTATCTTCAGTTATTTGATTCTCAATTGCCGCAGGTACTAAAATATCACAATCCAACTCCAATAATTCCTTATTTGAGATTGTATTATTAAATAATTTAGTTACCGTTCCAAAACTGTCACGACGATCAAGTAAATAATCAATGTCTAAGCCATCTGGGTCATATAAACCACCGTATGCATCTGATATCCCGACGACCTTTGCACCAGCATCATGCATGAACTTTGATAAGAAGCTTCCCGCATTCCCAAATCCTTGGACAACAACACGAGCACCCTTTAATTCAATTCCCTTTTTCTTAGCCGCCTCTTCAATGCAAATGGTTACACCCTTTGCTGTTGCCGACTCTCGACCATGAGATCCACCTAAAACAAGCGGTTTTCCTGTAATAAATCCCGGAGAATTAAATTCATCAATACGGCTATATTCATCCATCATCCATGCCATAATTTGTGAATTGGTGAAGACATCTGGTGCCGGGATATCCTTTGTAGGACCAACAATTTGGCTGATTGCTCGCACATAACCACGACTTAAGCGCTCAAGTTCTCTAAATGACATATCCCGTGGATCACAAACGATTCCACCCTTTCCCCCACCGTATGGCAAATCAACAATTCCACATTTTAAACTCATCCAAATGGAAAGTGCCTTTACTTCCTTTTCCGTCACATTCGGATGAAAACGAATTCCACCTTTTGTAGGACCAACAGCATCGTTATGCTGGGCCCGGTAGCCAGTAAAGACTTTTACAGATCCATCATCCATTCTTACTGGAATTTTGACCGTCATCAATCTTAAAGGTTCTTTCAAGAGCTCGTAGACTTCTTCAGGGTATCCAAGTCTTTCAAGAGCATTGTGTATGACAGTTTGAGTAGACTTTAAGACATCAAGCTTGTCTTCATGATTTATATTTTCAGTACCTTTCTCGGCTACCATCTAAAATAAACCTCCTAAAATCGCTTTCAATAATTGTCCTCTTTCAGTCACAAGTATACACCTTTGGATAATTAATGCAAGATGAATGAGAGCCTTTTTTACACACATTTAATAAAAATTGTAACCGCTATCATTTTAATGTTATAATGATGAGTCCACTTCATAAATGCGTACTTCTAGTTCATATAAGAGCAATCTGTGACTTGTACAAAATTAAACAATCATCAATAATTAGTAACGATATTGTTTGTTTTTTCAATCGCTCGCATCGCATCATCATTTTTAAGATAAAAAAGGCCGTTTCACCTTTTCCGAAGAAGACAGAAAAAGACTCCAATAAGAGTAATACTCTTATATCGAAGCCTTTATTCCTTTTATTTCGTTACAAAGTGTTCAATCACCGTCTCGATTGCATTGCCGCTCATGACATTTTGGCCATATTCTTCTAACCAATGAATACTTCTTAACGAAATATCACCAAATTCCGATAAGACAGCGATCATGCTATCTGACTGACGAAGCGCATCCTCTTTGAACGATAAAAAATATTTTTGTTCGAAACTGTACAAGCTTCCACCACGAACATTTAAATTCTGTAATTGTCGCGATAGCTGGATTACATCCTCAAAATCGTTAAACTCAAAAAGTATCTCATCAGTATTATTAGCCATAACAGCCATATCTATAAACCCATCATGTAGGGATTGATCTTCCTCTTCTTCCATCGTAACGATCATAATCATCCCCTGAGCATGCATAGAAAAAATCTCAACTGCAACAGAGCCTTCAATTTTAACACCAAACTCATCACTCGCCTCTTCAAGCATATCGTGAAAAAGCTGATGCCATTTTAAGGAATCCTTCCAAATATCCTCTTTTGTAAGGCCTCGTTCCATTAAATCGTCTGACGTAAGGAAGATCTTAATTTTATTATAATTCAACCGCTCTATGCGCATATTTTTTGCCCCCTACTGTGACAACTCTTAATGTAGTTTATGTAAATAAATAGGGATGGTGAGTCGTCTAATTAGGGTTTTTGCTATTCTTCCATTCCTTTTTTAACGTAATGACATGAGTCTCGGGGCTGGCACCTAAGCGCAGCGGCAATGAAGTTGTACCGTAACCATTGCTCACGAGGATTGCTGTCTCCTCGGTTCTCCTTAACTTCCCTATTTCATAAGGACCGATGCCAAAAATTCTAATCTGACCTCCATGTGTATGCCCACTTAACACAAGCGCGATTTGATCTTCACGCTTGATTTGTTTTTGAATCTTCGGATCATGACTTACCAAAACTTTAAACCCTTCTGGACCAGCGTCTTGTAAAGCCAAATCTAAACGAGCTCTTTTTCTTGAAATATCATCAATCCCTAATAAAACAAAACGAGCCCCTTCTTCGGATTCGAAGGAGACTGCCGTGTTATCGAGGATTTTTACTCCATACTTTAAAAGGACAGCATCCAGTAGCCGTGGATTAATTTCATAATCATTATTCCCCCACACAAAATAGGTTGGTCCTATTTCCGTCAGCAATTTAATATTTTGTTCAACACGCTCAATTGGCACCCTTTTTTCTAAAAGGTCCCCACCTATAATCACTAGGTCTACTTTTCCTTTCACTTCCGTAACAATATCCTCTGATATCAATCGCTTATGGATATCAGAAATAAAAAACAGCTTTATTTCACCAAAGCTATCCGGAAAGTTTGCAAATGAAATTTCTTGATAAAGGACTTGATCAGAATGGGCCAACTTATACATATAAATAATAAGCCCGATGGCTAAAGACAAGATGATGAAAACAAATATGAAAACCATAGTTCCTCCCGATTACGCTTTTCTTCTAAAATCTAATGGAATCATACCATAAAGTTATTAAAAATAGAAAAAATCCCCTCATAACAATCTATGAGAGGGGTCCATTTTTCTTGCTTATCAAAACTGGTGACAACTATTTAATCTTCATAAATATCAAGAATTCGGAATCCAGAATCCTCAAGTTTTTTTACGAATTTATCAACATTATCCTTTTTCTCAATTTTCATCACAATTCTACGCACAAGCTTATCCGTCTCATCGAATGTAACAAGTGAAATGATATGCTCATGAAATTGATGAGCAATATCAGCAAGACGAGCAAGACGCCCTTCCGTTTCAATCGAGGTGAAAGCAATTCTCACCCCTGATTTTCTGACACCAAAAGCGGATTGAAATTGCTCTAATACATCAAATCTTGTCACAATTCCCAAGTATTCATTTTTGTCATTAACAACTGCAAGCAATGGAAAATCTTTTAACTCAAGCAGAGTTTTCTCAAAAATTTCTTGCCCTTTTAAATATTTATCTCTATATGTTGCGATATCACCACAGCTCTTTTTTTCTAAAAATTCTTCCCTTGACTGGTTAGAGGTAAAAAAATTCTCATAGAGATTATGCCTTGTCACAATGCCGGCATATTGATGACCTTGTAATACCGGCAGACCATCTATTTTGTGCTCCTCTAATTTGTCCAAGGCAGCTCTTAATGGTTCATCAGCCTGAACGGTAAATGTTTGATGCTTTGGAATCATGATATTCTTTACAAACATTTTTTCACCTCCGATTTAATATGTACACTATTAATATATTCTACAAAATCAAAAAGAACTCCTTTCCTTTTCGTGAAAATAACTGTCATGTCTGTCGTTTTTTTTCATAAAATTGAATGATATATCTATAAAAGGAGGGCAACTATGTTTACACCTAATAAAACCTATTCCCCTTATGTAAGTCCATTTGATCCTTGTAAACCTATCAAGGTAAAAAGCTACTCAACTCCACCACATTTATATATAGGATTTCAACCAAATAATTTCCCTCAATTCACTCCAATGGAAGCATTAAGAGCTGGAACACTTTGGAAGCCTCTATATGATCCTTATTACAATGCCAGAGAATTAGCTAAGGGAGGCAAACCCTCATGAAAAAACAATTGCCACCGGAGTTTTATGAACTCATGGAACAACTTCAAGCAGTTGATTTTGTGCTGGTAGAGCTAAGCTTATACTTAGATACTCATAACAACGATTTAGAAGCGATTAATCAATTTAATCACTATGTAAAGGAAAGGAAAAAGTTAAGAAAAGCAGTCGAAGCCGTGTATGGACCTTTAATGCAATTCGGACATAGTTATTCTGGGCAACCATGGGATTGGGATGACTCTCCTTGGCCATGGCAGCTATAAAACTTCAACACTTGAAAAATAGGAGGGATAGAATATGTGGATCTATGAAAAAAAGCTCCAATACCCTGTTAAAGTCAGCACATGTAATCCAATGCTCGCCAAATTTCTTATTGAACAGTATGGGGGGGCAGATGGAGAATTATCTGCCGCACTCAGGTATTTAAATCAGCGCTACTCGATTCCAGACAAAGTAATCGGTTTACTTACGGACATTGGCACAGAAGAGTTTGCCCATTTAGAAATGATTGCTACCATGATTTATAAACTTACGAAAGATGCGACTCCTGAACAAATGAAAGCTGCTGGACTTGGTGACCACTATGTCAATCATGATAATGCCCTCTTTTATCACAATGCTGCTGGAGTTCCATGGACTTCTAGCTATATTCAAGCAAAGGGAGACCCAATTGCAGATCTATATGAAGATATCGCCGCTGAAGAAAAAGCGCGAGCCACTTACCAATGGATCATTAATGTGAGCGATGACCCGGATTTAAATGATGGATTGAGGTTTTTAAGAGAACGAGAAATTGTCCATTCTCAACGTTTCAGAGAAGCTGTCGAAATTCTCAAAGACGAGCGCGATAAAAAGAAATTCTTTTAATCTTTCGAGGCAGCGGCAAAATCCCTGCCTCTTACCCTTGGATAAGTGTTTATTTATTTTCATGATAAAGATTGATATCGTAATTCTTTTTCATCATTTCAAAAACAAGATGACGATTTCTCCACGCGTCCTCCTGTTTCCATAGATCCTTGCTCTTATCAATAATTTCACAACGCAACGCATGGTATTCCTTTTCCGCCTTATCCTTCTTCTCTTTTAACAAATTCATCAAACCGTACAATCCAAAAATAAAAATAAGGGCGTACAAATTATAGGTCTGAGCCAGAAATGCTGAAAACATGGCTGCAAAGGAATACGAATACGGGATTACCAACGTTTTATATAAGATGAAGAGGTAGATAAAAGCTGAAAATATCGTTAACCAAATAACAAGGAAATGCCTGAATGTAAAAGCATCAAATTTTCTTTTTCGCTCCACTACCTTTTGGAGCATTTGCTTCGTTGCCTTATCGGTTCTCTCATCAAGCATTTTAATCGATGTTTCCATTAACTTCCTCCCCATTCTAAACAATTCCTCGTCATGCTATTTATAAAAATATATGATCTTGTCCTTCTAGTTATGATTTAAAACATAGCGATTATATTGATCTATTGATATTTAGCTCACTGCTAAACAAAAAAAGACGATGTTACTTCAACCATAACATCGTCTTTAATCCCTACTGTTCTATCGGTATTTTCAAAGTTTGTCCAATCCGGATCTCATTTCCTTGGATCCCATTTGCTTCTCTAATGATTTCAATTCCTGATTGTGATTGATAATATTTCATTGAAATTCGGAAGAGCGTTTCTCCAGTTTGTACTGTATGGTAAATAATCTCTTCTTTCACAGGTGCTTTATCATTAGGAGATTCCTTCTCTGGAAGCGTACTATCCACCTTCACCGGTTCAACTTTTTCCGATTCTGGCTCCCCAACTACTTCATCTTCTTCTATTTCCGGCAAATCTTCATCGAGGTCAACACCCGTTCGTTCTTCTTCCATTCCCTGTTCGCTTGGCTCATCATTTTTAACATCAACCGCCTCAATATTTCCTGCTAAAGGATGATCAACAGATGCAGAACGATTCGATTTGCTTTCATTAATAGAATAAATGCTAAAGCTCACAATTGGTAGGAGAATGAAAAAAATAGCTAATAATCGAATCAGAGGATATTTTAACTTCACCTTTGTTCTTTTTGCCTTTTGATAATGAACCCTGCTTCTTGGCGGCAGTTCCTGCGATGAATCATTAATCGTTTCAGATTCCTCTTTTTTACTAATTCTCTTTCTTAAACGTTCCGCCTGATCACGGTACGGCTCTTCTTTATTCATATCATTCCCTCCTGTTCATGAGGTGGTTGTTTATCGTTGCGAACGGCTAATCCTAATAAAAAATCAACAATAAAATGCAAAACAATCGTGACAAGCAAATTCTCTGTCATCATATAAATGTAACCAATAAAAAAACTAAGAAGTAAAATATTTACGAAAAGAAATTTGTTAAACAAGTATCGGTAATGAATTAATGCAAACAAAAGACTTGTGACAACTAGTCCAAAATGGGTTTGGAGCACACCTCTAAATAATATTTCTTCACTGACTGCAACCATTGCAGCAATTCCGGCAATTTGCCACACAGTTCTATTTTTAAACATTCGCTTATTCAAGCCGCCATCGTCATAATAGGAAGGTGGCAGCACCTTCATCAGCAGGAGGTCCAATGCGACAATGGCTAATCCAGCCCCAACGCCAACATACCAAATTTTCTTATCATCCCAAATAAACAACTCCCAAAATGATGAAAAATCATCAAACAAAAAAAACCCTATTACTAGCGCCATTACTAGTAGCAGTACTTGGGTTGCTATTAGGTGAAACGTGATTTCCCGATCGCTTAACTCCTGAACTATTTCCGTATATTTATTTTTCATGTTTACACGCTCACCCTTTTAATAAAATGCTGGATAAATAGGCTCTCCAATCAAATGAGAAAGAAAAATTGGCCGCATCTTCATCTCTTTTTTGAAACTGGTCTAAATTGATGCCACACACATCACAGCAATCCTTAATCGTTCTTTTCTTTTTTTCACCAAAATAATTCAAGATATTTTCTCTTCGGCATTGGCAAGAGTGTATCCAATTCTTGATTTCCTCAATCTTTTTTCTTTTTAGTCGCGTTCTCTCTTCAACAAAGAGCTTGAACTTCTCTATTGACGAGTCCAAAGCACCGGTGTTTTCAAGATTTTCAAAGAAATCACTTATTAAGCGCCATTGAATATCATTTAACCCAACAAGTGCCCGCATTTCTTCTTCACTTCGGTTCTTCGATTTCATCCATTGGCTAATCCAATCAATCTGAACCACATTTGGAAGTTCATTTTCCACCAAGTGATAGGATAGTGCCTCATCTCCTGGTGAATATAGTAATATCGCTAAGCTTTTTTTTCCATCTCGACCAGCACGACCAATTTCTTGTATATAAGATTCCATTTGCAAGGGCATGTGATAGTGAATGACAAAGCGGATGTCTTCTTTATTTACACCCATACCGAATGCACTGGTTGCACAAATTAAATCGAGTTGTCCATGGATAAATTGCTGTTGAATAAGGATACGGCTTTCCTGATCGATTCCCCCATGATAAGCCATAACTTTATGAAAACCATCTGCCTTTAATCGTTCAACTAGCGCTTCTGCCTTTTTGCGACTGGAAAAATAAATAATACCTGGTCCTTGAAGAGACGAAAGCAACTTTATCAGGTGATGTTCCTTTTCCTCAGGAGCAGCCACTTGCTCTACCTTAATCGCAATATTGGGACGATCCATTGAAAAAATATGTTCATCCCAAGAAGTTAGTTTTAATACTTGGGCAATATCTGTAACTACTTCTTTCGTAGCTGTTGCTGTCAAAGCTAATGTAAGTGGATTACCAAGTTGCTCTCTTATTGTTCCCAGCTTCATATAATCTGGACGAAAATCATATCCCCATTGTGAAATACAATGAGCTTCGTCGATCACAAACAAAGAAATCGGCAAGCCTTGCAACCTTTGTTTTATTTCATCAAGGTTTAACATTTCAGGGGAAATGTAAATAAATTTATATTTGTTTAGCTGACGTAAAGCTTTGCTTCTGTCTGCGCCAGTTAAAAATGAATTGAGCGCTATTACTCTTTTTTCTCCTTGCATATGCATTTGCTCGACCTGATCTTGCATGAGCGACAAAAGTGGTGAAATGATCACAACGATACCTGAAAGTACATATCCTGGAAGCTGATAGCACAATGACTTCCCTGTGCCAGTAGGTAAAACAGCAATCGTATTTTTCTTATTTAGTACAGATGACACAACCTCTTTCTGTCCGGGGCGAAACGCAGAAAAGCTGAAATGTTCCTGCAATTTTTTCTCTAGCTCAAAATTCATTATCTTCACCAAGCCTAGTCAAAACTAATCGGATTTGAAAATAGGTTGCTTCTGGAACCAATTCACGGATCTGTTTCAATTGTTTAGAAGTTGCCTGTTTATGCGCAGCCGTAATCAGTTTTATTTTTTCCTTCCCTACAAACGGTTCAATTTGAAATGAATTCATTTGCAGGGCAAGTTCAACAATATGATCCTGTATTGTACTAACTTTCAATTTTCTGATTTGAGCGATTTGTTCGAGTGAAAATCCTTTATTTAAGAGTACCAACGTTTTCTTACTTGTATCTGTTAAAAGAAGATTTGTTTCAATATCTGTTATAAGCGATGCTAACAACATGAATGTTTTCGGTTCTTTTTGAATTCTAAACAAAATATAATGTAACAATGCCTGAAATTGAAAATGATACAGGGTTTGCTCTATTTTTAAGGACTCACATGCCTGTTTTTCTGTCAAACCAATTGTCTCAAATCCAGTTAAACGAATGACAAAAACACTTGGATCGATTTCTCGGCAATCTTCCAAAACATGAATGAGCTCATGATATAAGCGATCGCTAAGTTCTTTGCGATTAAATCGATTATGGAGAAGATAATTTTTCAACCATTTGAGCAAAGGTTTCTTTCGCTGGATGGGAATATAATTTCGATCTTGGTTAGCCAAATGTGAAGTTACTTGAACCAATAACGAGATCCTCTGCCAAAAGATATTAGCGTATTGGTAATCCCAACCGTTCAAATAGGATAAAAACGGATGATTTTCAGACTCTTTTTTCATATAGGTTAAACCATCTCTTGTAAGCTTATAATACTGCTCATTCGTTGCCGTAACTAAATTTTGTTTTTCAAGCTCCTCAATGATCTCATCAAATTGCTTTCTTGTTAAGAAATCACATGTTTTATAAAATTGCGCAATTTGGAAAAGATGGGCATCTTGTATCGTCTGGAAAGATTTCTTTCCAGATAGGAGATGATATAAAGAGTATATAGTTCTCTCGTCATTTATTTTATGTAAACAGAAAAGAACAACAAAATATATAAATCGAGTTGGCATCCTATCACCCTATTACTATATTTTGAAAAAAAGTTCCTCACGAGAGAGCAACAACACGTTTTTAACGGTATTCTTATATATCATAATTCGACGTGTTTCCCTATTTATTTTAACATGAAAATGAAATAAAGGCTCCTATTCCGTTCCAAAACGTTGTTATGATAAGCATTCTCATTATTTTTTTATTGAAATGTTACTCATACAGTTTTACAATAAAGAATGAGGGAATACGTTTCAGAAGCTTTTATGAAATGTATGAAAATAAATGTTTAATTCATTGGGAGGTTTTTACATGGCAAAATATACAATTGTTGACAAAGAAACATGCATCGCATGTGGGGCTTGCGGAGCTGCTGCGCCAGATATTTACGATTATGATGATGAGGGTATCGCATTTGTAACGCTTGATGATAACGAAGGAATTGTTGAAATTCCAGATGTTTTAATAGACGATATGATGGATGCTTTTGAAGGCTGTCCAACTGATTCCATTAAAATTGCAGACGAACCATTTGATGGAGATCCATTAAAGTTTGAATAGAAGTAAGCAAGCGCAAGGGTCAACTCGTGCCGTTTCTAACTAGAAGGGGCTGTCCTTTCGATATAGGAAGCCTTAATTGTGATAGCAATTCTTGGCCGACTAATCGTAAGCAGTAAATATCTAAAGTTTGTTAGGCTTTGGCTACTTGCACCGATCAGATTAACCACTTGAAAGAGTGTTTCATCGAAGCAATCGATATTTCGGAAACAAAAGAAAAACTCCTCTCTTTTTTGTGAGAGGAGTTTTTCTTTTAAAGGCATGAGCTTTTCTCTGTTATTTTTTATTTATATTCGATATGCTCTCTGCTTTCCAATCCAAGTACTCATTCTAGTAAAGAGAAGCATAAAAACGATTGATATTAAAATCCCTTTAACAATATTGAATGGAAGTATACCGGCGACAATCATTTGCCTTGTTTCCTCACCGGACATTGCCGGGAACCCCATAAACATTGTATAGGCTGGTAGGATAACAAAGTAATTTAATACACTCATGACAACAGCCATCAATATCGTTCCAACAATTAATGCGTAGGTCATTCCTTTTTTCGTTTTTAATTTTTCATAAATATAGTATGTTGGAATGACGAATAGAACTCCTGCCACGAAATTTGAAAAATGGCCAACTGGAATACCGGTATCACTGCTTGTCAAAATATAATCCAATACATTTTTAAATAATTCAACCAATATCCCAGCAACTGGTCCAAAAATCAATGCAGCGATTAAAGCTGGAATATCACTAAAATCGACCATTAAAAATTTTGGAAAAGGTGGTAATGGAAAGTTTAGAAGCATCAGAACAAATCCGATACTACTTAACATTCCGATTGAAACTAAAGCTTTGATGTCGTACTTCTTCATTTTCCTCTCTCCTTTTAAGGGATCCATCTCTCCTAAAGAAGAAAGGTTCAGCGTTATTAAGCTATACCCATTGATAAAGAACAACAAGATGCTCACAACCTAGTTGAATCCATTTCTCAATAAATAAAGTGAAAAAATGCACAACCAATTCGTTCTTCTGGAAGATAAACTCCAGTGAAAAAATCTATGGATTAATGCTCGTTTTTATCGCATTATTTCGAAATGGCTAGATGTTTTACATCTTGAATATTCCCTCCAAAAACAAACTCCCCCAAGTTTACTTGAGGGAGAATAAAACGGCACGCTTAATAAACATTCAAACTAGCAAATTTGAACGCTTGCAGAACCTCCATCTTCTCCCATCCAGACTATACTGTCGGCTTTGGAATTGCACCAAATCCTGCCAAAGCATTTCGTTAAGCTCAAGAAGAAACTTCTTAAATTCACTTATGCTTATAATTGGCTCGCGGGCTCAGAGACTAACTCTCATTACCGCCGGTCGGGAATTACACCCTGCCCCGAAGATAGACCAATATTTAATTACACCATTATTATAGCGTACTGAAGCAACTTTGTGAAGAAGTTAACCTTATGCTCGATATTTTTTGTTATTTTCACCGATTTTATGGTAAATTATAATAGTAATTTCATAAAAAGATAGGCATTTTATCGCCTCAGAAAAAAACATAAACATTTATATAGAAGGAGATAAAAATGGATAAAATACTTATTTTCGGTCACAAAAATCCGGATACGGATACCATTTGCTCAAGCATTGCATATTCTTACTTAAAAAATCAACTTGGCTTGAATACCGAGCCTATCCGCTTAGGTGAGATTAACGGAGAAACTGAGTTCGCTCTAAAAACATTTGAGCAAGAAGTTCCGCGATTTGTTCAATCCGTATCAGCTGAAGCAAGCAGTGTTATCTTAGTCGACCATAACGAGCGACAACAGAGTGCAGACGACATTAATGATGTACGTGTTTTAGAAGTTATTGATCACCACAGAATAGCTAATTTTGAAACAAGTGAACCGCTCTACTATCGAGCTGAGCCAGTCGGTTGTACTGCGACGATTCTGAAGAAACTGTTTAAAGAAAATAATGTAGAAATTGAAAAAAATATAGCCGGACTAATGCTATCGGCAATTATTTCCGATTCTTTATTATTTAAATCTCCTACTTGCACAGATGAAGACATTCAAGCGGCACATGAACTAGCTCAAATCGCAGGAGTAAATCCAGAAAAATATGGTTTAGACATGCTTAAAGCTGGTGCTGACTTAAGCAAAAAATCAGTTGAACAGCTCATCTCCCTCGATGCAAAAGAGTTCCAAATGGGCAATAGTAAAGTTGAAGTTGCTCAGGTTAATACTGTGGATATCCAAGATGTTCTCTCCAGGCAAGCTGAAATCGAATCGGCTCTTCAAGCTGTCATCGCTGATAAGAGCTTAGATTTATTTGTCTTTGTCATCACGGACATATTAAATAGTGATTCTACTGCTATTGCTCTTGGTCGCTCAGCTGATGCTGTCGAAGAAGCCTACGGTGTGAAATTAGAGAATCATACCGCCTTATTAAAAGGGGTTGTTTCCCGCAAAAAACAAATTGTACCTGTTTTAACGGATGTATTTAATAAAAGATAAATCAAATAAATAAGAATCGCAGACGCTATTGCCTGCGATTCTTATTTATTTGTGACACATACCCCAAGTAAGCGTTTTCTTATGATAACGAACATTAATTCCTCATTGACAGATTAATATTCGTTTTGTAAAATAATCAGAAAATTGATAATTGGTAGGAGATGTTCAAATGTATCGAGTTTTAGTAGCCGATGCGATTAACGCAGAAGGCTTACAGCCATTATTAGACTATGCAGATGCTCAAGTAATTGAAAAAAAAGTAACAGACACAGATGTTGAATTAGAGACAATCGATGCTTTACTTGTAAGAAGTGCTACAAAAGTAACCGAAGAACTCCTAAAAAAAATGCCTCAATTAAAAATCATTGCACGAGCGGGAGTAGGCGTTGATAATATAGATGTTAACGCGGCAACAAAACGCGGAATTATTGTCGTCAACGCACCGGACGGAAACACCATTTCAACTGCTGAACATACTTTTGCAATGATGGCTTCATTAATTCGCAACATCCCTCAAGCGCACGCATCTGTCAAAAATTTAGAATGGAACAGGAATGCTTTCGTTGGAAATGAACTAAATGGGAAAGCTTTAGGAATTATAGGCTTAGGGAGAATTGGAACAGAAATAGCAAAACGCGCAAAAGTATTTGGAATGACAGTGCTTGTTTTTGATCCGTTTCTTACAAAAGAAAGAGCCCATAGTATTAATGTTGAGAGCTGTACTCTTGAACAAGTACTGGAACAGGCGGATATCATTACTGTACATACTCCTCTTACGAAAGAAACAAAAGGCTTGATAAATGAAACAGCCATTAAAAAAACAAAAAAAGGGGTCTATTTCCTTAACTGTGCCCGCGGTGGCATAATCGATGAGCAGGCATTAGCTGTCTATCTCGGAAACGGCCATGTTGGTGGAGCTGCTTTGGATGTTTTTGAAGAGGAGCCTCCTGGAGAGCATCCCCTTCTAAAATTTGATAATGTCATCGTCACTCCACATTTAGGTGCTTCCACGAAAGAAGCCCAATTAAATGTGGCAACACAAGTCGCTAAAGAAGTAAGAACCTATTTTGAAGATCGTCCAGTTACAAATTCCATTAATCTTCCAGCAATGTCTAAGGATATTTATGATAAGATTCAACCGTTTCACCATTTATCAAAACAGCTGGGCTCGATCTTATCACAATGTGTAAAAGAAGGGATCGAGGAGTTATCAATCAATTACGCCGGTAGCGTCACTGAACTCGAAACCTCATATTTAACAAAAGCGCTATTATCTGGTTTCTTTAAAAACCGTATTGACGTACATGTCAACGAAGTAAATGCCCTGCTGACCGCAAAGGAGCGAGGCATAACCGTCGGAGAGAAAATTTCAACAAACTCTTTTGGATATGCAAATTGTATTACCGTTACAGCCAAGATTGAAAATAGACAATTTTCATTAAGAGGTACTTATATTGATCATTATGGTCCGCGGATCGTTCATATGAATGACTTTAATATTGATTTCCATCCAGAAGGAAATTTATTATACATCCAACATATGGATCGCCCCGGTGTCATTGGCCGTGTTGGTAAAATATTAGGTGATCTCGCCATCAATATTGCGACTATGCAAGTAGGTCGAAAAGAAGTAGGTGGAGAAGCTATAATGGTGCTGTCTTTTGACAAACCACTGGACTCGACCGCTCTCCAATTACTATCTGAACTAGACGACATCGTTTTAATGAATCAAATTACTCTTTAAACTTATTCATATCTATCGATCGGAGGAAAAAACTCCTCCGATTGTTTATTGCTGCTTAATCGTTAAAATTTGCTGTGGCTGAATTATTTCACTGCTTAAATGATTGATCTCCATCAGTTCTTCAACTGATAAATGAACTTCCTCTGCGATACTAGTTAATGAATCCCCTTGTTTAACAATATATTGCTCTTCAGAGGGTTCTTCAATGATTAATTCTTGCTCTGGAAGAATTACATCATTTACTAATTGGTTCGATTCCATAATCGTAACAACGGACGATTCGTATTTTTCCGCTAATTCCCATAAAGTATCTCCACTTTGAACGACGTGAATAACACCCTTCGTTTCTTCCTCTTTATATTCCTTGCTTTTCGTACTCTCTATCTCATCTTCCAAATCTTTTTCCTCACTAACTAATAATTGATAATCGTCAGTGAGTAAATATTTTGCTATATCCTCATTTAAAGCTTCATCTGCTTCGCCTATAGCATCCGTTTCCTCCATCACTCCTGCAACCTCAACATGCTCCTTTTGCTGTACCATTGCTTGAACGGTTTCTCCTACACCAACTTCTCCAAGAATGGCTACAGGGTTGAGCGAGTTCTCTTTATTAACCGTCCATTCTTTTTTATGTATTTCGAAATGTAGATGTACTCCTGAAGAACGACCCGTGCTGCCCATTTCCCCAATAATGTCCCCTTGTTTAACACTCTGACCCTCACTTACATTTCGTTTCCTAAGATGGGCATAAACCGTTTCAAAATTATTTGGGTGTTTTACAAATACGACATGACCATATGAGCTTGAATAATAGGATCTACTAACCGTTCCTTCATCTACTACATAAATCGGTGTTCCTAATCCTCCTGCTATATCAATTCCTTTATGCTGTCCATTCCGTGTTCCGTATGTATCGGTTACAATCCCATCCGCCGGCCACATCCAATGTGCTGCGGCTTCCTTTATATCTATTGTCTCTGCTTGAATATTTTTTCCTCCTATAAATAACAGGCTTATAAAAAAGGCCATAATCCCAGCAATTAACAAACGCTTTGCAAAGTCTCTCATTAGAATCCTCCTTAATTTGAGCTTTTCCCTACACGATATGACAGCTTGTACGTTGTTAGAACTACTAATTAAGCGGAGTAAAATGAAAAACCTGTCAAATCCTCTCCTCGCTATGTAAAATTCTTTTTTAGAAAGACATTTGTTATTATTTGGATAGTTTTCGTTTTTTTATACAAAAATTATTGATTTCGGTCCAATTACAAAAAAATGGGTTGTCGAAAGTTCATTTCTTTGAAGTTAAACTAATCTTTTTAGCAGGCATAAAGTATGACTATGTAAGAATAGGTTGCGCCCCCTAAATCATTGCTACACATTAACGCATCCTAAGGAAAGGTATCGGTTAATAACTCAGTTCTAATTTACTTTTGGAACAATATTTATCTCAAAAAAACAAGTGGGCCATTAGCTCACTTGTTTTTTTACAGGGTACTTCAAATAGTGCCCCCCACACCTATAAACTTGTCACTTACGCCGCAAGACAGACATTTTCAGCTCAAATAATGAGACGTCTTACAAACTAAGACAAAAAATCAGCCTTTAGAGATCTTAATTTAATATTTCTCTTTTATTAGGAGCAATCGGAACATTTATTTCCTCATTAAAGACGAATTTTCCAATTTTCTCAAGTTTACTATACTCAATTTTTACTTTATTATAATTAAACTCTTTCGCTGTTAGTAAGATTGCTTCAATTGTCTGAAGGATTGTTTTTGTGCTAGTCATATCAGAATCTTCATTTAGCTGTAGGGTTAACATCCCCTTCTCCCCGTGTATTTCTTCAATATCAATATTTTGAGGGATCGACGCACTTAACTGATGAGTATCAACATTTTCCTTCATTGCATTTAATGCCGCTTCAATATTCGTGAATGATTTTTCATACGGAACTAAATAAGGGACTTCTGGATTCACATTTGAATAGTAAAAGTAGTAAGCATAATTTCCATCATCCGAAAGATCTAAGCCAGGGAGTTCCCCTTCATTCCCCAATTCAATTCCTGGTTGATTATCTGTATATAATTCAATTCCCGTTAACCCTAAAGATTTAGCAGTTTTCTTAATAACAGAAGTAAAAGCTATTTCGTTTGCAGAACCTTGATAGGTTTGACCACTTGGAACATTCACCTTTAAAATATCATCTTTGATGACCGATAGTTCCACATTTTTTAATGGGAACGTCTCCGCAAGTCCCCATTCCTTTTCATGTAACTTTGCCATTGTCTCTGTATACTGCTCAAAAAGAGACTTTCCCTTCTCCTTTGGGATGAGTACAGTTATAGGTACGATAATTTGATTTTGCTCATCTGGTATCGCAAAAGTAAGTGTATTTTCTTCCGCACCATTTACATCTTCAGCATATACGGCAGTGTACTCTTGCTTAATATCAGTGATTGAAGAAGTCACTCCTTCTTCAGTAGCCTCATCATTAGTAGGGATATCTTGCTTTTCCTCAACTGCACTGTCATAAACGACACCTGCATCCTCATCTTTGATTATATTCATTTCTGATCGTTCAGCTTGCTCTGTCGCATTTCCACTCTCCGCTGATTGTTCAGAGGAAGAATTTTCGCCTAAAAGATTAGAAGAAAGTACTGCTACTATTAAAATCACTGCAGCAGTAGCAGCAGAAGGGATGAGCCAGGAGCGTTGCTTTCTCTTACTCAATCTAAGTGAAATGTTTTGATATATATCACGAGGATCGCGATTGTCTTCGATCTTGGGCATTTCTCGTAGTAATTTCTCAAGCTGTTCATCGCTCCACTCTGATTTTCTCACTTGTTGTCCCCTCCTTTGCCATTCTTTCTTCCATTTCTTTTTTCAATACTTTTAAGGCTCGGTGTTGAGTTGTTTTAACCTTGCTTTCTGTCCAACCTAAAGCTTCTGCAGTTTCAATAATGGTCAATTCTTGAATATAACGCAATATGATAACCATCCTTTGATCAACTGTACAATGGTCTAAACACTGATATATCAATGAAATTTCCTCATTTTGTAAAGCAATTTCTTCAGGGATAGGACTATCATCTTTAATCTGACCAGTAGTCCAATCAAACTTTTCAGCAATTTTCTGCCGCCATCCTTTTTGCTTTCGGAAATAATCAATTGCTACGTTTCTCGCAATTGAAAATAGCCATGTTTTTTCACTACTTTTCCCCTCAAAACGGTCATAAGATTTTAGTACCCTTATATATACCTCTTGAACAAGATCTTCAGCTTGTTCCCTATTTTTCACCATATAAAAAATAAATTGAAAAACGTCATGATGATATTTTGAATACAGCTCATCAAAAACGGAGTCCATTGGTTTCCCTCCCCGTTCAACCAATTAGTCGTAATATTATCCACAAAAGTTACATTCATATTGTCGAAATTTTTGTAACTATGATTGTCCAAATCATTTATGTTGATCACTCAAGGTCACTTCGTCAATTTCCATTTCTTTAAAAGAAATACACTAATATCACTAATATAGTATTTTTCAATAAAAAAAGGAAGAAGTTTTGTAAAACTCCTCCCTTTTTTAAAAGATGATGATGAGCTATGACCCGATATTATTTTATCCAGATTACCTAGCCTTGCTCTTCGTATCTCCTTTATCTCAGTCAGCCCCGTCCAGTCCATACGGCGCTAAACAGGGAACTTCCGCTTTTCGATTTGGCTAGCTCCAGCGGCTATCTCCTTGCAAACTTCAGCCCACCTCCCTACGATAAGTCAAACTCGATTCGCTTTCGCTTCTCGGTTTTCCTTTATCTCAGTCGCTGTCCTTCCAGTTTGTACGGAGATGAACGAGCCGCTTCCGCTTTTCGATGTTCCTTGTGAATCAAGATGAGTCGTCAGTTTTCTTGTTGTTCTTATAAATTTCGAGGAATGAAAAAGGAAAATGTCGTTCCATGTCCGTCTTTACTGTGAACGGAAATATGTCCTTTATGGCTCTCAACAATATTTTTAGCGATAGCAAGTCCTAACCCTGTTCCAGAACGGCCTCTTGTCCTTGCTTTATCCCCTTTATAAAAGCGTTCAAAAACAAAGGGAAGGTCCTCTTCGAGAATGCCTTTGCCAGAATTGAATACTTCAATATGAAGCCCTTTCTCTTCTATTTTCCCCGAAACGACAATGATGCCATTATCCTCTGTATGCCTAATCGCATTATCAATTAAATTAGTCAAAACCTGTTCAATTCGATCCCCATCAAAATAATAGGTCAATTCCAAATTGTAAAAATCACCTTTTAAATGAATTCCCTTTTCCTTTGCCAACCCTTGGAATTTTCGAATAATTCTTTCCAAATATGATTTCACTTCTATTAAACTAATATCAAGCTGGATATGTCCTGCTTCCATACGAGCAAGGTCCAATAATTCATTTACAAGGCGGCCCATTCTTAGCGATTCATCATAAATTACCCTTGCCATTTCCATCTTTTCCTCTTCTGATTCGGCAATTCCATCTACAATCGCTTCACTATAGCCTTGCATCATCGAAATCGGCGTTCTTAATTCATGTGAGACGTTGGCAATAAAATCTTGTCGCAGCTTGTCAAGTTGACGTTCCTCGGTCATATCGCGAACAACTGCGACAGCACCACGAATAAAGGTATTATTATATAAAGGACTTACAATAATGACCCAGAATCTTCCTTGAACAGAGATTTCACCGACTTGCTCTTGTTCTGTGTTTACCGCAAGCTTGAAAAGCTCCATTACTTCATAAGGAACTTCTTCCGCACTTCTTGATTTCCCATCCTGCTCAAAATACCAGTCCTGTAAAAATCTTTCAGCAGGAGGATTCGTAATCAAAATCGTACCGTCACGATTAAATGTTATAACTCCATCGACCATACTGCTAAGAATGCTGGATAGCTGCTCCTTCTCTTGACTGAGGGCGTTAAGATTAAACTTTAACTGTCTCCCCATTTGGTTAAATGCGGTCGCCAACTCCCCGATTTCATCATTTGTTAAGATCGGTACCTTTGTATCGAACTTTCCTCTTGCAATTTCAAAGGCTGCCTCTTTCATTTTACGCAGAGGAGCATTAATTCTTGTCGCTAAGAAAAATGCAAAAATAGTCGTCAAAATAATGGCTACTCCAGCAGCAAGTAAAATAAACTTCTTCGTTGAATTGGATGTCTCCTCCATCACCGTTAACGATTGCATGATAAAAACTGCACCCTGTTCTTTTCCTACCATGTCGATCGGTGTACCGATGATTAATAAGCGCGAATCCTCATCATCATTTGCCATTGGAAAATTGGCCATTTTTTTAACTGTTTTGTTCTCAGTAAAAACATGCATTAATTCAGGATCTGTTAAAAAGTAAGTTACAGGTAATCCAAAGTTCTCATCCATTGTGGGCGAAGAAAAATACTCTTGTTCATCAAAAATAATCATCGCCTCTGTCTTATCATCGAGAAGTTCCCAAGCCAACTGAAGGCCGATACTTTCATCCTGTTCTTCCAAAAAGTGCGAAATACGTGTAGCTGTTTTCTGAAGATTACTCTCCGTCTCATTGATATGATAATTTTCAAAGAATTCCAGCAGCATCACTGTTAAAATAAACAGGACAAATATAACAAGAAAAAGAATGGTAAACCAGAGCTTACCAACTACACTGCGCCAAAACATCATTCATTGACAACCTCAAACTTATAACCTACACCCCATACTGTTACAATCATACTGGCAGCATCCTCTGAGACTTTATTCAGCTTTTCACGTAAACGTTTAACATGCGTATCAACCGTTCTCAAATCTCCAAAGAATTCATAATGCCAAACTTCTTTTAAGAGCTGTTCCCGATCAAATACTTTATCTGGAGACTTTGCTAAAAAATAAAGAAGTTCATATTCCTTCGGTGTTAAACTAACTTCTTTGCCTTCTGCCAAAACTCGATGAGCGTCATTATCAATCGTCAGACTAGGAAAAACAATGACATCTTTTGTGGTTGTTTCCGTTTGTAAATACGACGTACTTGAAGATCTTCTTAGCAAAGCTTTCACGCGGAGTACAACCTCACGAGGACTGAATGGTTTTACAATATAATCATCTGTACCCACTTCAAACCCTTGGACACGATTCACTTCTTCTCCTTTAGCAGTAAGCATAATAACTGGAGTCGCTTTCTTTTCTCTTAATTCTCGACATACCTCAATCCCATCTTTTCCAGGCATCATTAAATCGAGCAAAATCACATCATAATCATTGGCAATCGCTTTTGCTAATGCCTCATTGCCGTCTTCAGCTTCATCAATTAAATAATCTTCTCTTTCTAAGTACATTTTTAAAAGACGTCTAATTCTTTCTTCATCATCGACAACCAAAATTTTTACTTCTTTATCCATAATCGCTCCCCCTATCATATCCATTTTCAATACTTCCATCATAAGTTCTAAAAAGTATTACGTGCTTATACTTCATTATAAACGATTGACTAAAAGTTAGACACTAATGTAAACACGTTGAAACATCAGCAGTGTCTAGGTTAAAAACGCTCACATCCTATTTTGAAAAATGCCTCCACAAAAAGTGAAGGCAATATATAAATTTCTAATAACCTTATTTCTTAACCAGCATAGGAGTGTAGCCCAGCAATAACTAAGTTAACGGCGATTAAATTAAACATGATGATCGCAAAACCAATAACAGCTAGCCATGCCGATTTCTCACCATGCCAGCCTTTAGCTAAGCGAAGATGTAGGAAAGCGGCATAGAAAAGCCATGTAATCAATGCCCAGACCTCTTTTGGATCCCAACCCCAGAAACGAGTCCAAGCGATTTGCGCCCAAATCATTGCAAATACTAGACCGCCTAAAGTAAAGACCGGAAAGCCAATCAAGACTGAACGATAACTAATTTCATCAACTAAATCGAGTTTAATGTTCTTCGTTAATGGCTGCAGGGCAGCACCAATTCTTTTTCTGAGAATCAGTCTAATTAAAAAGTATAAGCCCAACCCTACCACTAATGACCAAACTACAGTATTTAATTTTTTGGCATTTATAATACCTGGCACTTGAACCCATGGCTCAAATGTTCCATCTTCTATTACCTTCCATTCGTTTGGACCAATAACTGCTGGAATTGTATAATCCATTTCTGCTTCATATCCATTTTTATCGATATAGCTGTAGGAAGCCTTGTAATCCGTAATAGCAAAAGTAGACGTAACGGCAATAAATGCAACAACCGATACAATTGAATACATAATCACTTCTAGCCAGAAAGTACTTTTGCTACGTTTTGTATGATCAATGGCTTTAACTAAATAAATGAGTGCAGCGCCAAAGCTTACTGCGAGTATTGCTTCTCCCAATGCAACAGTTGAAACATGGATTTGGAGCCAATGACTCTGTAATGCTGGTATTAAAGGTGAGATTTCTCTTGGGAACATGCTTGCATATGCAATGATTAATAGCGCAATCGGCAAAACAAACATTCCTAGAATCGATGTTTTATAAATAAAGTATATTAAAATAAATGAAGCAACTAAACACATTCCAAAAAACGTCGTATATTCGAACAGATTGCTTAATGGAGCATGTCCCGCTACAATCCATCTCGTAATGAAGAAGCCTAATTGCGCTATGAAGCCAATAATGGTAATAACAATTCCAATTTTGGCCCACTTATCAAAAGACTTCTTTTCTTCATCCAATCCTTTTTTCTGCCTAATCGCTCCTCCAAAAAAAGGAATGGCCACTAAGTATAAAATAAATGCTATTAATAAAAGGTTTGAACTTAAACTAGCCAACCTACTTCCTCCTTACTTATCTGCATATTTCACTACTCATGATTACTATTTTTTTTCTCGGAATCTTGGTTTTCATTCTCTTGAAGCTGATCCAACGGTTCCTCTATCCCTGTCCCCTCCAATATTGTACTAATTTCACGCTTGAGTCCATGCCAATTTTTATTGGTATGAGCAGCTACCCAAATTTCGTCATCTTTTCTTCTTAACCAAATTCGTCGATGATTCCAATATGAGCCTTGGGCAACTCCAATCATAAAGATAAAACCGCCGAGAGCGAATAACCAGAGTGTTAAATCCTTTCGGACCGTTAACCCCGTAACATCATTTGTTTCAATTCCTGAGAAGCGAAGCTGGTATTCGTTATCACCGAAAGGCTCAAGGTTTTGTTGAATAGCTACAAAGCTAATTTCACCTTCTGGCTTTTCTGGCGAGAACATTTTAAATACGAAGGCCGGATTATTTGGGATACGTGATTTCGTAGTCGGTTCTCCGCTTTCGTTAAATTCAAAGTCGGGGAAATAGCTCATTACTTCCACCGAGTATCCATCACCCAGGTCATATTTTGTTTGTGGATCATTTAGTTCAATAGTAAGCTCTCCAAATTCCTCCTTGCTTTTTTTGTTCATCATCGTGAAGGACATTGTCGATAACTCACCTAACCTATACTCTGTTTGATAGAGAGCATAGCCATCAAATTTCAAAGGCTCATTCACCCGAATATTGAATTCTTTAATTTGTTCTAATTTTGCTTCTTCACCTGGAAGAGAATCATCTGCCTTTTTATAAAGAATGACATCCGATTGGAAATTTTTCGGAACCATTCCGGCATTTTCAATTGCTTCACTAAAAGCTTCGTTGTCTTTATCCTTATCATACACTTCTAGTGTAAATTCTTTATTTTCTAGATAATACTCCCCGTTTGTTTCAGGGATTACTTTCGTTTCTCCTTCTCTAATCCAAAGCATATCATCAATGTACATGCCAGGAACGAAGCGCAGTATTCCACCTAAAAGAAAAATAATTAAGCCACAATGGTTGACATACGGACCCCAACGGGAGAAACGACCTTTTTCCGCTAAAATATTTCCGTCTTCTTCACGTATTTTATAGCGCTTCATTGCTAAATTTTCTTTTGCCTTTTCGAAAGAAGCGTCTATGTTCTCAGAAGCAGAGGTCGTAAACAAGCGTTGACGTTTTAAAAAGCTTTCATGACGTGTTACTCTTTGCTTGTTTAGTGCTCGATACAGTGGAATAGCTCGATCAATGCTACAAATAACAAGGGAAACACCGATTGAAGCGATTAAAACTAAGTACCACCATGAACTGTATAAATTATGAAAACCAAGATCATAATAAAGCTTGCCAAGCCAGCCATACTGGTCCTCATAATATTCAGCTGCAGTCATGATCGTAGGAATATACATTTCCTGAGGAAATATCGTACCTAATGCCGATGCAACTAGCGTAATAACAATTAACCATACTCCTACTTTAACAGAAGAGAAGAAATTCCAAATTTTATCGACAATGGTTTTATTGTAAGTTTGAGAACGACGTGCACTTCCCTCATACCGCATATCGTGAAGCTTTCCCTGTGCTTTCTCTTCAATTAATGTTAATCCACATGATTCACAAAGCACTGTACCGTGTGGATTAACATGGCCACACTCACATTTAACTTCCTTCATTTTAAAAACTCCTCGTACCCTATGGTTTTATCTCTTTGATCATATCTATAACGACTTGTTCGTTAATAATCTCACCTTCATGGACATTGACGACGTTTCCATCCGGACCAATAAGGAACGTAATGGGTAAATTACCGATTCCATAAACGGTTTGTACCTCTTGCTTTTTGTCATTTAAAATTGGAAATGTTAAATCATGCTTTTTTATAAACTCATTAACGACTACATTTGATTCACCGATATTTACAGCTAAAATTTGTACATCCTCTTCCTGGTTTTCCTGATACTGTTTATCCATATAAGGCATTTCTCTTTCACAAGGCTTACACCATGTAGCCCAAAAGTTTAAGAGAACTCCTTTACCTTCATAATCGGATAAGCGATGTTGTTCCCCATTCATATCAGTTAAGACGAAATCTGGTGCCTTCTTGCCTACTGCTACTTTCTGAATATCATCTTTCGTAAAATTAGCATACAGAGTATAGACGACAGCAGCTCCTAAAACTAGCAATATCACGGTTCGAATCAATAAACGCTGCTTTTTCATATGTATTCTCCCCTCCGAGTAACAAGCTAAATGAACACAAGTTGAAATAATTATAACATTTTTCAACATATTGACCGTGTTATCTTTGCCAATATGTGTGACACTTCTATGAATTTTTCCTTGTCATAAGTGAAATTATTCACACCTTTTATTTTGAAAATATGCTAGAGAAAACCTATTTTTCCGTAGCTGTTGATAAGGTTCTTAGTTGTTTCACCTCATGCGGAGTCAATTCTCTCATATCTCCTACACTTAATCCCTGTAATGTTAAAAAGCCATATCTTTCCCGTTTCAATTTCATAACAGGGTGCCCAATCGCTTCGAACATCCTTCTCACTTGACGGTTTCTTCCTTCATGTATGGTTAATTCTACAATCGAGGTTTGTTTTTTCTTATCAATACTAATAACCTTCGCCTTAGCTGGAGCTGTCTTCCCGTCCTCTAGCTGCACTCCTCTTTCTAGACTTCTCACTTTTTCTCGTGCTGGAATGCCTTTTATTTTTGCAACATATACTTTTTCAATTTCATTTTTAGGATGCATAAGCAAGTTCGCAAATTCTCCATCATTCGTTAATAAAAGGAGCCCCGTCGTATCATAATCTAATCGCCCAATAGGGTACACTCTTTGCTTAATGTCCGGTAAGAAATCGGTGACAACCTTTCGACCTTTATCATCTTTAACACTTGAGATGACACCTCGTGGTTTATAAAACAAAAAGTATATTGGCTCCTCTCTTTCTACCGGGATTCCGTTTACCTCAACCTTATCTGTCGAAGATACTTTAACCCCTAATTCTTTCACTACTTTTCCATTTACTTTCACCTGTCCATCTATTATGAGCTGTTCCGCTTTTCTCCGCGAAGCAAAACCAGCGTGGGCTATGACTTTCTGTAATCTTTCCATTTCCGCCACCTCAATTAGTTGTTGTCTATCATTTCTTCTTCCTTCTGAATTATGACATAAGTCACGTTATTTTCAAAGTAAACCTTATTAAGATAAGGGCGAGATTTTCTTGAAAAGAGACGTCTAAATAGGCATAACTGAGTTGCCAACTGTTTTTTGAATGGGCGCCAATGGCAGAAGATGAGTGAAGTTTTAAATTCCTCTAAATATAACGATAAAGTAAAAAAGTAAGTGAAGAAAAATGGTTCATTTTTCTTCACTTACTTTTTTGGATTGAAGCTTATTCAACTGTTCTAGCATCGAAACTTGAGTATGGTTGTAAAAGCACTTCTCTGTGCTTCCTACTATTTTTATTAAAAGCTATTTTTTTAAATCGCTCATCTTTTATCCTCCAAACACTACCGTGACAACAACGATAGCTGCAATAATGCCAACGAAGTCAGCCAATAACCCGACCTTTAGAGCATCACCCATTTTTTTAATTCCCACTGCTCCAAAATATACAGTTAACACATAAAATGTCGTATCTGTACTTCCTTGAATGGTTGCTGCAAGTCGCCCGATAAATGAGTCTGGGCCATGAGTTGCCATAATATCACTTGTCATACCAAGAGCAGCCGTCCCTGAAATCGGGCGGATAATTGCTAATGGTGCAATATCTGCAGGAATACCTAACGCTTCAAGCCCTGGTCGTATAAAGCCCATTAGGAAATCTAAAGCTCCGGATGCTCTAAACACTGAGATTGCCACTAACATCCCTACGAGAAAAGGAATGATAGAGACAGCAATTTTGACTCCTTCCTTTCCACCTTCGACAAAGCTCTCATATGTTGGCACCCGTTTGAAGGTTCCATACATTAATATAAATGCGATTAAAACTGGAATAAACCATAAGGAAATTACAGATACAATACCCATATATCATTCATCCTTTACGACTTCTTCGATAGTAAAAGAACCGATCAATCAATATTGCCCCTATCGTTGAACAAAGGGTGGCAATGAGGGTTGTCCCTACAATATCTGTTGGATTTGCTGAATTATAATTCATTCGGATCGCAATTACCGTAGTCGGGATCAATGTAAGACTCGATGTATTAATTGCTAAGAAAGTAATCATTGAACGGCTTGCTTCATTTGATCCACCGTTTAATTGGCGCATTTCTTCCATTGCTTTAATCCCCAGCGGAGTGGCTGCATTCCCTAATCCAAACATATTAGCCATCATATTAGAAAGGATATAGCCCATAGCAGGGTGATCATTTGGAATCTCTGGAAAAAGCCTTTTAACAAGAGGGCGAAAAAGCTTTGCCAATATTTTTAGCATCCCTGCATCTTCAGCAATTCTCATCATTCCTAACCAAAATACTAAAATACTTATTAATCCAATGCACAAGGTTACCGCTTCTTTTGCCCCTGAAAATACCGCTTCATTGACCTCATTCATAGTGCCATTAAAAATGGCGAAGACCACTCCGAAAACTGTCATAAAAACCCAAATTAAATTAACCATTGTGGTTCACACCGATCATAGCAGTAAATAAGCTTTTGAATCGTTCGAATAATGAGGGCTGTTCAGTATCTGCAATCGCATAATAAATAGGAAGCTCTTTGATCAATTTATTATCAAAAGTTATGGTTGCTTTCCCTACTACAGTTGGGATACCCCTCATTTCCTCCCATTCTCTTTTTGGCGTTTGCAACTTCATGTCGACTTGAAATTTTTCCTTTTCTTCTGATGTCACTGGATAACGATAATCATGTTCAAAATAAATCTTTTCTTTGTAAAAATCATCATCAATTTCTTCGATTATTCCTGCTTCAATCACTTTCACCATTTCATAATTTTTAAAGGCCATCTCAAACATGCCAATATGGTCATTCCAATCATCTGGTCCATTCAATGTCACAGCGATTAAACTCATATCATCCTTCATAGCGGTGCTAACTAAAGTTCTCTTCGCCAATTTCGTATAGCCGGTTTTTCCACCGGTTGAGTAATCGTAAAGACCAGTTAGTAAGCGATTTTTATTACGCCAAACTCTGTCCCATTTTTCGGTAGGATTTGGGGCACGATGTACTTCAGTTCCAGATATTTTTTTGTATGTATCATTTTCCATCGCATATCTTGTTAAAATCGCCATATCATATGCAGTTGAATAGTGGCTATCAGAATCATCCAGCCCATGAGGATTGGCAAAATGCGAGTTTGCCATCCCAATCTCCCTTGCTTTTTCGTTCATTAAAAAAACAAAGCCTTCTAGGCTACCTCCTACATGCTCAGCGATAGCAACTGCCGCATCATTACCTGATCGAAGCATTAATCCATATACCAAATCTTCCAACTTAACCTTTTCATTTTTTTTCAAAAACAAAGAAGAGCCTTCGGTTCCTTCTGCCCTATCACTGATCGTTACCATATCCTCAAGCTTTCCAGATTCTATCGCTAAAATGGCTGTCATAATCTTCGTAATGCTAGCAATTCTACGCTTTTCATGAGCGCTTTTTTCAAATAAGACTCTACCGGATTCCTGCTCCATTAAGATCGCATTTCTAGCACTGACCGAAACAGAAGCTTCTGCCGTCTGAGGTATATTTGTCAGTAAGAGCGAAAAAATCAAAATAAAGATAATAAGCTTCCACTTCATGTTCATTATGCATGACCTCGCACTATTTGTTTGTACAAGTTTATGCGGGACAAGATGTGATATGACTAAAAACTACATGAGAAAAAAATTTTAAGGCTCTTATCTTAAATTTTTGCGTTTTTATAGGCGTAGCACAAACGCAAAGATCCTTCTTTAGAGCCTTCGTTTTATTTATGAATATTTAAGGTTGTGAGCCATTATTAATATGGTTTCCACGTTAATTGCCTTGCTTTTAAAAATCGCTGCTCAACATCATTCCAGTTGACAATCTCCCACCAGTTATTGACATAATCGCCACGCTCATTTTTATATTGTAAATAGTAAGCATGCTCCCAAACATCTAATACCAATAAAGGAATCGTGTCCCACTGAGTTAACAGCATATGCCGCTCTGATTGGAGGATTTCAAGATGCCTAGCCCTTGGTGACCATACGAGAAGGGCCCAACCAACTCCTTCAACCGCTTTCGCCGCTTCAGTAAAATGCTTCTTAAAGGCTTCAAAACTCCCAAAATATCTCTCTATTTCTTTTAGCAACTTACCCGAAGGTCTTCCTCCACCATTAGGACTCATATTATTCCAAAATATCGTGTGCAAGTTATGACCGGAACCATGGAAAGCTAGTTCCCTTGACCAATGTTTAACAAGTGAAAAATCTCCCTTTTTCCTCGCCTCTTCTAATTTCTTCTCCGCTCTATTCAAACCGTCAACATAGGATTTATGATGTTTGGTATGGTGTAGCCTCATAATTTCTTCTGAAATAACTGGTTCAAGGGCATCGTACGCGTAAGGCAAAGGAGGCAATTCATGTTTTCCAGCTTCCACAAAAGGCTCATTCATGTAAATCGTACCGAGTGCTTGCCGCTTAATAAAATAATCCTCCATATCATCATGGAGTTCCTCAACCCTCGATTGAAGTGTCAGCAATTGCTCACTCGTTAATTGTCCAGGTTGCTGCATACACTCCATCACTTCTGCCAAATCATCCAGCTTTGTCCACATTTCATCCTCTCGATCAATTTGCTCAGTTTCCATAAATTTCTTCATTTCCTCGTTCCATTCCATAACCTCTTTGACATACTCTTCAAATCTCCCCATTGTTCACCCTCATTTCGTTACTATATCAATACACTTCAGAACGATTGCATATTCTTTCATATCGTATGATTAGGCGATTTTTTGTGTGAATTAAAATTATAATCGGTAACCAAACACAAAAGAAGGGCCTCGTAAATAAAGCATAGAAATTATAATTAAACAATCCGTAACTAAATAAAAAACTTGATAAAATAAAATCACTGGGTTCTTTTGTGCCATTAAACTCGGGTTGTACTTAACGAGATGTATTTCCCCACTATGCAATACACCCCCTTGACTTGGCGGAGAGAAGGGAGCAGAAGCAAAACCTGATTGCGATAGATGTAAGCACTAAAAAAAGCTGGATCAATATGTTTTATCAACATTTGATCCAGCTTTTTTGGAGAAGCGGATTATTTATTTAGATTGAATCATTTTCGTACGGTAGTCCGTTTCATAATATTCGAGTTCTTCTCGTATACTTTGGAAACTTCCCTCTAATCCTTTTAATAGATTAACAACCGTTTCTGGAACTTTTTCTTGAAACTTAATCGAATTGTGGCCAGTGTATGCTGCACGACTATCTTCAAACCACGCATCACTTTTCGGTTGAAAAAACTCCTCTACACATTGATGATATATGCGGTAAAGTGTTTTTTCTGCGGCACCTTTGGGGAAAGTATCCGTTTGCAGGATAACTACACAAGCTTCCAATCCTTCTTCACAGTAAACTAAAAGTTTACGAACATTAGACAAAATTGTTTTATAGTACGCCTCACTCCCCTGTTCCTCCTCCAATAGAGAATTCAAGGTAGTTTGATTTAAAAAATCCTCGAGCGTATTAACTGTCGTTACTAGAAAATCTCTTACATCCTCAAGTTGTGATTTGACCATTGTATTTGCCAATTCATACACCCCTATGAATAAATTAGACAGCTTTCGTTGTCTTCACGGAAGAAAAATAAAGAAAATGCTTATTAGTGATAACACTTGTTTACTAAGGTTGGACAATAAATTCCACTGGAGAGCGGAGTTCAAAACCTTTCCCATTTTCTAATTCTGTAAAAATGGAGGTTAATTTTCCAAAATCCAGCTCTTTAAATAATGATGAGAATTCAGTCTTCGAATTCATGTAAACCCGCTTACGATTACGAAATTCTGGATTTTTAATCAGACAAGCTAATGCGACAATATCTTTAAATTGAACAGACCTGCTTCCTGCTTCGAAAATAGGTTCGCTTTGATATGGTGTAAATTCCGAAATAAACTCATCAAAATATCGTACATACAAAACTTGGAAAGTTTTCTCGATCCCTGCATCTTTAAATATAACTTCACTTTTATTAAAAAAATCCTCTGAAGTATTTGATTTTGTTTTTTCTAATTCATACCCTTTACATTCCGTAATAAACATGTAACCATCCTCTGTTCTTTAAAAATTATTAACGCTTGATGATCGTGTTCATTATTTTGTTATGTCATTCATCATCTTAAAGCAAATTCTTCTTTTATTCTATCATATTCTCTTTAGTCTGTGTCAGAAAATCAAGTATCAAGGGTCTCCTGGAATTTTTCAAAAAACAAATCCGCTTCCTCTTGAATATATTCTTCATCTACTTTCTCTGGAAGAGGCGGGAGCTCCTCAATACTTCTCAATCCAAAATAATCTAGAAATTCTTTCGTCGTCCCATAAAGAATAGCCCGACCTGTTCCTTCAGCTCGGCCCACTTCCTTAATTAAAGCTTTTCCTACCAATGTATGAATCGGTCTCTCCGTCTTCACTCCTCTTATTTCCTCAATCTCCGCCCGTGTAATTGGCTGTTTGTAGGCTATAATTGCCAGTGTTTCAAGAGCAGCTTGAGATAAAGTACTCGTTGTTGGCGACTCGACGAGCTTCTTTAAATAGGAAGAATTCTCTTTTTTTGTTGCTAACTGATAATGACCAGCAAATTGCACGACTGTTATACCACGGTTTTGATCAGCTTCATAATCCTCTGTAAGCTGCAGAAGAATCTCCCCTGCATATACTTCTTCTATTTCTAATACTTGTGAAATCTGTTTGATCGACAAGCCTTCATCCCCAGCTGCGAAAAGAAGGCTTTCAACGATTCCTTTCCAATTTACAACTTCCAAAAATGTTACTCCTTCCCCATCACAAAAATTTCTGAGAAATTCCCTTCTTGTTCAACAATGATTTCTCTTCGCTTCATTAATTCTAATACAGCCAAAAAGGTAATGACGATATGATCTTTCTCTCGTCTAGGAAACAGGTCAAAGAAACTCCTTCTTCCCTTATTAAGCTGCAAATCTCTTAAAATTTCATCCATTCTTTGCTCGATCGGAATTTCTTGGCGTGAAATTTTCGTTGGCAATGGTCTCTGCAGTTTTTTTCTTCTTAAAAGCTTTTGAAGTGCTCCAAGCATATCATAAAGAGAGACATCCAAATCTCTTCTCTCTGGACTTACTTCAGTAGAAAAATCAGCTAAATCACTTGGAGGCTTTGTGAACATTAAACCTCTCTCTAATTCAAGGCTCTTTAAATCTGATGCGGCTTCTTTATATTTGCGATATTCAATTAAGCGTTCAACTAATTCATCTCTCGGATCCTCTTCATATTCAAACTCGAACTCATCCTCTAAAGATTCTTCATGCTTTGGTAGCAGCATCTTACTTTTAATCGCTAAAAGAGTTGCCGCCATTACTAAATATTCACTCGCCACATCAAGCTGAAGTTCTTTCATCGTATGTATATAAAACAGGTACTGCTCTGTAATTTCAGAAACAGGTATATCATAAATATCAATTTCAAGTCGATTGATTAAATGAAGAAGTAAATCAAGTGGTCCTTCAAACGCATCAATCTTTACATTATAGTGCTCCATATTTTTCCACCAAAGCTTTTTTATTATTAGATTTCATAATTATAACAGCATTGTTTACTCAAGTTAAAAAAATGGCAAAAGCCCGATCACGAAGTACAGGAGCTTTTCTCTATAGCCTCAGGTGCTATCCTTAATACATTATATAATTAACTCGAATGTATAAATACTATTATTAGTATAGAGGATTCACGAAGGATATCCAATAAAATTTTAGCAATAGCGCGGGGTTTCCACTAACTTCCACCCTTTAAAACCATTCCATTAGGAAAATAGCCCAAACAGATCGATACACACCAACATACGCTATTACTGTATTAAAAAGATAAACAAGTAGGAGGGGATTTATATGTCTTCAGGACATGGATTTGGTTCAGGCTTTGCCTTAATTGTGGTGTTGTTCATTCTGCTCATTATTGTTGGTGCCGCTTGGTTCTAATTAACTATACACTTAACAGACTTTTTTGCAATATACCCAGAGCTATTCTGGGTATATTTATTACATAGCTTTTGGTCGACCACGATTTCAATCTGCGGTAAACTTAGGGAAAAGAGATTAGGAGGAAACGGATGTATCCGCAAGAGTATATCGAGTTCTTAGTTCATTTTCACGGTGATCGTGATTATTTTGAATGTCATGAAATATTAGAGGAATATTGGAAAAAGGTTGATAAAAACAATAAAAACTCTGTTCTAGTTGGGTTGATTCTTCTTGCCGTTTCGAATTATCACCATCGTAGAGGAAATTTTAGCGGTGCAGCTCGGACCCTGAAAAAGTCGCTCAAAATTATCGAACAGCATAATCTTGATTCACTTGGATTGTCCAAAGAAGAATTATTAATAATGTTAAAAGCACGACTTACGCATATTCAGGAACGGAAAGAATACGTAAGTATGAGATTACCTATAAAAGATTCTTCACTTATTGAAGCATGTAAAAGAGCTTGTCAGCAAAAAGGGTTTAACTGGTGTGAAAAAAGCGATCTTTCAAACGATGAAATTGTTCATCGCCATTTACTTCGGGATCGAAGTGAAGTCATGATTGAAAGGGCACAAGCAATTAAATTAAGACAAAAAAAAGGCAGCGAATAATTATTCACTGTCTTCTTTCATTTCTTCGACTACATCACATTTATCAATAAATTTAGCCGTTTCCTCATTCGCAGTTAATTCCTTATCAGGAAAGAGATTTTTTAACGCTCTAACCATGCTTTTTCCGATTCCTTGGTGGCGATGGGAAGGATTTACAGATATATGTTGTATTTCAACGTGCACATCATCAGTAATTGAAACTCCAATTAGACCAATGACATCCTCATCTTTCCAGAGAAAAAGCTGCCAATTATCTGAAGCTTCATATTGCTTCATGGTGTTTTGTAATTTCTTTAAATCTTTTTCATTTGGCATGAACGACAACAAACCCATGGCAATTTTTTCAAAACCTTTTTTATAACGAATTAACATTTAGATCCCTCATTAATGGAATAAACATCTACACCTATTTTTTCCATTTTTCCCTCATTTTAAACGATTAGCTCACTAAACTCCCTTTTCATTTTTCATCTACATTTAGTTCTTTTCCTTATGTAGTGTATGATGTTTTAGAGATTTTGGTTCTTATGGGAAAAGACAGCAGACACATCGCGAAGCATTACATTAATCGTTACTATCATACAAGATTTATAGAATTTCTTCAATCCTTCAATTATCATGAGAGAAAAGTTTGCATCTATTTATAGGTAGTCTATAATAGATTTATTCCATATAGAACCATTTTTTGTTGCATCAAATCAATATAAGGCTAAACGGGCTTTCATATATTATAAATATCTTATCAAACAGCTTATATTTGCACATATTGATAGTAGTAGAAGCTTCTTCGTTTACCGATAAAATTGAAACTTTCTTGAACTTTCATTCGTCTATCAGTTCGAAGAAGCTCTGTGAAAAATAAAAGGATTTTTTAATTAGGAGGAAACTTCATGCTAAAGAAACTAAAAATTGCGATAGCCCTTCTCTGTGCTTTCTTGCTTCTACCAATCCAAGGCTTTGCTGATATGGTAGAAGGAGATATGATTGTTACGCTCGGAGAAAACCTTACCGAGCAACAGAAAAATCTTTTACTGGCTGAGATGGAAGCCCCTGATGATGTACAAATTATTTATGTATCCAATTCTGAAGAGCATCAATACCTTGGAAATTACATTGCTAAATCGTTAATTGGTACAAAGGCAATATCTTCATCGGCCATAACAGTTGGAAAAGAAGGCTCTGGTTTAGAAGTTAAAACAAAAAATATTAACTGGGTTACAGATGAAATGTATATTAACGCACTCATTACGGCTGGGGTAAAAGATGCCAGCATTTACATTACAGCACCTTCATCTGTTTCCGGCACTGCTGCTTTAACTGGAATTATTAAAGCTTATGAAATTTCAGCGGATACAACAATCCCTGAAGAAGTAAAGCAAGCTGCCAATGAAGAAATGGTGGAAACAGCTGAGCTTGGCGAATCTGTTGGTCAAGAGAACGCCGCTGCCTTAATCGCAAAAATAAAAGAAGAAATCGCTAAAAATGCACCCGAAACAGATGCAGATTTACGCGCCATCATTGAACAAGCTGCCAATGAGCTTGGAATTACATTAACGGAAGAGGAAATTTCCAGCTTAATGGCTCTATTTAATAAACTCAAAAATTTAGATATTGACTGGAATCAAGTTGGGGAACAACTCAACCAAGCAAAGGACAAAATCTCAAAGTTCCTCGAAAGTGAGGAAGGTCAAGGATTTCTTGACAGTTTAAAACGCTTTTTTGTCAGCCTTATTGATGCTATTAAAAGCTTCTTTGGCGGCGGAAATTAAAAAGCTCCCCTTATCGTCAGTAGATAGAAGAATAATCCAAATACTTTAATCGGCCTAGAGTTCTAGGCCGTTTTAATATCTACATCAATATACTCATTTGTGGCCCACATCATTCTTCGTATGCTCCACTTGGAGGAAGCTCTCGGCCGTATCCTATATCCCTATGTCAACTCTTCTTTAGCTCATTCATGTTTAAGTACAGGATCAAGATGAAATTTTATCACTACCACAATAGCAATCACATCTTTCAAATGGATTTGAGTTAAAAAGAGAAAGGCTGTAAGCAAACTCGATCAAATCAAGTTTTATTTACAGCCAAGCTTTTAGGAGCTTATTTTTTTATTTGTTCCATTAGCGGTACATCTAAATGGACAATATCATCAAAGGTCTCTCTTCTCACAACTAACTGTGCTCGACCATCCTCAACAAATACAACTGGAGGCCTTGGAATTCGATTATAATTATTCGCCATCGAATAACCATAAGCTCCTGTACAAAATACTGCTAAAATATCGTTTTGTCCAGCCTTTGGCAAAGGTAAATCCCAAATTAACATGTCCCCTGATTCACAGCATTTCCCAGCAATTGAAACCGTCTCTTCTACTTGATCTAGCGGACGATTCGCTAAAATCGCCTCGTACTTTGCTTCATATAATGCAGGGCGAATATTATCACTCATTCCCCCGTCAACGGCCAAATAATTACGAACATTAGGCACTTCTTTCCGTGAACCAATTTGATAAAGGGTTGTCCCTGCATCTCCAACTAATGAACGACCCGGTTCAATCCAAATTTCAGGAACTTTCATATTAAAAGCCTGTGCTTGCTTCTTCACTTCTACTATGATTTCCTCCACATACTGTGCTGCTGGGATTGGAGCATCTTCCTGCGTATAACGAATCCCAAAACCTCCGCCTAAATTTAATACTTCAGATTCAAAACGATAGGTATCGGACCATTCATGTAATTTTGCAAAGATTTTTCGAGCAGCTAATATGAAACCAGTTGTTTCGAAAATTTGTGAACCAATATGACAATGTATTCCCAATAAATTGAGATTTTCTGAATCAAGTGCTTTTTTAACAGCTGTATCTGCTTGCCCATTTTGTAAATCAAAACCAAACTTCGAATCTTCCTGCCCTGTTAAAATATAGTCATGGGTATGAGCCTCAATACCTGGAGTAACACGAAGAAGAATATCCATCTTTACCTGCTTCTCCTTGCATAATTCGTCCAATAAATTCAATTCATAAAAATTATCAACGACAATACAGCCAATTTCATGCTCAAGTGCCATTAATAATTCTTCACGGCTCTTATTATTTCCATGAAAGTGAATTCTTTTAACAGGAAATTTGGCACAGAGAGCTGTATAAAGCTCCCCACCGGAAACAACATCAAGAGAGAGTCCTTCTTGCTCAGCTAATTGGATCATAGCAATTGTAGAAAAAGCTTTACTTGCATAAGCAACCTGAGAATTAACCCCTAATTTTTCAAAGGTTTCTCTAAAACCACGAGCTCTTTCTCTTATAAGAGCTACATCATATACATATACAGGAGTACCAAACTCACTGATAATATCAACTGTGTCAATTCCGCCTATTTCTAAATGACCATTATCATTTACTTTAGAAGTTCCATGTAAAAACATTTGTATCCCCTCATTCTAGAGCTAGAAATTTAGTCTTTTTTTAATATTGTGAACTCGATTCATTATGAATAAAAATTACTTTACCATATAAAAGAGGAAACATCAATTTCAATCTCTATACTAGGGATTAACAAATACCATTCTTATTGGTTTGATGCCTGTTTCTGGCGATTACGAGGCTGAACAATGCTCGGCCTAATTTTTGATCCTGGAGTTGAACTCCGAATTAGGATTTGCAGAAAAGCTTTCGGACTAAAAGGAATGAACGGCCATAAATATGGGCTTCTTAAAGAGCGAATGCTTGCTAGGAAAACGATGAAGGCAGTCATTCCAATCACAAATCCCGAAATTTTAAATGCTGAAACCAATATTAATAAAAATAGTTTTACGATATTATTTGCCATACTCAATTCATAACTCGGAGTGGAGAAGGTTCCCATCGCTGATACGGCTACATATAAAATTACTTCAGGCACAAATAGGCCGACATCAATAGCAATTTGTCCTATCAATACTGCGGCAATTAACCCCATAGCTGTTGCCAGCGGAGTCGGAGTATGGATAGCTGCTAAGCGCAAAAACATCAACCCTAGCTCCGAGAAGAAGATTTGCAGGATGATGGGAATATTCGATTCTTCATTCGGACCAATAAATTCCAACCGTTCCGGTAATAAAGATGGTTCCAAAACAAAGATTAGCCATAAAGGCAATAAAAATAACGAAGCAAATACCCCTAAAAATCGGCACCATCTAATAAAAGTACCGGCCGTCGGAGATTGTCTATATTCTTCCGCATGTTGCAGATGATGAAAAAAAGTCGTTGGTGTAATAATGACGCTTGGAGATGTCGCAACATAAATGAGAACATGACCTTCTAATAAGTGGGTAGCCGCTACATCTGCTCTTTCCGTATACCTTACAAGAGGATACGGATTATAGCCTTGTTTCACTAAATATTCTTCGATCGCTTTATCCGCCATTGTTAGGCCATCGACATCAATGGAGTTCAATTCTTTTCTGATGATGTCGATTAGATCCTTATTTGCGACATCCTTTACATAAGCAATCGCAACATCCGTTTTTGAGCGCTCTCCCACTTTTAAAATTTCAAATCTTAATCGTTCATCCCTTATTCTCAAGCGAGTAAGTCCTGTATTCATAATAATATTCTCCACAAATCCATCCCTCGAACCTCTAACGACTTTCTCTGTCGCTGGTTCTTCCGGCTGTCTTCCTGGATAATTGCGGACATCTACCGCAAATGCACTCGTTTCCCCTTCAACTACAATCATAATTAAGCCAGAAAGAACCTGATCAACTAATTCATCCATTGTTTTCACAACAGCTACCGACTGATGAAGAAGGCGATTCTCAATAATATGAAAAACATCTGCGGATTTCTTTTCTCTATCATTTAACTCGACAAGTTCTTTTAAAATATAAATGACAAATTCGGTATCGCATAAACCGTTTACGTAATAAAACTGAACCTCTTTACCGAGAACCTTCACTTTTCTAACGCCTAAGTCAAAGCTCTCACCAAGACCTATCCTTTCTTTCATATAGCTTTCTACATCTTCAGGACTAGTAGGGATCGGTTTCACATCCACAGGACCTTTACTTTTCATGAAATCCGCTCCTTTCTAAAATTATTTCAATCGCTTTCTTCGTAATCGGTGCACCGATTTCATATGAATCCTTACCTGCCATTTTCCCAATATCGCCAATCCCCACGACAACAGGCAGATCGAGCTCGTCTAAGCTGTAAACCGTATCACCATTTAACCTTCCTATTTCCAGTTCTGCCTCTCCATATTTATCGACTCCATATGGGGTCAACTCTCCATAACGGTCAACACTAACATCAATCCTTGTCCACTCTGCTTGCCGCGTCTTTGCTGCTACTGCCAACACACCCAATACTTCAATATCTGGATGCTTGGCCACAAATTTCAAAGCACTTTCTCCGTAACCTTCACCAACTAGACCGCTATCATCAAACATCACAAGGACTGGTTCATAAGGAGCTTTCTTAATCAAAGCTACAATTTCAGAACCTGTTAAAGCGGTTGGATTCCCATGAGACATTGAAATACAGCGACCTCCTATTTCTGTTGCCACATGTTCAACTGCTTTTCTGGCATATTCATCCCCGTCTGTAATGATTATGATGCGCTTTCGTTCACCCATAAACCCTTTCCTTTCATGTGAAGATAAATTATCGCACTTGTTTGTGGCATCGCAGAATCAATCTCCAACAAAATAAAGCCATTGATATAGTGAGCCAAATATTTTACCAAATACAAAGGCCATCATTAAAAGAACGATCTTTTCTTCTAAGCCAATTCGTTTTGCTAAAATGGGAAAGACATTTAGAACTTCTGTAAGCGCCGCAGCCATCATGCCCACAAAAATCCCCCCTGCTGCACCTAAAGGAATTAACGTGTATGGAGAAAAATGAAACGTCCAATCCCTTAAACTAACAAAGCCTCCTACTACTGCACCAAAAACAACGGCCCATTGGTAGCCGATGATCATTTTCATTGTTTTCGATAATTGCGTAAGTCTTGGGATGATCCCTAGCACAGTTAAAAAGGCAACAAAACCTGAGCCAACTGCGAGCCCCCCTGCAAGTCCGATAAAGATAATAAACGCAATTTTAATCGTCATCAATTCTCTTCATACTTTCTTTATTTTCGGTCAAGCTTACATAGCGATCTAAATCTTGTTGATAATTAAACATTTCAACTTCGAGGGGACTAGGCTCTTCATTCAAACGCTTGCGGAATACATGATTAAAAAAAAGAACCATTCCAAGACCAAGACCGAACGAATACGGAATTTGAAACAATAACGGTTTATCCACTACTTTTCCAGTAATAATTGTATATATTCGCTGCTGTGTTGCCTGCATCGCCACATCTTCATGAAAATACATAATGGCAAGAGCAGCACCGAAAAAAAGCAAGCACCATATTAAAATAAAAAAAGGGATCGAGACACCTTTTTTCTTCCGGATGACTTCCACTATCGCTTGGGACGGGCCAACCGTCTGAACTTGACATTTGTCAACAACCGCTGTAATTTTTTCGATCACTTTGATCACATCAATTATAATGATGTTGTAATCTTGTTCATTTACATGATAAATCGCTAATTCCTGTAGCTTTTTCAATATTTTTTCATCGGCAATAATCTGCGCCACATCTCTTAAGTAAACCGTATCGTGCGGTCGAATTTGAACCCGATGTCGCATTCGAATATAAATGGTTTCTTCCATTACAATCACATCCCACACATTGATTTCCTTGTATAAATAGTATGAGTTACAGCTATTTCCTTCATGAACACCAAAAAGTGGGAACTCAGAAAAACACGTAAAAAGACCATATGGACTAGACGTCCATATGGTCTTTCATTTGCTGCAATATTTTCTTTTCTAGGCGCGATACTTGCACTTGAGAGATCCCCAAGCGCTCTGCCACTTCAGATTGGGTTTGATCCTTATAGTATCTTAAATAGACGATTAATCTTTCCCGTTCATCAAGCTCACGAATCGCTTCCTTTAGAGCAATTTTGTCAAACCACTTGCCTTCATTTCCATCATCGATCTGATCAAGTAAAGTGATCGGATCACCATCATTTTCATAAACAGTCTCATGGATCGAGGAAGGCGAACGGTTCGCATCTTGAGCGAGTATAATATCCTCGGAAGGAATATTTAAAAACTCAGACAGTTCATTAATCGTCGGGATTCTCCCGAGATTTTTCGAAAGTTCATCCTTGGCTTTACGGATTTTGTTACTCAATTCTTTTAGAGAGCGACTGACTTTAACCGTTCCGTCATCACGAATAAACCGCTGGATTTCACCAATGATCATCGGAACCGCATAGGTGGAAAACTTCACATCATAGGAGAGGTCAAATTTATCCACTGATTTTAACAAACCAATGCAGCCAATTTGAAAGAGATCATCCGGTTCATACCCACGATTAAGAAATCGTTGAACGACCGACCACACAAGGCGCATATTCTTCTGCACAATCATATCCCTTGCGTCGCCATCGCCATCTTGGCTCTTTTTGATCAGCTCCTTGACTTCATGGTCCTTTAAATATGTTTGATTTTTGTCTGATTTTACCTCCACATCCATAGGCAAGACTCCCTTAATTGCATAACATTTTACTCTTTGTTAAATGCTTTCTTAATCGAACCTCTGTACCTTCTCCTAAACTGGAGTGAATCTCGATTTCATCCATGAAGTTTTCCATAATCGTAAAGCCCATACCGGATCTTTCCAACTCAGGCTTTGTAGTAAATAACGGTTGACGAGCTTCATCAATATTGTTAATGCCCAAACCATGATCTTTGATTGTCATCTCGACAAAATCGTCTTCTAGTTTGACGGAAATATAGACGATTCCCTCAGCATTATTTTCATATCCGTGGATAATGGCGTTCGTCACCGCTTCAGAAACAACGGTTTTAATTTCTGTTAATTCATCCATCGTCGGGTCTAATTGTGCGATGAACGCAGCAACCGTAACCCGGGCAAATGATTCGTTTTGACTCAGCGCATTAAACTGCAAATGCATCTCATTTTTCATTGACTATGCTACCCCCAATCTTTCCAAAGCAAATTGTTCAGTCGGCTCTAGACGTATTATTTTAAATAAGCCTGACATATCAAATAATCTTTGGACGCTTGGGGAAATTGCGCAGACGACCATTTCACCATGTTTTTGCTTAATTTGCTTATATCGACCAAGAATCACACCTAAACCAGAACTATCCATAAAGGTTAAAGATTCTAAATTCAAGACAATATGACGAATTTGATGTTCTTCAATTGCCTTTGTTGCCCGTTCACGCAATTCATCTGCGAAATGATGATCCAACTCACCACTAAGACGAATGCATAAAACATCTTGCTTGACTTCCAATTCAATGTCTAGACTCACTACTCCAACCTCCTTAGTCTTTCATAGTGAGTCAATTCGTTATTTGGTGCTCGATTTCCTTCTTGCAGACAAAACTAGTAACAATTCGCTAAAAAAAGTTGGAATAAAAGACATTTCGACAAAAGCCTCTAACACGCGTTGTCATGAAGTTTTTAATCTCCAGCCTTCGTAAACATGCCGAAGGAGCGCTTATATAAAATCCACCAATTGGCCTTTTTGACATCTTTACTTGCAATTAATGGGCTTTGGACAAGCGTTTTTCCATCCTTCATAAGCTTTAGTTGACCAACTTCGTCACCCTTTTTAAGAGGAGCTTTAATATTCTCGTTCATTACAATTTCCTGTTGAACATCTTTAACGCTTTCACCCTTTTTCGTTAAGATGGAAATTGGCTCACTTGTTACAGCATCTACTTTTTTCAAATCTCCTTTACTCACTTTCGCTTTCTCAATGGAGACATTGCGTTCATATAATGGATGTGTTTCATACTGACTAAAAGCATAGTCGAGCATTTTCGTCACTTGGGCATTTCGCGCTTTTGATGTCGGAGCACCAAATACAACAGCAATAACTCGCATATCATTTTTCTCGGCAGTTGCAGTTAAACAATATTTCGCTTCACTCGTATACCCGGTCTTCAATCCATCAACTCCTGGATAGAATTTAACAAGCCGATTTGTGTTCACTAACCAAAATTTTTTATCCGATTTTTCTCGCAAATAGGATTCATATGTACCAGTAAATTTGGTAATATCCTCATACTTCAATAATTCTTTCGCGATTATGGCCATATCATGTGCTGTACTGTAATGATTCTCTGCAGGTAATCCTGTTGTATTCTGAAACTGGGTATTTTTAAGTCCCAGCTCTTTCACTTTTGTATTCATTTCTTCTACAAACGCTTCCTCTGAGCCAGCTATTCTTTCTGCTACTGCCACAGATGCATCGTTAGCGGAACCGATAGCAATTGCTCTTAGCATTTCCTCTGTTGTCATTTCTTCACCTGGTTCAAGGAAAACCTGTGAGCCTCCCATTGAAGCAGCATACTCACTCGTGCGAACTTTTTCATCCATTTTTAACTTTCCACTTTCAATTGCCTCCATAATTAAAAGCATCGTCATAATTTTCGTCATGCTTGCAGGAGGTAATTTTTCATTACTATTTTTATCATAAAGTACTGTGCCAGTATCTCTTTCAATAAGGATGGCGGATTTTGCATCATCCGCTAATTCAACACCTGTTTTCTCTTCTGCAAACACAGCAGGGGTAATGAATGATGTAACCAATAACGATATTAGAAACATAGATACAATCCTTCTCATGACATAACCCTCCATTCTTTATAGATCCATTTTTCACCAATAAAACTAAAAATATACAAGGAAAGTCATGCTCGAAGTAAAAATTGTGTTATAAATTTTTCAAAGGAAAAAGAGGAGGTTGAAAAAGCCGTTGGCACAGTCAGTTGCTAATGCTCAATCTCAGTTGTTTTGGGGATTTTTTATTTAATTGTGGATTTTGTCATATATTGCGGATTTTTCTTATTAAGAACTGTAGTCCAAAACAAGTGAAGACAGTCGAAGTCAGTACCCTCCACTTGTTTTTTTATGAAGACTTTTCAGTTAGCTATTGATCGGATTAGTAAATAGATTGAGATTACTTCCATTTCTTTATCATTGAACAAATCTCTTAATCTTCACTTAAAATGTCAACTAGACGCCTACCATTTACATCAATGATATTTTTATTCGCTCCTTTTTTTAATAAAATGCTTATAACTTCTTTATTTTTATTTAAAGCAGCTTGAAAAAGCGCTGTTCTGCCTTCATCATCTTTCGCTTCAATGTCGGCATTATGATGAATCAATAGTGTTACAACATCAGGATGATCATAAATACTAGCAATCATTAAAGGTGTGGAATTACCAGATTGCTCACAAATAGTATCTACTTTTGCGTTGTTACGTAATAAAAAGCTAACTATATCCGTATACCCTTCACTTGAGGCTATATACAATGAAGAAAAACCATATTGATCTTTCAAGTTAACATTCGCACCAAATTGAACCAATAGCTTCACACACTCTATATAGCCTTCTTGCGTAGCCCAGTGTAATGGGGAATAGCCTTTTCCGTTTTGGTCTTGTTGGTTTACTTGTACCCCTTGTTTGAGTAACCGCTTTGTAATTTCAACGCTCCCCCTTGCTACGGCTGCATGTAAAGGAGTAAATCCATCACGATGTAATTCTAAATTACAGTTACATGCTATTAGTAAATCGACCATTTCCTTATACCCTTTTATGCAAGCAATTTCAAGAGGTGTGTAGTTTTCATGATCCAAACTGTCGATGTTTGCTCCATGCTCTAACAAATATTTTACGATTTCTAAATTCCCCTCTTGTACTGCCCAATGTAGCGCTGTATATCCATCTTCATCTCCTCTATTAATGTTCCAACCTGCATTAAGTAAATTTTTCACACTGACCAAATCATTATGTGCAGCAGCTTGAAAAATATCCATATATTTCATATCCCTCCTAAAACATAACCAATTATTTATAATGATTAGATACAATCCTTAATTCGTTCGGTTTCAACAAAAACCTTTTAATGCAACGGGCAACTAAATAATAGCAAAATGTCTCGTACATGGCAGCAAAAATCTTAAAATATCTATGTTAAGCAGTGGCATTGATCTGTGTTGCGTTGATTTTTGGCACATTTCCTCTTCGTCCTTTCAGTTGGTTGTGAGACTGAGATTTCGCAGTAAGAAAAACCGGGCAAAAACCGCCCGGTCCCTTTTTGTCTAGCGAATATCCGAAATTTTATA
>NZ_VTQX01000045.1 GCF_008764295.1 Bacillus methanolicus | reverse complement strand
ACTTGCATGTATTAGGCACGCCGCCAGCGTTCGTCCTGAGCCAGGATCAAACTCTCCAAAAAAAAGAGTAAGATTAGCTCTTATGTTTATAATAAACGTTGGCTAGCTTCGGCTCTCATAAGAGTGCCTCCACTATAATTTGTTGACGTATGATTTGTTTAGTTTTCAAAGTGCAATTTTGAAATAATCTTAAAGAAGAAAATTTCTCTTTATCGCCCGTAAGCGACTTTATTAATATATCATTCTCACAAGTGAATGTCAACATTTTTTTTAAAGTAGTTAACTTGTTATCTTGTGACGACTTTTAATATACTACCACCATTCAAAATACAAGTCAACACTTTTTATAATATCCATGTATCGATAGCTACTAAAGCAAATAAACCAGGGATTCCAAGAAATCCAGAAACAGCCGATGTCGCTAAATTAATGGGAATATGAATCCCAAATTGATTTCCTAAAATATTTAAGAAAAAAAGCAATAATGCTCCTATTAATAACTTCACAATCCCTTGTCCGATCCATCGAAATGGCTTTAGCGGTGTACCCACTAACAGAAATATAATGATTAACCCTGCTAAAAGAGTGATTACTACAACTGGTTCCAAAAAAATCCTCCTCCCATGACATCACCTATACTTAAAATATGTACAAGTTCTTGAAAAAATGACATGGGGAGAGAGGAATTTATTTTCGAATATTTATTTTTCTCGATTTGGCTTCCTTAATTAAATAAAAATATTTCGCCTCTGCCAGCTTGGCAGAGCATAAAATATCCTCAGAAGGATCAAAACTTTTTTCTACCAATGACTTTTGGTTCGTCCAATCTGCTCTTACATCACCAAGCTGTTCTAATAGTTTTTCATCAAATTCTTTGCGCAGCCAGCCTTTTCGTCGGAAAAACATGGTGATACCCCCACTTAATCTTTTACCGTACTAGATCTACATTCCTGCAGACATCTATACTTCTCTTCTACCTTCAAGTGCTTTTGATAAGGTGACTTCATCTGCATATTCTAAATCGCCACCTACAGGTAAACCATGTGCAATTCGAGTGATTTTTATTCCAGACGGCTTTAAAAGTCTTGATATATACATGGCTGTTGCCTCCCCCTCTATATTAGGGTTGGTAGCAAGAATGATCTCTTCAACCGTTTCATCTTGAAGCCTCTTTAATAAATCAGGAATATTGATATCCTCTGGACCAATTCCATCCATTGGTGAAATAGCTCCATGCAACACATGATAAAGGCCACCAAATTCCTTCATCTTTTCCATTGCGATAACATCCTTCGGATCTTGAACGACGCAAATAACAGAGCGATCACGTCTTTCATCTGTGCATATATAACAAGGATCTTGATCAGTGATATGTCCACAAACAGAACAATAACTTAAATTTCTTTTTGCGTTCACTAACGCTTTAGCAAAATCAAGAACAACGTCTTCTTTCATACTTAACACAAAAAATGCCAGACGAGCGGCTGTCTTTGGGCCGATACCTGGCAATTTCATAAAGCTATCAATCAGCTTAGATATTGGTTCAGGATAGTGCATATTTTTCCCTCCTAGAACATTCCTGGAAGGTTCATTCCTTTAGTGAATTGTCCCATTGTTTGATTTGTTAATTCATCGGCCTTTTTCAAAGCATCATTTGTTGCCGCTAATACTAGATCTTGCAGCATTTCGATATCTTCTGGATCGACTACCTCTTCATTAATTTTCACTTCAAGAACTTCCTTATGTCCGGAAACAATAACCGTTACCATTCCGCCTCCAGCTGTTCCTTCAATTTGCTTTTCTCCTAATTCTTCTTGAGCCTGCGCCATTTTCTTTTGCATTTTTTGCATTTGTTTCATCATATTTTGCATATTACCCATTCCACGCATATTGTTCATCCTCCATTAATCTTTTATTTCAATAAGAGTATCTCCAAATAGTTTAACTGCTTCTGACACAATTGGGTCATCCCCTGATGATGGTTCCCCATCTAATTGTTCTGAGTCATCTTCATCCTTATGTCCCTTCAAAAACTCCGCCCGTAATTGTAGCCACTGTTCTTCCGGAACTCCGACAATTTGCAACTTTTTTCCAATTAACTCTTCAAAAAGCTTTGTTAACACTTGTAAAAAATTCGCATTTTCCATTGCCATTTGGCAATGAATTTCATATTTAAATTTAATAATAAAAGCACTGGTGGAAGCCGCCACAGGCTCCGCCTCATTTAACAATGCTGCCTGAGACCTCATTTGCTTTTGTGCAAGGCGTCCCAGCATTTCACCCCAGCGACCTTTAACAAGATTCAAGTCGGACTTTGTTGCCTCTTTCAAAATTTCATTAATTCTTCCGACTGGGGCTTGAAAACCTTTGCGAGCCACACGTTGTGGTTTTGACTTAGATGTTGCCGGTGACTCATCACTAACTTGTACACCCTTTTCTTTCAACTCCTCAAGCTCTGATTCGAGCTGTTCAACCTTTGCAATGAGACTATCAACCTCAGCAGTTGTTCCAGAACGAACTGGTTTTTCCAACTGGCATAACTTCACAATCGCCACTTCTAAAAAAATACGCGGGTGGTTCGTCCATCGCATTTCCTGTTGAGTTTTATTGAGAATATCAATAATTTCATAAATTTCATCTTGTTCATACATTTTCGTTAACTCTTGAAATTGTTCATCAAGCATTGCTCGTTCCATTGATTCTTCCAATGTCGGAGCCGCTTTATATAAAAGCATATCTCGATAGAACAAGATAAAATCCTCAACAAACCTTGAAGGGTCTTTCCCTTGGAATAGTAACTCTTCTAACGCAGACAGACCTTCAGCAACATTCTTATTCTTTATAGCGTATGCTAAGCGATTAAGAAAGTTTTGTGAAACAGCACCAGTAACGGTTAACGCATCTTCCAAAGTGACCTTATCCTGACTAAAGGATATCGCCTGATCTAACAAGCTTAAGGCATCACGCATACCACCTTCAGCAGCTCTTGCAACTACTTGCAACGCTTTATCCTCCACCTCAACACCCGTTTCATCGACGATCAACTTCATTCGATTAACAATCGCCGCCGCTGAAATTCTTTTGAAATCGAAACGTTGACATCGAGACAAAATCGTTAGTGGAATTTTATGAGGCTCGGTTGTAGCTAATATAAAAATAACATGCCGTGGAGGCTCTTCAAGCGTTTTTAATAACGCATTAAAAGCACCAATGGAAAGCATATGAACCTCATCAATAATGTAGACCTTATATTTAACAGAGCTTGGTGCATACTTCACTTTGTCACGAATATCTCGTATTTCATCGACACCATTATTTGACGCTGCATCAATTTCAATGACATCCGAAATGGAACCATCTGTTATTCCTCTACAAGCCGGGCACTCATTACATGGTTCTTGAATTGGCGCTCTCTCACAATTGACTGCTTTAGCCAATATTTTCGCCGCACTTGTTTTTCCTGTTCCTCTCGGTCCAGAAAATAAATAAGCATGTGAAATTTTTTCCTGAAGCAGGGCGTTTTGTAGCGTTTTTGTCACATGCTCCTGCCCGACAACATCAAAAAACTGCTGCGGACGCCAAACACGGTATAAAGCTTGATAACTCATAGATACGCCCCCTTCATTTAACATATGTACATTGCTTTTTCAGCAAACCAAAAATAGTCTCCCTCATTATACCTTAATTTTTTTCTAATGAAAAATAATCCCGTCAATCAAAACTATCTATTTTTAAAAGGTAGAGCATATTCTTAAAAAAACAGGATCATAACAAAAAAACTCATCCCAAATTAGGATGAGTTTTTTAAATACTTATGTAAAACCGTGCACCTTTCGTTGACTGACGTCCATAAGCGTTACTTAGGCAGTTAGCTCAGCTCAGGCAACCCTGCGGCACATGGGAGTGTCCACTTAATGCTGCTTCCTTCCGGACCTGACATGGTTCATGGATTCCCATTGCGCAGGACCCGAGCTTCAACACCACTTACCTAAGGCAGACCCTACAGAGCATCAGCCTCGGAAAGGAATTCAGTCTCGCTAGAGCGGATTGCGAGTACAGGGCACCGCTACCTCCCCACCTAGCACGGCATAAACAAGTATACTAGGAATTATGCTGAAAATCAATCTTTACAAGCTGTAAATTACTGTAAATCTATTTTTTCTGTTTTTCCTTTCTTTTTTCTACGCGCAATTTCCGAAAAAATTCAGTCAGAAGCTGACCACATTCTTCCTCTAGAACGCCTGAGAGAACCTCACTTTGGTGATTGAATCTTTGATCTTGGAGAAGATTCATAAACGTACCAGCACATCCTCCTTTTGGATCATTTGCGCCGTATACTACCTTCGCAATTCGAGAAAGCATACTGGCACCAGCACACATCGGACAAGGTTCAAGTGTAACATATAAAGTCGCCTCTTCTAATCTCCAGGTTCCCAGCTTTTTACATGCCGTGTCAATAGCAAGTATCTCTGCATGAGCAATAGAAGACTGTTTCGACTCTCTTAGATTATGAGCTCTTGCTATTATTTCATCCTTATAAACGATTACTGCACCAATGGGAACTTCCCCCAACAATTCCGCTTTTTTTGCTTCTTTAATAGCCTCTCTCATAAACTTTTCATGACTCAAATATTCCATTTTTGACTCCTTCTTTACAACACTGTTACCTTAGTTTATCCAATAAGTATGTCCAATTGTCAATTCCCACTTCCTTCTTGCATAGGATGAATGTAGCCTAAATCTGGGCAAGGAGGAGAAAAAATGCAAATTCATGTTGTTCAACAAAATCAATCATTATTTGGTATCGCACAAGCCTATGGCACAACAGTCGAAGAATTAATCGAGGCAAATGAGATTCCAAACGCCAGTCGTCTTGTGGTGGGACAGACTTTGGTTATTCCTATTGTAGGGAGATTTTATTGGGTCCAACCAGGAGATAGCTTATGGACAATCGCCAATCGATTTAACCTTTCTCATCAAGAGCTCGCAGCCATTAATGGAATCTCTGCTGATCAACAACTTCCTGTAGGAACGAGATTGTATATACCACCATTGCCAAAAAAAGCTGCAGAGTTTAATGCTTATGTTGAGCCAAGAGGTACTTCTGTCGCACCCAACTTAGTGGAAAGCGCTAGGGATGCAGCCCCATATTTAACATACTTAGCCCCGTTCAGCTTTCAAGCTCAACGAGACGGCACATTAAAAGAACCACTTCTCAATGATTTTCCAGCAATTGCAAATGCTAACAACGTCATTTTAATGATGGTCATCACCAATCAAGAAAACGACCAATTTAGCGATGAATTGGGACGAATCTTATTAAATGACATGGATATTCAAAATGCTTTTTTAGATAATATTGTCGCCACTGCCCAAAAATATGGTTTCAGAGACATTCATTTCGATTTAGAATACCTGCGCCCTGCCGATCGGGAAGCTTATAATCAATTTTTAAGAAAAGCGAAAGCTCGATTTGCAGAGCAGGGCTGGCTCCTTTCAACTGCCCTAGCTCCAAAAACGAGTGCAGAGCAAGAGGGAGCTTGGTACGAAGCTCATGATTACCGTGCCCATGGAGAGATTGTCGATTTTGTTGTTATCATGACCTATGAATGGGGCTATAGTGGCGGTCCAGCAATGGCGGTTTCACCAATTGGACCCGTACGTGATGTTATTGAATATGCCCTAACGGAAATGCCAGCATCAAAGATTATGATGGGGCAAAATTTGTATGGATATGATTGGACGCTTCCATTTGTCCAAGGCTCTATCGCCCGAGCCGTGAGTCCACAACAAGCAATAGAACTTGCAGCAGAGCACAATGTTCCGATTCAATATGATCCTGAAGCACAAGCACCATTTTTCCAATATGTTGATGAAGAGGGGAGACAACATGAGGTCTGGTTTGAAGATGCACGTTCCATTCAAGCGAAATTCAATATGATAAAAGAACTTAATTTACGCGGAATGAGTTATTGGAAGCTCGGCCTCTCCTTTCCACAAAATTGGCTTTTAATTGTTGAAAATTTCGATGTCGTCAAACGCTAACATAAAGAGCAAAAATGTAAAGGTCGCACACTCAGGACAAAGAGCCTTTCCTTTCTGCTCATCACCTGCAAATCCTTTTCAAAAAAGCTATCCTCTTCAATGATGACATTGCTGGGAAGGTGATTAAGCTTTGACAGCATATGCTAAATATAGGTTACATGAATAAAGCAATAAAAAACAGGCAGCGCTCTTACGTGCTGTTTGTTTTTTCATTTTCATGGATTGCCATCAGAATAGATAATTTTACTAAAGAATTTCTCGCACAACATTTTCAATTACATGGTACTATTATGGAGGTATAAAATTTGTCGAATTAATTAAAGGAGTTAAGTGAATGGACGGAGTACCTTTTATTACAGTGGAAGGACCTATTGGGGTTGGGAAAACTTCCCTTGCAAAAGCAATTTCTGAGCATTATCAATATAGACTCCTTCTCGAGATTGTCGATGAAAATCCTTTTTTAGAAAGGTTTTATGAAAATCTTGAAGAATGGAGTTTCCAAACAGAGATGTTTTTCCTTTGTAATCGTTATAAACAGCTTGGCGATATAAAGGAGCATTTTTTAAATAAACAAATACCTGTTGTTGCAGATTATCATGTTTATAAAAATATAATTTTTGCCCAACGCACACTAAAGCCTCATGACTATACAAAATATTTGGCCATATACAATATTTTAACAGCGGACATGCCTAAACCAAACATCATGATTTACTTACAAGCAAGTTTAGAAACACTTTTAGCAAGAATTAATCATCGAGGCCGCTCTCAGGAAAAAAATATCAGCCCCGATTATTTACAGCAATTATCTTTAGATTATGAAAAGGCAATGCTCGACTTTGAAAAAGAAAATCCTACCACGCCCATTCTCCGCTTAAATGGTGACAATATGGATTTCGTCAACAATAAACAGGATCTGGACAATATTTTTGAGCAATTAAATTCATTACTTTCACATAAGGAGACATCTTCATGAATCTTCGCGAAAAATACGGAATAAATAAGAATGCCGTCATTACAATTGCAGGAACAGTCGGAGTAGGGAAATCAACTATGACAACTGCTTTAGCAGAAGCTTTGCAATTTAAAACTTCCCTAGAACGGGTGAACGACAATCCGTACTTAGATAAATTTTATAAGGACTTTAAGCGCTGGAGCTTTCATTTGCAAATTTATTTCCTTGCAGAGCGCTTCAAAGAACAAAAAAGGATGTTTGAATATGGGGGCGGATTTATCCAAGATCGTTCCATCTATGAGGACACTGGAATCTTCGCTAAAATGCATTTTGACAAGGGAACCATGTCAAAAGTGGATTATGAGACATACACAAGCCTCTTTGAAGCAATGGTTATGACGCCTTACTTCCCACATCCGGATTTATTAATTTACTTAGAAGGATCATTGGAGGATATCCTTGAACGCATCAAGTTAAGAGGGCGAGAAATGGAGCAGGAAACACCTATTGATTACTGGCAAGAAATGCATTCCCGCTATGAAGAATGGATCAATCACTTTAACGCATGTCCCATTCTTCGTCTAAATATAAAGGATTACGACCTACAACAGGAAAACGCATCAATCGAACCGATCCTTGAGCAAATTGCAAATAAATTAAATAGCAAATAAACAAGCACCTTTGCACTAAAAACATTTTACTATGAAGCTTATAAACACCAGAATTTTCTCGCTAAAAGAGAGTTGCTGAGATTGAACTTAAAAACATCAGTTTCTTGCATTAGAGGAAACCTATACAATTTCATCTAAAACGAAGGTTTCCATCACATCAACAATACTTTCTGAACAAAGGCAAACAATAAAAAATCCGCTACAAACGTAGCGGATTTTATAATCTCCAATAATATGCGCATTTAAATCTATATCAATATGGCGGAGGAAGAGGGATTCGAACCCCCGCGCGGTTTAACCCGCCTGTCGGTTTTCAAGACCGATCCCTTCAGCCAGACTTGGGTATTCCTCCGTATCGACAAGTGATACTATATCATTTTTAAAAGAGAGTTGTCAACACTTTCTCTTGATTAGTTTTTAAGACTATTTCTAGTATGCCACAGCAGGAAAAGTTTAATCAGAGAGAGAACCTACTCCAACTAAAAATGCATAAGAATTAAAAATAGAAAAAAGAGAATGAGAAGGAACTCTCATTCTCTTTTTGAAACTCGTCATGTCTAACCTCTTTTATGCTAACTTTACTTAATTACCTCTCTATTTCCCATATACGGACGTAACACTTCAGGGATCACAACACTGCCATCAGCTTGCTGATAATTTTCAAGAATTGCCGCTACCGTTCTACCAATCGCAAGACCAGAACCATTTAAAGTATGAACATGCTCTGGTTTACCCTTCGGTTCTCTGCGGAAGCGAATATTCGCTCTTCTTGCTTGGAACCCTTCAAAATTACTACAAGAAGAAATTTCACGGTATGTCTCATAGCTCGGAATCCACACTTCAATATCATATTTCTTTGCAGCAGTGAATCCTAAGTCTCCTGTACACATGCTCATAACACGATAAGGAAGCCCAAGCAATTGCAAAACTTTTTCTGCATTACCTGTTAATTTTTCAAGCTCTTCATAAGACTCCTCTGGCTTCACGAATTTTACAAGCTCAACTTTATTGAACTGATGCTGACGAATTAATCCCCTTGTATCTCGTCCAGCAGAGCCAGCCTCAGAGCGGAAACATGCGCTAAATGCTGCATAATTAATAGGTAGAGTGTCCCCATCTAGGATTTCATCACGATGAAGATTTGTCACAGGCACTTCAGCCGTTGGTATTAAGAAATAATCCTCACTCCCGATTAAGAAAGCATCTTCTTCAAATTTTGGCAATTGACCTGTGCCCGTCATACTTGTTCGATTGACCATATACGGAGGTAATACTTCTTCATATCCATGCTCTTCCGTGTGCAAATCCAGCATGAAATTAAACAATGCACGTTCAAGACGAGCTCCCAAACCTTTGTAAAAAACAAAGCGGCTCCCTGTCACCTTACTTGCTCTTTCAAAGTCTAAAATGCCTAGTGCATCAGCTATTTCCCAGTGGGGTTTAGGCTCAAAATCAAACTGCCTAACTTCTCCCCACGTACGATGAAGCACGTTGTCATCCTCTGTTTCACCGATCGGAACGCTCTCATGTGGAATATTAGGGATACTTAATAATAAATTCTCAAGTGTTTCCTCAACATTGCGTAACTCTTCATCAAGAACTTTAATTTTATCGCCTACTTCACGCATTTCAGCGATTAATTGGTCCGCATCCTTTTTCTCACGCTTTAGAGCGGCGACTTGTTGAGATACTTCATTACGTTTGCTTTTTAACTGTTCAGCCTCAACAATTAAATCCCGTCGCTTTTTGTCTAGATCCTCGAATTTCCCCAAATCTGTTAAATCTTCGCCGCGATGTTGAAGCTTTTCTTTTACCTCTTCAAAGTTGGCACGCAAATATTTCAAATCCAACATTCTAAACACCTCTTCATAAATCATATTTTTGCAAACAAAAAACTCCCGTCCCAAAAAAGGGACGAGAGTTACCCGCGTTGCCACCCTAGTTGAAAGCAAAAAAGACTTTCCACCTTAAATCAATAACGGTTTAACCCGGAAGTATTTACTACACTCTCAAAGGAGCATTCCATACTTCACTCAAGGATGGATTCACAAGCTCCATTCACTGATTTGCACCGACCATCAGCTCTCTTTTAGAACGGATTTCCTGTTACTATTTCCTCTCATTGCTTTTATTATAGGGAATTTTGTAATTTAATGTACTATAATTATTCTTCAATTGCAACCTTTTTATACAATTGTTTCCTTTATCATCTCGATAAAATAAGCCGTGATCCGATAATCATCTGTTAATTCTGGATGAAATGAACAGCCTAGTAAATTTCCATCACGAGCCATCACAATGCGCTCATGATGCTTGGCCAATATCTCCACATTTTCACCAGCATTGACGATATGAGGAGCTCGAATAAAAACAGCGTTGTAATTCTCTGCTATACCTGAGATAGTTAAATTCGCCTCAAAACTTTCCCTCTGCCGTCCAAAAGAATTTCTTTCCACTGTCACATCCATAACACCAATATGGGGTTCATCATGACCAACAACATTTCTCGCCAATAAAATAAGACCAGCGCATGTCCCAAACATCGGCTTGCCAGCTTGGGCGAATTTTTTCAACTCGTCCATAAAATCATACTTATCGATCAATCGCCTAATCGCTGTACTTTCCCCACCTGGCATAACAAGCCCTTCTACATTTGCCAACTGCTCTTTTTTCTTGATCACTACCGCTTCAGCCCCACACGCCTCGATAGCTTGAACATGCTCCCTAACTGCGCCTTGCAGTGCCAGTACTCCTACTTTTATCATCTTTTACCAACCGCGTTCTTGCATGCGAGCTTCAGGGGCTAATGTAGAAATTTCGATCCCTTTCATCGGTGTTCCTAACTCTTTTGAAAGCTCTGCAATTAATTTATAGTCTTGATAATGAGTCGTAGCTTCTACAATTGCTCTAGCAAATTTCGCAGGATTGTCCGATTTAAAAATTCCAGAACCTACGAATACACCATCAGCACCTAGCTCCATCATTAATGCCGCATCAGCAGGAGTTGCAACCCCCCCTGCTGCAAAATTAACGACCGGAAGGCGGCCAAGTTCTTTAATTTCTAATAGAAGCTCATACGGCGCTCCTAGAAGCTTAGCCTCTGTCATCACTTCATCAGCATTCATATTCACAAGCTTACGCACCTGTGCATTGACCTTGCGCATATGTCGAACCGCCTCAACGATGTTGCCAGTTCCAGGTTCCCCCTTTGTACGCAACATCGAAGCACCTTCTCCAATACGGCGGGCGGCCTCACCTAAATCTCTACATCCACAAACAAACGGCACTGTATAATCACGCTTATTTAAATGGTATTCCTCATCAGCAGGCGTCAATACTTCACTCTCGTCTATGTAATCTACACCCATTGCCTCAAGTACTCTAGCTTCAACAATATGTCCAATCCTTGCCTTCGCCATAACAGGGATCGTTACAGCATTCATAACCTCTTCTACAATACGAGGATCTGCCATACGTGCCACTCCGCCTGCAGCTCGAATATCCGATGGGACTCTTTCCAATGCCATTACTGCAACAGCACCAGCTTCTTCTGCTATTTTTGCTTGTTCTGCATTTACAACATCCATAATAACGCCGCCTTTTTGCATTTCGGCCATACCACGTTTAACGCGCTCTGTTCCTGTTTTCACGTAAGTCATCCCCCTTATATTGGTTATTGCTAAATTAAAAATAAAACATCTACTAAATCCATCGGAATTAGCATCCTTCCCTAATGAAAATAAACAACAAAAAAGGTTTCCTGTCAAGACAAGAAACCTTTTTTAAAATCCCTTATTAAAACCAACCCTTAACTGTGGAGGAAACACTGCTCCATAAATCACCGAAGAATCCACCAATTCCACGCATCATAAGGACGAACCAGTTTGCTTTCTCAACATCCTCAGCTGCAACTAAATCAACTGTCATACTCCTCTGTCCCTCAGAGCTTAAATAAACAGTCTCTTCATCTTTAAATTGAACCGTTACTGTTCCAAGCTTATCTCCTTTTTTAATAGGAGCTGTTAAACTGCCGTCTTCATTTAGCTTCTCTTTATCAAGCTCGACCAGAGTCTCAAAGTTTTCTTGCTCAGAAGCTGGTACAACACTATTAATCGCATCTGCTGTATGAACCTTTACTTGATCCTCTTTTCCTTTGGCAACAGGAACCGTTTCCGTTCCCTTAATCACATATTCAGCAGGAACTAATTCTTCTTTACTAAAATTATTGAAGGCATAATCTAATAGTTTTTTTGTCTCCACAAAACGATCAGTTGTTGATTTCGTTCCCATTACAACCGTAATATATCTTACACCATCTCTACTGGCAGTACCCGTAAAACAAAAACCTGCAAAGCTTGTAGACCCTGTTTTCAATCCATCTAAACCTTCATAGGTGAACTGTTGAAAGTTTGGATATTTATCTGCAACATCACGATAACCCTCTAACATCCAGTTCCAGTTTTTCATTTCAAATTTATCATCTGTACCCTGTGCAAACATTTTTTCAGGGATGCTAGACGTTTCTAAAACTTCCGGGAAATCCTTTATAATATGATAGGCTAATTTTGCTACCGCTCTTGCCGACATCACGTTTTCTTCATCTGCACCACCAACAACATCTGGGAAATGCTTTGCTACATCACGATTATTTAGCCCTGTTGAATTGACAAATTTAAAATCACCAAGACCTAACTCTTCAGCCTTTTCATTCATTAATTTCACAAAATTAGCTTCTGTACCAGCTACAATTTCAGCAATGGCTATCGTTGCAGCATTTGCTGACTCAATTGCCATAGCAGAATAAAGATCTTCTACTGTATATGTCCCCTCAACACGTAAAAAAACGTTACTTAAATTGCTATCATGAGACATTTTAGCAAGCTCTGGAGAGACGGTAAAAGTTTGATCCCATTTTACTTTCCCTTCCTTTACAGCTTCTAAAAGGAGGTACTCGGTCATCATTTTTGTCATGCTGGCAATTCCTAATACGGCTTCTGAATTTTTTTCATAAAGTATTTTACCTGTATCCGCATCGATTAAAATTACCGCATTCGCATTGATATCTATATTTTCAGCAGCCGCTGCCGGTTTTTGTATAAAACCAATTAGTAATACAAATGTTAATAGACATACGAAACTTTTTTGTATGAAGCTTTTTTTCACTGTGAGCCCTCCAAGTCTTATTATACACCCTTGTTATTTTAACATAGTTCGGTATACAAGCATAGATAGAGTATTTTCCTATTTTTCTATGAGACTGGAAATTTTCCTTATAATTTCGCAAAAAAACTGACCAGCGGCATACGCAGCAGGTCAGTTTTTCATTTTATGAAATAGAGTAGTTTGGTGCTTCTTTCGTAATTTGTACGTCATGTGGGTGGCTTTCTCTTAGCCCTGCACCCGTCATACGAATAAATTGCGCATTCTCTCTTAATTCTTCTAAGTCCTTTGTCCCGCAATAACCCATTCCTGAACGAATTCCACCGATTAACTGATATATTGTATCCGTTAAAGGCCCTTTATATGGAAGTCTTCCTTCAATACCTTCTGGGACAAACTTTTTATTATCCTCTTGGAAATAACGATCCTTTGAACCCTTTTCCATTGCGGCAACTGAGCCCATTCCACGATAGACTTTGAATCGACGTCCTTGGAATATTTCCGTTTCTCCCGGACTTTCAGATACACCGGCAAGTAAGCTTCCTAACATAACAGCATGTCCACCTGCTGCCAATGCTTTAACAATATCACCAGAGTATTTAATTCCACCATCAGCGATAATCGTTTTTCCATACTTTCTAGCTTCTGTTGCACAATCATAGACCGCGGTAATTTGCGGAACACCAACACCTGCTACTACACGAGTCGTACAAATAGACCCTGGCCCTATTCCTACTTTCACAATATCAGCACCTGCTTCAATCAACTCTCTCGTCGCTTCAGCCGTTGCCACATTCCCTGCGATAATCGCTACGCTTGGAAAAGCATCTCTTACTTGTTTAACTGTTTCAATAACTCCTTTAGAATGTCCATGCGCCGTATCAATAACAATGACATCAACCTGAGCCTTAACAAGTGCTTCTACACGGCGCATTGTATCCTTCGTCACACCAACTGCAGCACCTGCTAATAATCTCCCCGTCTCATCTTTTGCTGAGTTCGGGAATTCAATCACTTTCTCAATGTCTTTAATTGTAATTAATCCTTTTAAAATTCCGTTCTCATCAACTAAAGGTAATTTTTCAATTTTATACTTTTGTAAAATGCTCTCAGCTTCGTCCAATGTGGTTCCAACTGGGGCGGTGACAAGATTTTCCTTTGTCATCACATCTGAAATCTTGATCGAATAATCTTGAATAAAACGGAGGTCACGGTTTGTGAGGATACCAACAAGTTTTTGCTCATCTTCATTATTAACGATCGGCACACCTGAAATACGATATTTACCCATCAGATGTTCAGCATCAAACACTTGATGTTCAGGTGTTAAGAAAAACGGATTCGTAATAACTCCACTTTCCGAACGTTTTACCTTGAGTACTTGATCCGCTTGCTGCTCGATTGACATATTCTTATGAATAATCCCTAATCCACCTTGTCTAGCCATAGCAATCGCCATTTCTGCTTCAGTGACCGTATCCATCCCTGCACTTATAATCGGGATATTCAACTTGACCTTATCCGTAAGCTTCACTTGCAACTGAACATCTTTTGGTAATACCTCTGATTTTGCCGGTACTAAAAGTACATCATCAAAGGTTAATCCCTCTTTAACAAATTTATTTTCCCACATCTTTTTGGCCTCCTAGACTCGAAAATATTATTAGTAGGTTATCAATTGGTTAAAATACTGTCAAGGATAAGATGATATGTTAGAGTTTTCTAATAATTCACCTACAACAATATTGGTTTTATTTTCTAATTTTAATTGATTATACAACGTTTCTTTCGGAGGTTAACATGTTGTCCACTTCTCATTGGTCTTCATTTTCACTATTTTTTTCAGCAAGCTACACACAGCAATATTTAAAAAATATTTATGAGCAAAATAAAATAGAAAACGCTGAGCAAAAAGCGTACGAAAATTGTTATCCCTTCATTTATTATCTCGAACATGGAAAAGTATATTACGAACAAGGGAAACACTCCCCATTAATCATTCAACCGATCCTGCTTTTTTATGGACTTGTCCATCTTATAAAAGCATGTATCCTTACAGTCGATCCAAATTATCCAGAAACTACCTCTGTCCTTGCTCATGGTGTTTCTGCCAGAAAGCGCAAAAAACAGCATTTTCATTTTTTCCAGGACGAAGTTAAATTTCAAAAAACAGGCCTGTTTCCTTTCTTAGCGAATAAATTGTTTCACATGGAACATTTGGAAGGGGATAAAATATCAATGGGTAACCTTTTTAAACAAGTACCTGAATTAAATTCATTACTATTGTTCCTCGATGGGGTTCCATCATTTACCAATATCTATCATGAAGAAAATGAGTTTTTTATTCCAAAAAAAGTATTGGACTTCTTTCATATGACAGAGAATCGCTTTCTCGATTTCTTTTCCGAAAAAGCAGTGGAGGAATATCATTTTAAGCGCTTAGAGCATGAATTTATTGTCTTTGAAAAAGACAATAAAAGGGGGAGCTTCAATTATATCCCTTTAAAATACAATTTAGCAGATCAAACTTATGCTCTTCCACTAACCAAAGATATCGGCTTCATATTTCACGAACTACTGGTGCATTATTTGCTCCTTTACAATTTAAGTATGATTGCCCGCTATGAAACTGAATGGTGGAGCGAGCTTGTGAAAACAATGCCTAACAAAGACTTCCCTCTAATCGAAACATTTCTGCAAGTTTCCATCGAAAAAGGTCCTTTTCTCGTTTACGAATACCTTACGAAGGCAGGACACCGATAAAAACTCAGCTATCAGAGTTGTCCTAGAGCTCTGATGTGCTCGTGCAGAGGTTACATTACATTGGAATAAGTATGATTGTGTGTGTTTTTCGTTGGATCGCACCGATTTAAGGCGTAATTGCGCGCATTTCAATGCTTATAGCACATCTCATTTTTATCCAACTTGAGATCAAAAAAGAGTACCCTCGCGAATATCGCCCGGCAACGTCCTACTCTCACAAGGGCTCGTCCCCTAACTACCATCGGCGCCGAAGCTTCACTTCCGTGTTCGGTGTCGGCTGTCTATTACCTTCGGATCTCTTCGTCAGCTTCGTTCCTTCCGTCCTCGTGTACATCGTACACTCCGGGCTTCCCTCTCTCGCTTCCTCGACCTCCTCGGTTCTAGCCACCCTCCGGTTTCTGCTTTGATTTTACTGGCGTTTTATTTCTTG
>NZ_VTQX01000006.1 GCF_008764295.1 Bacillus methanolicus | reverse complement strand
TAAAAAATACCACAGCCCTAATGACTGCGGTAGACCTTAAATTTTTATACTTTCTTATCTTTTCAAAAAAAACCATCAACATATCATTTGTTGATGGTCCAGTTCGAAGTTCACTGTCGTTTTATTCCGTTATTACTTCATATATAAGGGTTGGTGCATCCACTTTTGATGGCGAGACTTTAATATTTCGATACAGTTTTTCTTTAACCTCGCTGACGTCTTCAAAATTGCTATAAATCGTCACAAGTGATTGACCTTTAGTCACTTTATCACCAATTTTTTTATTGAGGATAAAGCCAACTGCTAAATCGATGCTTGACTCTTTTGTCGCTCTACCTGCTCCAAGCAGCATCGCTGCCGTTCCTATTTCATCAGCGACCATTTCTGTTACATAGCCATCCTCTTTCGCCTCTAGCTCAAAGATAAATTTTGCTTGTGGAAGCTTTGACGGGTCATCCACGACTGAACTGTCTCCACCTTGTGACTGTAAAAAGGTTTTAAATATTTCCAAAGCAGTTCCATTCTTAATAACAACTTGTAGCTTCTCTCGTGCTTCTTGGAGATTACTTGCTTTATTGGCCAAAAGCACCATCTGACTTCCAAGGGCAAGGCACAGCTCTGTTAAATCTTCCGGCCCCTCCCCTTTTAATGTTTCAATTGCTTCTTTGACCTCTAAAGCATTGCCAATCGCAAAGCCAAGTGGCTGATTCATATCAGATATAACCGCCATTGTCTTTCTGCCCACATTATTCCCGATTCGGACCATTGCTTTCGCAAGCGCCCGGGAATCTTCAATCGTTTTCATAAATGCTCCAGCACCAGTTTTCACATCTAAAACGATAGCATCCGCTCCAGCAGCAATTTTTTTACTCATTATTGAGCTAGCAATGAGCGGAATGCTGTCCACTGTCGCCGTCACATCTCGCAGGGCATAAAGCTTCTTATCTGCTGGCGTTAAATTTCCACTTTGGCCGATGACAGCTAGCTTATTCTTATTTACTAAACGAATAAATTCTTCCTTTGTTATTTCAACATGAAATCCAGAAATCGATTCCAATTTATCAATGGTTCCACCAGTATGACCGAGACCGCGTCCTGACATTTTTGCAACTGGAACTCCAACCGAAGCGACCAAAGGACCTAATACAAGGGTGGTAGTGTCTCCTACTCCCCCAGTTGAATGTTTATCAACCTTAATCCCTTCTATCGCCGAAAGATCTATTTGTTCACCTGATTGAACCATCGCCAACGTAAGATCCGCCCGTTCTTTTTCAGTCATCCCTTGAAAATAAATGGCCATTGTCAATGCACTAACTTGATAATCTGGGATTTCACCTTTCGTGTATCCTTCAACAATAAACTGAATCTCTTCTGTGGTTAGTTCTTTTCCATCTCGCTTCTTTTCAATTAAATCGACCATTCTCACGCGTATTCACCACTTTTTTTCAGAAATAGATGATTATCGGTTTTACTTTAATTCCTTGATCATGGCTTTGACAAAACGAAGAAAATTTTCTTTCACTTTTTCTGTTGTTTCAATTACTTCCTCGTGGTTTAACGGTTGATCAAGAATACCGGAAGCCATGTTCGAAATACAAGATATCCCTAGCACTTCAAGACCGCTATGACGAGCTACGATTACCTCTGGAACTGTCGACATTCCCACTGCATCGCCACCCATTACTCGTAGCATTCTAACTTCAGCAGGCGTTTCGTATGTAGGACCCGTATTTCCAACGTATACACCTTCTTGAAGCTTAATGTTTAACTGTGAAGCAATTGCTTTTGCCTTATGAATTAGTTCTTTTGAATACGCCTCTGACATATCCGGAAATCTTACGCCTAATCGCGAATCGTTTTTTCCAATTAAGGGATTAGATCCCATATTATTAATATGATCCGTAATTAGCATAAGGTCTCCAGCTGAAAAAGACTCGTTGATGCCACCGGCAGCGTTTGTCACGATAAGCGACTTCACGCCAAGTTCTTTCATTACTCGAACTGGGAAAGTCACTTGCTCAAAGCTGTATCCTTCATAAAAATGAAATCTTCCTTGCATGGCTACAACTGGTGCTCCGTTTAATTGACCGAAGACTAACTGACCAGCATGGCCTTCCACAGTCGATACTGGAAAATCAGGAATTTCCTGATAAGGAATGCGTACTGCATTTTCAATTTCATCAGCCAGTACTCCTAATCCAGAACCGAGAATGAGGCCAATTTCAGGATTCAAATTGAGCTTTTTTTGTAAATACTCAGTTGCTGCTACAATGTTTTCATAATTCATTTCATGATCCCTCCACTACTTTAAATCACCAAGGAAGCTTTGTCCGTATTTAGGGGGCTTTACTTTAAAGTTTTCAGCAACTGTTGCCCCAATATCAGCAAATGTCTCCCGTATAGGCAATGACTTCCCTGCTATATTTTTTGCATAAACAAGCAACGGAACATATTCACGGGTATGGTCTGTTCCATGATGTACAGGATCGTTTCCATGATCTGCTGTTATAATAAGCAAATCATCTTCCTGCAATTTTGCCAATACTTCCGGCAATCTTGCATCATATTCTTCAAGGGCCTTTCCATATCCTTCAGGATCCCTTCTATGTCCGAATAAAGCATCAAAATCGACTAAATTTAAAAAGCTTAACCCCGTAAAATCCATATCCAATGTTTGCACAAGCTTATCCATACCATCCATATTAGAAACCGTTCGCAACGATTCTGTTACTCCTTCTCCATCATAAATATCAGAGATTTTTCCAATTGCAATAACATCAAGGCCTGCATCTTTTAATTCATTCATAACCGTCCGTGCAAAAGGTTTTAAGGCATAATCATGTCTGTTAGCGGTTCTTTTAAAAGCACCAGGCTCTCCGACAAATGGTCGAGCAATCACACGTCCCACCATATACTTCTCATCAAGCGTTAGTTCACGTGCAATTTTGCAAATTTTATATTGTTCATCAATTGGAATAATGTCCTCGTGAGCAGCAATTTGCAGAACGGAATCAGCCGACGTATAAACGATTAAATCACCGGTTTTCATATGCTCTTCACCAAGCTCTACGAGGATTTCAGTTCCACTTGCAGGCTTATTGCCGATAATCTTTCGTCCTGTTCTTGCTTCAAGCTCGGAAATTAATTCCTCAGGAAATCCATTCGGAAATACGCGGAAGGGAGTATCTATATTCAACCCCATAATTTCCCAATGCCCTGTCATTGTATCTTTTCCACTCGAAGCCTCTTGCATTTTTGTATAAAAAGCTAACGGTTTCTCTACCTTTTCAATTCCTTTAATTTCACGGATATTGCTGAGACCCAATTTTCCCATATTCGGCATATGAAGGCCATTCATCCTTTCAGCAATATGACCTAATGTATCGGCACCCTTATCACCAAACTTTTCTGCATCTGGTGCCTCACCGATTCCTACAGAATCCATTACAACTAAAAAGATTCGTTTATATTGAAAAGTCATTCAATCTCCTCCTCGACAACATCATTCATCAGCGGCTATTAATCATTAGTTGAGATTTATCTTGCTTACTTTTCCCTGCTTTCACATAGATTACAAATAACTTTCATTTGTCAGAAGTCTGACATCTATATTTTACTAAAACATGGCAAGAAAAAGCTACCTATAAATCCCTAAGTAGCCGAAAAAATCTATTACTCTATTAAGCACGTGGATGAAATTTACTATATACATCCTTCAAGCGCGTCTTCGTTACATGGGTATAAATTTGTGTTGTTGAAATATCAGCGTGCCCGAGCATTTCTTGAACCGCTCTTAAATCTGCCCCATTTTCCAGTAAATGAGTGGCAAAGGAATGGCGTAACGTATGGGGCGTAAGCTCTTTTTCAATACCAGCTTCTTTCGTAAGCCTCTTTAAAATCTTCCAAAAACCTTGCCTTGTTAATCTTTTTCCATGATGATTTAAAAACAGGGCATCATCCTTATGTTTTTTCGAGACAAACTGCGGACGTCCGTTATCTAAATATTCCTGAATGGCGTTTGTTGCAGACTTTCCTAAAGGGATAATTCTTTCTTTATTCCCCTTTCCAACACAACGGACGAACCCCATTGTTAAATGGGCATCCTCTATATTTAAGCTAATTAATTCACTGACGCGAATTCCAGTCGCATAGAGAAGCTCAAGCATCGCCTTGTCCCTTTTTCCATAATGATTCTCAGCCTTTGGCGAATCTAGTAACCGCTCTACCTCATTCATGCTTAAAACTTTGGGAAGACTTCTCTCAAGCCTTGGGGTATCAATGTGGACAGACGGATCTTGGTCAACAATTCGCTCTCTTAACATAAATTGATGGAAAGCGCGTATAGAAGCAGTATGACGAGCCATTGTTTTTGCTGATTTCCCCTGTTCTTTTAAGTACCCTAAAAAATGGACAATTTGTGCACGTTGCACATTCTGATAATCGGAGATCCTTTCATTTTCCTGCAAAAATTTAATATAGCTTTTCAAATCACGTTCATATGAAATAAGCGTATTTTCTGCTAGCCCTTTTTCGACTAATAAAAAATGCATAAAATCTTTCAATTGAAGCTCCATGAACATTACTCCCCGTTTAAGTAAAACAAAATTAATCGGTTGAACCATGATGGCGTTTCCTCATTGACATTAGCGGATACCTTAATCGCTGTTCCATTTGGCTCATCATAGCGGTGATAATCCTGATACTCTTCATTTACCCATATAATACCATAGTAAAAAAGAATTGTGCATGCGGTGAATAGCAAAAATACTTTAAATGTATTTAATACAAGCTTAAGCCATGATTTCATTTTATTCGTTCCTCCAAAACAGCTATCATATATAGATGTTCTTTTTTAGAAAATGCCTCGCCAGCTTACAAGACAAATAAAAAACATCCTTATAGTAAAAGATATGCCAAGTAGGACAAGAAATATACCTCTCATACATATCTCTTTAAGCTCTATTGGGATCAATATCGGAGAAACGATAGCAAAAGCGCGAAGTGTGTCGAGTTGCTCCTGCAAGAGTGGAGCAAAGTTTCACTCTTGCTGGCCATACAAACCGCAAAGGCCATCGTCTTGGACAAAAAGAAACCGCCGATGGTACCCCACCGTCGGTCGACTTAGCAGGAATTTGATGAAGCATTAAACGCTTGTTCTTTACGTAAATGCACGACTTTTCCCTTAACAACAAAAAAGCCTCTTTCCCAGATAGAAAAAGGCCTTTATCTTATTCTTCTTCTTTATCTTGACAACGATAGCAAATGCCATGAAAGGTTAAACGATGATCTTTAATTTTAAAGTTCCATCTTTGCTCCACAACAGCTTCTACATCCTCTAATAGATCTTCTTGGATTTCATCAACAGCGCCACATTCAATACAAACTAAATGATGGTGGAAATGTGCAGCTCCTTCTTGTCGCAAATCATAGCGGGAAACGCCATCTCCAAAATTTATTTTGTCTACTATTTTTAACTCCGTTAATAACTCTAGTGTTCTATAAACAGTTGCTAGCCCAATTTCAGGTGACTTCTCTTTAACAAGGAGGTAGACATCTTCAGCGCTTAAATGATCCTCTTCGTGTTCTAACAAAACTCTCACAGTCGCCTCACGCTGAGGTGTTAGCTTATAGCTAGATGAATGTAAATGCTTCTTAATTCTTTCAATTCTTGTTTCCATTACAATTTGTCCTCCTCGCCACTGTCACGCTTTTATTATAACAGAGAGCGGAGTAATTTCAAAATAAAATCATTACAACCAAGGAAAGAAAATGATTTTTAAATAATAATCATTTTAATTAACTCTATGTTTACCAGATTCTTATCTACTGCACTGCATTCACAACCAGCTTCATTAAAGCCGGTGATACGTATGCCTCTATACCTGCTGCAGCCATTAATATGGCGAGTACCCCAATATAAGCAAGTACATATCTACCAAGTAATGGGAAAATGGGCTGACCTAACTTCTTCATAAATTGTCTTCTAATCATTTTAATAGAAAACGCCACTGATAGAGTTGCGCCAAAAATAAAGATAGGAATGATGATTAAATTTTGCGGCAAAATCGACACAAAAGAAAGTAAAAATCCATTCCAACCCATTTGATTGACTAAAAAACCGACGGTAAAGCCAACAACCATGCCTTTAATAAACAATAGCACAAGTATAACAGGAAGTCCGATAATTGAAACTCCTAATATCCACATTAAACCAACAAATTTACTATTGTGGAAAAAGCTCTGCATAAATAAATCATTAGAAGCGGCAACTTTTCCATCTGATACTTGTCCGAAAAACTGAGATAAATAATAGAATAAATCTTCTTTTTGCGTTAAGCTTAAACTATTTACCACGATCGCTCCAAAAATCACTCCCATAAGAAAGAGGACGACCACAAACAAATATATGGACGAATGTTCGCGAAAATGATTAATGACAATATCCTGGTACTTCTTTTTCTTCATGCCATGGCCTCCTAGAGTTCTAAATAGACTTATACTAAAATGTATGCCTTGTAGAACCCTTATATGCCATGAGAATCTATTAAAAAAGAAGAATCTATTAATCGCCTGTTTTTTGACATATACACTTTTCCAGCATCGAGAATGAATATGGTCTTATCTAGCAGCTAGTCCAATTTAGCAGAAATTTTTCCATATTTACCGCCGCCACCTGCTGCTAAAGACAAGGTTCCCCTTCTCGCTTGAACAATATATTGTGCGATTTTTTCTGGTACAACCTCATATAAAGCTGACTCCGGCACCGAATGCAAAATCGCCATTTCGGTCCCAAAATGATCCAACAGCTTATCAAACCATTTCGGACCGAGCCCAGGAATAAACTGCAGCGGAACTTGAGCTATATATGGAGGTCGATGCAACCTTCCATGAGCAGATGTTTTTAACTCACTTATTCGCTCTGCAACCCCTTTTATCACTTTTCTATGACCGCACTGTTGACATACTTTTTGATGCTGATCTGCTCTCGCGAAACATTTTGCACAAACTGTTTGATGATATTTTCCTAAAAGAGGATCAAGTCCATAGTTTTCAACAATTTGCTGGCCGTCTATCTCTTTAAAGGCTTCTTCTAAATGGGTAAAGGTCGCTTTTTCCATACGAATTTTTTGATATTCCCTCGCAATTTTCGCAAGCGAATGGGCATCAGAATTGGTTAAAAAGGGATATGAATGGAGCTCTTGTATTTGATCAGCCATTTGTGTATCCGCACTTAACCCAAGTTCAATTCCATCGATCAATGAAGGAATAAAAACCTCTGTTAATGATTTTTTCACCCCTTTTCCATATAAGCTTTTAAATGGTGTAAACACATGGGCTGGAATAAATAAACCGGCAAGCTCCTTTACTTTTTCTTGCAGTTCTCTTCCAGTTACATAAACACGCTGTGAGCTTAAATGAATATTTTTCAGATGATTGGCAAGCCAGTTGGAAAAAATCTTCATTGTCCTAAGATTTGCAAAGTAACAAAGGACATGAATCGGACCATTCGTGCCCTCATCATAGATTTCAAGCTCCGAACCGGGGATGACCGTCAACCCTTCATAATAAAGGCCACCCTCCTCAAGCTCAAGCAACCTTCCTTCCTCTAGTAGCCGCTCCATTTCCATGATCACTTCAGGTGAATGACAATCTATAATCCCAACCATATGCAACCCTTTCAAATCCCTAGCATGGGCAATGATATTTGAAAAAGTTAATGTTTTTGCTCCGGTAATTTTGACCGCTCGGCCTGTTTCCGTTCTGCCAATATGGATATGTAAATCTACAAAATAATCTTTCACTTTTTCAACGCCTCTTGAAGTTGTAAATATTGAATCGCATAAGCTGTTTTTGCATCATAAACCCGTTGTTCCTTCACGAATTCAATCGCCTCTTCCAATGTAACCTCCAGTACGTTCACAAACTCATCCTCATCAAGGCTTGCTGCATTTTCTTTCTTTGTTAGCCCCTTTGCCACATATAAATGAACAATTTCATCGGCAAATCCTGGTGATGTGTAAAAAGAAATAAGCCATTCTAACGATTGACTCTCATAGCCCGTTTCCTCTTCGAGTTCTCTTGCCGCTGTATATGCAGGATCCTCCCCTTTTTCTAGCTTGCCCGCTGGGATTTCGACCAATACCTTCTCCATCGGTTTACGATATTGCTCAACCATAACGATTTTATTGTCGCTTGTAATGGGGATGACCGCAACCGCTCCAGGGTGCTTTACAATTTCCCGTGTTGATGTATTTCCATTCGGTAATTCTACCTCATCCACTTGAAGGCGAATTATTCTCCCTGAAAAAACAGGTTCTGTCTTAATTGTCTTTTCCTCAAGACTTTTCATCATAAAGTCCTCCAGTTCTATTCCTAAATAATCTGTACATATAGTGTAGCATACTTAAATTGGAGGAGTACGAATGAAGGTATATGTGCATAAAAGAAAGATAATTCTGATTGGCAAAGCTCGTGAAGTACAAAAGAAACTAACACAATATAATCAATATCATCACTATGTCAACGATTGGATTCAACATATAAAAAAAATAAAGTCTAGCAATTAGTTTGTTCTTTGTTCCTCATTTTTTATACAATAAAATAAAAGAAGAGGTGAAGAAGATGAAAAAAAACAAGCTAGGAAAATCTGATTTGCAAGTGACAGAATTAGGTTTGGGCTGCATGTCCCTTGGAACAGACAAAGCTCATGCCCAAAAAATCATTGAAGCTGCCTTAGATGAAGGAATTAACTATTTTGATACTGCTGATTTATATGACTTCGGCGTGAACGAAGAAATCGTTGGTAAATCGTTAAAGCAAGTTCGCGACCAAGTCATTATTGCCACTAAAGTGGGCAATCGCTGGAATGAACAGAAAGACGGATGGCGCTGGGATCCTTCAAAACATTATATTAAAGAAGCGGTTAAACAAAGTTTAAAGCGCCTCGAAACAGATTATATCGATCTCTATCAACTTCACGGAGGGACGATTGAAGACAATATTGATGAAACCATTGAAGCTTTCGAAGAATTACAAGCAGAAGGGTTTATTCGTTATTACGGCATTTCCTCGATCCGTCCAAATGTGATTCGTGAATATGCGAAAAAATCGGACATTGTTTCCGTCATGATGCAATATAGTATTCTTGATCGGAAGCCTGAAGAGGAAGCACTTCCCTTCCTTCATGAACAGCAGATCAGTGTCGTAACACGTGGTTCTGTCGCCAAGGGACTCTTAAGTGAAAAAGCTTTGGAAAAGACTTCTCCATCTGGATACTTGGAGCATAGCTATGATGAGCTTCAACAAATCATCACAGAACTACAGGAAAAAGTCGCCGATTCTCGCCCGTTAACGGAAGTCGCTTTACACTACAATCTAGCAAATCCTGCCGTTGCATCTGTTATCGTTGGAGCAAGCTCTGTTGGGCAACTTCAAGAGAACGTGAAAGCCGTCAACTCTACTCCACTGACGAAAGAAGAGGTTACAGCGATTCAGAAGATTGCGCGAGCACATACATATCCAGCTCATCGGTAATGGGGAACGGTTTTCCTGTGCGCAATTATCCAAGAAAAAACAAAGTACGGTTCTCTCACCGCCAATTCCCATTGGTAGTACAAGAACCGTATTTCTCTATAACCCTAAGGTTTTATTTGGCACTTTTATTCTGAATGTGATCTGATCATTCTTCAAATCAAAGCTCTGAACTTTGACCTTGAATTTACTTTTTACTTCCATTTGGGTAACCCCAATATAGATGGATTGACTGCTCGGATCAATGTTGACCCAATTAGGTGTTTCTAATTTTTTTTCACGTATTCAAGAATCTTCTTTTCTGGCAATTGCAATAAACCTAGCGACATGTCTGAAGCATATAAAACAAGGTCACCATTTTCTTGTACCGAGGGCTCTAAAATGATGGAGATCGGAATTTCAGTTTGAAAAGCTTCAATTGACCCTAGTAATCTAACATTTTCACCAAAATCAACGGTGTATTTATCGCTTTGATCCTTCATAAGTTTATCAACATATTCGTTGACTAACTCATTCAAATTTTGTTTGCTTGAGTTGACCGTAAATTCAGCGCCCGGCTCCTCTTCAATATAAGCTTTCTCGGGCATTTCTGCTCCTGATACTGGCCATAGCAAGAGCGCGAAGACAAGGATGAATACAATAGCATTTACTCCAGCCAAACCTATAAATAATTGCTTCCATGACGGCTTTCTTTTTAGTTGTATTCTCATTTTTCCCACCTTCTATTCTGTCTCATCACTTGGCAATCCTGACTGTTCATTAAAATCATCTAAATACTCGAGCACACGCTTAGCCATCAATTTATACCCGCTTGTATTAGGATGGAATTGGTCCTCAGATAAGAGATGGAGCGTTGAATTAGAGAATAAATCTTTAGTCGGAATGTAGATGACATTTTCAAATTCCTCTGTCACCATTTCACTTGCATGATTCCAATCATCAAGAATGATCTCTAATTGTTCAATATCTCCGAAGACACGCTCAAACGGATTGTAAAAGCCAATCAAATAGATTTCCACCCCTGGATTTAGTTCATACATTTTCGTAAAAATAGCTCTTAATCTCTCAACATAGTTTACTCTTTCTTTTTCAAAAGGCTCCATGTTAAGATTCGTGTAATTACTTCGAACCACTTTCATAATATCATTTGCACCAATTGTGATGAGGACAATGTCCGCATTCTTAATTGATGATGCAATTTCTTCATTTTCCAGCCTGAGTAATAATTGATCCGTTCGATTGCCTCTCTTCCCTAAATTCTCAATCGAAATATGAATGTTCTGATCTTCAAACGTATGATTGAGAATTCCGACATAACCGCCACTATCCGTTTCATCTCCTACACCTTCTGTGAGAGAATCACCGATTGCAACGATTTTTTTATCATCATTAAAAAAACGAATTGCGCCTTCGATTATTTCCTTAACCTTCTCCTTAATCACCACTGCCACTGATTGTTCTTGCTCAGCATCTTCTTCTTGTTCTTCTCCACCATCAATATCATCAGAATGATTCTCCACATCTTCGTCATTCAAATTTGATACCACGTTTACACTTTTTTCTTCAGTCCTTGTCGAGATTGTTCCTGATAAAAATATATACAGAAGGAAACAGGCGATGACAAAAATAGCTGCGATAACCCACACTTTATTTCCCTTCAATTCACTCCACACCACCAAATTATCGTAATATCAAAATCTATGCATTGTAGAAGCCAACAAGTTATTTTATCACTCAATTATATGTTAAAGTAAGTGGATTTTAAAACCAGCCGCCTTAAGCCTTACCCTAGTCTAAAGAAGGATGAAACATTGCAACAGTCTACATTTTTATCATCATATAGTGCTAATTCTGCCTTCCCTTGCTTGTCTGCTTTGATGACAGCCTTTCCCTCTATTTCTCACAAAAGTGGATTTAACAATGGTATGCGGCATATTTATTCCTAGCAGAAACAAGCAATAAAAAACCCGAACAACGGCTGCGAAATCGTCATTAGCATTTCGCATCATTGTTCAGGCTTATCTTTAGTCGGATTCTTTTATTCCCCTTAAATGTATCAAAGTTGTTCTATCCTATTTGAACTTTTTCCAATCCATCGGACTTTCATTTAGCAATTCTTCAAACGACTTATTTTTTTCTCGCAACCGGCGCTCTTCTCTTTTTCTTTCCTCTTCTTCAAGCTGCTTTTTTTCTTCCGCTTTCTTTAACTGCTGCTTCTGGTCCTTTAACTGCTTCAGTAAATCAGCATTTAACATATCCCCAAGTGTTACCGGCTTATCTTCTTTTTTTGGTTGGACGTTCTGTTTCTTTTTCTTCATATTTATATTCATTCCTTTCGCTGCACTCAAGGCACAAAACGCAATGAAACAAATGCGCCTCGAGCGTTATTTTTAAAATATTCTAAGGTCATAGGGATAACAGTCAACTACAAATCACGCGGAGGTGAGTAGACCTCTTCGGTTGCGGAGTGACCGCATATTTATATGTGTAGATTGCCTTTCCAAGCACAAATAAGTGTAACTTCGAGCACGCAGACTTATCTTTGTATAAACAACTACTCGTTTATTGCTGGGCAATCAGTCCATGCTGTCTATCCCTATCATTCTCTGAAAGGATCGTTCCCTATGGCTTTAAAAATTGTGTATCCCATCTGTTGTGGACTGTATTGCTTCATCTGAAAAAGGGGTCCCTATTTACAAACGCCATCGCTTTTCAACCTATACAAAAGGATTGAATGAGCTGTCACAATGGCTTTGTGAGAGGAACTGTAAGGATGTCTGTATGGAATCTACAGAGAAATACTGGATTCCTGTGTTTAATGTTCTTGAAGATTCCTGCAACATCACTCTGGCACATCCTAAATATGTCAAAGCTATTCGCGGAAAAAAGACAGACAAAAAGGATGCCAAATGGATTGCTGATTTGTTTAAGCATGACCTCGTAGCTGGAAGCTTTATGCCTCCACATGCGATCAGACAACTTCGTGATTTTATACGTTATCGTTTTAAACGGACTAACATTATGTCAAGTGAGAAGAACCATCTTCAAACCGTTTAACCGTGTCTAACATCCAGCTTGGACATGTTGTTTCAGATACCTTCGGCAAAAGCTCTATGAACATCATTGAAAAGCTCCTTAAAAATCCTTTAAACACTACTTTTGATATTGAACCTTTTATCCACGGCTCCATCAAGAATAAACTTCCTGAACTGGAACTTGCCATTGACGGATTGATTACACCGGAGCAGGCTGTTATAAAGCACCTTTTGGTACAGTGTGCTACCGCTGTGTCAAAAGTGGCATGCATCCCGAAATTTGAAACCGCTATTTGAAACTCAAAAAAAGCGTAGAGGTCACAAACGGGCAATTATTGCCATTGCACGAATGCTTTTAACCGCTATCTACAATAATCTCAAAAAGAAAGAACCCTATAATCCAGAATTGTATAAAAAAGCTGATGTTATTCCAGTAAACCGTGAAATCGCGGTAGAACAAGCTCTTTTATTAGTTAAATCACAAGGGTTTCGTGTCATACCAGTAACGACCTGAGACTCATTTTCAACTAAATATTTCCTGTTCGCTCATTATGTGATGGCTTGTTTCACTATGCCTTCTTTTCTAGTGGTTGACCGTAGTAGTTATTTCAGACTTGTCTCTCACTAAAAGAACTTATATCGATTATAACATTTGAATCAGCCAACTATTCACCGGCAATTCACAAATAATTTAATTTTAATCAATGATTGAACATTATAAATTGGTATAATTTTACTGTATTCCAATGGAAAGGAGCTATGTTAAATGAAAAACTAACAATTGCAGCACTTTGATTATGTTTGCAGTTAATGTTTTTTCTAGGAATCTTACGTTTTTACATGCTAAACGGTATCTCCTTCGTAAATGGTCCTAATTTGTTTTAAAGAATTACATTACTAAATATAAACTTCTATCTTGAAAAACTTATTAACGTTTGAATTTAAAGATTAAACTATTATTCAATAATATGGAGATTTTCTATGAAAAAGTCAATTTTTATTTTTTTCATTATCTTAATAATTATTTTAGCTTTATGGGGATTAACAACGAAATATTTCCCAAAAACCAAAAATACTCAAAGTATACCTTCAAGTATTAATGGTATTACACTTTCCTTAAATAATAATCAAACTCATTTAAATAAACCTGTTTTAGAAATTAATATAAAAAACTCCAATAATTATGAAGTGACGTATGGTAGTGAATGGACAATCGAAAGATACGTCAATAAAGAATGGAAAAGAGTATTCCCAATTGATGAAAAAAGCTTTACAGTTCAATTATTCGCAGTAGAACCGCATTCTTCTAGTATTGAAACCATTAATTTACAATCTTATTTAGAAGATGAATTAATTGTTGGGAAGTATAGGATTATAAAGGAAATCGAGAATAAACAAATCAAGTATCTATTGGGAATTACCTTCGAAATCAAATAGACAACGAAAAGTTAAATTATATTTTGGGGAGGACTACAGAATAGGAAAAATTCTCAAATCGTTATTAGTTTCCGTATTCATTTTTAGTATTGTTAATGTAACTAGCGCTTCTTCAGCAACCTATGAGAATACTAAATTTAACCCGAATCAAGGTGCATTAAAATATATAGAAAGTATTGAAAAGACACTTGAAAAAAACTATGGATCACTCAAAAGATTTGAAGATGTTGGCGGACTATATTTTGATGAGATGGGTGTAGCACACATCGGCTTAAAAAATCGAACTTTAAAGAGTACTGAATTGACCAATCATATCATCGAAATTGTAGGGGATAGTTACATTAAACTTGAAGAAGTGAACTACTCTATTACAGAACTTGATAACTTAAAAGAATCTATCTTAAATGATATAGTATCCTTCTTAATCATATGAAGATTTTAAAAGATCTACTTTTACAATAGATGCTTTATTTAAAACACAAAACCTAGTCCTTACTTTTAATTATGAAGGATTACCAGAAGATTTAGTAAACCAATTAAAAATAAAATATCAAGATGTTTTACTGGTTGAAGAAGTAAATTTTCAATCAAGCCCAAATAAAGGAAGAAAAGAAGATTGGAATCAACAAGTTTCAGGGCTTGGCATTAGAATGTCCAGTGTTCTTCATGCTCAACTGGTGCAATTTTCTATAAAGATGGGAATTACTTTATCTCGACAGCAGGGCATTGTTTTGGAATTGCTGAAACATCTGCAACGAGAGGTGCTTTAGTAAGACAATATTCTACTAATATTGGAAGACAACACGCCGATGGTCGTGGTAGAGGATTAGATATTGGATTAGTTCGAATTACCACTGATAATACATTAACTGGTGGGCGATATGCTACAAATAAACTAAAACGTTATAATTCTGTCGATACTTATGACGCAAGTATTACTTCATTGTCAAATGTTTACACTGGTCAATATGCGTGTAAGTCTGGAATTACATCAGATTATACATGTGGTGCTGTGACAAACGCCAATACGACTGTTAAATACCCAGAGCAGACTTACACTTTTAATATTGCCAAAGTAGCAGGTACTGACTGGTCTTTGCCTGGTGATAGCGGTGCAGGTGTTTATAATAGTAGTGGTTCAACAGCAACTATTTAGGTAATGTTTCTGGTAACTATAAAATAAATGGAGTTGTTCAAGGAGGTTATATTTCAAAATTTAGAGATGTTGCAGATTCATACGGTGTATCTTTATATATATCTAACACAATTTATAAAGTAGTGAATTAAAAAAATGGAGAATTTTTTCGGTTCATGAACCCTTCGGTGTTTGTTAAGAAAGTGTCTAATTTTACTTTTAAAAAAACACCTAAAATGTTTTCATTTGATGGCCACTTCATAAAAAATTATTTCTTGCGGTCTAATCTTTTATGAAGTGGTAAAATCTATTATAGCACCTATCCCATTCTATTTCCGTTGTAAGCTTTTGTTCACTATCACTGAACGTATAAGCTCCTCTTATTTAACTCATTCTATGGATGAGGGTTTATCGAAAAGGAGGAAACGAATATGAGCCAAAAGCGTGAAAAAGGAAACAGTCAAAAAGGACAGCCTCATGCTGAGAATGTGAAACAAAACATAGCTGCCGAAGAGTTAGAACAAGCTATTCATCCAACAAAAAGGCAGAATTCTAAACAATAATGTAGTGGAGAGACTTGGTTTTCTGCCAGTCTCTCCCCGTCATGTAGTCATCCCTATCCTTCGTGGACAATCGTTTAACTTTTGTTTTTCCACTAATTATCTCTGTATCATGTTCAGTTGTTTTAACCCCTAGCCTACGTGCTCCCATGCCAAATGGGCATTCATAACCAACTTCGCTCATTCTGACTAAATTCCTTTTTCCTTTGATTCGATTTCATCATTATCCTAAAATGAAAATACTACGAATATTACAAAAGGAAGGATGAGTGCACATGAGTGAAGATAAACATGTTTTAGTTACCGGTGGAACGGGTATGCTTAAAGGTGTTGTTCGTTACTTTGTCGAGCAAGGCAATACGGTTTCCGTCGTAGCTAGGAATAAGGAGAAGTTACAAAGTTTAAGCTCTACATTTAGAAACCTTCCTGGAACCGTTCATCCCATAGCTATTGATTATACTCAAACCGATGATTTCATTCGTAGAATTTCCCAATCTATTTCCCATTTTGGACCATTTTTCGTGTCAGTTAATTGGATACATAGCACTGCCCCACATACCCCTGCAGCGTTATTGCAATTACAGGCACACACCTCACCAGGCAGCCGCTATATGCAATTGTATGGAAGTGCCTTTGCCAATCCGGAAAGAAAGGATGACGATAGAAATACATACAGAAAAGAATGCCCACAGATTCACTATCAGGAAATTATTTTGGGTTTTATGATTGAAGGTAGCTCTTCTAGATGGCTGACTAATCGGGAAATTTGCGAAGGTGTGATTAACGCTCTTGCCTCTTCACCTGAACGAAAAATAATTGGCGCTGTTTCTCCCTGGTCTTTAAGACCATAATCGGTGCCATCCTTTCCCTAATCGAACAAAAAAGAAAATGAAGTCTAATCGGAGAATTTTTAACTTATTTCGGCTATATTGATTTTTAGCATGAATTTGCTTCCATATCTAAGTTAAAATTCTGTAAACCGCAAACCAAAGCTCGTTTTTGCTCTTGAAATGTGTAAAGATAAAATTGATTCATTTAGATCATGATGCTCACTTGATCATGTTAAGCAGTAAGAATGATTTTTATGGAGGAATCGTCATGAGAAAAGCGCTTCGTCTCATCTTATCAATTCTTTTTGCCTTTTTAACTGTTGGCTTGTACTTTTCCAACCGGATTATGTACATGAAAAAGAAGGATGATGATTTTATCATTGACCGTGAAAAGTCTGCTGGAAGATTAAATACCACTTCTTTTGAGCAATTGCCAAAGCGAGAAATTTTGATCGCTTCCAACTTTGGCTATCACTTAAAAGCGGTTGTTGTTGAACCCCATCAAACCAATAAATACATGATCTTCTGTCACGGTGTAACAGAAAATAAATTTAACTCTATTAAGTATATGAATCTTTTTTTAGAAAGAGGTTTTAATGCCGTGATCTATGATCATAGGCGCCATGGAGAATCTGGCGGCAAAACCACGAGTTATGGCTATTACGAGAAATTTGATTTAAAGGCGATTGTCGATTGGTTGCGGCTAGATCGAGGACCTGATTTACTCTTGGGAATTCATGGCGAATCCATGGGCGCTGCCACCATGCTTCTTTACGCAGGTATGATCGAGGATGCGGCTGACTTTTATATTGCTGATTGCCCCTTTTCTGATTTCCAAGAACAGCTTGCTTATCGCCTAAAAGCAGAATTGAAGCTGCCAGCTAAGCTGCTGTTACCTGTAGCCGACCTCTTTATTAAAATGCGCCAGAAGTACTCTTTAAAGGATGTTTCCCCTATTTCTGTTATTGATCATATTAAGAAGCCTATCCTTTTTATCCATAGTAAGGAAGATGATTTTATCTTGCCGACGATGACTGAGGCTCTCTATGAACAGAAACAAGGACCAAAAAAGCTATTTATTGCTGAAAACGGAGTCCATGCCCAATCATTGAATGAAAATAAAGAAGACTACGCAAAAGTAGTAGATGAATTTTTAGCAGATTATGTAGTTGTAAAAGACCAGAGAAATAAACAAATGGCTGGCATAGAATGATGGTGTATCTATACCAGCCATTTGTTATATCGTTAATTTAGTTTATTGACAAAACTCATTCTCGGGTTCAAGAATTCATTCGGACTTTTTAACTGAAAGCTATTGGAACTCTGAGAAAAGTCAATTTTAAGATTCTCATTTAAAAAAACTTCTTTTGATTTTTCCACATAGATTGAACCGATAGAGGTTTCAATCGCCCGGTCATCTTCATCAATTTCGTTGACTAGCCAAAGTGATGTTACCCCACTAACGACACAACCGCACCCTTCTGTATCATACTTCAGCTTAAGAAAACCCTTTTGTTTTCCAGTCTTTTCCTCAATTTTCTTCGCTGCTCTCTCTGTAACGGTAATTTCCATTCTATCATCCCCTCCATCTGTTGATATTGTAGCATAACTACTCTCTTCTTCCACACCTCATGTTTTCGCATCATTTAAATTGGGAAATGCTATGAAATATACTTTTAGCAAAACCCAAATTTCCTTAACGAAACATTTTTTCGCTTTCCCTATTTATATAGAATGGCACAATAAGATTGCTATAGACCCACCCATTTAGTTGTTGTTATCCTAGTAATATGTTAAATATAGGAGAGTTCGAAGAATGAATACTGAAAAATATCACAACCTCAAACTAGGAGAACGGGGAGCAATTCTTAGTATTTTTGCTTATATTGTTCTGTCTATCATAAAATTACTCGTCGGCCATATGAGCGATTCTGCTGCTTTAAAAGCAGACGGCCTCAATAATACAACCGATATTATTGCATCACTTGCTGTCCTTATCGGGCTAAAATTGGCGCGCAAACCACCTGATAAAAACCATCGTTACGGCCATTGGAAAAGTGAAACGATCGCCTCGATGATCGCCTCTTTTATTATGTTAGCCGTTGGGATACAAGTATTGATTGATGCCGGATCATCTTTATTTGAAGGCAGCAAGGAGCCGCCCGATATTATCGCTGCTTACACTGGTGTTTTTAGTGCAATAGCCATGTATTTTGTTTATCGTTATAATAAAAAATTAGCGTTGAAAATCAACAGTAAAGCCGTGATGGCCGCTGCAAAGGATAACATCTCTGATGCATGGGTAAGTATCGGAACAGCAATCGGGATATTTGCTTCCCAATTAAATATGCCCTGGTTGGACGTATTAACCGCTATTATCGTAGGGCTGTTAATTTGTAAAACAGCTTGGGATATTTTTAAGCAGGCTGCCCATGAACTTTCAGATGGATTTGATGAAACTAAGCTCGTCGTGTATCAAAAAGTGATCTCAAACATTTTTGGCGTTACAGGAATAAAAGAAATTAAAGGAAGGAATTATGGCAATAACGAAGTGATCGATGTTGTCATTTTCGTCAATTCAACCTTAGATATTAAGCAAGCTCATGATATTGCAACCGCAATTGAAGATACCTTGATGAAAGACTATGGAGTTTATGAAGTACATGTCCATGTAGAGCCTCATTGAAAATATTCTAATTGTCTTTTGAAAAGATAAATAGACTATTTCATAACACAACGCCATGCCATCTCGTCAATTTTATACAGTCTGCTTTCTGGATTGTGCGAAGCTTTACATCTATTGCGCAAATTTGAGAGATAATGCACACTTTTTATAGTTTATTGCGGCTCTTCCTCTAAATGACAAGTGCTCAAAAAGGCAAGTGAAGAAAATCATGCCAACTATTTCTCTACTTGCTAGATTGTTTTAAAACTTTTTAATCAGCCATCAGGTGCGCCTATTATCGATTTACGATTGGAAAGAATGACTTGTTTCTCCTAATAGAATGTCAAAATCTTTTACATATACAGCATTTCCAGTAATTTCAACATCTAAAGATTCGTTGTTTTTGGAAATGTGGACCATAACGCGACCATTTTTTTCCATTTCATGACCTTGCTCAACGATAAGGTGCAAAGATTTTTTAAAGTGGTGATTAATATATGTGGCATAAAAAGCTCCCATCACACCCGAAGCTGTACCCGTTACTGCATCCTCGATAGTACCTGAATACGGTGAAGAAAAATGTCGAGCATGCATATCGGCATTGGAATCATAGGTTTCCAAACAGAATGGATGCACAGATGCTGTAGGCATTTCTTTTAAAATAGATGGGAAGTTTTTATTATTAGGGTGCATTTTTTTAAATGCCTCTAATTTTTTTATTGGTAGTAATAATGTCCACGTACCTGTACTTCCATATACTATTGGTAAATTGTCTTCAATATCAGATTCTTCCAATCCGATTGAGTCCGCTAGTTCTTTTCTTGAACCATTAAAACTTTCAAATTTTGGTTGAGCTTGTTTCATCGTTATAAATTGGTCACTTCCAGTTATCGTTACAGGTAATATCCCTGCTTTTGTTTCAATTGTAAGGTCTATTTTATCCCCCAACAATCCTTTCTTTTTTAACGCATAAACCGTTGCTATTGTGGCGTGACCGCATAGATCCATTTCATGACCTGGGGTAAAAAAACGTATTCTCAAATCAGCTACTTGTGATTTAACTGGAAAGGCCGTCTCATTAAAACCCACTTTTAAAGCAATCTCCTGCATTTCCTCTTCAGTTAACTCAGCTCCATTCAAAACAACTCCCGCAGGATTCCCTTTATTAGGTTCTTTGCTAAATGCATCATAATGATAAACTTTTACAGACTTCATACCCATCCCCCTTTTATTTTATCCCACTCATTTCTGCGTTCTTTTTTCATTAAAATAACTTCTATAAATATAAACATAAAACCTCCCTAGGCTATCTTTTTTATAAATCATTTTAACTGATTCAGGCATTTCAAAATCAAATTTTTTTATCCTTCTAAATATTTCTACTTAGGCATTTTTACACTTAAGGGTCATGAATATGTGCTCTTATCAATCTCAATCTAAAAACTGCCATTCCCTTTCTACTTCACAAGCACTTATTTCGCGAGATTTTATTCATCATTTAATCATTCTTTTTCGCTAACCAGAAATATTTCCCAGTACTAATCGAACATACTTTCGTATATAATAAAAGCGAATATATGTTCTCTATAAGGAAAGGAAGATACCAAAATGAAGGATAAAGTGATTTTTCTTGTAGATATTCAATCGTTTTATGCTTCTGTAGAAAAGGTTAGAAACACAGCTTATCAAAATAAACCTCTAGTAGTAGCCGGAGATCCTGAAAGAAGGTCGGGAATTATTTTGGCTGCATGTCCGATTGCAAAAGGTTTCGGAATTAAGACCGCTGAGCTACTGTGGCAAGCTCAAACAAAATGCCCTCAACTAGTTGTCGTTAAACCACATATGCAAACCTATATAAATGTCTCAGTAGCGATTAGCCGGATCATGGAACAATTCACCGATTTAGTTGAACCATTTTCAATTGACGAGCAATTTTTAGATGTATCTGGAAGCTTGAACATATTAGGAAACGAGTATAAAATGGCCGCAACATTGCAGCGACAAATTCTCAACGATGTCGGAGTATATGCCAGGATCGGTATCGGCAAAAACAAAGCTCTTGCCAAAATGGCTTGTGATAACTTTGCAAAAGGAAATAAAAAAGGAATATTTAAGTTAGATGAAACGAACATGGAACAACTTTGGAAGCTACCAGTTAATAAAATGTTTGGCGTCGGAAGAAGAATGGAGAAAAACTTACAAGGCATGGGGATATTTACCATCGGCCAATTAGCTACATTCCCAGTTGAGATCCTTAAAAAGCGCTGGGGAATCAATGGAGAAGTGCTCTGGCAAACCGCTAATGGAATTGACCCTTCTCCTGTTACCGTCAAAACACATGATCAACAAAAAGCTGTTGGCCATCACATGACATTGCCAAGAGATTATTCTGAAATAGAAGAAATTAAAACCGTTTTATTGGAGCTTAGTACTGAAGTAGCCAGAAGATGTAGGAATAAGGGCTATATGGGAACTACCGTTTCATGCGGAGTTAGGGGGGCAGATTTTGATGCTCCAACTGGTTTCCATAGACAGATGACATTGCCGATTCCTACTAATTTTGATATGGATATTTTTACCGCAGCCTATAAATTATTTTTAAGACATTGGGATCGGCAACCGGTCAGAAGTCTTGGGGTTTCATTAACCAATCTGCAAACAGCTGACTGTTATCAAATCGATTTATTCGATAACTATTTAGAGAGAGAACGCTTAAATCATGCATTAGATGCGATCTGGAATAAATACGGACGGACAGCCATTTTTCGAGCTTCTTCTTTAACCCACGCAGGGCAAGCCTTTGAGCGTGCAAAAAAAATAGGTGGACATTACAAATAAGGGTGAATAGAAAATGCCAATAAATAAGTTAAGCAAAGGACATAATTTACGCTGGGAATCCAGTCGGATGATGCTACCTGAGCATAAAGAACAGCTATTAGAAGAAAAACGAAAACAGCAGGAATTTATTCCGCCTCTACTAGATCATGATCAGCTCGAAGAGATTAATCGTGAAATTTTGAAATCGATCGAACAAATGCGAGCAGTGACCATTATCTATGCAGATAAATACGGACCAAGGCAGTTCTGGGGCTGGATTCAAAAGGTTGATCCAATAGAAGGCTCGTTAAAAATCGTGAACGATGCTGATGCTCTGAGCCTTTCCTTTACGAAAATTCTCCAAGTGGAAATCAGCTAAAAACCCCTCTCGTAGATTCTCTGAAATGTTTGGATGGACATTATAAACAGATTCAAGTTCAGGCATCGAGTGATTTCTGTCTTTCAAGGCCTTCATTCTTGGTTTTTTTCTTTACCGAACGAACTCTTTTTGACATAAAAAATAATCCCCTTGAAGTAAACAGGGTGTTTAATCTGTCTACCTTAAGGGGATCATATCACTTTACTTAGTGTCTTTCGTTTGTTAAATCGTAAACTTTAAAAATAATGACATTAGCTTAGCCTTATCAATTTCAAAAACTCACTTCTAATTTAAAAACGAACGTTCAGTTATCTAAATAGGTTGTTTTTCAATTAAATTTCATTTTAGTAACGCTAAATAATTAAAAATTGTTCGTTTTTTAATTTACCTTAACAGATTGTGAAATCAACTCAGCCGCCAAAAAAATTCCGAAAGGATTGCAATGTTGTTTCACGATTCAGTGCAGCGATTGATGTGGTCAATGGAATTCCTTTTGGACAAACCTCCACACAGTTTTGTGAGTTTCCACAGGCTGTTATTCCACCAGCTCCCATAATGGCTGCTAACCTTTCTTCTTTATTCATAGCCCCAGTCGGATGGGTATTAAAAAGACGAACTTGCGATAGCGGAGCAGGACCGATAAAAGAGGATTTCTGATTCACATTTGGACAAGCTTCAAGACAACAGCCGCATGTCATACATTTAGATAATTCATACGCCCACTGCCGCGTTTTCTCTGGCATTCTTGGACCTGCACCAAGATCATATGTACCATCTATCGGAATCCAGGCCCGTACTTGCTTCAATGCCTCAAACATTCTTTCCCTATCGACCATTAAATCTCTAATTACAGGAAAAGTTTTTAAAGGCTCCAGTCGGATCGGCTGCTCTAATTTATCGATCAAGGTTGAGCATGCTTGTCTTGGTTTCCCATTAATGATCATTGAACAACTTCCACAAACCTCTTCCAAACAGACGCTTTCCCAAACAACAGCCGTTGTTTTTTCTCCTTTTGCATTAACAGGATTTTTTCTAATTTCCATTAATGCAGAAATAATATTCATATTAGGACGGTACGGAACAAGAAATTCTTCTTCATAAGAAGGTGAATGAAGATCATTTTGTCTCGTAATCAGGAGGCGAATGCTTTTTTTAGCTTCCATCTCACTTCGCTCCCTTCGCTTTTGTATAATCTCTTTTTCTTGGCTCAATTAAAGAAATATCTACTTCTTCATAAGACAGTTCTGGTGCGTTTTTACTTTCATTATATTTTGCCATCGTTGTTTTAAGCCATTCCTCATCATTCCGCTCTGGAAACTCAGGTTTATAATGGGCACCTCGACTTTCATTACGGGCGTATGCACCAAGAGTGATTACTTTTGCCAACTGGATCATTCCTTCTAGCTGTCTAACAAATGAAGCACTTGTATTGCTCCATTTTGCTGTATCTTCGATATTAATTCTTTGATAACGTTCAGAGAACTCCTGTAATTTCTCATAGGTCATTTTTAGTTTCTTATTCTCTCGAACAACAGTCACATTATCCGTCATCATTTCACCGAGTTCTTTATGAAGAGTATAGGCATTCTCTGATCCATCCATTTTTAAAATAGCTTGATAGTTTTCTTCATCTGCCGTCACTTGCCGTTCAAATATCGAGGATGGAATCTCTTGAGCCGACCTATTTTGTGCAAGGATATAGTTGACCGCTTCAGGCCCAGCTACCATTCCCCCATAGACAGCCGATAATAAAGAATTAGCCCCTAGGCGGTTAGCTCCATGCTGAGAATAATCGCACTCACCTGCAGCAAACATTCCGGGAATACTTGTTTTTTGGTGAAAGTCAACCCATAATCCACCCATAGAATAATGCACGCCAGGGAATATTTTCATCGGAATTTTGCGCGGATCATCTCCCATAAATTTCTCGTAAATCTCCATAATCCCACCAAGTTTTACATCAAGCTCTTGAGCAGGAATATGAGAAAGATCCAAATAAACTTTATTTTCGCCATTTATGCCTAGTTTTTGATTTACACACACGTCAAAAATTTCTCTAGTCGCAATATCCCTAGGAACCAAATTCCCATAGGCAGGATACTTTTCCTCTAAAAAGTACCAAGGCTTTCCATCTTTATACGTCCAAACTCGACCACCTTCTCCACGAGCAGATTCACTCATTAAGCGATTCTTATCATCGCCTGGAATGGCAGTAGGGTGAATTTGAATAAATTCGCCATTTGCATATGTGGCACCTTGCAGATAGAGTCGAGCTGCTGCGTAACCTGTATTAATCGTTGAATTAGTTGATTTTCCAAAAATCATTCCCGGTCCACCAGTCGCCACAATAACCGCATCAGCAGGAAATGCTTTTATTTCCATCGTTCTTAAATTTTGAGAGGTAATGCCTCGACATACACCATTCTCGTCAAGAATCGCTGAAACAAACTCCCAGCCTTCATACTTTGTCACAAGCCCTTTTACTTCATAACGTCTTACTTGTTCATCCAACGCATATAATAACTGTTGACCAGTTGTCGCTCCTGCATAGGCCGTACGATGATGCTGTGTTCCTCCAAATCTGCGAAAATCCAACAATCCTTCTGGCGTACGATTAAACATCACTCCCATACGATCAAACATATGAATGATTTTCGGGGCTGCCTCACACATTGCCTTAACAGGTGGTTGGTTTGCAAGAAAGTCTCCACCATATACAGTGTCATCAAAATGTTCCCATGGTGAATCATTTTCTCCTTTCGTATTAACAGCACCATTGATGCCACCTTGAGCACAAACAGAGTGAGAACGCTTCACAGGAACAAGTGAAAATAAATCTACTTTCATTCCGGCTTCCGCGATTTTTATTGTTGCCATTAAACCGGCTAACCCGCCTCCAACGATCGCTACTTTTCCATTTTGCATATTAGAAACCTCCTGCTTTGAAGTTAGGCTTTGTTATATGTCGGTATTGATTATTGGCTCATTTTCTCAGAAGATCTTTCAGTCATACTTCCAAAAGTTTGTGAAACCATGTTTCACAAGAAATGAGCCAAAAATTGTTTTATCAACAATATGATTTAACGAAGCCATAAGTTAAACAAAAGCGAAAATAGCTCGAACCCCTACGAATGATAAGAGGATAAAAGCCCCTATCGATATATATTGAAAGATTTTCTGCGATTGTGGCGAAACTGTAATTCCCCATGTAATCAGGAATGTCCAAAGTCCATTCGTGAAATGATAGACCGCAGAAACGATACCAATTATATATAAAATTAACGATATCGGATTTGAAACGATGTCATGCATCATGCTAAAGCTTGCTTCGGCACCAAATGCTACTTGCACCCTTGTTTCCCAAACATGCCAAACAATAAAAAAGAAGGCGATAAAACCTGTTAAGCGTTGAAAAAAGAAACTCCAATTTCGAAAAAAATGATAGCGATTCACATTATTTTTAGATTTTAAGGCAATATACACGCCATATACAGCGTGAAAGATCAGGGGTATAAAAATAACAAATAACTCTAAAACGATTTTGAAAGGAAGATTCATCATAAAACTAGAAGCTGCATTATAGGATGCTTCTCCCCATGTCGCTGAATAATTTAAAAGTAAATGAAAGGTCAAAAATACTCCGACTGGAATGACTCCAGATAACGAATGAAGTTTTCTCCAAAAATTCTCAGTAAGACCTTGTCCCATTTGCAATGCCTCCTTCAATCAATCTTCAGAAATAGAGTAGGTGCCAACATTTTTAGCACCTAGTCTACTTAAGCAGTTCTATTAACTGTGTGCAAAATCTCTTTCTTTCCTGTTTTTCCCTAGAAGCTCTTTACCAGCAATGCCTGGATGAGTCATTTCCTTTGGAGCAAGGATGATGTCCAATTCATCAGGAGTTAATATTCCTCTTTCTAACACGATTTCACGCACCGAACGTTTACTGCTAATCGCTTCTTTTGCCACTGATGCTGCCACCTCATAACCGACATGAGGGTTGATCGCCGTAATAATCCCCACGCTATTATTTACATACTCTTCCATAACTGAAGTATTGGCTGTAATACCGTTAATGCAGTACTTGCGAAAAACGGTAAATACATTGGTCATAATTTTAATGGATTGCAATAAGTTAAATACTAAGACAGGCTCCATCACATTTAATTCAAATTGGCCAGCTTCACAAGCCATGCTGATCGACAGATCATTTCCGGCTATTTGGAAGGCACTCTGATTAAGCACCTCTGCCATAACAGGGTTTACCTTCCCTGGCATAATTGAGGAACCAGGTTGACGTGGCGGAAGGTTAATCTCGCCAAAGCCGCATCTAGGACCTGATGCCATTAACCTCAGATCATTCGCAATCTTTGACATACTGAGCATACAGTTCTTAATGGCAGATGATACTTCCAAATAACAGTCCGTATTCTGAGTACCGTCAACAAGATTTTGCGTTCCTTTAATTGGATAGCCACTAAAGAAGGCAAGGTAACTATTTACAGTGGCAATGTATTCAGGGTCAGCGTTTAAACCAGTGCCAACCGCAGTTGCTCCCATATTGACCTCATATAAATTTTCTCTGGTACTGCTGATGCGCTTAATATCCCTTTTTAACACTTGAGCATAAGCATTAAATTCTTGGCCTAGTTGAATCGGAACCGCATCTTGCAAATGGGTCCTTCCCATTTTAATCATGCCATCGAACTCTTCTGCCTTTTGTAAAAACTCCTTATACAAACCATCCATGGCATTGAGCAAATTCTCTAAAGTCATTAAAATGGCTAAATGGACGGCTGTAGGAAAAGCATCGTTTGTTGATTGAGCCATATTAACATGGGTATTTGGACTGATGATGCTGTAATTTCCTTTTTCCTCGCCTAACAGTTCTAAAGCACGATTAGCAATAACCTCATTTGTATTCATATTAATAGAAGTTCCTGCTCCACCTTGAATGGGATCAACGATAAATTGCTCATGAAGTTTCCCTTCCAATATTTCATCAGCAGCGGTTAAAATTGCATTTGTAATCGATTCATCCAACTGCCCAATCGCATTATTGGCTAATGCTGCTGATTTTTTTACGATTGCCATCGCTCTTATTAATGCTTCATCAATGCGATATCCGGTAATCGGAAAATTCTCAACTGCACGCAGCGTTTGAACACCGTAATAGGCTTCAACAGGAATTTTCTTCTCACCTAAAAAATCCTTTTCAATACGAAAATTTTCAAGATTGTCAGACATATATATCACTCCTATTCAATATGATGCGAAATCTTATCACGAAACCCTAGAGCAATATGGAACTTAACAAAATGCCGATCGTAACCGCCCCAATTGTTGAAACTAAACCAGGAATCATAAAGCTATGGTTTAAAATATATTTTCCAATTCGAGTTGTGCCAGTGCGATCAAAGTTAATTGCTGCAACAACTGTTGGATAATTCGGAATGAAGAAATATCCATTAACTGCTGGGAACATGGCGATAAGCAAGGCCGGATTAATCCCTAATGTAATACCTAAAGGCATAAGTGTTCGGACCGTTGCAGCTTGACTATAAAGAAGAATCGATAAGATAAATAGCGCGACGGCAAATAACCATGGTGCAGACGTAACTAAATCAGAAATAGAGCCTGTGATCATCTCGCTATTTCCACTGAAAAAGGTATCTCCCATCCAGGCAATTCCAAAAATAGCCACTACTGCTGCAGCGCCTGCCTTAAAGACACTGCCAGAAACAATTTTTTCAACATTGACCTTACATAAAATAATCATGAGAGCTGCTGCAGTAAGCATGATAATTTCAATCGTTACAGGCATTCCCATTCTTTCCAGCTCACCTTCAACCTCCCAAGCTGGACGCAAATTCTCAAATGAACCGAAAAAGACAACTAAAACAGCGGCAAGTAAAAATAATGCAACAGAAAGCTTTGAGCTTTTATCAGCCACATACGCTTTCTTTTCCTTTTTAATTGGTGCTAATCCCGCTTCTAATCGTTTCAAATATTCTGGATCGTCGGACAGCTCTTTACCTGTTTTACTAGCAATAAATGCTCCAATCATACAAGCAATAAAAGTAGACGGAATACAGATCATTAAAATATCTGTAAGCGTGATATTAAAATCAGTTAACAGTGCTAATAGAGCTACCGTTGCCGCAGAAATCGGACTAGCGGTTATCGCTTGTTGGGATGCGATAACAGCGATGGACATAGGTCTTTCTGGTCGTATTCCCGCTTCACGCGATACTTCGGCAATAACTGGTAAAACCGAGTAGGCAACATGCCCAGTACCCGCGCAAAATGTAAACAAATACGTAACCATCGGTGCTACATAGGTGATATATTTCGGGTTTTTCCGCAATGCTTTTTCAGCCAAATAAACAAGATACTCCATGCCACCTGCTGCTTGTAAAGTACCTGCTGCTGTTATAACAGCTAAAATCATCAGCATGACATCAATAGGAGCAGAAGTCGGTTGGAGACCAAAGATAAATACGAAGATAGCTAAGCCGACACCACCCATAACTCCAAGGCCAAGACCCCCTAGCCTCGCCCCTATAAAAATGCAAGTAAGTAGGATAACTAACTGGATCCACAGCATCATTGATTACCTCCTATCATTATTCAATTTTTTAAAAGAATGGCCTAACTTCAAGATTTCATTAATCACCACCTTTTGTGAAGTTTTTCACATGAATATTTGTCTTAAATAAGACTTATTCATATAGGCTATAAATAACCCACATCTCCATCATATGGATGACCTACAAAAACCTACAATAAATTACAAAACCACTCGAGATATACATAATTTTGTCATTTTTAATAAAACAATCATTTTGCCTATCTATTACAATGAAAGTGGAAAAGAAACATCGATTTGAGTTTTTACTCGAAGGAAGGATCGATTAAGTGAATAGAAAACTTTTAACCTATTTATTGCTCATTATCCTCGTTCCGATAGCAGGAGAATTCAATTTTTACCCTTTAAAAACGGAAATAAGAATTAGCTTAGGTACCCCCGTTTTTTTCTTTATTCTGCTATGGTCAAACAGGATTAACCCAGTAATAGCGGGATTTCTTACTGGGCTGTCTGTCGTCATATTTCGGGTGACATTGGGAACCTCTATTATGGTGGATAATTCGATTCCTTCTCTGTGGGGATTCCATGGACCGGTTTTTTTCTATTATTTTACATACGGTCTTCTTTTTTATTTATTAAGATTAAAAAAGTTCCTCCATGCTCCTTTTATCATGGGATTACTTGGAGTCGTTACAGAGGTATCTGCCAGTATGATTGAAATTGGAGCTCGAAATTTAATATTTCAACAGGAAATGTCATTCAGAACCTTTATGTGGATTAAAAGCATTGCAGTCCTTCGCAGTTTTTTTGTTCTCGGCTTTTTTAATATCATTATTTTGCGTAAAACAAAGCAGGCAGAGGCAGAGCTTAGAGCAAAAAATGAACAAATGCTTATTCTTGTCTCAAATTTATACGTTGAAATGATCCAACTGACAAAAACGATTCAAAATGCAGAAAACCTTACAAGAGAATCATATGAACTATATATCGAATTAAAAAAGGAAAATCATCGATTCGCTAAAAACCTTCTCTCTATTTCAGGAAAGACACATGAAATAAAGAAAGACGATCAACGTATTTTCTCTGGGCTGGCAAAATTAATCGATAAGGGGTCAAATGTTGATTATATGGAAATAGAAGAGATTCTCAATGTCATTGTAACCGCTAATCAAAATTACAGCTTGCTGCTAGAAAAAAAGATCGATTTTCAATTATCGATTAACGGGAGTCATCCTCCCTATCGAACCTATGTCATATTGTCCATTATCAATAACCTTGTTGCAAATGCAGTTGAAGCAATCGAAGGTTTAGGCAAAATTGTAATTTCTGCAGATCTAAATGAAGACTTTTTATATATTTCAGTGTCAGATAATGGTCCAGGAATTGCAGAAAAGCATAAAAAATTAATCTTCCAACCTGGATTTACTACAAAATTTGAAGGCAATGGGAAACCATCGAACGGAATAGGTTTAACCTATATTAAAAACGTAATTGAAGAAATAGAAGGAACGATAGAATTAGTCGATCAAGAGAAGGACAGTGGCACAACCTTCGTCATTTCTCTGCCAATCGACAAAATGAAAGGAAGTGATCTTCGATGAGATTTTTCCTTGTAGATGACGACGATTCAATCAGGATGATTTTATCTGATATTATCGAAAATGAACAATTTGGCGAGATTGTGGGGGAGGCAAGCGACGGTTCAGAGATTGATATAGAACTGCTTGCGAAAAAAAAGGTCGACATTTTGCTCATAGACTTGCTTATGCCACATCGTGATGGTCTCGAAACAATCCGAGCGATTACACCTGATTTCACTGGAAAAATCGTGATGCTTTCACAAGTTGAAATAAAGGAATTAATCGGGGAAGCCTACTCTCTCGGTATTGATTATTATATTTTGAAACCAATTAACAAACTCGAAGTTATTAATGTTTTAAAAAAAGTCAGTGAGAGAATTATTCTCGAAAATTCCATTCACAATTTTCAAGCTTCATTAAGACAAATTAATTCTCTCCAATCAATGAAAGGAGAAGAGCGTCCGCTTGTGAAAGATAAATCAATTCGTTTCCAAACGGAATGTCAAGGTATCCTAGCCGAGTTAGGAATCCTTTCCGAAGGAGGCCATAAAGATATTATTGATATATTGGAAATATTATTTGAAAGCAGCGATGATACATACTCTACCATTCCATCTTTAAAACTATTATTTGAACAAGCTGCGCAAAAAAACGGAAATGCTCGCGACGAATTACAAAAAGAAGTTAAAGCTTCTGAACAAAGAGTAAGGAGAGCCATTCATCATTCTTTAAATCACATTGCAGCTCTTGGATTGGACGACTACACCAACCCTATTTTTGAACAGTACGCAGCTAAATTCTTTGATTTTTCACAAGTGAGACTTAAAATGTATGAATTAAAACTAGGCTACCAAGTAGAAAATCAAGTTCCCCGAATCAATATTAAAAAGTTTATTCAAGCACTATACTGGGAAGTGTTAAAGCAGATGGAAGCCTAAAATACACTTAAAAGCTTGTTGCTGAAAAATATCGTAACAAGCTTTTCTTTATTTAGTTCCAGACCTCTTTAAGTGTATTTTTGAAAAGGAGGTCGAGTTTAGGTGTCCAATCTGGAGCATCCTTATTGAGCGTTCGTGTATACGCTCTTAAACGTAAAATTTCCTCGTTCACAAAATCGTTTATGACGTCAATCTTCGATTCAAGGGCAAGTTCTTCACCACTCATTTTTCTTGTGAGCAGCGTTTCTATCTCTTTCTTTAAGTCTCCATCTGGTAAAAGATTCTCCAATAATTTTGTGAACTCTAGCGGTGGAAATTGATTATATTTTTCAATCCATTGAGCAGCCAAAATAGGACGGAGGACATAAAAATATTTCTTTATTTTCACTTCATCCCCCTGCAAATACTCGCGAAAATTGTTGCTTGCCATATTTAAATAATGATGGATACATGAATGTGGAGTAAATATATGTTGACTTAGCTTCTTCATCTGCTCAATCGTTGAAAATGCTTGATAGTATACGATCCCAGAATGCAACCATTCTAATAATGGAGGATTCGATTTTCTCAATAATCTTAATGCCTTAGTAAGTTCCCATCCTGTTATATCTAATAAATTGTTAATCGGCAATTCAATCACATCGCGTTTTTTTCCTATCCCCATTTGGTCAATCGTTAAGTAATCTTCCACTTTATGGACATAAATGAAGCGAACATCATAGTCGCTATCTTTTGAAGGAAACTCCCATGCCCTGCTTCCTGATTCAACCGCATAGAGAATCTTTACATGATATTCTTCTTCTATTTGCATTAATGATTTTAAAATGATCTCTTTCAAAGCGATGACCTCATTTCTTTCCTATCTCCTCTTTAACCTCAAATGAAAATTCACAAGCTATTTTTTATCGAATATACTCCCTGTCAGTTTTTCAGCTAAGTTAGGAAACAAATTGTAAAGGATGCTTCCCATATTCATCCATCGTGGTAAATTTAATTCACGCTTCGGGTTGATCATTAATTTGATTATTTGTTCGGCAACATAATCCGATTTCAGCATCATTCTTTTTACATTCTTCACATAATTGCCAGATTTATCAGCAATGCTAAAAAAGTTCGTTTCAATTGGACCGGGATTAACAGCTGATACGAAAATATTTGTTTTTAACAATTCCATCCGCAGGCTGTTTGTAAAACCAAGGACAGCGTGTTTTGTTGCGGCATAACCGCTCGATTTTGGTGTAGCAAGTTTACCTGCCTGCGAGGCAACATTAATAATATGACCACGTTTCTCCTCCAGCATTGCAGGCAAAACTTCCATCGTACAAGCAATTAATCCAAACACATTCACTCGAAACATCTTTTCAATATCTGCAAAATCGGCTTCATGAACCGATTCAAAAACGCCAAAGCCAGCGTTATTTAAAAGAATATCAATATGACCTACTTCCTGAAGTATTTTTTGAAAAACGATTTTGACTTCTTCAACATCACTGACGTCTAGCTGATAGTATATGGCTCCAACAGTTGTTCTTTCATTTACCTGTTCACATACTTCGGCAAGCTTCTCTGTTGAACGGGCAAGCAAAATTGGTCTAGCTCCTCTTTCCGCCACCATCCTTGCTACTTTTTCACCAATACCTGACGAAGCACCAGTAATCACGATGTTTTTATTGTTCAATGTCACCATTTCCACTCCTCAACTTACTGTATATCGAAAAACACCATCTTCATTGCATTCCTTTATTTCCTTCTCGGCCATTAAATAATCAAATTGTCCAACAGTCTCGGACATCGTGAGCGAAAGTTGACGTTCATACACTTTTGGAAAAAGGAGCTGACACGCTTCAAAAACGGTCAATGCATTTTTCTCCAGCATCTTCTTAACCTTTTTAGCCCGTTCGTGCTGCTGGGATAAGCGGTTAAGAATTAATTCATTTTTGTGGAGGATGTCTTCACCATGACCTGAATAGACAAGATTGATCGGGATATCTAACAATTTTTTTATAGAAGCATTGTATTGAAGAAGTGGCTTCGGCCGATCACTCCCCATCGATATCGGCGGTTCTAATATCGGGTTAGGAGAAACATGCGCTAACAAGTGATCCCCGCCAATGAAGCAACCATCTTTTTCTCGATACAAGCCAATATGACTTTGGGCATGACCTGGCGTCTCAATCACCTTCCAATCAGATAACCCTTGTGGTGAATCCCCTTCTGTTAAAAAGCCGGTCAATAAACGGTTGCAAGAATATTTCAATTCCTTCTTTATCGCCCCAGCCAATCGCCAATAATCTTTTGGAATCCCGAATTCATGAAATGATTTTATAAAAAACTGCTCACTCTCAGCTAAAAAGCTTTCCGTTGGCTGCAACCATCGATTATTCAATGGATGTCCGTATACAGGTAGGGAAGCTGAGAAATAATCGAGTAGGCCAGCGTGATCAGGGTGATGATGGGTTAGCACAACCTGCTCCACGTCTCCTGGTTGCAAATCCAATTCTTTTAACTGCTCATTCAATGCTTGCCAAGCCTCTTCTGTTTTCGGTCCAACATCTACAAGTGTTAACAGCTCCCCCTTAATGACATACACATTCACATCTCCAACTGGAAAAGGAGTGGGCAAAATTAATTTGGCAATTCCATCTTTCCATTCCGTCATTCTTTAGTCTCCTTAAACATTATTTTCCCATACTTATTTATCCATTATATAAACGTATATAATCATTAGTTTACCTTCATTTTCAATAACTGTCATTATTTTCACATATTTAACCATTCACAAGAAACCCATAATATAGATTGTATACAAAGTAAATGTCGTTGCTTCTAACTTGAAGTTGACGATTTATGAATATGTTTTGCCTTATACTATTTAAAATTTAATTTTTTTCTTTATCCCACTTGACAGACAAGCTCTTGATCTTGCATAATCTCTATTAATATTTATACAAAGCAATGACTAAGGACTAGTAAATGGGAAATGATGAAAGAGAGTGAAGCTCAGCGGCTGAAAGGCTTCACCATCCGCTTGACCATTGAACCTACCTCACGAGCTGTTAGCAAACCTAACCGTCTGCCGGCGTTAACGGATATGAGATCATCTAGTTTTAACCTAGATGAACAAAGGTGGTACCACGGGAGCAAACCCTTTCGTCCTTTATAGGATGAAAGGGTTTTTTTAGATAAGGAGAGGATAGCATGAAAAAAATCGCAATGATCGGAGCCGGTTCGATGGCTGAAGCTTTAATTTCCGGTATGGTTAAAAAACAATTTATGAGAGGTGAACAAATTTGGGTAACCAATCGTAGCAACCGAGAAAAGCTAAGTCTGCTCCATCAACAATACGGAATAAATCCAACATATGACTTCGAAGAAATGCTTCAAGATGCTGACGTCATTCTTTTAGCGATGAAGCCAAAGGATGTCGCTTTAGCAGTAAAGCAAATAAAGCCTTATTTAAATCATGAAACATTTCTCGTCTCGATGCTTGCAGGAGTCTCAATTAAAAGTATTGAAATGCTGACTGAACGGTCGGTTCCAATCGTTAGGGCAATGCCCAATACTTCTGCGGCGATCGGACAATCAGCCACTGCCCTTGCTGCCAATTCCATTGCGACAGAGGAACAAATTCATTTAATTAAAACAATGTTTGATACCGTTGGACTTACCGTTTATGTTGAAGAAAAACAGCTAGATGCAGTCACTGGACTATCGGGAAGCGGTCCAGCTTACATTTATTATCTAATTGAAGCAATGGAAAAAAGTGCAGTGGAAATCGGACTTAACGGAGAGTTAGCACAGAAGCTCATTGTGCAAACGTTAATTGGTGCAGCTGGAATGGTTTCAAGAACGACAAAGCCGCCAAAACAGCTCCGAAAAGAAGTAACGAGTCCTGGTGGTACTACTGAGGCAGGGTTAAAAATTTTAAAGGAACATCAAGTCCAGGAAGCTTTTATTCAATGTATTAAAGAAGCTACCTCCCAATCAAAAAGGCTCGGCCTTACATTAGCGGAAGAGCTTGAAAAAGAGCAGCGGACATAAGATAGTGAACTCGATTATCGGAAATACATTGGGATTGTTAACCACTATGCCTAGCCCATTAAATGAAAGTAGCTAAAGAGAAAACATAGATAGCAAAGCTCATTTTCTCCTAATTATTTCAGGACCTTTCAACATAAAGGAATGGCATGTGGAATCATGGTTTCACACAAAAATGAGCTAAAAAATCATACTGTTAAATAAAGCATATTTTTGAACTAGGCACACGATAATAAGCATATATTTTTTGAATTTTTCTTTCCATTGTTATACTTTTAGCATATCGAAACAAGAGGAGGCAATTCAATTGGATGCAAAGTTATTTTCTACTTATACGCTTAAAAATTTGACTTTAAAGAATCGCATCGTCATGGCCCCGATGTGCATGTATTCAAGTGAAAACGAAGATGGAAAAGTCGAGGATTTTCACATTACCCATTATGTCAGCCGAGCGGTTGGGCAAGTTGGGCTCATTATTCAAGAGGCAACCGCGGTAACACCTCAAGGACGCATCTCCTCAAAGGATCTTGGAATCTGGAGCGATGATCATATTGAGGGATTAGCTCGATTAACAAAACAAATGAAAAGCTATGGGAGCAAAACGGGAATTCAGCTTGCCCACGCTGGCCGCAAAGCAACCGTAGATGGTGAAATTTTAGCCCCGTCTGCTATTCCTTTTAACGAAACGATGAAAATGCCAAAGGAAATGACATTGGAAGACATTCATGAAGTAATTTCAGCCTTTAAAGAAGGTGCTTTAAGAGCTAAGAAGGCAGGCTTTGATGTCATTGAAATTCATGCTGCCCATGGATACTTAATTAATGAATTTTTGTCCCCTCTTACTAACAAGCGTACGGATGAATATGGTGGCACAACAGAGAAGCGCTACCGTTTCCTCCGGGAAACAATCGATGCCGTCAAAGAGGTTTGGGACGGTCCACTATTCGTTAGAATTTCAGCGTCTGATTACCATCCAGATGGGATGAAGCCAGAGGACTATATTCTCCTTTCAGAGTGGATGAAAGAACAAGGAGTCGACCTGATCGATGTTAGCTCTGGAGCGGTGGTCCCTGCAAAAATTCAGGCTTATCCAGGTTATCAAGTTCCTTTTGCAGAAACCATCAAACATGAAGCAAACATGCCAACAGGCGCTGTCGGTTTAATTACTACTGCAATTCAAGCGGAGGAAATATTGCAAAACAATCGAGCAGATCTCATTTTCCTTGCCCGCGAATTGCTGCGTGATCCTTACTTCCCTAAAAATGCGGCAAAAGAATTAGGGGCGGTAATCGAAACTCCTAAACAATATGATCGTGGATGGTAATACTCCGTTATCTTGTAAGCAGATCAATTAAATGATAATTGATCTGCTTTTTTATAGAGAACTTAAAAAAATAGTGACATTAGTTTCAACGTAAAAAGATTTTTACAAAAGTCTTTGTGATATAAATAGTCTTAATGTATTGTTAGTGATGCTCTCCCACGACTCATCTATAGAATTGTGAAATTACTGAGAAAGTGATTTCACCAGTGGGATCTCAATTTCTTTAAAATCATATGCAACTTCTGTCGTTGCGAAAACCTTTTTCGCTTCTCCCTCAAGCATTTTCCAATCATCGCGATCATACCTCGAGCTAATATGAGTTAAACATAATTTCTTAACATAGGCCGCTTTGGCGATCTGTGCCGCTTGCGTTGTAGTTGAATGAAAATATTCGTAGGCCAATCCTTCTTCACCAGCTGCAAACGTTGCCTCATGAATAAGCAAGTCAGCACCTTCTGCTAATTCCTTTGCTGCCCCACAAAACCTCGTGTCTCCTAATATGGTTACCACTCTTCCCTTTATATCGGGTCCTGTAAACTTTTTTCCATCCACAACGGTTCCATCTTTAAGGGTTACGCTCTCCCCATTTTTGACCTTTTTATAGACTGGCCCTGGCTCAATCCCAGCTTCCTTTAGTTTGTCAACTAATAAAACCCCTGGCCGATCCTTTTCTACAACTCGATAACCATAAGAAGCAATTCCGTGCTCCAGCAAACGTGCCTCGACAAGAAACTGTTCATCCTCAAACACGATTCCCTCGCTAACTTCAACAAAATGAAGTCGATACTTTAAATAGGTTTGACTGACAGAAAGATTTGTTTCCACAAAGGTTTGAATTCCCTTCGGTCCATAGATCGTCACGTCCAATTCCCCCCCTTGAAAGGAGCGACTTGCTAAAAAACCAGGAAGGCCGTAAATGTGATCACCGTGTAAATGGGTTATAAAGATTTTTTCAACCCTTCGTGGCTTTAGAGTTGTATGTAAAATTTGATGCTGCGTTGCTTCACCACAATCGAACAGCCAAACAGAGCCGCGTTCTTCAAGTAATTTCAAAGCAATTGACGTAACATTACGCAGTTTTGCAGGAACTCCAGCTCCCGTCCCTAGAAATAATACTTCCACAATAAAACTCCTTTCTTCCATTCCAGTTCATCTTTATTTATATTTAATCTCAAGTATTGATGGTTTGAATATGTTACAGAAATGCAAGCCATTTATCAGTAAACCTATAAGAACATTGGCAAACCATAATTCGTACTTACTATACCATATGTGCCATTTATGTTCATTTTGGATAGTTCCATCATAAATGACAAAAAATAGCGAAGAAATATGCTAAAATATTTGCGAATTGCGTCTGAACACTATAAAATTCATATTTGAGTCAAATTCGTAGAACTTCTTTCAAGTAAAGTCTAAACTAGAAGATATATAATTCATACATAAAGTGAGAAAAGAGGTCTAGTATCTTGAACCAGAATGATAATCAAACAGCACTCATCATGATATTTGGAGCAACTGGTGATTTAGCAAAACGCAAGCTATATCCCTCTCTATATAAATTGTTTGAAAAAGATAAGCTCTCTAAAAACTTTGCCGTTATCGGCGTAGCGAGACGCCCCTTAACAAACGATGAATTTCAACAGTCGATCAAGGAATCTGTTAAAACAGCGATTGAAAAAGAAGATCGAATTGATGAATTTGCATCCCATTTTTACTATCATTCCCATGATGTCACTGATTCGGCTTCCTATGCGGCTTTAAAAAATATGGCATCTGATCTCGATAACCATTATCAGCTAAATGGAAATCGTATCTTTTACTTGGCAATGGCGCCCGAGTTTTTTGGCTCTATCGCCCTACACCTAAAGTCAGATGGACTTACAGACGTACGCGGCTTTAAACGGCTTGTGATTGAAAAACCATTTGGTCATGATTTAGAATCAGCCAAAGAACTCAATGACCAAATTAGAACGGCTTTTTCTGAGGATGAGATTTATCGAATTGACCATTACCTGGGTAAAGAAATGGTGCAAAACATCGAGGTCATTCGTTTTGCAAATGCCATTTTCGAACCATTATGGAACAGTCGCTTCATCTCCAATATCCAAGTGACCTCAAGTGAAGTTCTTGGTGTTGAAGAAAGAGGTAGATATTACGAAAATAGTGGCGCTCTGAGAGATATGGTACAAAACCATCTGCTCCAGATGGTGGCCTTGCTTGCGATGGAACCACCAATTCGCTTAAATACAGAAGAGATTCGCTCAGAAAAGGTGAAAGTATTAAGAGCGCTGCGTCCTATCGAAGGTGAAGAAGTAAATAAATACTTCGTTAGAGGCCAATATGATGAGGGGACCATAAATGGAAAAACAGTGCCAAGCTACCGCCAAGAGCCAATGGTTGCAGAAAAATCAAACACAGAAACATTTGTTGCTGGAAAACTATTAATTGATAATTTCCGTTGGGCAGGTGTTCCATTTTATATCCGAACTGGAAAACGAATGGCTGCAAAGTCCACAAAAATCGTCATCCAATTTAAGGATGTTCCGATGAATCTTTATTATCAGACAGAGCAACCATTAAATCCAAATTTACTCGTTATACACATACAGCCTGAGGAAGGTGTAACCATTCATCTCAATGCTAAAAAGGCAGGTACAGGAATGGAGGCAACTCCGATTAAGCTAAATTATGCCAATAAAGGGATTGATGGAATTAACACGCCTGAAGCGTATGAAAAGTTATTATACGATTGCATGCGTGGCGATGCTACGAACTTCACCCATTGGGATGAGGTAGCCCTTTCGTGGAGCTTTACCGACAAAATATCAGACGTTTGGGAGAACCATATTGATGAAAGCTTTCCTAACTATGCATCAGGCACAATGGGACCAAAATGCTCAGATGAACTTTTAGAGAAAGACGGCTTCTTCTGGTGGCCCGTTACGAATTTAGAAGTGAGCGACAAGCAATAAAACTCATACCTTTTAAGAAAAAACAGCGATTGGGATCAATCGTTGTTTTTTCTTAATGCGATTTCGCCGCACCGGATGCTCATCTCTCTGTAAATTAAACATATTCATTTTAGGATCACTTCGAAATCTTTCATCTAATAAATTTTGAATTTGAAGGCGATATTACACCGGAGCACTCAAGATCGTTTATAAAATCGGAAAATCAAAATAGAAGGATCATATGCTTCTTTAAATACTAAAAAAGAACATGGGGATTACAGGTTAGCTTAATCCCCTAGTTTACGTCAAAAAAGAATCCTTGGTTTCTTAAACTCCCATATAAAAACGGTCATGATTTTAACCACTTTAATATTTTGCTAACACAATCGAGGAATCGCCGTTATTTATCTGATTTTTCAGTAAACCACTTGTATAATTCTTTTGATTGGATTGTCAGAAATGTGTTATTTGCCCTTTTTAAAGTAATCGTTCCATCTATCGATGTATCGACATTGTCCACCCTCCACACTTGACTTTCACTTGCATAGTACTCTTTTTCTGTATACAGACGATACCAGGTTGTACTTCCTTCAACATTTTCGACAATTTTGAAGTTGCCTACTTTCTCTTCAAAATCACCACTTCCATCCCCAACAGTCACTTGAATGACTTTAAACCCTTGTTCATCTTTATAAAAATTAACCTCTTTGTTCGACGTTGTTCTTGTACTGCCGTTCGGTGTTGCTTTAAAAGTAATTGCGTCAGTATAATATGGAGGTCCCGCTGGTTCCTCTATTGGATCAACTTGAGTAGCTACAACTTCCAATTTTATATTACCGGTCGCTCCTTGGAAATCAATATCATTATCGCTATGCGGCCAATCGACTAATACTCTATATTTCTCAATATCATTTTCAGGACGAAATGTTGTTGAGTAATCCACATCGACCCAGTTATTATTAATAAATCTTTGAAGGCTCAGCTTTACTGGGGAATTTTCCGCAAAAAGTGCACCGCTTCGTTCTAAGTGAACTTTGTATTCGACAGGCAAAGTAGTATTGTTTTTATTAATTTGGAAATTATATGCCTCTAATGTAGGCATTCCAGGATATAAATCCTCTCCTAAAGCAAACTGGCCATCACCGATGGTCTGGCCCTGACCATTGACCGCCTCTACATCAAACTTAGCTGCAACGGCGACATTATTGTCACTTGTAAAGCTTTTACTAAAGTAAGCGATTGTTCCAATTGTTGCAATCGTTAATAAAAGAACTCCTATTAAACTAATCCATAGCTTATTTTTTTTAAAAAAATTCATCCTCTCTTCTCCTCTCTCGTGTATTTTCAACAAACAAAAAGTACTTAATAACGAACGTTTTTTTTAAAAAATTTTTTACTGTTTTCTTCCCCTTCATTATGCCTTAGTTGATCACCCCCTAAAATTATTTTTGTGTAAGCTGCTCTTTTTTCCGAACAGCCAGTATTTTTCTAATGATCCTTGCGCTTATGGAAAAAGAGACTATAAGCGTTAAAAGAATAAGACCGAGCGGACCTTTTAAAGAGCTTAATAGTAAACCGAGTTTCGGAATCTTAAAAGCGACTGTGCCAGCTATTTGATCAAGTGAAACAAGGTCTTGATCAAATGAATTATTGGCATCCCCTTTTGTTTGAAAAAGACTTGTCCCATTATTGTCAACAAGATCGACAATACGATGCGTAACAAAGGTTCCATTATGATTCCGATATGTAACGACATCATTTATTTTTGGCATCTCAGTACTGTACGGATGAATAATAATCAAGTCTCCTTCGGATAATTTTGGTTCCATACTCCCAGTTAAAACCGTTAACAAGTGGTACCCTAAAATCGATGGTAATCCATCAGAACTTCTACTTGCGTGAATAACGTTAGAAAGTGAAATAAGCAGAATAACTACAAATCCAAGCAATACTAAATTTCCAGTTACCTTAAAAATTCTTTTAATCTTTAATCCCCCTTTCATGTACGCAAAATTTAATCACTGAAATAAGATACAAAATCGTTCTTTAATAAGAACGAATTATTTAAAGTATAATTCAGTTCTATCCATTAGACAAGACTATTTTGTTCGAAATAGTGAAAAAAAATTACTCGAACATTTAGCAATTAGTTGTCTATTCAACGATTTGAAATTGATTACCTCTTAAAATTTCAGATATAATCAATGTATGCTTAGTCCGTAAGCTAAGTAAGATTAAGAAATCTTTATAGCGTAACCAGATTTGAATGCCATGTTATGAAGATGTAAAATGTCAAAAATAGGTTAATAATTAAAGTTTTGCAACTACGTTTCTCCTTCATGAATATGAGGAGATTTTCTAAACCGATTACGCCATTTTAAAAGGAAAAAAATAACGATCACACAACATAATATGATTAAGATGAACTTAAAAAAATGTTCGACCCAATTAAAAACAACCTGCCATTGATTACCGAATATATAACCGATACCGATAAATATGGATACCCATAGGGCAGTTCCTGTATAGGCATATAGAGCAAAGGTTCGATACGGAATTTGAATAATACCCGCAAAATAGCTGTTAAGCTGGCGAATGCCGGGTAAGAAGAAACCAAAGAGAAGCATTTTGTTCCCATATTTTTCGTAAGCCATTTTTGTTTTCTGCAAATATTTGGGTTTCAAAAACAACCATTTACCGTATTTTTCGATCAGTGGCATCCCCAATTTTTCTCCGAGCCAGTAAGTAGTCGTAATTCCGAGCACAGATCCAGAATACGCTGCAGCTAGAGCTGGTAGAAGGTCGAGAACATTTTTATAGGATAAATATCCAGTATATGCGAGAGTCGAGTTTCCTGGAGGGATCGGAAGAGCAATTAATTCCATTGGTAGACCGATTAACAACACTAAATAACCATACTGTGCAAACAAACGTTCAATCATTTCCATAAACTCACCTCATTTCTCCCACTTTATTTATTGATTTCATAAAGAATGGACGAAATATTCTGGTCTATACCATTATTGTTCGTTAAGGATTAAACTTTATACAAAATGACAACGCACATAACAGAAGGATTTTGTCCATTTAGAAGTGAAATTCGGACTGTCTTTTTCGAAAAACTGAGGCATTTCGGGTTAAAAGTCCTCTCAAGCAACTCATCAATTTTTGGCAAGGTCGTTTTTCAAACACAGCTCTTGTAATAGAAAAGTGAAACATGATAAGGCCGGACAACAGGTTTCTTAAATCTCTATCTATCTTGGAATCAAAGTGCTTGCCTATCCGTCCAAAACATAACAGGTACTCACCAACAAATCCCATGAAAAAAGCAAGTGGAGAAAAACCATTCGTTTTTCTCCACTTGCTTTAGTTAAGAGGACGTTTCCAAAACCTTAGGAGGTTTTTTTATTAGTCCAACCATTCCGTATGGAAAATACCTTCCTTATCAACGCGCTGATAAGTGTGAGCACCGAAATAATCTCGTTGTGCTTGAAGTAAATTTGCCGGTAATGTTTCCGTTCTATAGCTGTCATAATACGATAGTGCTGCAGAGAAGCAAGGAACCGGAATTCCATTTTGAACGGCAACGGCGATAATCTCACGTAATGCGGACTGGTAATTTTCAACGATATCCTTAAAGTATGGGTCCAGAAGAAGGTTCTTTAAAGCGCCATCTCTGTCATAAGCATCCTTAATTTTTTGCAAGAATTGAGCACGGATAATACAGCCTCCACGGAAAATCATGGCAATATCTCCATATTGTAAATCCCAGTTATATTCTTCAGAGGCAGCTCTCATTTGAGCAAATCCTTGTGCATAGGAACAAATCTTACTCATATAAAGTGCCTTGCGGACAGACTCGATAAAGCTTGCACGGTCCCCTGAGAATGGCTTTACTTCAGGACCATTCAACACCTTGCTTGCAGCAACGCGCTCATCCTTCATCGCTGAAATGAAGCGGGCAAAAACTGACTCTGTAATAATCGGTAGGGGTACACCCAGATCAAGAGCACTTTGACTTGTCCATTTACCAGTTCCCTTCTGACCTGCTGTATCAAGGATGACATCGACCATCGGCTTACCTGTCTCCTCATCCTTTTTCTTGAAAATATCTGCTGTAATTTCAATTAAGTAGCTATCAAGTTCACCCTTATTCCAATCAGCAAATACTTCATGCAACTCATCCGCAGACAAACCTAGTACATGTTTTAATAAAAAGTAAGACTCGGAAATTAACTGCATATCCCCATATTCGATTCCATTATGAACCATTTTTACATAATGACCTGCACCATCTGGGCCAATATATGTGGTACAAGGCTCACCATTCACTTTCGCAGAAATATCTTTAAAAATAGGAGCGACTAATTCATAAGCTTCCTTTTGACCTCCTGGCATGATTGATGGCCCTTTTAGAGCCCCCTCTTCTCCACCTGAAACACCTGTACCAATGAAATGAATGCCAAGCTCACTTAATTCCTTATTACGTCTTTGGGTATCAACGAAGAAGGTATTTCCCCCATCGATTAAAATATCGCCTTTTTCTAAATGAGGCTTTAACTGTTCAATGGTCGCGTCTGTAGGAGCACCTGCTTTTACCATTAACATAATTTTACGTGGCTTTTCGAGCGACTGGACAAACTCTTCAATTGTATATGTACCGACAAAATTCCGGCCTTCCACTTCTTTTAACATTTCATCCGTTTTTTCTCGCGAACGATTGTAAACAGAAACCGAGTAGCCTCTGCTTTCAATATTCATCGCCAGGTTTTTTCCCATTACGGCAAGCCCAATTACACCAAATTGTTGTTTTGTCATCTGTGTTACTTCCCTTCTAACCTTTAAATACGATTGAATATATCGTGAATCCACTTTACTTTAGCAAGAATTGCGTAAAGATGCAAAAATATGAGTTTCCTATCAATAGTTTTTCAAAAAACAATGAAAAAATAAGCTAAGGAGAATCCTTTTTTCTCTTTTCAATTTGAAGAAAATCCTTATTAAAACTGGTCTCTGTACCGATTTGCCGTTTTTGCTCGTATGAAAGATTGCTTGCCTGCTCAATAATATGAGCACCGAATTTCTCCTTTAGCTTTGACACCGTGTCAATAAGCGGTTCCTTTTTTGCATCCTTTTCATACGTAAAAAGGTCAAGCTGCTTTACCGCATGGTCGTGCTCAACTAAATCTGTCCCAGTAATCCCGAGCAACCGCACAGGATCACCGGTCCAGTTGGCAACAAGCATCCCCTTTGCTAATTGTAAAATTTCTTCTTGAGTAGAAACAGGATTTAATAATTTCCTGCTCCTTGTTACCGTTTTACGATCTTTGTATCGAATTGTAATCCCCAATGTAGTTGCCAGCACTTTTTTACGTTTTAAGCGTACGGAAACCTTTTCAGCTAAACCATTTAAAACTTGAAAAAGCTCCTGTTGATTGGAAACATCCTTCGGCAAAGTGGTTGAATTTCCAATACTTTTAAAATCAGTTATGGCATCTGGATCGACTGGACGATTGTCGATCCCATTTGCCCTCTCCTTTAGCCGTATTCCATTTATCCCCAGCAACGCTTTAAGCTGGATCTCGTTTCCTTTTGCTAAATCCCCTATCGTGTGAATGCCAATCCCTTTTAATTTATCCGCTGTTTTCTTACCGACACCATGCATTTCACCTACTTCCAACGGCCAAAGAACAGTCGGAAGATCCCTTTTTCTTAATACAGTTATTCCTAATGGTTTCTTCATATCTGAAGCCATCTTCGCAAGAAACTTATTCGGTGCCACGCCAATGCTACACGGTAAATCAAGTTGCCGGATTAAGCGCTTTTGAATTTGTTCAGCAATCTCTAATGGAGAACCAAGCTCAAAGCTTTCAGTAATATCCACATATCCTTCATCAATCGATACAGGTTCAACAAGCTTTGAAAATTGGTTTAACAAGTCAAACATTCCCATAGAAGCGGCCCGATAACGTTCGAAATCAGGCCTTTTCACAATCAGCTGTGGACAAAGCTTTTTCGCTTCCCATAAAGGCATCGTCGTTTTCACTCCAAATTTCCTCGCTTCGTAGCTACAAGTAACGATTATGCCCCTTCTTTCCTCTGGGTTTCCTGCAATCGCCAACGGTTTTCCTTTTAATGAAGGATCATAAGCCATTTCCACAGATGCATAGAAGCTATTCATATCCACATGTAAGATGACGCGACCGTTTTTTGGATACATATCTTTCATACCGTTCACACTTCCAAAAGAAGAAATTCTTATAGTTCTATTTTATCATATGTTGGTTTGTTAAACGAATAATGCTCCCATATTGTGACAGAGCTTGTCAGGATTCAAAATGTTTTTTTAAAGAGATGCCATCTGTTTTTTAAAAGGCTTGACGATAAATTTCTTCCCACCGCTTTTCCAGTTCTACTTTCTCATTATAAATTTGTTGTAATTGCGCTAAATCCTGCGTTTCAATTAACAATTGTTCTAACTCTGAAATTCTTGATTCTATTTGTTCTAATTGTACTTCCCATTTTTCATCTAGAGAATTTTCTTCATTGCTCCCTCTTCTATTGCTATCATTTCTCTTTTTATTGCTCACCCTTTCATTTTTCCTAAAAAGGACTTCATCCATTTTCTTTTTCGCATAATGATAATTCCCATCAAAGCAGTAAATTTTCTGCGATTCGATCCAATACACTTTCTCAAAAAGCTTATTAAGAAAATAACGATCATGTGAAACAGCTAATATCGTCCCTTGGAAACGACTCAGGACTTCTTCCAGCACTTCGAGAGATTCAATATCCAAATGATTCGTCGGTTCATCTAAGATGAGCGTATTAACATTTAAATGCATAAGTTGAGCTAAACGAAGTCGCATTCTCTCTCCACCACTAAGTTGAGATATTTTTCTAAAAACCGTATGTCCAAAAAATAAAAATTGCGCTAAAATCCCCCTTGCTTCTCCCTCCGTCACTTTTATGACATTGCGAAAAACATCGATGAGCCTCTCATCTTTCACATCCGCAAAAACATGTTGAGATAGATAGCCTATTCTCACATTACTTCCTATTTTAATTTCACCTTGATCTGGAGTTAATTCCTGCAAAATTAATTTAATCAAAGTGGATTTCCCAGTTCCATTTCCTCCAACAATCGCTACACGTTGTTGATAAAATACATTAATATTCACTTGTTCAAACAGGACTTTTTCTCCGAATCGTTTAGAGACATTCCGGACGATAATAACATCCTTTCCACTGCGGTCCGCAGATACCATTTCTAAGTTCATTTTCTTTTGATTCATTACAGGACGTTCCAAGCTCTCCATTCTTTCCAAAGCTCTTTCCATATTTCTCGCACGTCTATGGAGCCCCTCATTGGGAGGATTAGCCCTGTTTGCCCAATCCCGCAAGCGTTTAATTGCTTCTTTCATTTTCTTTATTTTCTTTTGCTGCTCTTCATATACATGAAATTCTTTTAACAACCTCTCCTCTTTTTCTTTCATATAACCAGAATAATTTTTCACGTAGCTTACAATCTCTCCATCTTCTAAATCTAATATTTTGTTGACTACTTCATCTAAAAAGTGCCGATCATGTGAAACAACAAGCACAGTTCCTTGATAATCCTGTAAAAAATGGCTTAACCATTCGACTGCTGCAAGATCTAGATGATTCGTCGGTTCATCTAGCAACAAGAAATCTGGTGCTTTTAAGAGCACAAAAGCCAGCCCCACCTTTGTTTGTTCCCCACCACTAAGATTCACAAATGGTATATCTAATAGGTCAGTAATATTTAAGCCATTCACAATCTTATTAATAGAGGCCTCAATTTCATACCCACCTTTTCTCGTAAAATCATCTTGCAACTGACCATAGTCCGTTACTAATTTTTCAAGTTTATGAGCGGTTATTTCATTACTCATTTTTCTCGTCAATTCCTTCATCTTTTCATCCAATAATAACAGTTCAGAGAACGCTGTCTTTAATACTTCTGCCGCAGTTACTTTATTTCCAAACTCTTTTAGTTGTTGAAGAAAGCCTACTCGAGTTCCTTTTTTCCAATGGATTTGACCAGAATCCGCTGTTTCTTCACCGGATAAAATTTTCAATAAACTCGTCTTACCACTGCCATTTCGACCGACAAGACCTACCCTTTCTTTTTCCATAATTTCAAATGAACTATTTTCTAAAATAATATTGCCTCCATACATCTTTGTCATTTGATGAACACTGCAAGCAATCATCTCTATATTCCTCCCTTTTACCAATAAACATATTACAAAAGCGCGGGGCACTCACGGACCGAGCGGAAAGATAGCTCCTATTAATCCTTCTAAAAAGCTTTCCATGGTGCTCATGGTCATACAAGCGATAAAGCACCTGTTCAAAACCTGAATTGCGATAGCCACTCATGGTCGCTTATAAATCCCAATAGCAATGTTTGTTAGGTTTTGACTGCTTACGAAAGACTAACCACACTCATTAATGAATGACCGATAATAATAAAATTTATAGTTCCAAAAACACAAAAAAGCCATGGAAAACACATACTTCCCCATGGCTATGCACGTAAATTTAAAGACAAAAAAAGAGAGCATGAAAAGCTCCTCTTTTTTCCATCCTATCTATTGTGGGTTTAAAGATGTTTTCACTGTTTTCATTTACTATTTAGTTACCAAAAAAGGGCATAGCTATCCCGTTAGCAACTAAACTAGCAAATTTTGCACGGCAAAAATATAAGAATTCCGTCCAATATCCGTGCGTTAAAACAGCTTGATTCAACACCTTTCCCCACCTCCGTTTCATCATATTTCTATTATATTGTATTCCTCTTTCGTTCATCTTTCAAGTTTTCGTCGAATATGAATCATTGTCCTTTTTGCCTTCTCGCAGTTATTGTTTCTCCTGCAACACCCCAATTGTCAGTATCAACTTCATCTATTACAACAACTGTTGTGTTTGGATTTTTTCCTAACACATCAACAAGTAATTGAGTTGCTCCCTTAATTAACTCTGCTTTTTTAGCTGCTGTAACATTCTCATTTGTAATTTTAATATTCACATACGGCATTAAATCTCCTTCTTTCCTTTTGAATGTATTAATTTTTTCAATTTTCAGCCTTCTTTCATAGCGAATTCCGCTCACAAGGAAAATCGCTCCAATGAATACTGCGCCAGCTGCTCCCAATAAAACAGCAGCAACGTTTTGTGTAGACGATAATAAGATTCCTGCAATCGTTGGCCCAATCATTTGCCCTAGCGCGTATATCGCTGTTAAATAGCCAATAATCTGGCTGCTGTTTACTGGACTCATTTGCCGTACTAATGTTGTCGCTAATGTCGTAATCCCCATAAAAGTTGCACCAAATAATAATGCACTGAGCAATAAACTAAATTGACTCAACCATGAGGCAGGAAGTGCAATCCCAACTGATTGAACAATCATTGAAAAGACTAATGATTTAACGCTACCCCATTTTTGCGCGCAAGCAGCTAAGCACACACATGATGGGATTGCCCCTAAGCCTACAAACGTCCATACAATAATCGCATCAATGCTAAAGATTGAAGCATTCTCGGCTATTGCCACAATAAATGTACCCGTGACAATATAACCTAATCCTTCTAAACCATAAGCAATCATTAAATACGGAAGCCATTTAATAGGTGGTAGTTGTACGTTAACACATTGCTCTTCCTTTTTTATCATTGTACTAGGGGAATGTTCTTTTAGCCAAAGCCAGACAAAGATTGCAAGAATAGCACTAACGACTGCTAAACCAATCCAAACGCCCTCCCACATAAAGTATCTGTTCAAGTTCGGAATAAAAAGCGTTGAAAAAAAGATTCCAAAACCTACTCCAGCATAAAAGTATCCTGACCAATTTGTTTTACCAACAGCTGCTAGTTTATCTAAAACAATGCTTGACGCTAAAACAAAAATAAAGGCACTTGTTGCTCCGGAAATAAAACGAATAATAAGCATCACGATATATTGATGAGAAAACCCCATCAGACAGGTAGTGATGATGCTTAATATAAGGCTGCTTCTTAAAATAGAGGATCTTGTTTTCAAAGGAAGAACGCCTGTTAATATCGCTCCGACAAAGTATCCTGCATAATTGCTAGATGCAAGATAACCTGCCTTTGCATCGGTAAATATCAACGCTTCTTGCATAAGCGGTAAAATCGGAGTATAAGCAAATCTACCGATGCCTATAGCGATCATTAATGAAAAAATTCCCCCGAATAAAATTAAAAAAGGATTTTTATTCATTTTTCACCTCCAATCAAACTGAGTTTACATTTTTATCATATCTGTTTTTGGCTATATGATATAATACATAAAAATGATATATGGATATCACTTATATATATATCGAAATGAAAGAGGCGTTGAATCATGGATTTGCAGGCTTTAAGGTTTTTTCAAGCGGTCGCAAAATTAGGAAGCATATCACAGGCTGCTCGAGAAATGAACTACGCACAATCCAATCTCACAGCAAGAATTCAACAATTGGAAGCAGAGTTGCAAACAAAGTTATTTTACCGACATAACCGAGGAACCACTTTAACTGATAAAGGGAAAATACTACTCTCCTATACGGATAAAATATTTCATCTTTTAGATGAGGTTCAAAATGTGATCGCTGATGGACAAACTCCAAAAGGACCCTTATTGATTGGGTCAATGGAAACGACCGCCGCCATTCGTTTACCAAAGCTACTGTCAGCATTCCATCAGCAATATCCTGCTGTTGATCTAACTTTAAAAACTGGGCCTACCGCGCAACATGTTCAAGATGTTCTCAACTACACATTGGATGGAGCTTTTATTGCGGGACCTATTCAGCACCCTGATCTCGATTATGAAAGGGTTATAGAAGAAGAATTGGTGCTTATAACAGATAAATTGCATCATCCATTAACTTCAATAAAGGATATTGAAAATCGTACGATTTTAGTGTTTCGTAAAGGCTGCTCCTATCGGGCAAGATTTGAAGAATGGTTGAAGCACGAAGGAATAATTCCAGAGAAAATAATGGAGATGGGAACACTTGATGGCATCATTGGCTGTGTCTCAGCAGGTCTTGGGATAAGCTTACTTCCCAGAAGTGTAGTTGCCAATCATATTCAAAACAATCAACTTAGTCAGCATACCATTCCAACTAGTTATGCAAAAGTCAAAACAATTTTTATTTATCGTAAAAATAAATACATTTCGACTTCATTAAAAACTTTTATAGAAATGTTGAAAAATGGAAAAAATCGCTCAATTGCTAGACTATAAAAAAAAGCTGATTCCAAAAGTCAAATCAATGACTTTTGGAATCAGCTTCCTGCAACTGGCTTTCCATATATTCTTGAATCTCTTTTATCCCCTCTAGTGTTTTCACCATGACTGTTGGAGAAATAATTGTAATAAGGCGACTATCAAGATTCGCTACTCCCGTAAAATAACTTGTTTTTTGATAAGCTACCAGTCCCACCTGTTTAATGACTTCAGATGGAATATCCAATATTTCTTTTGCTTCTTTGACGAGAACGCCTAAGGAAATTTCATCTGTCCGCAACACAATGACTCGAACTGAATCGCTTGCTTCCATTGCACGGTCATACAAAATGGTCTCCGTATCAATTGTCGGAATTAGCTCTCCGCGAACTTTCATAATGCCTTTCACATAAGCTGGTAAATGAGGTATTGGCGTAATCCCTTCTAATTTTTCAATGGACAACACACTTTCAATCGGGATCGCATATTCTTCATCTCCCACTGTAAAAACGACAAATTTACTTGAATCTTGCATGAACATCCCTCCTGACTTTTCTACTTCTATAGTACTCACCGAATAGGCGGCTTGTCTATGCTAACTTTTGTACAAATGGAAATAAGAGAACCTTTCATCCGGTTCTCTTAGAATGAACTATGCCTTGCTCACTTCTTCAATAATGGCAATGACCATTTCAGCAAGCTTATTTAGCTCTTCGATCGGCATCCGTTCATTTTTCGTATGTATCTCCTCATAACCAACAGCTAGGTTGACAGTTGGAATTCCAAATCCAGCGATAACATTAGCATCGCTCCCCCCACCACTTTTCAACAGTTCAGAGCTTCTGCCAATTTTAGCCGCTGCTATACGCGCTACTTCGACAACATGGTCACCTTCTCCATATTTAAAGCCCGGATACATGATCTCGACTTCCACCTCGGCGCCACCGCCCATTTCAGCTGCCACTGATTCAAATGCAGCTTTCATCTTTTGAACCTGGGCTTCCATTTTTTCAGGAACAAGAGAACGAGCTTCGGCGAGGATTTCAACGCGATCACAAACGATATTCGTTGGACCTTCCCCTTTAAAATAACCAATATTGGCCGTTGTTTCTTCATCGATTCTTCCTAACGGCATTTTAGCAATCGCCTTTGCCGCCATTGTAATCGCGGAAATTCCTTTTTCCGGTGCAACACCTGCATGGGCTGTTTTCCCTAAAATGGTCGCTTTCACTTTCGCTTGAGTAGGTGCAGCAACAACAATATTTCCTACTTTTCCATCACTGTCGAGAGCATAGCCAAATTTAGCAGTTACCAAGGATGAATCAAGAACCTTAGCACCAACTAAGCCAGATTCCTCCCCAACGGTAATAATAAATTGAATCGTTCCATGAGCTATGTTTTGCTCTTTTAAGACACGGATGACTTCAAGCATAACAGCTAAACCAGTTTTATCATCAGCACCAAGAATCGTTGTGCCATCAGTGACAACATAACCATCTTTAATGGTTGGCTTAACACCCTTTGCTGGAATAACGGTATCCATATGAGATGTAAAATAAATCGTATCCACACCATCTTTAGTTCCGGGAAGTGTGCAAACTAAGTTTCCTGCACCATGTCCTGTTAATTCCGTTGTATCATCCTCAAAAACCTCGACACCTAGAGCAGAAAATTTTTCCTTTAACACTTTGGCAATTTCCGCTTCGTATTTCGTTTCTGAATCGATTTGGACAAGTTCTAAAAATTCATTTAGCAATCTTTCTTCATTTATCATTGATGTAACCCCTTCCGCTATATCTTCCTATTTCAGTATATCTGTTTCAGTCAAGAATCGGCAAATTTTTCTTTGTTGCTAAAGAGGAATATTTCCATGCTTTTTATGCGGACGTGATTCCTTTTTATTTCGCAGCATCTCTAGAGACTGAATGATTTTGATCCTTGTCTCTCGCGGATCAATGACATCATCAACCATGCCCATGCCTGCAGCCACATAAGGATTAGCAAACTTTTCTCGATATTCCTCAATTTTTTTCGCCCGTGTTTGTTCTGGATTTTCGCTATTTTGAATTTCTTTTGCAAAAATAATATTCGCTGCCCCCTGTGGTCCCATAACAGCAATTTCTGCATTAGGCCAAGCAAAAACAAGATCAGCACCAATGGATTTACTATTTAATGCAACATAAGCCCCACCATACGCCTTTCTTAAAATAACCGTAAGCTTCGGTACAGTTGCTTCTGAATAAGCATAAAGAATTTTTGCTCCATGACGGATGATGCCACCATGCTCCTGCTTAACACCTGGGAAAAATCCCGTTACATCCTCAAAGGTAATCAGCGGAATATTGAAGCTGTCACAAAAACGTATAAAACGCGCAGCCTTGTCGGAGGAATCAATATCAAGTCCACCTGCCATCACCTTTGGTTGATTACAAACTAAACCAACCACTTCCCCTTTTATCCGCGCTAATCCTACGACAATATTTCTAGCAAAGTCTTTGTGAACCTCAAGGAATGAATCTTTGTCTACTACCTCATCAATGATAACCCTTACATCATATGGCCTAATCGCATCAAACGGAATCACGTCGGTTAAGTTCGGACGATAGTCATCTTCAGGGGCAACCGTTAGCATCGGTGGCTTTTCCTCACTATTTTGTGGTAAATAACTTAATAATAACCTTACACTTTTAATAATTTCTTCTTCGGAATCACTTCGAAAATGAGCGTTTCCACTAATCGAATTATGAACCCTTGCTCCACCTAAATCTTCAGCACTAATTTTCTCACCTGTCACCGTCTCAATAACCTTTGGACCTGTTATGAACATTTGACTCGTTTTTTCAACCATAAACACAAAATCTGTTATGGCAGGAGAATAGACTGCCCCTCCCGCACACGGTCCCATTATGACTGAAATTTGTGGTATCACCCCTGAATAAATTGAATTTCGATAAAAGATTTTGCCATATCCATCTAGCGAAACAACCCCTTCTTGAATTCTTGCCCCGCCAGAATCATTTAATCCGATGAAGGGAGCTCCGTTTTTTGCGGCCAGATCCATCACGTTGGCAATTTTATTAGCGTGCATCTCCCCTAACGCACCACCAAACACTGTGAAATCCTGGGAAAACAAATAGACAGAACGTCCATTGACTTTGCCATAGCCTGTCACAACCCCATCGCCTGGGCCCTTTTGATGCTCTAATCCAAAATCCCGTGAACGATGCTCGATAAAGGGGTTTAATTCAACAAAGCTCCCTTTATCCACAAGCAAATCAATGCGTTCTCTAGCTGTTAATTTCCCTTTTTCATGTTGTTTTTCGATGCGTTCATCTCCACCGCCAAGTTCAACTTCTCTTCTCTTATCGTAAAGTTCGTTTATTTTTTCATAGATGTCCATTTTGCTACTCTCCCTTTTCCGTTTTTTCACATAACTCCCATAACACCTTACCTGTTGATTTCGGATGCATAAATGCTACAAGTGCCCCTCCTGCACCTATTTTCGCTTTATCCTGGAGCATTTGAATCCCTTTTCTCTTCATTTCATCAATCCTTGCTTGAATAGAATCAACCCCTAATGCCACATGGTGAATCCCCTCGCCCCTTTTCTCAATATGCTTTGCAATTGCACTTTCTGGACTTGTGGGTTCAAGTAATTCTATCTTCGTCCCGCCTATTTTTATAAACGCCACTTTTACCTTTTCGCTTTCTACTTCTTCAATCCCCTGAATCTCTAGCCCAAGCACTTCTGTATAAAATGGCAATGACTCCGAAATTGATTTAACGGCAATTCCGATATGATCTACTTTTTCAATCATTCTTCTCCCCCCACCTGAGCAAAGCTCAATATAGTTAAAATATTCGCTAAAATATGCCGATTTCCTTCCTAAAATTGAGCGGTTGTTCATTTCTGCAATACCTAGTAAAATAGAAAACAGGATGTATAGATTGGGAGGGAAAGATAATGAAAAATAAAAAGGCTAGAAAAGTAATTGTTTACTTAATGATATTTGCTATGCTCGCATCAACTCTTCTCCTTGGACTTTCCATGTTTATATAAACAATTTCGGAAAATGTAAGCAGCTGTAAAATGGTTCCAGACTTTTCTCCATTCTCACCAGCGGACAAGCTGGAATCATTGGCGCTTTTTTCGCAATATTTATCGAAGGAGCGAAGTTTTATAACCGCTTCTTACAGTGGACATATAAACAATTATAAAGAGTAGGAATCCCTACTCTTTTTTCGTGTAACCTTTTATCAGAAATGAAGTCTAATTAAATGAAGACAATTTAAAAAAAGTGGTGATTCCAATGATCATTTCTCTAAGGAAAACAGCCGTCGTGATTACTGCATTTCTTTTTGCATCCTTAGTAGGCTGTGGAACGACAGACAACTCAAAAAATGAGAACAGTAACGGAGGAGGATCCGGGGAAGAAATGAATATCTCTATCAACAAGATCACTGATTTACAATACCAACTCTCCATTCAAAACAATCAGGAAAAAGAAGAAAAGATAACATTCCCTTCTTCACAGGATTTTGATTATTTTATCAAAGACAATGATGGCACTATCGTTTATACGTATTCAGCAGATAAAATGTTTGCCGCTACAGTAGAAGAAGAAGTATTGGCACCTGGAGAAAAGCTTGAATATGAACTCGATCTTTCTGAAGCTCTTTCCTATATCGAGCCTGGAGATTATGTTTTAGAAGCATGGATTACGGCGACGGAAATTGATGAAAATAAGGTGGAGACTGACTTCAGTTATGAGGGCTAAAAAAGTGCCAGAACATTTAGCAATCGTGCTAACCCCAAAAGATAAATTTTACGGAAACTTTTGGGGACGTTTCATATTTCGACACTCTCCTATTGTTTACTTTCGATAGCTGTTCACGTTTTGCACCCAAGCCCTATGTTCGTTTACAGGTGTTGACACTATCTTTTCACGGAAGTGCCCATTCGGCTTTCTACAAAATATTCACCATATTGTAGATGAAACAAGTTTTGGCTCATTTCGTGTGAAGCCTTAGTTTCACACGCCATTCAGTCATACTGAAAGGTCTTCTGATTCCATAGATGTGAGAAACAAGTTTTCTCTATCGCTTCATGAAATCGAAGAGAAAATGAGCCAAAGATCAACACCGAGATATAACAAAGCGATTGTTTAAAGAGCACGCTCCAAAAAAACTACTGTAATTCCACACTGCCTTTTCGATACTTCTTCTTTTCTCTCTTCAAATACTTGAAGGAGTTTTTCAGCATCAAATATTGTTCCATTTCCTTCGTTAGCTGCAAGAGGGCAGCGCGGACTTCAAATTCTTCACGTGTTTGCGGCAGCTCCATACTTTGAAATTCCTCTCTCATCTCCAACAGATTTTCCAGAAAATTCTTTGGTACTTCACCAGGACTTATATGCTCAGCCAGCTCCTCCAAAAAGTCTCCGATCATTTGGCCTTGCACCACTGTAACAGGTAATGAAGCAACTATAGGCAAAATTCTCTCGATAATCTCGAACTGCTTTTCACGCATTTTAAAATAATGATAGTACAAATTGTCATTGCGACGAAAATGATTCTCTACATCTTGGAAAGCCATTGTTTTTGCTTCATCAATTAACCTTGCTGTACGGGTAAGTTCACTTCCGTCCCAGCTGCTGTCACTTGTTCTTAAATAGTGGACAATTTCCAGCATAATTTTCCGAAAATTATCTTCAAGCTCTGCCTGATATTGAATCAATTTTTTCCCTGCACTCGGCATATAGAGATTCATTATTAACGCCATTCCGACACCGATAATCACAATGCCTAATTCATGGAGAAGAAGTTCGAAGGTGACATTTCCAGCCATGTAAATATGCAGTATGATGACGCTACTTGAAACAATTCCTTCCTGAGCCTTACACATAACCGCCGTTGGGATGAAAAATAATAGCATGAATCCAATCGTAATCGGGTGGTATGTGATGCCCTCAAAAAAGAGCGTTGAAAATAACATGGCCATGAGACACGCAAGAACTCTATCCCATGAAGCTTTAACGGACTTTACCTTTGTCGGTTTAATGCAAAGAATGGTTAATATCCCTGCAGATGCGAAATTATTGAGGCCTATTGTTTGTGCCAGCAAAATTGATAATGTTGTTCCTAGAGCGGTCTTGATTGTTCGATATCCTATCCGAAATTTCATCATTGTCCCCATGTACCTTCCATATTTCAAATTTATCCTAAGAATCAGCACATCTTATTGTATCAAAAAAACCTCGGAAAAAAACCGAGGTCTTAAACTTCTTCACAATATTGTTCAAATGCATCCTGTAATTTTTGGACAACCTCCATCGGACCATGGCCTTCAATATCGTGACGCTCTATCATCGTGACAAGCTCCCCATCTTTTAATAAAGCAAATGATGGAGAGGATGGCGGATAGCCAGTAAAGTAAGAGCGAGCTTTTTCCGTCGCCTCCTTGTCTTGGCCAGCAAATACGGTTACTAATTGATCGGGTCTTTTATCGTAATGAAGGGAGTGCATAGCAGCTGGGCGAGCAATCCCACCGGCACAACCACAAACTGAATTCACCATCACTAATGTTGTCCCTTTTTGCTGTAACGCTGCCTCCACTTCTTCTGGTGTTGTCAGCTCTTTATATCCTGCAGCGACAATTTCTTGCCGAGCTTGGCGAACTACGTCGTTCATGAATAAATTAAAATCCATGTTCATCTATATCGCTCCCTTTTATCTATTTTTCTTTTTCATCATACCAATACCAGTGCAATGTTTACAACCATTCAACTCGTAATTATCATAAGTAGATGAAGAAAGGTAAAAAAAGAAGAAAAGATGTTTTATTTTCTTTTAAATGGGTAAATACATGATAAGCAAGATCTATCCCATAATTACCCCTATTTGGCTACCATCTTTGAATGGTAGCCCTTTTTTAACTTTTCGCCTCAAAAAAATGCTGAAAAAGGCAGTTTACCGCAGAAGTAACCGTTTTATCTCCTGCAATTACCTCATTTTCATATTTTGGGAGCAGTTCTTTTACAAGGGGATGATGAAAGAACTCTGTTTGTAGTTGATCGATGATCATCGATTTCATCCATTCCTTCGTCTGGACTCTGCGTCGCTCCGCAAAGATACCTGATTGTTTCGTCGTTTCCTCGAACGCTTTAACCGTGCTCCAAACATACCCGATTCCTTCATTCTTTAATGCTGAACATGTATAAGCTTTCGTTACCCACCCTTTTGTCGCAGGCTGGAGAAAGTGAAGAATTTGATTAAATTCTTGTTTTGTTTTTTCAGCACGCTTTTTATTTTCACCGTCTGCTTTATTAACAAGAACGGCGTCAGCAAGCTCCATAATCCCTTTTTTCATCCCTTGAAGCTCATCTCCTGCCCCTGTTAAAACAAGGAGCATAAAGAAATCCACCATCTCTCTGACAATGACTTCACTTTGCCCTACCCCAACTGTTTCCACTAATATCACATCAAATCCAGCCGCTTCACACACGAGCATCGTTTCTCTTGTTTTACGATGAACTCCACCAAGCTTTCCACTTGATGGAGATGGGCGAATAAACGCCCTTTTATTTCTAGCAAGCCGCTCCATTCTTGTTTTATCGCCTAATATACTTCCACCGCTAATATTAGAGCTTGGATCGACGGCCAAAACAGCCACTCTTAATCCTTCGTCACAAAGAAAACTACCAAGCGCCTCAATAAACGTACTTTTTCCTGCACCTGGAACACCAGTAATTCCAATTCTTAATGCTCTTCCGGCGTGAGGAAGAAGCTTGTGCAAAAGCTCTTGCGCTTGAGCAAAATGGTGTTCTGCATTGCTTTCAATCAGTGTAATGGCCCTCGCAAGCTCTCTACGCTCTCCTGCTAAAACCCCTTTATACAGCTTTTCGAGCGATGGACCATTAACTTTTTTTCTTTGAAAACGGACCTTTTGTTGGGCGAATGTTATTGGCTCCGAGCCTGCTACCCCTGTTCGAACAACTGAGTTATACTTTTCAGGCTGATTCGGATCGCTCCACTCAGGCTTCTTATCCTCCGTCATGTTCACTCGACACTTCCTCATAGCCTAGTCTTTCATAAATGGCGTGAATCACCTTTTGTGCAGCCACAGGAATTACTGTTCCTGGCCCAAATATCGCTGTTGCTCCACTATCATATAAAAACTGATAATCCTGGGCAGGAATAACTCCACCGACAACCACTAAAATATCTTCTCTTCCCAATTTTGTTAGTTCTTCTCGTAGCTGCGGCAACAATGTTTTATGACCTGCTGCTAAGGAACTCATCCCGATCACATGCACATCATTTTCCACAGCTTGCAAGGCAGTTTCTTCTGGCGTTTGGAATAACGGACCGATATCGACGTCAAATCCTAAATCGGCAAAAGCAGTCGAAATTACTTTCGCACCACGATCATGCCCATCCTGCCCCATCTTGGCAATTAAAATTCTTGGGCGCCTCCCTTCATTTTCTAAAAATTCCTCTGTCATTCGCTGAACCTCTGCAATTTCCTCCTCATTTGAAAAGGCAGAACTATAAACACCACTGATTGAACGTATCACCGCTTTATGGCGATTCACTACCTGTTCAATCGCATAAGAAATTTCCCCAAGTGTAGCTCGTACTCGTGCCGCTTCGACAGCCAATTGCAAAAGGTTCCCTTCTCCCGACTCCGCTGCTTCCGTAATAGCCCTTAACGCTTCCGTTACTTTTGCTTCATCGCGTGCTGCTTTTAATTTTTCTAACTTTTCAATTTGTCTTAAGCGCACTGCCGTATTATCGATATCAAGAATCTCTATCGGTTCTTCCTTTTCGAGTCTGTATTGATTAACGCCGATAATTATCTCTTTTCCGGAATCAATTTGCGCTTGTCGTCTTGCTGCCGCTTCTTCAATTTTCATTTTTGGAAGACCCGTTTCAATCGCTTTTGCCATTCCACCAAGTTGCTCAATTTCTTCTATGTGCTCCCACGCCCGCTCTGCAAGTTCTGCAGTCAAAGCCTCAACATAATAAGAACCTGCCCACGGATCAATCACATCTGTAATCCCTGTCTCCTCTTGTAAAAATAACTGGGTATTGCGAGCGATCCGCGCTGAAAAATCAGTCGGTAAAGCAATCGCTTCATCGAGCGCATTCGTATGAAGCGATTGTGTATGTCCCATCGCTGCCGCATGCGCTTCAATTAATGTACGGGTAACATTATTAAACGGATCCTGTTCAGTTAAACTCCAACCCGAAGTTTGTGAATGAGTACGCAGCGCCATCGATTTTGGATTTTTCGGTTGAAAATTTTTCATCATTTTTGCCCAAATAAGACGTGCTGCTCTCATTTTTGCGACTTCCATAAAATAGTTCATGCCAATTGCCCAAAAAAACGACAGCCTTGGTGCAAAAGAATCAATTTCGATCCCCGCTCTTAAACCCGTCCGTACATATTCAAGTCCGTCCGCTAATGTATAGGCAAGTTCAATATCAGCTGGTGCCCCAGCCTCTTGCATATGATATCCTGATATACTAATACTATTAAATTTAGGCATGTAAGTAGATGTATACTTAAAAATATCAGCGATAATTCTCATCGACATTTCGGGAGGGTAAATATACGTATTACGAACCATATACTCCTTCAAAATATCATTTTGAATCGTTCCAGAAAGTTTATCTTGTGATACTCCTTGCTCTTCTGCGGTAACGATGTAAAACGCCATAATCGGTAGGACCGCACCATTCATTGTCATTGAGACAGACATTTGATCAAGTGGAATCCCGTCAAATAGTGTTTTCATATCGAGTACAGAATCAATCGCTACCCCCGCTTTGCCCACATCCCCTACTACTCTTGGATGATCAGAATCATAGCCGCGATGCGTTGCTAAGTCAAAGGCGACAGAAAGTCCTTTCTGCCCCATTGCTAAATTTCTACGATAGAAGGCGTTGCTTTCTTCTGCAGTCGAAAAACCAGCATATTGCCGGACAGTCCACGGCCGATTAACATACATCGTCGGATATGGACCTCTCGTATATGGCGGCACCCCAGGCAAATGCTCTATATGCTCTAAATTTTGACGATCTTCATTCGTATAAAGCGCTTTGATTTTGATGTGCTCATTTGTTTCTAAAAGAAGCTCTTCCATATTTTGAGCAATTTCCTCTCTCGCTTTTCGTTGCCATTTTTCCTTCAAATCACTTTTCGACGCAAATAAAGAAAATGCCTTAAAATTTGGCTTAGTCATCTATGCCCACCTCCAAATCAGCTAAAATCGTAGCAAGGGTTTGATAGCAGTTGCTCTTTAAATGAATAAAACCAGAAATCCCGACCTTTTCCCAGCTTTCCCGCTCTTCAGGAAGCCCAGCAATATACAAGTGAACGTGAGGGAAGGCTGTTTTGATGTTTTGAGCAAGCTCGATTCCGAATGATGCATATTGCTCATTGCTTCCACAAAGACAGTAATGTTTATAGCCTGTTTCTCTCACAAACTCTAAAGCATGATTGATTGAATGAATTTCTGTACTCATTCTCCCTTCAATACCAGCTGGTGCGAGAAATCCGTTGGCAAAGTCAGTCCGTAGTTTATGAGACTTTAATTCTCCTAACGTGAGCAGTCCTACAGCTAGATCTACTCCTTGCTTTTTCAATTTCTGCGCACTGAGCCTAAGCTCCTCATATGACTCTGATAATCGCCCTTGTGGAATTGGTGGAAATTCGGCTCTATGCTGCACTCCTCTTACTTGCACGTTTTTTAATGACTCACCTTGTAAATCCACATATTTATTCGTTCCCACAATCGTTTGCTGCCTTGTCGCTATCGCTTCTTCACGCATCTTTCTTACTTTAGCAATCTCCGTCTGCATCCAACCTTGCTTAAGTACTTCAACAATTCCACCTTTTTCATCGATCGCCAAAAATAGTTCCCATGCTTTTTCAACAAGCTCTGTCGTTAAAGATTCCACGTACCAAGAACCACCTGCTGGGTCAATTGTTTTTGCCAAATGGGACTCATCTCGTAAAATTAATTGCGTATTTCTTGCAATACGATCTGAAAAAACAGTCTCTTTTCCTTCAGGCTCATTAAAAGGGCTGACATGCAAATATTGAATTCCTCCTAATACTGCTGCAAAGGCCTCACTTCCCGCTCTTAACATATTCACATAAGGATCATAGAGCGTTTTCGTAAAGCGAGAGGTCGTAGCAGAAATAATCATTCCCCGCTCCTCTTCATCTACTCCATAAGCTTTCATTACCATATCCCATAACACTCGAGCCGCTCTTAGCTTTGCCAGTTCCATAAAGAAGTTTGCCCCTATTGAAAATTGAAAAACAAGTTTTGACACTACTGTATTGATGGTTAAGCCCAGCTCGGCAAGTTTTTCAATATGCTGCACCCCTGTGCTAATTGCAATGGCCAATTCTTGCACAGCATGAGCACCACCATTATGATATGGAACTGTATCCACTAAAATGGTGCGAATACGCGGAAATGAAGTTAAGCCATTATTGACCGTTTCAAACAACTGCTGATAGCCTTCATCCATCCGATCTATTCCTTTTTCTGCTAGAAGAGCAACTGGATCGATGCCGATATAACCATGACCTTTCTCAGAGTAAGGCAGACTTTGTATTTTCTTTAAAAATTCATGGTGATATTCTTTTGCATTGATTGAAAATGGGTAGTGGAGCAACTCCTCCTCTAATTCTTCTACTATTCCCAGCACCCTCTCATTGATCTCAAACGAGAGCGCTGTTTGTCCTTTAGAAATCGCTTTGTATAGCTGCTCATTTAAATTTTTATCAATCGTAAGTTTTTGTGCCAGCTTCCATTGATTTGATAAGTAACCTAGAGAAAAGGTTCCTCTTCTAAAATCGGATTGTGCCGGAAACTGACTTACTTCCTCTTGATCGTTTTGCGTGTAAAGCGGTTTCAATCTTATTTGCTCATATGTATCTTTTTCAAGCGACTCAATCTTTTTCCCTTTCATTGAATGCTCGCTTTTTTCAATCCAATCTTTAATAGAAACCTTTGGAAACGATTGCTCACGCATTTCCTCTCCACCTTCCATGAGGTTATTAAAAATTCCGATTATTAAATCTAAACCATATTTTTCTATTGATACCACTATTGTAGTACACGAATTTCATTCTAGCAACGGAGAGAAAAGAGGAAGACCGTTGTCTGACAAACGGTCTTCAAGAAATTATATGCTATTTTAAAATAACATTTAGTAAATCGAGGTATTCTCTTTGCTTGTATGTTCAAGAATTTCTTTCACTCTTTGGAGAAAACGACCACATACTAAGCCATCAAGAACTCGATGATCAAGCGATAAACATAAATTCACCATATCACGAACGGCAATCATGCCATTTAAAACAACAGGGCGCTTAACAATCGATTCCACTTGTAAAATCGCAGCTTGTGGATAATTAATGATTCCCATCGATTGGACAGAACCAAATGAACCGGTGTTATTTACAGTAAATGTCCCGCCTTGCATGTCTTCACTTGTCAATTTACCAGCACGCACCTTTGCTGCATATTCGGTAATCTCGCGAGCAATCCCTTTAATTGTTTTCTCATCGGCTGCCTTGATAACCGGTACAAACAAAGCATCATCTGTTGCTACTGCAATAGAAATATTGATGTCTTTTTTCTGCACGATTTTATCTCCTGCCCACATTGAATTCATTTGTGGGAACTCTTTTAAGGCTTGAGCAACAGCTTTGACAAAAAACGCGAAGAAGGTCAAATTAAATCCTTCTTTATTTTTGAATTCATCCTTGATCGTGTTTCGATATTCAACTAAATTCGTCACATCAACTTCGATCATCGTCCAAGCATGGGGGATTTCATGCTTGCTTCTAAGCATATTTGCTGCGATCGCTTTACGAACTCCAGATACCGGAATTTCAGTATCACCAGCCCCAACTGGAATCGATGGCACAGGAGCGCTTTGTTTTGCTACCTGAGTTTGAGAAGCCGTTTCCTCTACTTTCGCAGGCGGTGTCTCAGTTTGAACCGATTTCGGAATCTGACCTGACTCCACAATTTTTAAAATATCCTTACGGGTAATACGCCCGCCAGCACCGCTTCCTTGTACAAGGTTCAAATCAATACCATGTTCTTGTGAAAGTTTCAGTACAGCAGGTGAGTAACGAGCTTTGCTGCTCGTTCCATCAAACGAAGCGTTTGTACTTGAAAGCTCTTCTTCATTTTGAGGAGCTGGAGCTTCTTCAACTGCTTCACTTGTACCGCCCTCTACTTCCACAGAGCAAATCACTTCACCAACTGCTAGCGTATCCCCTTCATTTGCAATCAGTTCTTTTATAACACCGGAAAAAGAGGAAGGGATTTCCGCATTTACTTTATCTGTCATAACCTCTGCCAGCGCGTCGTACTTATTGACTTTATCCCCTACTGATACAAGCCATTTGCTTATTGTTCCTTCGGTTACACTTTCTCCTAATTGAGGCATTTTAATTTGTTCAATTGCCAATTCGAAAAACCTCCTTCAACTACGCTTATTCTCTATTTAAAATTCAGCCAACTCTCGCATCGCTTGTTCAACTTTATCCGGATTAACCATAAAATACTTTTCCATTGTCGGTGCATACGGCATTGCTGGTACATCCGGTCCCGCTAAGCGCTTAATTGGAGCATCTAAATCGAAGAGGCAATTTTCTGCGATTATCGCCGACACTTCACTAATAATGCTACCTTCCTTATTGTCCTCTGTTATAAGCAATACTTTGCCCGTCTTGCTAGCTGCTTCAATAATCGCTTCTTTATCCAACGGATAAACAGTACGTAAATCTAAAATATGTGCCGAAATACCCTCGCTCGCAAGTCGTTCAGCTGCCTGTAGGGCAAAATGAACACATAGCCCGTACGTAATAACAGTAATATCATCGCCTTCACGCTTGACATCCGCTTTTCCGATTGGAAGAACATAATCATCAGTAGGCACTTCCCCTTTAATTAAACGGTATGCTCTTTTATGCTCGAAAAAGAGAACAGGGTCTTCATCACGAATTGCCGCCTTCAATAGCCCCTTTACATCGTATGGCGTAGATGGCATGACAATTTTTAATCCAGGCTGGTTAGCGAATACAGCTTCAACCGATTGGGAATGATACAATGCTCCATGAATACCACCACCATATGGAGCACGGATCACAATAGGACAATTCCAGTCATTATTGGAGCGATAACGGATTTTTGCTGCTTCAGAAATGATTTGATTGACAGCCGGCATGATAAAATCAGCAAATTGCATTTCCGCAATCGGACGCATGCCATACATTGCTGCCCCAATTCCCACTCCTGCAATCGCAGATTCAGCAAGAGGGGTATCGATTACTCTTTCTTCCCCAAACTGCTCATATAATCCTTGAGTTGCTTTAAAAACTCCGCCCTTTTTCCCTACATCTTCACCAAGAACGAAAACTTTAGAGTCTCTTTCCATTTCCTCACGAATCGCCATCGTCACTGCATCTATATAAGAAATGACAGCCATTTCAATCTTCCCCCTTACTCTGCATACACATGCTTCATCGCATATTCTGCCTCTGCGTATGGAGCGTTTTCTGCATAATCTGTTGCCTCGTTAACAATTCTCATCACACGATCATTAATTTCTTTTTCCTTCTCATCGTTCATTACACCATTTTCCTTCAAATAAGCTCCAAAAGTTATAATCGGATCTTTTGTTTTCGCCTCAGCGACCTCATCAGGAGCACGATAGCTTCTGTCATCGTCATCTGAAGAATGTGGTGTTAAACGGTAAGAAATCGTTTCAATTAATGATGGACCTTCGCCACGGCGTCCGCGATCCACTGCCTCTTTAACGGCCTTATACACTTCTAACGGATCATTTCCGTCCACTGTAATTCCAGGCATTCCATAGCCAACAGCACGATCAGAGACATTTTCACAAGCTAACTGCTTTTCAATTGGTACAGAAATAGCATATTTATTATTCTCACACATAAAGATGACTGGTAGCTTATGAACACCGGCAAAATTGGCTCCTTCATGGAAGTCACCTTGATTCGATGAACCTTCACCAAAAGTGACGAAAGTAACAAGATCTTTCCCTTCCATCTTTCCAGCTAAAGCCACTCCAACCGCATGAGGAACCTGTGTCGTTACTGGGGATGAACCGGTGACAATCCGATTTTTCTTTTGTCCAAAATGCCCGGGCATTTGTCGGCCTCCAGAGTTCGGATCTTCCGCTTTTGCAAATGCAGAAAGCATTAATTCTGTTGCTGTCATTCCAAAGGTTAATACCACTCCCATATCGCGATAGTAAGGCAATGCATAATCCTTCTCCTTATCTAAAGCAAATGCCGCACCAACCTGCGCAGCCTCCTGTCCTTGACAAGAAATGACAAACGGAATCTTACCTGCCCGGTTTAAGAGCCACATTCGTTCATCAATTCTTCTTGCTAACAACATTGTTTCATACATTTCCAGCACTTTTTCATCGCTCAATCCAAGAGCGCTATGACGATTCTCAGTCAATTCCATTCCCTCCCGAGAAATTAATCTTATCCATGTATCGCTTTACCATCAACCGCTAAAGCTGCTTCACCAATCGCTTCTGATAAAGTTGGATGCGGATGAATTGTATGGGCAACCTCCCAAGGTGTCGCATCTAACACTTGTGCTAAGCCTGCTTCAGAAATCATATCAGTTACATGAGGTCCAATCATATGGACACCTAATATATCATTGCTTTCTTCATCAGCGATCATTTTCACAAATCCATCTGATTCACCAAAAACAAGTGCTTTTCCAATCGCACGGAAAGAAAATTTCCCAACTTTAACTTTGTATCCTTTTTCCTTTGCTTCCTCTTCTGTATAGCCAACACTTGCTACCTCAGGAGCGCTATATATACATTTGGAAATTAAACGATAGTCAAGAGGTTCTGGCTTCTCTCCAGCAATATGCTCAACCGCAACAATCCCTTCATGCGAAGCAACATGGGCAAGCTGCAAGCCGCCGATACAATCTCCTATTGCATAAATGTGCGATTCTTTTGTTTGATAAAAATCATTTGTGACAATGAATCCTTTTTCTACCTGAATATCCGTATTTTCTAAACCAATTCCTTCTATATTTGCCATTCGGCCAACCGAAACAAGTATTTTATCTGCTTTAAACTGTTTTTCTGCTCCTTTTACTTCAGCAGAGATGGTGACAGTCTCACCTTTTTGAAGCGTTTCTGGCAAAACCTTTGCACTTGTGACAACATTGATTTTACGCTTCTTCATTAGCCGTTGCATTTCCTTGGAAATTTCTTTGTCTTCTGTTGGTAAAATGCGATCCGCATATTCAATCACCGTCACTTCAACCCCAAAATCGGACAGCATTGATGCCCATTCAATTCCAATCACACCGCCACCAACGATTATGATTGATTGAGGAAGTGATTCCATTTGCAACGCTTCATCTGAAGTCATTACGAATTCACCATCTATGTCTAATCCCGGTAAAGTACGTGGCCTTGAGCCAGTTCCAATAATAACGTTTTTGGGGATTAACATTTCGTTTTCTGTTTTATCATTCATTTCAACAGAAATCGTTCCAGGCATAGGTGAAAAAATTGACGGGCCTAAAATCCTCCCTGTTCCTGCAAAAACATCAATCTTACCTTGCTTCATTAAATGTTGAACACCTTTATGCAGCTGTTCGACGATATTGTTTTTTCGTTCCTGCACCTTAGCAAAATTTAATGAGACACCTGTCGTTTCCACGCCGAACTCTTCGCTTCTTTTTGCCGTCGCAAATACCTCAGCGCTTCTTAGCAATGCTTTGCTAGGGATACAACCTTTATGTAAACAGGTGCCGCCGAGTTTCCCTTTCTCAACGATTGCTGTTTTCAAGCCTAACTGAGATGCCCGTATCGCTGCTACGTAGCCACCTGTACCACCGCCAAGAATGACTAAATCATATTCCTTTGCCATAAAAAACGACCTCCCTTTTCAAATCCTCTCACTGCACTTTACTGGGCTTGGATAATTCTTCTCCTTTTCCTCACCTCTTAACACTCTAAGTGCCCCTTCCGCTAATGCCTGAAGCTCATTCTCTCCCGGCTTAACGATCACATCAGCAATCCATTTGACTCTTTCCTGAATCTCCTGCACAAATCCTTTTCCATAAGCGAGACCACCCGTTAAAATAATCGCATCGACCTTCCCTGATAAAACCGCACTAGCCGACCCAATTTCTTTTGCTACTTGGTATGCCATCGCAGAATAGACTAAGCTTGCTTCGTTATCGCCATTTTCTATCATTTTTTCCACCGCAAGGGCATCATTTGTTTTCAAATAGCCAACTAAGCCGCCTTGTCCGACCAATTTTTTCATGATTTCTTCATAAAAGTATTGTCCAGAATAACAGAGAGCCACAAGGTCACCCGCAGGTACTGTACCCGCACGTTCTGGACTGAACGGGCCATCTCCATGAAGACCGTTGTTCACATCGACAACCCTTCCTTTTTTATGTACACCAACCGTAATGCCGCCTCCCATATGGGCGACAATTAAGTTAAGCTCTTCGTATCTTTTCCCTAACTCCTGCGCTACCCGCCTCGACACTGCCTTTTGATTAAGGGCATGAAAGATGCTTTTTCGGTCTATTAACGAAAAACCTGAAACTCGAGCAATAGGCTCTAATTCATCAACAACAACCGGATCAACAATATAAGCTGGAATATTTAATCCTGATGCAATTTCATGAGCAATAATTCCACCAAGATTAGAGGCATGCTCACCAGCAAAACCAGCACGAAGGTCGGACAACATCTCTTCGTTAACTCGATATGTTCCCCCTTCTATGGGACGCAACAATCCACCGCGACCGCAAACGGCTTTAAGCTTGGAAATATTGATTCCTTCTTTATCAAGTGATTCAAGGATCGTCTTTTTACGGAATTCATATTGCTCGATAATTTGATTAAATTGACCAATTTCATCATTAGAATGACGAATCGTCTTTTCAAAAACAGACTTCTCATTATCGAATACCCCTATTTTCGTTGAAGTAGATCCTGGATTGATGACGAGAATTCGATTAATTGACTCTGGCACTGTTTAACCCTCCAATTGAAAAGCGCAAATTTCCCTTTATATTGCTCATGCTCTTTATTCGATTGTTTGAGCCATGCATAACGGAAGCTTGCGCTTAACACCATTCAACATGTAATAACCATACCATTTAGCTGACAAATCATTTATCTTCTGCTTAAAATGTGATGGCCATTTTGAAGAAATTGACTGCGAGAATTGCGCATTCTTTCAATTCTCTCCTCCGCCATACGATCTGCTGCTTTATAAGTTGGAATTCCATCGCGCTTTGAAATTTCAATTACCTTCTCAATGTTTTGATAAATTGTCTCGACTCGCTTCATCGCTCGGTCGCGGTTATAACCGTACAATTCATCAGCGACATTGATAACTCCACCGGCGTTAATTACATAATCAGGTGCATAGACTATCCCTAATTCATGTATGAGGTCACCATGGGTCGTATCACGAAGCTGATTGTTAGCAGCTCCTGCAATAACTTTAGCCTTTAATTGTGGAATCGTATCATCATTGATAACAGCCCCCAGTGCACAAGGAGCATAAATATCACAGTCGACACTATAAATTTCGTCAGGCTCGACCGCCTTTGCACCGAACTCTTCCACCGCTCTTTGCACAGCTTCTTTATTAATATCAGTTACAATTAAACTTGCACCCTCTTCATGTAAATGACGGCATAAATTAAATGCAACATTACCAATACCTTGAACAGCAACCACTTTTCCTTCTAGTGAATCATTCCCAAACGCTTCCTTAGCTGCTGCTTTCATCCCACGATATACACCATAAGCTGTAACCGGCGATGGATTTCCAGATGAACCGAATGCTGGAGATATTCCCGTTACATAATCGGTTTCTTCATGGATCAAATCCATATCAGCAACGGTTGTTCCTACATCTTCAGCTGTAATATAACGGCCATTTAAACCCTGAATATAGCGACCAAAAGCACGAAACATTTCTTCATTCTTATCTTTACGAGGATCGCCAATAATAACCGTTTTACCGCCTCCAAGATTTAATCCCGCTGCAGCATTTTTATATGTCATCCCCTTCGCTAAGCGAAGAGCATCCTCAATAGCCGCCTCCTCTGATTCATATGTCCACATCCGTGTTCCACCAAGCGCCGGTCCTAAAGTCGTATCATGTATTGCAATTATCGCCTTTAGTCCCGATTGCTTATCTTGGCAAAAAACGACTTGTTCATAATCATAAGACTCCATATACTTGAAAATTTCCATGTTGTATCTCTCCTCTTTTGTTAAATATCATCAATGTTTAATAGAACATATGGCTAAAGCTAGAGAGTAGAGCTTGCTTTCAGCAGAATCGGCCCTGGAAGTTAAAACGATTGGCGCTTTTGCCCCGGCAATGACTCCTCCAACCTTCGCTTTCGCAAAATATGTTAATGATTTATACAACGCATTTCCAACCTCTATTGTTGGCACAAGCAGGATATCTGCTCGTCCAGCAACCTCACTTTTGATTCCTTTTTGCTCTGCTGACAAGCTCGAAATCGCATTATCGAACGCAAGCGGCCCATCAATAAGACAATTCGTGATCTGCCCTCTCCGATTCATTTGCGAAAGTGCAGCAGCATCCAGTGTTGCCTGCATACTCGGGTTGACTACTTCAACAGCAGCAATCGGCGCCACTGATGGCCAATTGACCCCAACACTTCTTGCAATTGCAACGGCATTTTCAATAATTTGTACCTTTTGTTGAAGATCAGGGTAAAGATTCATCGCTGCATCGGTAATAAAAAGGAGGCGATCAAAGTCTGGGATTTCAAAAACAGCAACATGCGAAAGAATGTTTCCAGTCCTTAAACCATATTCTTTATTTAAAATTGCTTTTAAAATAACCGCGGTTTGAACATTTCCCTTCATTAACACACTAGCTTCATTTAAATGTACAGCCTTAACGGCTTTTTCAGCTGCTTCCTGATTGGTAAGAGCATGAATGATTTGAAGATCACCGTTGTTCATCAATTCAGGAAATTTAGCATTGATAAGCTCGATGATCTTCTCCCTGTCGCCATATAAAAGGAAGCGGGAAAGCGTTCTTCGCAGCGCTTCTTGTATCGCCTCAAGAACATCCTCATCTTCAGCAGCAGCTACTGCCACCGTTATTGGAGGAAATTGTATGGCTCTATCAATTAGAGATTGCAATTTCAAGCTGTATTCAACCCCCTTTAATTTTTATCTGTATTTTCCTTTATTTGGTCAAATACATTTTGCGATAACATTAAAATATGTTTGCAATTTTTATGCCAATTAATTCAAGGTGTCAAACTTCCCTTTTGCTTTGCCATCCATGAATTTTTTTGCAGACATGCGAAAAAAGTTGCATGCTAATCTTTACAAACATGATCATAGCCTTATAAATTGTATTTGTCCAACTTATAGTAGAGATTACGAACAGATAAACCTAATGCTTTGGCTGTCTCCGTCTTATTGCCATTCATTTTTACAAGCGTTTTTGCGATAATTTCTTTCTCATATCGCTCTAATCTCACGTTTAATGTCTCTCCTTCTGTTTCAGAATGAGAGAATGGTTCAATTATCTGCTCCTGAATGATGTTTAAATTCGGTAAATGCAGCAGAGCAATCTCCGTTTCATGATAATTCATGAAAATAATCGCTCGTCCTAATATATTTTCCAATTCTCTAACATTCCCGGGCCAATGATATTGAAGCAAATGTTTCATGGCCTCTGCCGTTACTCCTTCCACATTTCTTCCATAATCTTGATTAATCTTCTGGATCAGACGCTCACATAATAACGGAATATCTCCTTTTCGATCCCTTAACGGAGGAATATGGATCGGCATTCGATTGAGACGATAATATAAATCTTCTCTAAATGTCCCATTGATGATCCCTTTTTCAATATTAACATTTGTAGCCGCAATTACTCTTACATTAATGGAAATTGGCTTCGTGCCACCGACTCGAGTAATTTCATTTTCCTGCAGTACTCGTAATAGTTTCGCTTGAGTATTCGCTGTTAATTCACCAATTTCATCTAAAAAAATACTACCATTGTTCGCCTCTTCAAAAAGACCTCGCTTTCCTCCTCTTTTCGCACCAGAAAAAGCTCCTTCTTCATAACCGAAAAGTTCGCTTTCAAGTAATGACTCTGAGAGGGAAGCACAATTAACGCGAACAAATTTGTTATACTTTCTATCACTTGCGTTATGGATTGCATGAGCAAAAAGCTCTTTTCCAGTACCGGACTCTCCACGGAGAAGAACGGTAGCAGGTGTTCTAGCCCCCAGCTTCGCTTGCTCAATAGCTAAACGCATCTCTTCGGAATCACCAATAATGTCTTCAAATGAATATTTTGCTTCCAGTGTTCGAATAATCTGCCTCGCTCTGCTCAGTTCTCGGTTCAAGCTCTTTATTTCAGACATGTCATGAACGACTCCGACACTTCCTTTTAATTTGCCATCAACAATGACGGGCGCCACATTGACAATGACCTCTTTTTTGTTCGGGCCTAATCGCATTGCCACCCCACGAACAGCACGTCTCGTTTTTAAAACTTGCATATGCATGCTTTCTCCTTCAGAAATATCAGCAGTCGCCGGTTGACCGATAACCTCTGCTTCAGAAAGCCCAGTTAACCTCGTGTAAGCTGGATTAATAATGATCCCTATTCCATTTTCATCAACAACAGAAATCGCTTCTTCACTCGATTGAATCACTGATTCAAGCATCGTTTGTACTTCTTTTAGATTGGTGAGTTCCTCTGCTAAATTGACAACCTCTGTTATATCCTTAAAAACGGCAAATGCCCCGATTATTTCATTATTTTCAGCGATCATCGGGATTCTCGTCGTGATGATCTTCATCCCGTTCGCAAGAGTTTGCTTTCGATTCGTTTCAGGTTTTCCAGTTTCTAAAATAATCGGCAAACGGCTTGTTGGAACAACTTCTAAAACCGGTTTTCCGATCATTTCTTCCTTTTTCATCCCGATCATCGTTGCTGCACTATGATTGATGAAGGTGATCGTCGCATCTTTATCTACAACTAGCATGCCATCACCAGTTGCATTAAATATTAAGTCATGTTTGTAGGTTTCGTATTCAAGTCTAGAGATTAATTCTTCTTTTTCTTCAATCAACTTAGAAATTAGATAAGCCATACTCCCCGGAATTAACACTGTCCTCCGGTCTCTTAACTCACGAATTTCATTAAATACCTCTTGTCTTCCTGTTACTTCTATGACCACATCTAGTTGATCAGCTAAATATTTTTTCCAATCCGTTCCCACTTCAATCCCTAGCTCCTTAGCAAACAAGATTCCCGGAGCATTTTCATCTATATCGATGACCACTTTCACATCCAGAACAGCGGTTTCTTTTAATATCTTTAAAATCGATAATCCACCCAATCCAGCTCCAACAATCATTACTGTTTGCACATGATTTCCCCTACCTTCTTGCAAGAAAAAATTTTCATAAAGAATGAATTTTTTTGCACATAAGTCTATTTTAGTGTTAATCGGTTTCAATGACAAATTTTTTTAGAATATGTTTTAGTATAAGTTGCCGTTGATTTTTGGCTAATTTTCTTACCCTTCTGCATAACAGAAAGAAATATGAAACCAATGTTTACCGCGAAATAAATCGTTTTATTCACCGTATTTTTTTAACAAAACCTTAAAAAAATGTTAAAAGTTTGGGAAACGAGAATGTCAAGAGGACGACATACTTATATTGAAAAAGCATGTTATAATATAGGGGATCAAATAGAAATGAGGATTTTTATGATTCGGATTATAGCATTATTAATTTTAGTAATACCTGGAATCATTGCAGCATATGGAATTAAAATGATGCGCGATATGGTCTTTGGAATTACAATTGGACCGTTTACCTCCTCATTATTATGGCTGCAATTTATCTCTGGACTATTATTGTTTTTAGCTGGATTAGCCTTTATCGGAGGATTTATCCTTCATCGTGATCGCAAGAAAAATAAAGTGCAGAATCGCTTTAAATTGGATAAGAAACTTTAGTTTAACACATTTATTTAAAGAGCAGGGCGCCTTTTAAGCTAGTTCAAATAGGTTACCAGCGGACGATAATAAATGGAGCTTTCCTCTGTACCTCCGTACAGCACCTGTTTCTGCCCGACAACGGATGAGGCTCTCTTTCTTACTCGCTTGTTAACGCGCTCATTAATGACTAGAAAGGCATCCACAAACTTTTTGTGGATGCCTTTCGCAATTGAGAATAATTTAATGATACTCTTTTCTAATTTTAAGCGCCTTCACTGGATCGTCTGTAATAAATGCCGTACAACCAATATCAAAGAGTCTTCTCATCTCCTGTTCTTTATTGACAGTATAAGGTCTCACTTCAATACCAGACTCAAGAGAAGCTTTAATGATTTCATTGGGAGCGACTCGATAATTAGGATGCATCCCCTTTGCTTTAATCGAGCGGGTATAGACCCAAGGCATGTAGAGCCCCTCATGATATAAGGGAGCAATTTCAATTTCAGGAGCAAGGCGATAGCAGTATACGATACTATAATGATTAAATGACGAAATGATCACTCGCTCTGTTAAAGCAAATTCACGAATAAGCTCAATAAGGGGCTCCTCTATTTTCATGTATGATTCCGCACTGCTTTTAATTTCAATATTGCACTGAAGTTGATTGGTTTGTAGCCACGCAAGCACTTCTTTTAAAGAAGGAATCGGCTCTTTTTTTAAAATTGTCTTATGCTTATAGCTTGCATCAAGTCTCCGCAATTCTGCGAAGGAATAATCTTTCACAAAACCTCTCCCATTGGTCGTACGATCGACTTTGTCATCATGAATGACAACGAGCTCATTGTCTTTTGTTAATTGGACATCTAATTCAATACCATCAGCACCTGCATTTTCCGCTTCCCTAAAAGCTTTCATCGTATTCTCAGGGAATTTTGCAGAATAACCACGGTGGGCAAAAATAAGTGTCAAGTTTCTCCTACCTCCTAAATCAGAAATAAAAGACGCCCATTCGACATCTTTTATTTAGTCCTTTCCCTTTCAAGAAGCCTTATGCTCCAAACGAAGCTTATCAGCCACCATTGCGATAAATTCTGAGTTGGTTGGCTTTGCTTTGGACATGGATACGGTATAACCAAATAAAGATGAAATTGAATCGATATTACCACGGCTCCATGCCACTTCGATGGCATGACGAATAGCACGCTCGACGCGGCTAGCTGTAGTGTTATATTTTTTGGCAATATCGGGATATAAAACTTTCGTAATCGATCCTAATAATTCTATGTCATTATAAACCATGGAAATAGCTTCTCTTAAATATAAATACCCTTTAATATGAGCAGGGACACCAATTTCATGAATAATACTTGTAATACTAGCATCGAGGTTTCTTGGCTTTTCTTCCACAACTGGTCTAACAGCACTTGCTAACCCTGATGATTTTCTCATAACAGGCGCTTCCTTTCCGCTTACCTGACGAATGTGATTGCCTAAATGCTCTAAGTCAAATGGTTTTAAAATAAAATAAGACGCACCTAACTCAACTGCTTTTTTCGTTACATCTTCCTGGCCAAAGGCCGTTAACATAATAACATTAGGAAGATGGTTCTTTTTCATCTCCCTTAGCCTTTCCAATACTGCTAATCCATCTAAATGCGGCATAATAATATCTAAAACAAGAACATCTGGGTCAGTTTCCTGCAATACTTCCAGGCACTCCTGTCCATTATGGGCCACACCTACAACTTCCATGTCTTCCTGAGAAGAAATATAATCTTCTAATAGACCCACTAGTTCTCGATTGTCATCAACTACACAAACTTTAATTTTCTTCACTTACAGTTTCCTCCTCGATCCTTAAGTTTCTCGTCTCTAAAATTTGATTCTTATATCTTTATTCTAAATATTCAATTCGACAAAGCCAATAAAAATCCTTTTCTTTTTTTATTTTTTCTGCAAAAATGTATTAATTCTTTGATTTTCTTCTATTTTCTCTTATTTTCGACTAGTTTCGTCACTTGATTTTTTTAAAATGATAACTTTGTCGAAAAATCTTTATCTTTATCCATATTATACACTGCTATCATAAAAAAAGAAGATGGAGGCGGAAAATTCCACCTCCATAAGGTAATTAATTTAACTTGCTTTTTCCTCTTCTTTTTCATAAATATCGATCCCTGCTTCATTAAGCATCCACTCTATATGAACCCCGTAACCTGAAGTTGGATCGTTAACAAATACATGAGTAACAGCTCCAACTACTTTACCATCTTGAATAATTGGGCTTCCCGACATCCCTTGAACGATTCCGCCTGTCTTATCAAGCAATTCTTTATCTGTAACCTTTAAGACCATTCCTTTCGTGGCAGGGAACTTTTGCGGGATCGTACTGACAATTTCGATGTCAAAAAGTTTAACTTCATCATTATCGACAACTGTCAGTATTTGTGCCGGACCTTCCTTAACTTGATGAGAAAGAGCGATTGGCAAAGCTTTATCCATAACTCCGTTCTCAATATCACGATTAAGCTTTCCAAATATTCCAAATGGGCTATTTCGTTGGATATTTCCAATTACCTCTTTATCTGAAGAGAACCTAGCTAATTTTTCTCCAGGATCTCCATTGCTTCCTTTTTCAATGGATGTTACAGTTGAACGAACAATTTGCCCGTCTTCTACGACAATGGGCTTTTTCGTATCCATATCAGATATGACGTGCCCTAAAGCACCGTATTTTTTACTTTGAGGATGATAGAACGTCATCGTCCCTATTCCTGCTGCTGAATCTCGAATATAGAGACCAAGCTTAAACTTATCTTCATCTTTTTCCTTTTGCGGCTTTAGTTCTGTTGTTACTTTTCCACTTTCACGACTAATCTCAACCTTCAACGGTTTTCCTGATTCTCCGGCCTCTTGAACAAAAGGGGCAACATCAGACATTTTTTCAATCTGCTTCCCATTGATCCTCGTAATAATATCGCCGACTTTTATTCCCGCTTCCTCTCCCGGTGATTGCTTTCCTTCAATTGTATTCACCTGATGGTGTCCTACTACCAGAACCCCAACTGTATTTAATTTAACCCCGATAGATTGGCCACCTGGAATTACTTTAAAATCCTTTAGAACATTGACATCGACCTTTTTAATTGGAAAACCCGCTAATTCTAATAGCATCTCATTTTTTCCGTATTTGTTTGCATTTAATGAAACTGTATTATCTTCATCATCGACTGAAACACTAAGGTTAGAGCTATTCATTTCTGCTGACACTGGTCGGGATTTCTGAAAAGTAAATTCTTGCCCTTCAAAAAGGGTTACTTCCTTTGGTAATTGAATATACTGCTGCACAGGTTTCGAAAAACCAAGAGCAACAATTGAAACAAGGAGAATTCCACCAATTATTTTTCTAAGAAGTTCAAAATTCAACATCTTCACTCTCCTCGCTTCTAGTCCACACACACTCACTCTAAAATGGCTACACCTTTAATTTTGCCTCCTTTAGACGCATTTATAACCGCTAGAGAGATAAAAAAGCTACCCAGAATGGATGTTAATGGAACTTGGGCGCTTGCAGAATTATTTTGCTATATGTTGTTATAATAATGAAGTAAAATGATCATTTTGGCTGAACGATGATGGCTTTTAGATAATGTTAACGTATTTGGCCAACCATTTCTCAACAACAGTATTTACTTTATTTTCAATCGTTATACTGCTTCTTTAAGGACATTGCGTATACTAAATGATTTACCCTTTATTCAAATAAAAAGATAAAAAATGATAATCACGCGTGAACTATGATTTACCTTTTTATTTCTATCCATTCGAATCTTCCTCTATAAAAATAAAGCTATCCAAATTCGGATAGCTTTCATTGTGTTATTTTAATCTCTTTTGCTAAATGAAGAAGTTCTTTTGCATGCTCCTTCGTTAAATCGGTTATCTCTACCCCTGAAATCATCCTCCCAATTTCACGAATTTTTTCAATTTCATCCAAAACTTTTACGGATGTCCTTGTCCGACCTTCCGCGATTTTTTTCGCAATAAATAAGTGAGTATCGGCCATTGCTGCTACTTGAGGAAGGTGGGAAATACACAGAACTTGCGAGTCAACAGACACATGATATATTTTTTCAGCAATCGCTTGTGCTACCCGGCCACTGACTCCCGTATCGACTTCGTCGAAAATAATCGATGTGATGCCCTGATGCTTTGAAAAGATGCTCTTTAAGGCAAGCATAATTCGCGATAATTCTCCACCAGAGGCAATTTTTGAAAGTGGTTTTAATGGTTCACCCGGGTTGGTAGAAATGTAAAATTCAACTTTATCTGAACCGGCAGATGTAAAATGCTCGTAATCACTAATAAATCGTACTTCGAATAGTGTTTTTTCCATGTAAAGCTCTTTTAATTCAGTATGAATCAATTTTGTTAGTTGTCCAGCATACTTTTGTCTCACCTTACTTAATTCACGAGCTTCAATGGCCAGGTCTTTCTGGATGACGGAAAGCTCCCGCTGCAATTTCTCAATATGTGTTTCTTTATTCTGCAGTGTTTCCAGCTCTTCCTCAATTTTGGCCGCATACTCTAATATCTCGGCAATTGTTTTTCCATACTTTCGCTTTAGTTGATTAATTTCGTTAAGCCTATCCTCAATATTACTCAAACGTTCAGGATCAAATTCAAGGATATCAAGCTCATTTCTTAATGTCCGTACGATATCCTCAAGTACATAAAAGCTATTGGAAACCGTATCAGATACCTCTTTATAGTGCTCATCAATCGATGCTGCGTCTTCCAAATGGTTCATCGCGAGACCAAGCCAATCGAGCCCTTTATTATCGCCCTGTAAGGCTGAATAGCTTATATTCAACGCTTCATGAAGCTTCTCAAAATTGCTCAGCTTCCTTCTTTCCTCGATAAGCTCCTCATCTTCATGAAGCTTTAAATCCGCTTTTTGAATTTCCTCTAATTGAAAAGAAATTAAATCTAAACGATGTGCAACCTGCTGTTCATTTTCACTCAAATGTTTTAATGCCCTATGCGTTTTTTCATATCGCTGATAAATATGTACATACTCTTGATAGACGTCCTCAATTTCCTTGCCGCCAAATTGATCAAGCAAGAATAAATGACGGGTTTCATCCATTAATTCTTGATGCTCATGCTGACCATGAATATCAACAAGCGCCGCACCGATTTCACGCAGTGTTGAAATTGTCACTAGCTTCCCATTTATGCGGCAAATACTTTTCCCACTCTTTGAAATGTCGCGTCGAAGGATGATCATTCCGTCTTCAATCTCGATGCCAAACTCCTGCACCTTATGAAATAATGGATGTGAATCATGATCAATTTGAAAAAGCCCTTCAATTTCCGCTTTCTCTTCCCCATGGCGGACAAATTCAGATGAACCTCTGCCACCAACGAGCAAATGAATGGCATCAATAATAATTGATTTTCCTGCTCCTGTTTCGCCAGAAAGAACCGTTAGCCCTTTGTCAAAAGAAATCGAAAGTGCCTCAATTATAGCAAAATTTTTAATCGATAACTCGCTGAGCATGAATAATCACCTCTAAATCAAATTCATCTTCACTTAGTCCAGATTCACATGTATGATTGATTTCATTTGTTCTTTAAACAAAATGAAAATAAACGTAAATATTACGCTCAGGTTTTGAATCACGGACAAAGGAATTGTTACAGCATTTCAAGAAATCGAGCCTGTATGATTTCTGTCTCAACTGGAGTTTTGCAAATAATTAAAATCGTATCATCCCCGCAAATTGTTCCTAATATCTCTTCCCAATCAAGATTATCAATTAACGCCCCTATTGCCATTGCGTTTCCAGGCAATGTCTTCATAACAAGCAAATGTCCCGCTTGATCGATGCGAACAAACGCATCCATGAGATTTCTTTTTAATTTTTGCAGAGGATTAAAGCGTTGATCGGCCGGGAGACTATACTTATAGCGGCCATCCATAAGAGGTACCTTTACTAAATGAAGCTCTTTTATATCTCTTGAAACCGTTGCCTGCGTAACATTAAAACCTGCTATTTTTAATTCATCAACAAGCTCGTCCTGTGTTTCAATATCATTATTTGTTATAATTTCTCTTATTTTAATATGGCGCTGACCTTTATTCATAAATAAATCACCTCTGAAATTTATACAGTGTAATGGTGTTATACTATTTTACTTTTTTACATTCATAATTGCACAGATCATTCAATAATATGTTAGCTGAAAAACAGGAAAATGTATACTTTTTCATATAATGATTCGTGATTAAACGACGATATTCCTCTTTAGTCTCCACCTTTAGCAATGCTTTTTTTGCTAAAATTTCCAAATTTACAACTCACACAAAAAAGGAATAAGCCTCTACTTATTCCTCTGTTTGCTTTCTTTTCAATTGTTCATGGGCGCTACGCACAATGTCTGATGGTAAATAAAGCAAGCTTTTCTCCCCCATAACCTTCGACCCATTCCACTGAATATGAAGGAGAAACTCGATATTCCCATCTCCTCCCGTGATCGGAGAGTAGGACAAATTCTTGACATCATAACCTTCTTTTAACACGAAATCAATCATTTTTTCGAGAACCTCTTCATGTACATTTGGGTCCCGAACAATCCCTTTTTTTCCTACCTGCTCACGTCCTGCTTCAAATTGAGGCTTAATTAACGCGACAATATCACTTCCCGGAACAAGCAATGTTTTTAATACAGGAAAGATCAATTTCAATGATATAAATGAAACATCAATTGAAGCAAAGTTAGGGAGCTCAGCCGACAGATCAGCTGGAGTCACGTAGCGAAAATTAGTTCTTTCCATGACAACAACTCTCTCGTCCTGTCTGAGCTTCCACGCTAATTGGTTATAACCTACATCAAGAGCATAGGACATTTTCGCCCCATTTTGTAGGGCGCAGTCTGTAAAACCACCAGTCGAAGCACCGATATCTAGCAGAATCTTGCCTTCAATATTTAAATCAAATTCTTTCAACGCTTTCTCAAGCTTTAATCCTCCCCGACTTACATAAGGAAGGACATTTCCTTTCACTGTAAGCGGACTTTCAATACTAATTTTTTCCCCAGGCTTGTCTAACCGTTCTTCATTACTATAAACAAGACCAGCCATAATCGCTCTTTTGGCCTTTTCACGGGTTTCAACTAAACCTCGTTCTACTAATAAAACGTCTATCCGTTCCTTTTTCATTTTTGTTTAGGCCCTTTTTTGTTTTTTTCTTGCCAATGTTTGCAGTTTATTGACAACATTTTCTGTTGTCAGGCCAATTTCATTTAGCAATTCATTCACACTTCCGTGTTCGATAAATCGATCAGGAATACCAATGCGATCAATTTCAGCATGGTGGTATCCTTTTTCAGATGCAAATTCTAAAATAGAGCTACCAAATCCACCTTGTAGAACAGCTTCTTCGATAGTAAGAATCGGCATATCTACTCCTAATAGACCGAGAAGCATATCTTCATCAATTGGTTTAATGAAACGCGCATTAATCACCTTGATCGAAACTCCCTGTTTCTCAAGAATTTCTGCCGCCTTCATAGCCATTGGGATCGTCGTCCCAAAAGTTAAAATCGCTCCATCAAGCCCTTCTTTTAATACTTCCCATGTTCCAATCGGTATTTCTTTCAGCTCTTCATCTAAAGGAACTCCGAGACCATTTCCTCTTGGGAATCTCATCGCAATTGGACCCTCATCGTATTTTAACGCCGTATGGACAAGATGTTGTCCTTCATTCTCATCCTTTGGCATCATTAACACCATATTGGGTACATGCCGCAAAAAGGCAATATCAAATACCCCTTGATGAGTTTCTCCGTCAGCCCCGACTAAACCAGCACGGTCAATTCCAATAAAGACATTTAAGTTTTGACGACAAATATCATGGACGACCTGATCGTAGGCACGCTGCAAAAACGTAGAATATATCGCTAGGAACGGCTTCATGTTTTGTGTCGCCAATCCTGCTGCCATTGTCGCGGCATGCTGTTCAGCGATCCCGACATCATACATGCGCTCAGGAAATTCGCTAGCAAAGCCTTCTAATTTAGAACCAACTGGCATTGCTGGAGTAATCGCGACAACCCTCTCATCTTCACGGGCAATCTTCCGTACCGTTTCACTAACAAGTTTGCTCCATGCTGGAGGAGATTGAACAGGCTTAATAAAGTCACCCGTCTCAATTTTATAAGCTCCGGTTCCATGCCAAGTTCCGATTGTATCATTTTCTGCCGGCTGATAACCCTTTCCTTTTTTCGTAATGACATGAAGAAGAACGGGTCCTTCCATTTTCTTCGCATAAGCAATATTTTCTAGCAATGCATCGTAATTATGGCCATCAATTGGACCTAAATAGGTAAAGCCGAGCTCTTCAAAGAAAACTCCCGAAACGAGCAAATACTTTAAACTGTCCTTTATTCTTTCCGCTGTAGCCGCCAATTTACCACCGACAGCTGGAATTTTCTTCAGTAAGTACTCCAATTCGTCTTTAGCCCATTGATATTTACCTGCCGTCCGAAGTCGTCCTAGCACATTGTGAAGAGCACCGACATTCGGTGCAATTGACATTTCGTTATCATTTAAAACAACAATCATATTTTTTCGTTCATGCCCAATATGATTTAACGCCTCAAGTGCCATCCCACCAGTAAGCGCTCCATCACCAATAACGGGTACAATGAAGGACTTCTCCTTTTTTAAATCACGGGCGATCGCCATTCCCATCGCAGCAGACAATGATGTAGAGCTATGGCCTGTTTCCCAGACGTCATGTTCACTTTCGACCATTTTGGGGAATCCACAAAGACCCTTATATTGTCTTAACGTGTCAAATTGATCGGCTCTTCCTGTAAGAATTTTATGAACATACGATTGATGACCGACATCCCATAGAATCTTATCCTTTGGGCTGTTAAAGCATTTATGCAACGCAATCGTAAGTTCAACAACACCAAGATTTGGGCCAATATGGCCTCCTGTTTTCGACAACTTTTCAATTAAAAACTCACGAATTTCTTGGCTAAGCTTCTCTAGTTCCTTATTAGACAATGCTTTCAAAAAAGATGGGTCTTTTATTGATAACAGATCCATAACGGACCACTCACTTTCATTTCTTTTTCGGATTATTGATTCCGATTTCGGATTTCTAAAAAAAACTGTGTTAAATATGGTTTCGTTCATTTTTGGATTATTTTATGGCTGACTCGATGAAACGAAAAGAAAACTTACTTATTTCCACAAAGTCAGAATCAGCTTCATAGACGTAAGAAATGAAGGTTGCTTACGTAGATGAGCCAAAAATCAACTTAAATCATATAAAACATAGCCTTGAAAAAAGAACCGCTAGCACAAAAGTGATAACGGCTGAACTGACCTCATGTCAATTTAGACTTTTTGTATCGTCGTTAAAAATGTTGATTGTCTGATAGAAATTATGTTTTGCAAATTCCATTTAAAGCAAATTATTTATTTTACTCGTTCCTTTTCACTGCTACAGCTTGTTTAAAATAAAGAGTGAAGGTTGATATACTCCATTTTGTTGTACCCTCTCATTGCTGTGTTTACAGAGAAAGTTTTTGTTTACATTCAGTTTATGTAGCAAAATAAATATTTAGACAAAATCATTCTGTATTATAACATAGAAATTCCATTTAGTAAAAAAGCAGATTTAAGCCACCTTATTAGGGGGAGATTAGTGATCTCGATTTGCAACCAAATCAGTTAATTCCATAAGCACTCCTGTATTTAAACCCGTTTCCTGAAGAATGCCTTGCGCTTTCGCAATTTCCTGCACCAATGCTTTCTTTGCACCGTCCATAGTTAATAATGCAGGATAGGTGCTTTTATGATTAAAAGTATCACTGCCAGTACGCTTCCCCAACTTTACCTCATTTCCTTCCAAATCAAGAATATCATCGCGAATTTGGAATGCTAGTCCTAGGTGATGGGCAAATTTTCCAAATTGCTCAACCATAGCGTTTGGTGCTCCAGCTAAAAGAGCTCCTGCGACAGCACTAAAGGACAACAGTTTGCCCGTTTTATGAATATGAATATATTCAAGCTCGTCCAAGGTCAAACAGCGATTTTCTCCGCTTATATCAGCAACTTGCCCCCCGACCATTCCTTCGGCACCAGCAGCGATAGAAAGCTCTCGTATTAGTTTAAGCTTTGTTTCAGCATCTACCTCAGCAGTTTCCGTAATCAATTGGAAGCTATAAGTTAGAAGAGCATCTCCTGCTAAAATCGCAAAAGCATCCCCGTATACTTTATGATTTGTCGGTCTGCCTCTTCTTAAATCATCGTTATCCATGCTTGGGAGATCATCATGAATCAAAGAATATGTATGAACCATCTCAATTGCTGCTGCAGTCAGTAACCCTTTTTCAACTTTATCCCCGAATGCATCAATTGTGGCAAATAAGAGCATCGGTCGAATTCTCTTCCCGCCAGCCTCCAAAGAATATAACATCGATTCTTTTATAATCTCTGGGGCCTTCATTTGCATCACACTTGTCCGTAATTGCTGCTCGAGGAGCTCTTTATGTTTTTGCATAAAAGGTGCTAAAAGCTCCACTTTACTCCTCCTCTTGGATAGAAAACTCCTGTTTTTTCCCATCTTCAGTAATAATTTGTGTCAATTGTTCTTCGACATCTTTTAGTTTATCGTGGCACAGCTTAGAAAGCTCCATTCCTTTTCGATAAATTGTGATCGCTTCTTCTAACGGCACATCTCCTTCTTCCAGCTTTTCCACAATATCTTCGAGATTTTTCATCGCTTCCTCAAACGTCATTTTTTCTTCCATTATTAATTCTCCTTCCCCTCAACATTCAGCACTTGGCACTGAATCGAACCGTCTGCCATCCGTACGGTTAGTTGATCCTCTTTTGAAATGCGACAAACACTTTTTACCAGTTTGCCGCTATCATCGTAGACAAGACTATAGCCCCGTTCCATTACCTTCAATGGACTTAACGCTTCCAATGTTGTAAGCATTTGTCTAAAATCCTTCTGTTTGTCTGCCAAAATAGCTGTCATCATACGGTTCAGTTGCCTTTCCGCTTTTTCATGCTGTTCCCTTGCTTCATTTAACAGTTCACGTGGTTTATGTCTTTCAATACGGCGATATAAATTTAAATAGGCTTCTTTTTGGGTTAAAAATTGTTTTTCCGCACCTTTTACAAGACGTTCTGTTGCTTTGTCAACTTGCTCCATCTTCTGCTCATATGCTCGCCTTGGATAACGAAATGCATAAGAACGTTCAATTTGCTTTAGACGTTCTTGTGAATAATGAACTCGCTCTTTCATAACCCGCAGCATTCTTGTTTGTCTCGTCAATATCCGTTCCATCAATTCATCTACGTGAGGTACTGCTAATTCAGCAGCTCCTGTCGGGGTAGGAGCGCGCATATCCGCCACAAAATCAGCTATCGTAAAATCAGTCTCATGCCCAACTGCTGAAATAATAGGAATCGTTGAAGTATAGATCGCTCTAACTACTATCTCTTCATTGAACGCCCATAACTCCTCAATCGAGCCACCGCCGCGGCCCACAATTAAACAATCGACTTTATCCATTTCATTCGCTTTTTTAATGGCGTTTACAATCGAGTTTGGCGCTTGATCTCCTTGAACAATTGCGGGAAAAATGAGGATGCTGGCAACCGGATATCTCCTTTTTATCGTCGTTATGATATCTCGGACAGCCGCACCTGTTGGTGAAGTTATGACTCCAATTGTTTTTGGATATTTAGGAAGTGGTTTTTTATGTGCAGGTGAAAATAACCCTTCTTTTTCTAATTTTTCTTTTAACTGTTCATACGCCAAATAAAGTTCACCAATACCGTCAGGCTGCATGTTCTTAACATAAATTTGATATTGCCCGCTTTGCTCATACACGGTGATATTTCCGGTAATCAAAACCTTCATCCCATTCTCAGGAATAAATTTCATGGCACGCGCATCGCTGGAAAACATCACTGCCAATATTCTTGCTTTATCATCCTTTAAGGTAAAATACATATGCCCACTTGAATGCTGTTTAAAATTAGAAATTTCCCCTTTTACATGAACTCCTTGTAAATGGGGATCGGCATCGAATTTTCTTTTTATATATTTCGTTAAGGCTGCGACAGTAAGATAGCGCTTTTCCTTCATAAGATAACCCCTTTTACATAAGCAAACTAGTTACAATCCATTAATGAATCTTTGATAATATTCCATTGATAAAGCGGCTCGATTGGTCATCTCCATAGATTTTAGCGATTTCAATCGCTTCATCAATCGCCACTTTCGTCGGAACATCCTCTTTGCAATACAAAAGTTCATATGCTGAAAGTCGCAAAATGTTACGATCGACAATCGCCAACCGTTCAAGCGTCCAATTTTCGAGATGCTTCTGCAACATTTCGTCTATTTCTTCTTTGTTTTCAACAACGCCTAAAACTAACTTCAATAAATAATCGTCATTCCTTACTCCTTCAAGGACATGGGCAATCGCATCCTTCGGCTCCACACCACTTACATCAATTTGGAACAACGCCTGCAGCGCTTTTTCTCTAGCTGTTCTTCTTTTCATTTATTTTCTACTCCTTTTAGGATGGTTTAGATGGAACTTATATCGTTAAACTTCCTAACCAAAATGGCTAAAGTGATTGGAATAACGTAGCATCCTATTTTGCCAATTGGATTAAGCCACTCGTTCAAGCTTTATGGCTTTTCTATAAGTCATTAAAAATAATAGCATAACAAAGGGCTATGTTAAACAATATTATTGTGTGGCCGATTTTCGTGTTCACCGCAAGTACCTTCTTATTTTCAAACGCCTTTCAGCTCGACTCTTGCACCCTACTTTAAAGCTAAAATTTGCGGGTGCTTCTAATCTTATCCTTCACTATAACCGTTATTTTGATAGGTTAATCTCCTTTATCAGAATTAAACAGAGCCAAGAAGCTTTTTTTGAAAAGAAAACAAAAACCAAAGACATTTCGTCTCTGGTTTTTTCATTGTACCATTACATTTCTTGCTCAGTTTCCGCTTCTTGTTTCGGATTGTCAAATTGGATTCCAACAATATGAACATTCACTTCTTCAGCCTCAAGTGCAGTCATATTTAGTAAGGCTTGGCGGATATTATCTTGAACCTTTCCAGCTACCGCTGGAATAGAGATTCCAAATTTCATCAAACAGTAGACATCGACTTTAATCCCGTCTTCAGTAAGCTCCACTTTTACGCCTTTTCCATGATTTTTCTTCCCTAATCGTTCCACCACACCTGTTGCAAAGCTACCACGCATTTGTGAAACTCCTTCAACCTCTGAAGCAGCAATTCCAGCAATGACCTCTATAACCTCTGGAGCAATTTCTACTTTTCCAAGTCCAGTTTGACCTTGACTCATTTCCAATATGTTTTCGCTCATATCCGAGTCCTCCTATTTGTATTAAGATTTCATAACATCGTGCATTTCCAGAAATTTCGTATTGAAATCACCTTCCACAAATTTCTCGTGATTAAGCAATTTCAGGTGGAAGGGAATGGTTGTATGAATCCCTTCAATGACAAATTCGCTCAATGCTCTTTTCATTCTTGAAATAGCTTCTTCTCTTGTACTTCCATAAGTGATTACCTTTGCAATCATCGAGTCATAGAAGGGAGGGATTGTATATCCTGGATATGCTGCCGAATCGACCCTAACTCCCAATCCTCCCGGTGGAAGATACATCTCAATTTTACCAGGAGAAGGCATAAAAGACTTTTCTGGATTTTCCGCATTGATTCGGCATTCAATCGCCCATCCATTAAATTCGACTTCTTCCTGCTGAAATTTCAATGCTTCACCAGATGCGACTTTAATTTGCTCTTTTATGAGATCGACTCCTGTCACCATCTCTGTTACTGGATGTTCAACCTGAATTCGCGTATTCATTTCCATGAAATAAAATTGGCGATTTCGATAATCATATATAAATTCTATCGTACCTGCACCAGTATAATCAACTGCTTTAGCTGCTTTTACAGCCGCATTCCCCATTTCTTCTCGAATTTCACTATCTAATGCTGGGGAAGGAGTTTCTTCTAAAAGCTTTTGCAGTCTTCGCTGGATCGAACAATCTCTCTCACCTAAATGAACGACATTGCCAAAATTATCAGCTAAAACTTGAATCTCTACATGGCGAAAATCTTCTATATATTTTTCAATATATACCCCTGGATTGCCAAAAGCAGTAAGTGCCTCTTGTTGAGTGATGTTTATTCCTTTAATTAAATCAGCCTCATTGCGCGCAACGCGAATTCCTTTTCCACCACCGCCGGCAGTTGCCTTGATAATCACAGGATAGCCAATTTCTTCGGCAAGCTTAATAGCCTCCGTTTCATCTTTAATAATTCCTTGCGATCCGGGAACGATTGGAACTCCAGCTTCCTTCATCGTTTCTCTTGCAATATCCTTTGTTCCCATTTTTGTAATCGCTTCCGGAGTCGGACCTACAAATATAATATTGCACTCTCGACAAAGCTCTGCAAAGGCTGCATTTTCAGCTAAAAACCCATATCCAGGGTGAATCGCCTGGCAATCGGTAAGTTTCGCCACACTGACAATATTCGTAAAGTTCAAATAACTATCCTTCGATAACGTCGGCCCAATACAATAGGCTTCATCAGCAAGTTGAACATGAAGGGCATCCTTATCCGCTTCAGAATATACAGCTACTGATTCAATATCTAATTCCCGGCACGCACGTATGATGCGGACAGCAATTTCTCCTCGATTGGCAATTAATAATTTTTTTATCATTTCGCTTCGCTCCTTATTCAGGCTTTACCAAAAATAGTGGTTGACCATACTCTACTAATTGGCCATCTTTCACAAGGATCTCCACGATTTCCCCACTTACTTCTGCTTCAATCTCGTTAAATAATTTCATTGCTTCAACAATACAAACGATCGAATCATTGGTAACCTTACTCCCTACTTTTACATAAGGCTCCGCCTCTGGTGATGGCTTGTGATAAAAAGTGCCGACCATTGGCGATGTTATTTTATGTAAGCTTTCATCAACAGAAACAGGTGCAACATCCGTTTCCTTTACTTCAACTTCCTTGTCAGCTTGAACAACCTGTGGTTTTGGTGCTACTTCGACGGCTGCTCGTTCAACAACTGGCGGAGCTGATACAGCAACTACACCACCATGGTTTTTTTTCATTTTAATTTTGCAATCATCAACTTCATATACAAACTCATCTAAATTGGATTGATCTACAAGTTTAATTAATTCACGAATTTCTTGTACCTTTAACATTTATGACACTCCTATTCACATTAAAGTTTAGCACTAGATACTAATACTATACGATAAGACCTTACAAAAGTTCAATCATTACATTTTTTTCAATCCTTTTCAGGCTTCTCCATGAAGATATTCAAGGCATTGATTAATTCCTTCTTGAGGGTAAAGCAAGGATATGTACTTTCTGCCAATCCCTCCTTAGTATTTGCTGAAGGAAAAGGAGCGGAATACTCTTGTCCCCAGACCTTTCAGTAATATGAGCGCGTTATCATTACTGTTGATTTTTAATTTATTCAGAATATTTTTAAATGATTCGAAATAGACGACTAACCATGTTGCTAAAACACAATTATGAAATTACATTTTTGAAGAGGATTTTTTACAATTATAGCGAAATTTATTGTTTGAAGGAAAAATCAGGGAGGAATAGGATGAAAACGATTATAGAAATTAAACAGGAGGATTTAACGAGAAAGAATTCACTCGTAATTAAAGCTACATTTGTCTGTGTCATCTTGGCAGCTCTTGTAGACATCGTCATGCAAAAAGAATTAGCTCTTATTTTATCTATTATTTTCGGCGGTGGTCTCGGAGTTGGCCTTATTGCTCTTTTCCATTATACAAAAAAGTTCGTAACCATTATTCCATACTTAGCAGTTCTCCTTGTCGCTGTTGTTATGTATGTGATCATGGCGAATAGTGTATCTCCTACCGCCTATGTTCTATTGTACTTTATTCTAGCTACGGCAGCTATCTACATGGATAAAAAGGTACTATGGTCAGGCTCGATACTGGGTTTTGTCGCAATTAGCGCCTTCACTTGGGTGTATCATCCTGCATTGCCGTTAGATATAAAGAACTATGCAACCGTCTATCTTCTCTATCTTTTAGTATCGATTTTGTTAGCATTCCAATTATCCATTGCTAAAAATTTATCTGAAAATATTGTCGCAGCGCAAAAACAGACAGAAGAGCTGTTATTGCTTGATCGGGAAATTAGAAAAACGGTTGGTGAAAGTACGGTTAGCCTCTCAGATTTGATCCAGTTTGTCAAACATAAAAGTCATGAAAATTATGAAGCTGCGCAAGAAATGAACAATTCAATTAATGAAATTGCCACGGGCATGCAAACTCAGACTGATTCAATTCAAGAAATCACTAGAGAATTAGAAAATTCAAATCAAGTAATTCATGAAACAAGTGAATTAGTTCATAAGCTCCACAGAGATTCAATCGCTGCACAAGAAGTGACCAATAATGGTGCTGTGCTCGTAACCGAGTTAAAAGATGAACTTGAAATTTCCTATTATAATATGGAAGAGATTGCGAAACAAACCACAACACTAGCTTCTCTAGTAAAAGAAACCGTTAAATTTTCAGAGGCAATCCAAGGAATAGCGGATCAAACAAATTTACTCGCGTTAAACGCCTCCATTGAAGCTGCACGAGCTGGAGAATCTGGTAAAGGATTTGCGATTGTAGCTGATGAGGTAAGAAAACTTGCGGAAATAAGCCATAAAACGGCCACGCAAATTTCCGAAAACCTTCAATATGTGGTGGGCGGTACTGAATCTGTGACAGAAACAGTCTCGTCAACGAGAACAAAAATTAATCAAAATCTACAGATGGCGATCGATACACAGCAGACCCTTATACAAATTCAAACCACATTCCGCCAACTTAAGGAGGATATCTCCAAATACGAGACGCTGACGAAAAGTGTACTTGGCTCCTCTAGATCGATTGAGCAGGCAATCAGTGAATTTAGCGCTGTTATTGAACAAGCAAGCGCCACACTACAAGAATTATCATCGGCAGTCGGAGTACAAACGGCACAACATGAAATATTGCTAAATTCTGTAACAGAAGCGCATCAATCTGTTGATAATTTAGTGAAACTTCAACAAACATAACGGGAGGCGTAAGCCCTCCCGTTATGTTTATTTATTCATTCGGTTGAAATTCTACTGCGACTGCCTGCATTTGGCCAAGCTCTGTTTTCACTACTTGAATAATTTCATTTGCTGCAGAAGCAGAAGGCTCATTAGATTTAACAGTTATACGAACTCTCTCACCATCCGCACGAACAAGAGCATCATCGTAACCCATAGCAACAATTAATGTTTCTAGTACAGCTTCCTTCTGTGCAACTTGATCAAGATTTTGAATCTTATCATAAGCGTCACCACGTTCCTCTGATGGCAGCTCTGTTGATGCCATAATATCTCTTAATTCTTCCTTATACTTACTTCTCTCTTCATCAAGTTGAAGACGTAGTGCATCAAATACTTCATCACTAGCCACGCTTGAAATCACTTCACCCTCTGTTTCTGTTTCACTAATTACCCCTTCCTCCTCTTGGGTTACAGCTTCTTCTTTCTCTTCTGTTGTCGCCAATTCTTGCTGCCTTTGATCTGGTGATGTCATATAATAAACTGATAATACAACCACTAAACTTAACATTGTTAAAAGCCAAACCGTTTGCTTTTTTAATAACATTTATAAATCCCCCTTCATGAAAATGAATATAAATTGTTTGTTCACACAATATATAAAATCGTTTCCTAAAAATGCTTAGGAGCGATGTTCTTCATTTCGCTACTTCCTTGGCATGACTGATACACGATGGCTTGGAACATCAAGCAATTTCGTAACAGACTCAATGATCCACTTTTTAACCTGAATATTGTCAGCGCCTTTTGCTACTACTAAAACCCCACGAATCTGCGGCTTTTTCGTTTCTAATTCAATTGGAACCTCTTTTTCCCCATCCCGAATAATGACAATTTGACTGTCTTTAGACTGATCCTCTACTTTCCTTTGTCCACCTTCCCGATCGGTTTCTTCGGTCGTTTGTGAACGAGTTACTGTGTTTTTTTCGTATACACTTTTTTCTGTCGCATCAACATTAACGACAACCATCACATCGCTAACGCCAGCGATTCCCTCTAAAGCTTCCTTTAACTGCGCTTCATATCTGGCTTCATAAGTACTAATCTCATCGTCTCCTGCTGCCTTCGCAGTTCCTATTGCTTCAATTTCACTCTTTTCCTCATCTTCATGATTCAACACTGGGATGCTAGAGTTATCTTCATCTAATAATGAATTACTCACTATCATAATAGCTGCCCCAAAAAGAAGAATAACAATGAAATAGCGGTATTTCTTATCTATCTTTCCTTCCTTTGAAAGCAATCTTTTCAGCCAAGACAACGGGCCTTTTTCTTGCTCCATTGATTAATCGCTCCCCCCTTCTACGACGATTTCTATTTTTTCTTTTTCAACATCCCATTTTTCGGAAAGAAGAGATGCAATCGCTTGACTTTCTTTTGTTAATTTCTTAGGTGGGAGAGGCTCACTTGTATTGATCTCTACTTTTTTCACGACTTCAACTGCGTCTGTCTCAGTATTAGGTTCCTTTAGCTCGACAACGATTGATTGAATTTGTTCAAAAGACTCACTCTGACTGTCATCGTCTACATCAATTTCTATATGGGCAATTTCTAATCCGTACTGATCCATCAACTCCTCCTCTACGTCCGATTGCAGTTGGACAGCCGTTTCTTCTAAAATATATGCATGGTTGGAGGCTTGTATTTCTTTTTTCTGCAATTCTATTAAATTTTCCATATTTTTTTCTTCACTCTTGGATGAAAGCGATGGGATCGAAGCCAGCGCTGATTCAAAATCGGAAGAAAGAAGCTTAAATATTGGAGACAAAATAATGGTTATTAACAATAGACCCGCCACCATTTTCGTATATTTTTGTAAACTCGTATTAGGGAGCAGAAGGTCTATTACAGTCGCAATGAGAACAAAGAGAATAATATTGGTAATCCATTCAGTAATGTAATCCATAGCTACCCCCTAAGTACCTTATTTATCGCACCATCATCGTTAAATTCCCAGCTGCAATAATAACCGTCAAACTGAGAAAGAACATTAAGGAGACAATCGCCAATGCTGCAAACACATATATGACACTTTTGCTAATAATATCCAAACACTTTATAATTGGTCCTCCACCAAGAGGCTGGAGAATGGCCGCTGCAAATTTATAAATAAAGGAAATCATTAAAATTTTAATAGCCGGAAAAGCCACAATTAAGAGCAGAATCGCGACGCCAGCAATCCCGACTGTGTTTTTTAAGAGTACTGAGGCGCTTATGACGGTGTCCGTTGCATCTGTAAACATTCGACCGATTACTGGAATGAAATTTCCAGTAATAAACTTCGCTGTTCGAATTGTTACCCCATCTGTAATTGCGGTGGATGCTCCCTGAACCGAAATAACACCAAGAAATACAGTTAAAAAAAGACCGAGCAATCCAATACTCCAATTTCGCAGCAAATTTCCCAGTTGTGTCACTTTATAGTGATCGGTCAACGTGCTAACAATATTCAACAAAGTAGATAAAAAGAGAAATGGCAAGACGATAAACTGAATGAACGTTCCACTTATATTCATGAGAAACAAAATAACAGGATGAAAAAAAGCTGCTGAAATCACTCCGCCTGAACTTGCAATAAGAGCTAGCAACAGCGGAATCAATGCCAGAATAAACGAAGTCATCGTCTGAATGGCATCTGTCGTATATTCAATCGCTACATGAAAACTATTTAAAGCAATGATGACCAATACCATAAAGACGATGGAATACGCCACTTTACTAACTGTACTTTGTTCAAACGCATTTTGCAGGGATTGTAAAAACATCGAAAAGATTGTGAGCATAATTAATGTTCCAAGCAATTTACCATTCACTAAAAACTCATGAAACATGTACTTCATAAAACCTGAAAACCATTCTTTTATAGAAAATTTCTTCTCACCTTTTAAAAAGTCATATATACTGCCCTTTTGACTTTCAGGAAGAAATCCGCCGTATTCATCCAACACATTCTCCCAATATAATTTAAGTTCATCTAAATTTAATGCCTCCAGTTGAGCGTCAACTAACGCTTGCGGATCTAATCCGTCACGCTCTTCTTCCGCTGCGTGTGCTTGTCCATTTAGTAAAAATAAAAAAAGGATGCAAAGGAACATTATTGAAAAAATTGTTGAAGAGTGCTTCATAAATTTCACCTTCTCATGAGAAAAGCATAGACGCCTTTAAAACGCCGTTGATCGTTTTCCTTCATACTCATCGCCTAACATCATGGAAGATTCGAATGTCAGATTGGCGATTTCCAAATCTAAATTTTTACTTATCGTTTCAATCGAATTTGGGAAGGAGAACCGATGCTTGGCGCTGGTGTTAAACTATTCTCAAAGTTAAGTTATGTGCTTTATAAAAAACGAAAAGCATTGGTATGATTAGCGCAACAGATGGAAGTAACGAATCTTCAGCTTGGGATTAACTTAATGATCGTTTCAATTAAAACGGATAAAATTGGAATCGCCATTGCCAGAATTAATATTTTTCCTGCTAGTTCTATTTTTGAAGCAATGGCTCCTTGCCCAGCATCTTTCGTAATTTGGGCTGCAAATTCAGCAATATAGGCAATTCCTATAATTTTTAAAATCGTTTCAACATAGACGATATTAACTTTGGCATTTACGGCAATTACTTCGAGCATGTGAATAACTGCATATATTTGATCAAGCAAAAATAAAAAAATCGTACAACCAACAAAAACAATAAGTAAAAATGCAAAATTGGGTTTCTGCTCCTTAACAATAAGTGCTAAAAAAGTGGATACTAGGGCAATTCCTACAATTTGGATAATTTCAATCTTTAAGCCCTCCCTTTATCCTTGGAAGAGGAACACCGATTTTATTTTTTGAAACAAGTCATCTACAATCGATGCGACCATAAACAGAATGTAAATAAAGCCAAACAGAGTGACCCACTGGGCATATTCCTTTTTTCCAACTTGGTCAAGAATGGTGTGCAGGAAAGCAACGACAATTCCTACTCCAGCTATTTTGAAGATTATATCTACCTCTAACCCCATGTGTTTTCCTCCCTAAACGCTAAATAAGTGATTTCATAATGACATTAAATAGCCGTTATGAAAGCGAGAGTTTTATCTGAACATATATAATGGTGAGTACTCTGTGTTGCTGTTTTTGAACCTGTCATATCAAAAGGATGACCAGCAATATTCCGGATAAAAAACCAAGGCTTTTAACCATTTTTTCGTATTTTGCTTGTCTGTCATAAGCATCTTGTTCCTCTCGTTCTAAGTGTGTCAAAGTAAGTTGAATTTGCTTCTGCTGGGAGATTCGGTCGTGCCGCCCCAACGTTTCACCAAATTGCTTCATGATTTCAAATTCTCCTTGCTTTAGCGCTGTCAACTTCCATACTTCTTTTAAGCTTTCCTCCCACGCCTCTCTGACTGTTGTTTCCGTATTCGTTAACTTTTTCGCAAACGTTTCGAAAAACCATGATAATGGCTTACTCATCTGGACAGCTATTCTTCTTGATGCCTCATGCAATGGTGTGTGCCCGTACATAATTTCCGCTTCAAGAGACTGCAGTGCCGATTTTAACAAGCGCAATTGTCTTGGCCTTTCATTTAGATGGCGCGATGCCTCAAAACCTGTCCATGTCGTGGCTAAAATAATGACGATAGCTCCAATCATTTTCATCATTTATGTCACTCTCACTTTTTTAACAAGCTCTGAACCGTTTCCGTCCTTTATGGCGGATATCGTTCCAGGACCCTTGAGCCGATTTAATTCAATAAAACGTTGAAAGATTCCCATTTCAATCAATGGTTTCAGAGTTGGTCGATTTTTCACTTCTTCATATGAATAACCATGGGTTGTTGTAAAAAGCTTAATCCCAGCATGGAGAGCTTCTAAAATTGCTTCACAATCTTCCTTTCTCCCGATTTCATCGACAATCAAAACATCTGGACTCATTGAACGAATCATCATCATCATCCCTTCCGCCTTTGGACATGCGTCCAATACATCAACACGGGGGCCAAAGGTTAGCTGCGGAATTCCCTTGACGCTTCCTGTGATTTCTGATCGTTCATCGACAATCCCTACTTTTAAAGGAGAATAAGTACGATCACCACCGGAAATGATGCGTGCAAAATCTCGAAGCAATGTTGTTTTTCCAGTTTGTGGAGCCCCGATGATCATTGTGTGTTGCCAACCATTGTCATATATATATGAGGCAAGTCCATCTGCTATCCCGATTTTTTCTCTTGCGATCCGAATATTAAAAGAAGATATATCCCGAATCGCTTTAACAGAATCGTTCTCTAAGATGACCTTCCCAGCTAAACCAATTCGGTGCCCCCCTGCGATTGTCACATACCCTCTTTTTAATTCTTCTTCCATAGTGTAAATGGAAAAATGACTAATTTTATTCAAAAGATGAATCGCATCTTCCTCCTTCACTATATAAGGAAGAAAGTGGGGAGTTCCCTTCACAGCAATTTCAAGCGGTCGATTTATCCGAATTCTTATTTCTTCCATTTCATTAACTTGAAAAGGAGGAAGCAACTCGATCTGGTGAGTAATATTGAGAGGCAGCATATTTAAAACTTGTTCCAACATAATTCCCCCTCTCTTCAATCTTGAATTGTAAGATGAACCTATTAAAAATGTATGCCTGCTTGGACACTTTATGACTAGTTCAGCGTAATCACTTTTAGAAGAAAATATTTTAATTAAAACATAGTGTTAAATACTATGTTTGCGCATACTATTTTTTAACTTTTTTCGCTCTAACTCGATGGAACGAGGAAGAAAACAAGCTTTCTCTTAGCGTTTCATCGATTTAAAGTGAGCTTTTATGAAAAAACACGAAAAACGAAGGCTTCTCACAAAAAGAGGCAAAATTCAACAGAATCATATAACATTAGGCAAGACATAAAATGTAATAATGGGAATAAGAACAAAATTTAAGTGGGTGGAGGGAGAAGAAATGTATCATCAACAACCGTACTATCAAGGAACACATAGAAATCTTTCCGAAGGGGAGATTAAAGTAATTGGCGAAGGAATCGTTACAATTCAGCCGGATAAAGGAAGTGTAAAATTAGGAGTTGAAATAGAAAACAAAGAATTAATGAAAGCCCAAACAGATAATGCAAAAGCAATCTCTTCGATTATGAATGCATTGCAGCAAATTGGAGTATCAGCAGAACATATTCAAACAGATCAGTTTACAATCTATCCAATGTATGATTATGTGGATGGAAAACAAATTTTTCGTGGCTATCGTGTAGAGCATTTGTTACGAATAACGGTAAGTAATCTTGAAAACATTGGGCTTGTTGTTGACACTGCCGTCGAACATGGAGCTAACCGTGTTTCGAACATCTCGTTTCAAGTTTCAAATTCCGCTGAAGTTTATCGAGTCGCTTTAAAAAAAGCAGTAGAGGATGCTGTAAAAAAAGCATATACAATTGCAAAGTCGTTTAATCTAAGCATTGTCCCAACACCAAGGAAAATTACAGAAGAGAAGATGGCTCTAAGAGAACCTAGTCCATTATATGAAATGCAGATGGTCAAAGCTGCTTCCACCGAAATAGAACCGGGAACGACTGAAATAAGATCTGTGGTAACCGCGATATTCATCACCAACTAATAAATAAGTCATGATTTGCCGGCTATCACCCAAATTAAGAGCGTTCGTTAACTCAACAAAAAAATCCCAAATGGAACTTCCACTTGGGATTCTTACTCATTTAGTTTATGCGCGTGAGACATAAGAGCCTTCTGAAGTGTTAATGATTAAACGATCGCCTTCATTGACAAAGAAAGGTACCTGAACGATAAGACCTGTTTCAAGTGTTGCTGGCTTTGTACCTCCAGAAGCTGTATCTCCTTTAATACCAGGCTCCGTTTCTGTTACTTCTAATTCAACTGTATTCGGCAGCTCAATTCCAAGCGTTTCACCTTGGAACATCATAATATGAACTTCCATGTTTTCTTTCAAAAACTTCAACTCATATTCAATGGCAGATGCAGGTAACTCAATTTGGTCATATGACTCATTATCCATAAACACATGCTGATCACCATTAGCATACAAATACTGCATTTTACGGTTATCAATTTGAGCTTTAGCTACTTTTTCTCCTGCGCGGAACGTTTTTTCTTGAACCGCACCTGTACGAAGATTACGTAATTTAGAGCGCACAAACGCTGCTCCCTTACCTGGCTTTACATGCTGGAAATCCATCACACGCCAAAGCCCTCCATCTACTTCAATCGTTAATCCTGTACGGAAATCATTAACAGAAATCATCTTAAAAATCCTCCCAAAGGTAATGTAATAAAAATATAAATTGGAAGCACGGAGTCTTTTTCCAAAATATCAAAAAAAACTGATTTACATAATTTTATTTTATAATATAATGAGTTCTTTTGTAGAGTGAGTCAAAGACTCATTTCCTTTTTCGGTAATCACTGTGTCGTCTTCTATACGAACTCCGCCAAGTCCCGGTATGTAGATCCCTGGCTCAACCGTTACAACCATGCCCGGTTCTAATTTGAGATCAGATTTAAAGGATAATGCAGGTCCTTCATGTACTTCAAGTCCAATTCCATGCCCTGTTGAATGTCCAAAATAATCCCCGTATCCTTTTGCAGAAATATAATCTCTTGTTAAAGCATCGGCTTCTCTTCCAGTCATGCCAGGTTTTATTCCTGCCATCCCTAATTGTTGAGCACCTAGCACGATTTCGTAAATTTCCTTTAATTTTGCGTCTGGTTCACCTACAGCTAACGTTCTCGTAATGTCAGAAACATATCCTTTATAATAGGCTCCAAAATCTAAAGTAACGAAATCCCCTTTTTCAATGATTTTATCCGATGCCACACCATGCGGAAGTGCTGAACGTGTTCCTGAAGCAACAATAATGTCAAAAGAAGAAGAAGTGGCACCAGCTTTTCTCATAAAGAACTCTAATTCATTCGAAACATCTAACTCCGATATGCCAGGACGAATGAATTTCAATATATGTGTATATGCAGCATCAGCTATTTCTGCTGCTTCCTTTAATATCTTAATCTCTGCATCAGTCTTAATCAAGCGAATTTTTTCAATTAAGCCGGACACAGGTACAAGTTCTGCATCAACAGCTCCTTCATAGTTTTTAAAGCTTGCATATGTAAGATGCTCCTGTTCGAAACCTAGTCGCTTAATAGCTAAGTTCTTCACTTGAAGAGCTACTTCTTCAGGAATCGTGCCAGTGTGTTTGACAATATCGAAGCCTTCACATTGCTTTGTTGCTTGCTCCACATAGCGAAAGTCAGTAATAAATTTGGCAGCATCTTTACTAATCAAGACAACACCACTTGAACCGGTAAAATTAGAAATATAACGTCGATTGTAGGTGCTTGTTATCAGTAGACCATCAATCCCTAACTTTTCAAAACTATCCCTTACTTTTTGCAATTTATCCACTTTGGCTCTCTCCTTTAACTTACCACTTGTAAGAATAGTAAAAATATACTTAACAAGAATATTCTATCATATTGTTTTTTTAAGTAACATGCTAAGACTCTGGCGGAGAGAGAATCCACACTGTTGCTGAAGATGCCCTCACCTAGGAAGGCACTTCTTCAGCTTCTTGTCTTTTTCGCATTTGCAGCTCATCATATTCATATGAGATGGAATAACCAATAAATATTCCATATAATATAAATAAACAAACCGAAGTAATAATCGTCGTTCTCTTAAGTTCTCCAAACGGTTCTATCCCAGGAAAAATGGGATTTAACACCAAAAACACGAGCAGGAATAAAGCGACGCCGTAGCCAATTCCTCCAAGAATACTCGTTATTTTTTTTAGAACAGCATAATAAATTAGTGCAACTCCAATAGAAATAATGCCGATAAAAATAATGGAAATTACCGTTCCGAGCCATTGCTTTTTCCATTCTCCCAAGGCCCATGGTTCAAGTATGACATTAGGACGGATCTCCGTGAAATGAAACACATATAGTAAGTAGCCAACGCTACTCCATAAAATTCCCCCGACCAAACCTGTTAAGACTACCATTGTCATGATGGACATCGGTGCCTCTTTATTATTTTGCTCTAATTTAGGATTTGCTTTCATTCCTTCCACCTCCAATTATATTATGTCCTAGCAATAGCGTTCCTTTACATTTCAGGTGGAAATCTTTTTGCTAAAATGGCTTTATTTAAGTTGGTGTTGATTTTTAACTCTTGTGAAACCAAGGTTTAACAGGAGCAACCATATTGTTTAATAAATAAATAAGAAGAAAAAGTTTACGATTATGGAGGTTTTATTGATTTTCTAGTAGAATAAATTATAATAAATACTAATAAACCCCAATTATTTCACAATTTTCAAAATAGCGTGCCAATAAAACAAATAAGCGCATAAAATATTGGTAAATTCTTCAATCCTATTGTTCGTTTTTCATTCACCACTTATTTGTTCAAGCCCATTGTGTTGACGTTCACATATTTATTTATAAAATAATCTTTAGAGTGGTTTAAAATTAGAAATTTATGCTAATTATGCTTGTAGGGAGGTGGCTTTATTGAAAAATCGAACTTCTTTTTATTTTGTAGCAGGTCTAATTGGTTTGGCAATTATAGGAATAGTGAGTCGTTTTATCTCTAATCCTACTTCTTTTTTGACAAATATTTTTGTCTTTCTTATTATTGGATTCGGTATCTTCTTTTTAGTTCGTCGCTTCTATGGTGCAAGCCCACAAAAACGCGAACAAACTGCTTTTAAAAAAGCTGCGAAACGGTCAAAGAAACGATTTCAGCAAAAAGACGCGCCTAAGCCTTCTTCTAAAAGCATTTCTGGGAATGTTAGTACCTTTAGGAGAACAGCCAATAAAGCAAAATCAGCAGCACATTTAACCGTAATTGAAGGAAAAAAAGGAAAAAAGAAAAAGCGGGCCTCCTTTTAACAAATAGGCTCGGGGCTATTAAAACGGGAGTTCAATTAAATTGGGCTCTTTTTTTGATTACTAACTTTAACGATGAAACATAGCTTGATTTTTTTACTATCAATCTTCTTTTACTCACCCTCTGCATTTCTTAATGGCATGTATAGCTTATTAAAAATTAATAAGACCACGTTTTAAAGAATTTAGTTGTGCGATTGTAACCAAGCTCAAATAATAATCGTTTTCTTTCTGGACTTAGATCAAAATCAGTTGTTAGCACCCCTTCAGTTGGGATAAAAATGATGTTTTTTTCATGCTTACGTGAAATGTAGCGAGAATCATGGGCATCTTTCATTGTCTCAAATAATGCTTCAAAAAGATTGATAGCATTATTAATTTCATTCTTTGGAAGCTCATTAAGATGATGACTCAGCTTTATTCCTAAGACCGGGCGTACCTTTTTCACATTTTCTTTATCAAAAAGCCACATCGGAAAATTACTTAATACTCCACCATCCACAATCATACTAGGCGTAACACTGTTTTTAAGTTTTACCGGTTCAAAGAAATAGGGAAGACTACAGCTCATTCGGATCGCCTTTGCAACTGAAAAAGCATTGAGATTAATTCCGTAATTATGCAAGTCATCCGGTATCACCATTAAGCGCCCGTTCGTCAAATCAGAAGCAATTACCCTTAATGTCTGTGGTGGTAAATCAGCAAAGGTACGAATGCCTCTAACCGCTAATTTCGTCTCCAACCATTCTTCTAATTTATTTCCTTTATAAAGACCCATTCGCCAATATAATAATAACCATTTCGCAACCTTCGTTGGGATAAAGGTTCTGCGCTGATCTAAAAAATCAACTAAATCTAACTCATCAATAAGCTGATAAACTTCCTTGCTCGTGTAGTTGGCCGCAATCAAGGCAGCGACAATTGAACCTGCACTTGTCCCAGCTACACGTTTAAATTTAAGTCCCCTTTCCTCGATGGCTTGATACGCCCCGATTAAGGCAAAACCCTTGATCCCTCCACCGGAAAAAACTCCATCTATATACATAATCGTCACTCCTTAGATGTTTTTTCACTTCTTCGTTGTAGGACCTATTGGACGATTGAAAATACAGCAGCATACATATTGCTTGCCTACGAACAAGGGCGACATTTCTTAGAAAAAAGCTTTTTACATAAATAAGCAGGAGTCTATCAAAATAGTACAGTGGACATGAAAAAAGCTGCTTTTTGCAAACATAGAAAGTTACCTGAATGGCTAATTCTTAAAACAAAATATATGTATAAATGTTTAGTGCTCTAAGATTTAAAGTAGCCACCTTATTCGAAAAGGTGGCTTTTTTAGAATCAGTACTAACAGAATTTAAGCAAGAATATTTAGCTCCACGATAATGATCCGAAAGGATACTTACCCTAACTGACGTCTGAATGCTTTGCTAGCAAATGAGTAAGCAATGACCATAATACCGATGCACCAAGCAAATGCGAACCAAATATCATTGCCAATTGAACCTTCAAACAGCAGGGAACGAATCGTATTTACAATGGAGGTAACCGGTTGATTCTCAGCGAAAGCACGAACCAGTTTAGGCATCGTTTCTGTCGGAACGAAAGCAGAACTGATAAACGGCAAGAAAATTAATGGATACGAGTAAGCGGTTGCTCCTTCCATAGACTTTGCTGTTAAGCCAGGAATAACGGCAAGCCACGTCAAAGCTAAAGTAAACAGTCCAAGAATCCCTGCAACTACAAGCCACTCCAGAATGCTAGCACTAGAACGAAATCCGATTAAGAAGGCAACGATGAGAACAATTACGAGAGTAAGTGCATTGGAAACCAGTGATGTTAACACGTGAGACCATAATATAGAAGAGCGCTTTATTGGCATGGTAATGAAACGTAACATCAAACCACTCTTTACATCCGTAAATAGCCGCACGGAAGTATAAGCAACACCTGATGCAATCGCTATCAGTAAGATTCCAGGCAATAAATAATTGACATAGTTAGCCATGCCAGTCTCGATGGCTCCACCAAATACGTAAACAAACAACAGCATCATCATGATTGGTGTAATTGCCACCGTGATAATGGTATCTGGGCTACGCATGATGTTACGCATTAATCGCCCTAGTAATACTCCTATGCTGCTTTTCATTTATAACGCCTCCTTTTTACTTATAATGGCAAGGAAAATTTCCTCTAATGTTGGCTGCTTCTCAATATATTCCACTTTCGCTTTCGGGAACATCTCCTTTAGTTCGTTAAGGGTACCCGTTTTGATAATTTTTCCTCCATGGAGAATGGCAATGCGATCCGCCAACTGTTCCGCTTCTTCAAGGTATTGAGTCGTCAGCAATATAGTCGTTCCGCAATTAGCAAGCTTCTTGATCGTATCCCATACTTCCATCCGCGCTTCAGGGTCAAGACCTGTCGTCGGTTCATCAAGAAAAATCACTGCCGGTGCCCCAATTAGGCTCATGGCGATATCAAGTCGGCGTTTCATCCCACCAGAATATTGCTCTGCCCTTCTATGCGCCGCATCGGTTAGGCTGAATCTTGCCAGCAGCTCGTCAGCAACTTGAATTGGCTTAGAAACTCCCCGCAACTTAGCAATCAGTGTCAGATTTTCCCGTCCGGTTAGCATGCCATCAAAAGCAGCAAACTGACCAGTCAGACTTATACTTTGACGAACGTGATCCGGTTGACGTTGGACGTCGTATCCGCAAATACTTGCTTCACCACCATCGGACTTCATCAAAGTCGAGAGAATGTTAACTGTCGTCGTCTTTCCTGCTCCATTTGATCCGAGTAATGCGAAAATTTCACCCCCTTGTACCTCAAAATCTACCCCCTTTAAAACTTCTTTATTTTTAAAAAATTTTGTTAACCCTTTTACAGAAATCGCTGAATGAATCATATTAATTTCTCCCTTTATAAGTGGTTCTCCATAAAAATCGATTTCCAGACTCTTACTATTAAGTGTGACTGATATTCTGTAATACTTACTACCGTGGTGAAAATAAAACTGATTAACAAAGTGAAGATTCACTATTCCAATCAGCTAAAATTTTTTTATTGATTTATTTCGAAATCACGTTCCTGATAGACGATCCGTACGTACTTACTTTCCACCACCAAGCATATCATTCAACCTCTTACGATATTTGTCCTTCCAACTTTGTTCGTCCTTCACTAGGTCATCACAGAAAGCAGCCACGTCGTCACCGGTAAGATCAAGGACGCTTTTATCACCTGCAGCTCCTTCCTCAAAAAGATCGAGAATACCGCCATAAATTCGGCTCATGTCCTGCCATTCAGTGGGACCACCAACAGTCCACATATACTTTTGAATAGCTTTATAAGCAGTTTGGTACTCATTTGGTAACGCCTTCGCACGTGCCTCCAACGCCTTCCATTCCTTTTTTTGATCAAGGCTCCCAATAATTTTTTCAAAAAAACTCATAATATCTCTCCTTTTATTTTCTTATTTGTTTTAAGCTCGTTAATTTTACTTGAAACAAATTCCCATTTTCTCCAGAAAAGCTCCAATTGCTCCTCTCCAGCTTTATTGAGGGTGTAAAATTTTCTCGGTGGTCCCATAGTGGATGGCTTTTTCTCAATATCCACTAAATTGTTCTTCTCAAGACGCATCGTAATCGTATATACGGTGCCTTCAACGACATCTGAAAAGCCAAGTTCTCGTAACTGTTGTGTGATTTCATATCCATAAGTCTCGCCTCGGCTGATGATTTCAAGAACACACCCCTCAAGCACTCCTTTCAGCATTTCCGTAATATTATCCAAAATTTCACCTCCTTTATTGACTATATTCTTCAGTATTTTGTTATACATATATTCAGTATTACTTATTACTAGTATATAGTAATGCAGAATAGTGTCATTTGTCAACTGCTGTTACTGCCCTTTCAAAAAAAATATAGCACATGACGTATACGAGCAAATCGATTAGCTATTGATTTATACACCGCATGACGCCTAACTATTTTTCAATTATAAAAAAAGTAACCTCTTGCGGCTCTACCGCAGAGGTTACTTTTTATCAAACTTTATTCAAAAAGAGAGCTCGACTCGCTTCAAGGAATTAAAGTCCACATTTTAATTGCGTATTACAGTTGGTACATGTATTACATCCGCCAATTTCTTTCACTTTTCCTTTACGGCATACAGGACAAGTATTGCCCACTTCAGAGCCAATTGTCACATCTGTTGAACGGAGATCACTGATCGTGTCAACAAGTACGACATGCTGCTTTGGCGCTTCTTTCTTTTCCTCTGGCTCTTCAAAGCTGTTTTCTTCCGCTTTCAATGTCAATACTTGTGAATCACGAGAACCGTCGACATAGACTGTTCCACCTTTTGCACCACCGCGGTATAATCTTTCATATACTTTTTGAACCTGTTCTACGCTGTAGCCTTTTGGCGCGTTAACCGTTTTACTAATTGAGCTATCAATCCAACGCTGAATGACACATTGAACATCCGCATGTGCTTCAGGAGCAAGCTCCATCGCTGTTACGAACCAATTTGGCAGATTGTTTTCATCTGCTTCTGGGTGACTTTCCAAATATTCTTGGACGATATCTGCTTTTACCTCAATAAACTTCCCTAAACGTCCACTTCTGAAGTAAGAGAAGGAGAAGTAAGGCTCAAGGCCAGTAGATACCCCAACCATAGTTCCAGTGGAACCTGTCGGAGCAACAGTTAGTAAGTGCGAGTTACGAATACCATACTCTAAAATGGATTGACGAATATCTTCAGGCATTTTTTTCATAAAGCCTGTTTCTGTGAATGCCTTACGAAGACGATTTGTTTCTTCTTCTGTGTCAGCAGTTAAGAATGGGAAGCTTCCCTTCTCTTTCGCTAGCTCAACTGAGGTTCTATAAGCAGTAGTTGCAATCGTTTCGAACACTTTATCTACAAGCTCATTACCTTTTTCAGAACCGTACTCTGTTTCACAGTAGATTAATAAATCATGTAATCCCATCACGCCTAGACCTACACGACGCTCCCCTAGAGCTTGTTTTTTATTTTCCTCCAGAAAATAAGGGGTTGCATCAATGACGTTATCTTGCATGCGTACGCCAACTTCAACGGTACGCTTTAACTTTTCAAAGTTAACAGTTTTTGTTTCTTTATCAGCCATTTCAGCTAAATTAACTGCTGCTAAGTTGCAAACTGAGAATGGCGCGAGAGGTTGTTCGCCACATGGATTTGTTGCAACAACTTTTTGACCATAGCTTACCGCATTTGTCATGTCATTCGCATTATCAATAAAGAAAATTCCTGGCTCTGCTGAGTAAGTTGCACAAATGTTGATAAGGTTCCAAAGCTCTTTCGCTTTAATTTTACGATATACTCGGACTTTATGGCCCATTTTCTCCCACTCGCGTACATCGCCAACATTATGCCATTCTTCATTATAAGTTTTCATTTCTTGAGCATTGTAATGTTCTACATCTGGGAAACGAAGCTCATACTCTGCATCGTTTTCAACAGCATCCATAAATTCTTTTGTTAAACAAACAGAAATGTTTGCACCTGTTAGAAACTCTGGGTTGTGAACAGAATAATTCCCACCAGTACTTAATTTTTCTTCCGCTTCAGCCATAATGTTTTCGCTGAATCCACCTTGTCCAGGAATATGTCTGTAATTCAAGATTCCCTGATACATCGCTTTTTCCTGTTCTGTAAGTGGTGTGAATTTCAATTTTTCTTTTGCGTATTTTTTAATCGTTTCATCATTTGTCGTTTCAAGTAAGAAACGAAGAATTCTTGGGTTTTGCATTTTCGAAATAATAAATTCGATGATGTCTGGATGCCACGTATTTACCGTCCTTTTCAGGATATTTCATTGCCTATAGCAATCGGACTAGACTATATCATCACCCTCAGCTTTAAACTGTTAGGGGTCGGGCGCTATTGAGAGTTTATTGTTGGGACTCACTCTCTAGTCGTTGAACCTTCGCCATTACCTTTGCCCAATGACGCTTGGCTGCAGATTGTCCAATGAAAGCAATTTTTATAGCCTTCACGCTCACCGTTTCCAGTCACGTTGTAGCTTACTTTCCTCTAAGGAGTTCCCTGCAATTCACCCGATTTTCTAGTCGCTCATTCTCTGAACGACGCGGACTAGTGCATCTAATTAATCCGCCAACATAATCATCTGCGCCCCACGGCGGGAGCCACCTTGTTCAACTAAATGTGTCAGCTTTGCAATATCATCCAACCAAGATACTGAACCAGATGATTTCCCGTTTACACCTCGTGCCAAGGTGTTACGCGGTCTTAAAGTAGAACCGTTTGTTCCAACACCACCGCCACGGCTCATGATTTCCATCACTTGCTTGCGATGCTCGGAAATTCCCTCGCGTGAGTCTTGAACAAAAGGCATTACGTAGCAGTTAAAATACGTTACATCTGTATCAGCGCCTGCACCGTACAAAACACGCCCAGCCGGAATAAAATTCAAATGAACAAGTTCTTGATAGAACTTCTCAAACCACTCTTGTCTCTTTTCTTCCGTTGTTTCAACAGATGCCAAGCCTGTTGCGTTGCGTTTCGCAATTTGTTCATAGTAAAGCTCTAACGGCTTTTCAATTACATCTAGTGAACGATTGATAACACCAGTGCTAGCTTCTTCTGGATCGTCAAGTACACCACGATACTCTTCATCTACAAGAACTTGAGCCCTTTTTTCTTCCCAATCAATCTGTAAAATTTGGCCAAGGCCTCTAGCTGGAAATTTCGGATCCTCTTTAATAGTAAGAACGACGAAATCCCCGTTCGTAAGCGTAATTTTTTCTGTATCCTTAAAAGTGTAGCGATCTAACATAACCAATCTAGAAACACCTTTATGGGTAATTTTCATGTCTGGGGTAATGGGATGAACTTGAGGAAACAATCGGATGTCCTTGTTCAAACGCTCCACATCAATATTTAGTTTTTGTCCTAACGCAACAGACATACACACAACTCCTTTAAATTAAATCCTTTTTAGTCTATTGAATTATCGGTAGAAGAACACTAGTTAAATCTAGCTGTAATTCAAATTACTATTAAATTATCACACCGCTCCAACAAAATCAATATATAGTATGTCAAATATTTAAACCACTACTATATATTGTGTGCGCAGCAAAAAAAATAAATTTTGTCAAACACAAAAACGATTAAAAACTTGAGAAAAAGAGAGATTGTCCGATGTTTTCAGCAAATATTGATAAATTTTAACATATTTCAACACTTGCGCTTTTTATAAACCGGGACAAAAGATTCATGTTAAAAAAGAAAAAAGATAAAACGAACTTTTGGCCGTTTATCTTTTAAAATTCCATTCATCACTTTCATATCTACTTTTTGCTAACATATTTACATAGTCAAGCTGTTTCTGTGATAACTCGAATGGGGTCAGCTCGATCTGTAATCCATTTTCAAACCCTGTTTTAAAAGCGCGTTTTGCTTGTTCCAGCGTCACTTTTTGCGGACTAATTTCATTAATGGCTACTGCTTTATTTTTAAACGCCCTCTGCATTCTTTCTTTCACTCTATCATTCGGATAGTTAAATAAGCTAAAGAGTTTATCTTCATCTAAATCAAGGAGAATCGAACCGTGTTGAAGAATAACCCCTTTTTGCCTTGTTTGGGCGCTCCCCGCAACTTTTCTTCCCTCTACAACAAGCTCATACCAACTTGGCGCATCAAAACAAACCGCAGAGCGTGGGTTTTTTAATGATTCTCTATCTTCTTCCGTCTTCGGTACAGCAAAATACGCATCCATCCCTAATTGCTGAAAGCCTTGTAGAATTCCCTCTGAAATAACTCGATATGCTTCTGTAACGGTTTTAGGCATGTCGGGATAGTCCTCAGAGACAATGACGCTATAGGTGAGTTCATGCTCATGCAGCACACCCCTTCCGCCTGTTGGTCTACGAACAAAGCCTAATCGATGCTTCCGAACCGCTTCCATATTAATTTCTTTTTCTACCCTTTGAAAGTATCCAATTGACAAAGTAGCCGGGTTCCATCCATAAAATCGGATAATCGGCGGAATGCTTCCCTCACTGTGCCAATCAAGCAATGCTTCATCTAATGCCATATTGAAGGAGGGAGAGCAATCTCCTGAATCGATAAAACCCCAAATTTCTTTTTTCATTTGTAACCCTCTTCTTTAATACGAAAATTCATGTCGATAATAATAGACACTGAATAATAGCATAACAAACCAGTGCAAAAAAAAAAAGAAATAGATACTGCTCAGTTTGTCGACAAAAGGTAGTGAGAAGCCCTATTCGTTACCTTTTGTGATGTTTTTGTTAAAGAATGGTGGAAAAAAGGCTGATTTCCGCTCCGGGCGGTGAGCCTCCACGAAGCGAGGAAAGCGGCTCGGCTCGGCCCCACCCGCGAAAAAGCGTTCACCCGGATGGAAATCTAACTACATTGGTATTCTATCTAGTATTTTAAAATAAAATGGACCGTAAACAAACTCGAAATCCTCGAGTTTGTCTACGGTCTAGATACTGCTTATAATTGTTTAAAAAGAAAAACGACCGGATTCATTTTTACCTGATTTTATTAGCAGATCGTTGCAATGTTACTTCAACAATCCGGTACGAAAAGTACCTCATTTGATAAGAAATTAAATATCACGCTTATTTTTGCTCAGATCTTACTTCCCAAGTGATGAAACGAAAAATTTGTCCAATTTCCTTTACTATCTTATGAAATCACCTATATAATATTATTTGGCACATTAAATGTGTGGAAGGAGAAAGGATATGAAAGCATTTTATATTTTGCTAATATTGACAGTTGCATTTCTTGTATATAGCATAATCAACTGGCTCTACCAAAGAAAGATTGTTAAGACTCTTACTGAAGAAGAGTTTCGTGCAGGATATCGAAAAGCACAATTGATTGATGTTCGAGAACCGAACGAATTTGAGGCTGGACATATTCTTGGTGCAAGAAATATTCCCCTTTCTCAAATGAAAATGAGAATGAAAGAAATCCGTCCAGACAAGCCTGTATACTTATATTGTCAAAGTGGCATGAGAAGTAGCCGCGCCGCACAAACCCTCCATCGTAAAGGCTATAGAGATTTATCACAGCTTAAAGGCGGATTTAAAAGATGGACGGGCAAGATCAAAACAAAAAAATAAAATCAAAACCACCAGTGTGAACTGGTGGTTTGCTCTGCGGCTGAAAGCCTCTCTTACCGGCCTTGGCCTTAAAGGCCAACTGAAAGGGTTTCCCTTCTGCACCACATTCACTCACTAATTCTAAAGAATTTCTTTATTTCTTCCGATTTTTCTCTCCTGTGAATGGATCAAATACTTCGAACAACGTTAATTGATCAGCCACGTAATCCTCTTTTAGCTGATTTCTTATATATTCTTATATTTGCTTCTTATTTCTTCCCACTGTGTCAACATAGAAACCTCGACACCAGAATTTTCGATTTCCATAGCGATATTTCAGATTCGCATGTCGATCAAATATCATCAAGCTACTTTTTCCTTTTAAATACCCCATAAACTGAGATACACTTAATTTCGGTGGAATACTCACCAACATATGAATATGATCTGGACAAGCATTTGCTTCATGTATGATGACGCCTTTCCTTTCACATAAGTCTCTTATGATCTGTCCAATACTCTTTCTGTATTTTCCATAGATCATTTGCCTTCTGTATTTTAGTGCAAATACTATGTGATACTTACAATTCCATGTTGTGTGTGCTAAACTATTCATGTCCTTCATCAGGGCATACCTCCTTCATGAGTGAGATAAAGTGGTCGGGAAACCAACTTTATCCTACCCTGAAGTGAGGGTTTTTTGTTACCACGCTTTAAGCTCTCTGAAACCCCCGGCATAGCCAGGGGTTTTCTAAACCATTGGCTCTGTTAAAGTTAATTGTTGATATTACTTATAAAAAATAGAACTTCCTAATTAATGGTAGTTCTATTTTGTAATATTTGCTTATTAAACTATCGCACCCGTTCGTTGAACAATTTATGCTTTTTTTATTGGTATGAATAGGATATTAAGTTCTTCATATTATTTAGGTAAATTTAGTTGCCACGAAACTCCATAACGGTCATTTAGCCAGCCAAATTTCTTACTGAATCCATAATCTCCTATTGGCATAAGTGCTTGTCCATCTTCAATGAGTTTCTGATAAAGATTGTCAAGTTCTTCTTCAGTATTACAAGTAACAAATATTGAGAATGAGGGTGTGAAGGAAAACTGATGTTTAATATTGCTGTCTATGCACATAAATTCTTGACCTTTTAAAGTGAAAGTAGCCTGCATAACAGTTCCTTCATCCCCACTTTCATTTGCACCATATCGAACAATATTTGTAATTGCTGAATCCTCAATCAGAGATGTGTAAAAATTCATTGCCTCTTCTGCGTTGCCCTCTTGAAACATTAAAAATGGTGTTACCTTTTCCATTATAAATCTACTCCTTTTAGAATCTATTTTCTAAATTATAATTCAACCTATATTATAATATCCATTCTTTTACTAACCTGCACGTTAGTTGAACAAGCCGTAATGTTTATAGCGTAAATTAAGATAACTTAAGTGTATCATACGTTTCCATATTTTGTATTAAATTTCCTTTAATCATCAAGTCATTCATAGCAATAGGATTCCTTTGATGTTGAATTGATTCCAACAAACTGAAACAAGCAAGGTAATTATTCAGATATTTAGTTGCAACTCCATTAAAACGTTGTATCCATCCTTTAAGCCTTCGGTGATAATTGTTAACGTTCTGGATATGGAATAGTCCCTTTGTGCGAACCTTACCATCAGACTTGAATTGATAAATATCCATCCCTTTTTCAGCAGCATATGTTTTAAAGGCACGCCAATCGGTGCATAATACATTTTCGCTTGAAAGTTTATGTCCGATGGCTTTATCTAACTGTTCTTTTGTTAATCGCCCCATTCCCAATGTCTGCGAAAAAGCCATCTTTTCACGGTCTCTTGCGACCTATACACATACTTGTTCGTTGCTTATGCCACGTTTCTTAGCAGAACCTCCACGTTTACAAGGTTTTCTGTCTTTTAACTTTCTTTGCCCTTTTTCTGAGTATAGGAAATAGGTCTCGTCCATTTCAACGATACCTTCAAAATTAGATATTTTCATTTGTTTTAGTGATGGTAAGAGTTTATGCCTCCAGTAAAACAATGTAACGTGAGTAACATTTCCAACTAATTTAGCAGATTTACGCAGAGAGTATCCCTCTACCATACATTCGATGAATTTAATCCATTGATTGAGATGGCGTGTTCGATATAGAGCAGTATTTGTTAGGTCAGTAAATGTCTTTTTACACGCTTTACAGCGATAACGTTGCTTTTCTACTTCATCACCATCAACACTCGTTGAGTATGTGCCATACCGAACGATATGTTCTGATTCACAGTCAGGACAATGATAACCGCTCTTATTTTTGCGTTCAGATATTTCTTGCAGAACAGTTCCTGTCGAAGAAGATGCAGTAAGTGCATCAATTAAATACTCTCGTAGTCGGTGCTTTTCTGCTGGATTTAGTTTTTGTATGGCTTTAAGAATATCAGTTGCTCTCACGTTCATCACCACTTTTATATAGTTAAATTCATTATAGAACATATGTTCCTTCGGATCGAATTATCAACAACAGGATTTAACAGTGCCAAACCATTAAAACAAATAAAGAGCTTTGCACATAGGCAAAGCTCTTTTTCATTCAGCACTATAATACGCTCTAGTTATTTCGCATTTCGTACAAAATAAGTGAAACATTGTACAGCAGCATAATTAAATACACTACCTTTTATTAAAAACTTATTGTTTTTGATAGCGCAAGATTGGTTTTCTTGCTGCCGTTGTTTCATCAAGACGACCTACGACTGTAGAATGGGGAGCCTCTTGAACGATTTCTGGATTCTCCTCCGCTTCTTTAGCGATTTGAATCATCGCGTCACAGAAGGCGTCTAACGTTTCCTTTGACTCCGTTTCGGTCGGCTCAATCATGATGCACTCCTCCACATTCAGCGGGAAGTAAATCGTTGGTGGGTGATAGCCAAAATCAAGGAGACGTTTAGCAATATCCAACGTTCTCACCCCAAGCTTTTTTTGACGCTTTCCACTTAGGACAAACTCATGCTTACAATGTCTATCAAATGGAAGATCGTAGAATGGCGCTAATCTTCTCATCATATAATTGGCATTTAGGACCGCATATTCTGTTACAGCTTTGAGCCCATCTGGACCCATGCTGCGAATATACGTATAAGCACGGACATTAATTCCGAAATTACCATAATAAGGTTTAACGCGACCGATTGAGTGCGGACGGTTATAATCTAGTACATATTCGTCTCCCTGCTTCGTGACAACAGGCTTCGGTAAAAATGGAATTAAATCTTCCTTCACTCCTACAGGTCCTGAACCTGGACCACCGCCACCATGAGGGCCAGTAAATGTTTTATGAAGGTTTAAATGGACGACATCAAAGCCCATATCACCTGGTCTTGCTTTTGAAAGCACAGCATTTAAATTGGCACCATCATAGTATAGCTTCCCACCGCCTCCGTGGACAATTTCTGCCATCTCTACGATATTTTCTTCAAATAGACCTAAAGTATTAGGATTCGTCAGCATCAATGCTGCTGTATCTTCTCCAACTACGTTTCGTAAGTCCTCTAAATCTACCAATCCGTACTCATTTGACTTTACTGTTACCGTTTCAAAACCAGCCACCGTTGCCGATGCGGGGTTTGTTCCATGGGCAGAGTCAGGAACAATCACCTTCGTTCGTTTCGTATCCCCGTTTGCTTCATGATAAGCGCGAATCATCATTAAGCCAGTCCATTCTCCATGGGCACCAGCTGCAGGCTGTAACGTAACTTCATCCATACCTGTGATTTCAATTAAATGTTCTTGAAGATCATACATCAGCTCCAAGGCACCTTGGACAGAGCTCTCATCCTGCAATGGATGGATATGAGCAAAGCCATTAAAGCGTGCTACATTTTCATTCATTTTTGGATTGTATTTCATCGTACAAGAACCGAGTGGATAAAAACCAGAATCGACCCCATGATTTCGCTTCGATAACGCAGTATAGTGACGCATAATGTCGAGCTCAGATACTTCTGGTAATTCCGCTTCTTCCGCTCGTATATAGCCTTCCGGTAAAAGCTCGTTCACATCAACCTCTGGAACATCCATTTCTGGAAGGCTATAACCAACTCTGCCTCGCTTGCTAAGTTCAAATATAAGGGCTTGATCTTCTTTATGCATGGAAATCCCCCATTTCTTGTGCAAATGTATCGATCTCTTCTTTCGTTCTCAACTCTGTAACCGCTACTAACATGTGCTGTTCGAGCTCTGGGTAATCACGACCTAGATCGTAACCACCGATAATTCCTTTTTGCAGAAGAGCTTGATTCAATTCTTTCACAGGCTTTGAAACTTTTACGACAAACTCATTAAAGGATGGACCTTCAAAAACAATCTCCAACCCTTTTTCTTGCAAGACTTTCTTTGCATAATGGGCTTTCTGAATGTTTTGTAATGCCATTTCCTTCACGCCTTTTCTTCCTAATGCGGTCATCGCTACAGATGCAGCTAATGCATTCAAGGCTTGATTCGAACAGATATTTGACGTTGCCTTATCACGACGAATATGTTGCTCGCGCGCTTGAAGAGTAAGGACAAAACCTCTTCTTCCTTGATCGTCAGTCGTTTGTCCAACCAAACGGCCTGGTACTTTTCTCATCAATTTGCTTGTGACAGCAAAATAACCACAATGTGGACCACCGAATGCTGTAGGAATACCAAATGGCTGGGCATCCCCTACGACAATGTCTGCACCGAACTTTCCAGGAGGAGTTAAGGCACCAAGTGCTAATGGATTACTAGAGACAACAAACATCGCTTTTTGTCCGTGGACAACCTCCTCTATCTCTGCCAGCGGCTCAAGTCGTCCAAAGAAATTTGGATATTGCACAATCACTGCTGCAGTATCCGAATCAACCATTGACTGTAACGCTTCTAGATCGGTAATCCCTTCCTTTTGCGGAACTTCAATGACTTCGATATATTGTCCCTTTGCGTACATCTTCACGACTTCTTTTGATTCTGGATGAACCGCACTGGAGACAAGCACTTTCTTTCTACGTGTTTGACCTGCACTAAGCATGGCCGCTTCGGCGAGAGCCGTTCCACCATCATACATAGAAGAGTTGGCAACATCCATTCCAGTCAGCTCGCAGATCATCGTCTGGAACTCAAAAATGGCTTGTAATTCACCTTGAGAAATTTCTGGTTGATACGGTGTATAGGCTGTATAAAACTCTGAACGTGATAATACGTGATCGACGATAACAGGCATATAATGATCATAAACACCTGCTCCTAGAAAACTAGAATGAGACTTTAAATCAGCATTTTTATTAGCTAATCGAGTCAATTCTTTCAATAGTGCAGATTCCGATTTTGCTGCTTTAATATTATAGTTCCCCTTAAATTGAACACTTTTCGGAATATCATTGAAAAGCTCCTGAATGGAAGAAACACCGATCGTATCAAGCATTTCTTTTTGGTCGGCTTCAGTCATCGGTAAGTAACGATGCTTCATTGCGGATTCCCCTTTCTTTTCCTGGCAAATTTAGTTGTCATTCCTTTTAAGAACGAGTTCGTTTATAAAATGGCGTTGGGATCACTTTCGCTTTTACTTTCTTGCCGCGAATTTCAACAGCCACTTCTGTATCAAGCGCACTAAATTTACTTTCAATAAGTGCTAAGCCAATATTTTTCTTTAATGTAGGAGATTGAGTACCAGTAGTCACATCGCCAATTTTTTGTTCATCCATATAAACTGGATAGCCATGGCGTGGAATTCCTCTTTCGATCATCTCAATACCAACTAATGTACGAGGAACTCCAGACTTCTTTTGCTTCTTTAACGCTTCTTTTCCAACGAAGTCAGCTTCTTTATTAAGCTTTACGGCAAATCCAATCCCAGCTTCTAACGGGGAAATTTGCGGTGAAAGCTCTTGACCATAAAGAGCTAAAGTCGCCTCGAAACGCAACGTATCTCTTGCCCCTAAGCCACATGGCAAAACTCCGTCATCCTGTCCGGCTGTTAAAATTTCATTCCAAATCAGAACGGCATCTTCACTTGCACAATAGATTTCAAAACCATCCTCACCAGTGTAGCCAGTTCTAGAGACAAGAGTTTTCTTTCCAGCTATCTCGACATCAAGCTGGAATTTAAAGAAACCAATCTTACTTAGGTCTTCCTTTGCCAGCTTTTGCAATACCTTCTCGGCTAATGGTCCCTGTAATGCTAACTGAGCCATGCTTTCAGAGACATTTTTGAGCGTAACCCCTTCATCGACATGCTTCTCTAGCCAATCATAATCTTTCGTGATATTTGCTGCATTTACCACGAGTAGATAATCATCTTCCCCTAGTTTGTAAACGAGTAAATCATCCACTGTGCCACCATTTTCATAGCACATAGCGGTATATTGAGCACCACCAGCACTCAACTTTGAAATATCATTTGTCATCATTTTTTGCAGATAAGAAAGACTGTTTGGACCTTTAACTTCAATTTCTCCCATATGTGAGACATCAAATAATCCTGCCTTAGTTCGAACAGCTTCATGTTCTTCTTTAATGCTGGAAAACTGTACAGGAAGGTCCCATCCGCCAAAATCAATTGTTTTTCCCCCATATTGTTTGTAAACCTCAAATAAAGGAGTACGCTTTAGCTCAGACATTACATGATCCCCTTTCTTATTTTTACTTGGTATTTATCAAAACCCGCCTAAAAAAGCGAAATTTCATCGAAAAGCAGAAGCGCCTTGCTCATTTTGCCGTACAAACTGGAAGAGCCTCGACTGAGATAAAGGAAACTTGAATCGTGAAGCGATTCATAGTTGACTTATCATAGGGAAAAGACTTGAAGCTTGCTAGGCGATCGGCGCTGGAGCTAGACCATTGTCAAAATCAAACGTTATATCTCTGTCCAAGAAAAAAAGGACAGAGCTCCCCCTTTTCATAAAAGTAAGGTCTCTGTCCTGGCACCTGAAAGTTTACTTACTTAAGTCTTCATGCTGTATGAACACCCCGTAAGCTTTCCCCTTTGGTGGCTTCATTTCCTGTCGAAGCACTCTCCAGAGTTGCGTCAAACAAGTGTACTTTTGCCTGAGAGATTCACAAATTCATGCTTGCTCCTTCGGCGCTACAACGTAGTCTCTCCCCTTGTTCTCATCCGCGTTTATAAAATTTTCCCAGTTGGTCATACTATAAAGTACGAATTAATACGAAAAAAATCGAGATAATTACAAATGAGGTTTCAAATAAAAAACGAACAATTCATCAATTTACACATGTGTTTATTCATAATAAAACGATTGTTTTTTTATAAAATTACATATTCGTTCGTCTATAGTCAACATGTGACAAAATTTCTAACTTTCAAATACATCCTACCATGTACATTATATCAGGGCAATATCTTTTTCTGAAAAGCTACGATATTATTGGGCAAATGATATAAGGCTCATTACGTATGAAACATAGGTTTCATATGCCTTTCAGTTATGCTAAATTCCATAAGAAAGCAGGTTTTTCCATGGAATCAAAGAGAAAATGGATTGAAAAGTCCTCACTGACATATGACAAAGCTTTCGAAAATATGAATTCATAATCATTTCATTTATTCGTACAAAACACGAATTAAAAGGAGCAAATACTATGACGGTAGAAATACAATTCGATACATCATGGGCAGATGGTTTCTTTCAAAAAATTAAAGATGACGGTCCTTGGGGAAATTGGGACTTATACAAACTGGCAATCGAAGTGGAAAAACACACGGTCATTGATGATTTTGAGGGCTTACAAGCACCAAAACATCTCCCTCAGCTAACACCACTACCACATCAGCTCGAAGTAGCAAAGCGAGTTGTGGAAGATATGAATGGGAAAGCGATATTAGCCGATGAAGTCGGATTAGGAAAAACGATCGAGGCAGGCCTAATCTTAAAAGAATATATGATTAGAGGGCTCGTAAAAAAAGCCTTAATCTTAGTCCCTGCATCCCTTGTCACACAATGGGCCAATGAACTAACGAGTAAATTTTATATTCCAGCAGTCGCCCAAAAGAAAAGCTACGTTTGGGAGCAATGTGATGTCGTCGTATCATCGATCGACACAGCCAAACGTAATCCTCATCGCGACATTATTTTCCAACAGGATTATGATTTAATTATTATCGATGAAGCTCATAAACTCAAAAATAATAAAACGAAAAACTATGAATTTGTCCAAAGTTTAAAAAAGAAATTTTGTCTCTTATTAACAGCCACTCCTATCCAAAATCGCATAAGTGAAATCTTTAATCTTGTCTCCTTATTAAAACCTGGACATTTAGGGAATGAGTCCGCTTTTTATGAAAAATATAAAAAAGATTCACGTTCATTAGATGATAATGAGCATTTAAAACAATTAGTCAATAAAGTGATGATTCGCAATCGCAGAGCAGACACCGGCATTGAATGGACTGGGCGGCATGTAGAAACGGTTCCTATCGAGTTTTCAAAGGAGGAACAGCAATTGTATGATGCTATTTCAGAGCTAAGGAGTGAGGATAATTGGATGGCGACGAGCGCCTTTTCAATCATGACGTTGCAAAGGGAAGCATGCAGCAGCCGTGAAGCCGTCTTCGTAACTTTGAAAAACATGCTCGCGAAACAAGAAACACCAAGTCCTGCATATGAGCAACAAATTCAAACACTTGCGGAAAAAGTGCAGGCGGTCCAAAAGAATTCTAAAGCTGAAAAGGCTCTCGAGCTGATTCGAAATATTGATGATAAAGTGATTATTTTTACTGAATATAGGGCAACGCAAATGTATCTTCAATGGTTCTTAAAACAAAATGGTATTACTTCCGTTCCATTTAGGGGTGGATTTAAACGTGGAAAAAAGGATTGGATGCGCGAATTGTTCCAAAAACACGCACAGGTATTAATCGCAACAGAAGCAGGTGGAGAAGGGATTAACCTTCAATTTTGTCATCATATCATCAACTTTGATTTACCATGGAATCCGATGCGGCTCGAACAAAGAATTGGCCGGGTTCATCGCCTTGGTCAAGAGAAGGATGTTCACATCTATAATTTTGCAACTAAAGGAACTGTGGAAGAACATGTATTAAAGCTTCTTCACGAAAAAATTTCTTTATTTGAAAAAGTCGTTGGGGAACTTGATGATATTCTCTCCAAGCTTGAGTTCGGCAACTTTGAGGATTACTTAATCGATATCTTCGGCCATTCTACCTCAGAAGGAGAGATGAAAATTAAGATGGATAATCTTGCTTCAATGATTCAATTTGCCGAAGAAATGAAGGGGAGTGAAACAAATGCAGCAGCAGGAAATTCAACGATTTCTTAAAAATTATTTTCAGGCCAACGGCTGTGAGATTATCGAAGAGGAAAATGGGTATATGACGGTACAATTAACGATTGAATTAGACAAGGAATTGATGAATCGACCGTTTTACTGGCATTACCTAGAAAAAACAGGCGGAGTACCCAATCCGATGAAACTAACCTTTATCACCAATCAAGAAGCAGCGCCAGAGCATATTAAAGGAGAAGTCATTCATTTTGGCTCCCCTCGTCTTCATCAAATCTTTCAATCAACGAAAAACTTAGCTGCTTACATTCGTTTATACGAAAATCATCGCTTTACATCAGGTCAGCAAGTTCCTTTAAAACCGTGGCTAGGTCTTAATGTTCGCATCTCCTATCAATGTGATCGAAAAAGGGATGTGTTTAAATCACTTGGTTTACAGCTTATCAATGGACAAATTGTGGAGAATTTCCATGATCGCCTTTTAAATTTGCAGCTTACGCCGAAAATTCCTGATTATTCATTTACCCTTTCACCGCTTATCATGCCGAAAAGCGGTGTTTCAAGAATTAAAAATCAATTAGTGAGAGAAATTGAACAAGAGGATGACAGTTGGGCTGTTGAAGCAAGGAAGCGTTGGCATAAAGATTTACAACTTCTGGAACATTTTTACGAGGAGATAGGAGATGATGAAAAAGGAGAAACTTACGGGAATGAAAAAAAGGCCCTCCAAGACCAATACGAGCCTAACGTAAAAATCTCTATCGTCAACGGTGGTCTCTTTTATTTAACCGATCGGGCTGTATAAAAAAGAAAACTGCTCACTTTCAATCAATGATCATGTCAAGCCCTTAAAACGGAAAAGGACACATTTACTGACAACATAGAAAAAGGATAGACGAACACTGCTATTCATCTATCCTTTTATGCAAGAAATGACATTTTTCGCATAATAAACGACCTGTAAAGTAATATGTCTACGCAAAAAGCGATTTGCGGATCTTTCCATTCACTCAATCATTTCGAGAGTACACATTCTGCGTTCTCGTCGTTTCACTTAAATTGTAGTAGTACATCTCATTCAAACAAAAAAATACACCACTATATAAGTGATGTACACAGTTTGTCAGCATAAAGGCAGCAAGAGTACATTGATTATATTATAAATCGAAGCGGGATAAAATGCGTTTATTACCGCTCCAGTCCCTTGCTTCCCGAGATCTTTACCTTCTTTTCTTCTTCATACTTATAAATGCATACGGCAGGAGACCAAACCAACGGTACCAAAAGCTTGCTTTGCCTTCCTTCCTTTCTTGCTTAATCTTTATTCGCTCGTCTTTTGGCTGGTCAATATATTTTACGACTGTTTCAGTAATATACTTTACATAATCATTTGTTTTCATGTTATCAGCACTCCTAACAAACTCATTGTCAGTAGCAGTATATCCGAAAAAACATTTTCTATTACCGCCAACAACCAAGTAGAAAGAGATTTCGCTAAAGAGCTTAGTTTCGTTCCGTCCATTTCACCATTTTTTGCAGTTCCTGATCAAAATAGCCTACTCCTGTAAGTTCCCCTTGAGATGAAGTAAATAATCGAAAGGAGATTTGCAATTGCCCAGGGCCAAGTTCTTCGATTTGGTACGTAACGGTGCCGTTTTCGTAATGGAACTGCCCCGTTTTCTTAAATTGCTCTTCTGTACTTAACAACGTTTCAACCTTTTTTAAAGATTGGAGAAACATAAACTGGTTTCTCTCAAACTCTGCAAGTTCAAATTGAAATCTTTTCTCCATCACATATTGCTGAAAATGAACAGCTAAAAAGCTTGAAAATAAAAGCAAAATACAAAGGGTTACAGGAAAGGTAAAGCCTCGTGCATTCATTCTTCTTCAACTCCATTCTCTACAGAGCTAATAAATGAAAAGATCGTCACCTGATTTAAGTGGTGAAATAAGTCTTTCACCTCTATTGTGATCGCGTTTTCCTGCTTTGAAAAAGTGACAGAAGCAACATTTTGAAGAACAACCTCGTGTCCTTTCCTATTTACCTGTTTTCTTAAAACATTTTGATATTTTTGATAGGAAATGCTCTCTTCTCCTTTTATTAACATTAATTCACCATTTACTACCTCAACATAATCACTCGATTGAACATCCTTCTTCGTTTGACTAATAAATAACTCCCATTCCATTTTCTGAATTCTTGCCTCCACCGCGTGATCGTAAAAGATAATTTGAAATAATAGTGGCAGAAAAGAGAGCATTAAACAAAAGATTGAGAATGAATAAAGCATCTCTAACATCGTGAAGCCACTCTCACTCAAGACGTTCGCATTTCTCCTTTTCTTCTGCAAAAGAGTTTTCATATTTAATACACACCTTTATCGGCAGATTCAACTCCGTTTCCCAATGAATACGGAATGATTCATTTTCTCTTTCGATGATGCCACTCTCCATAAAACCATCCTGTAGATAGCGTTGAAGCGCCTCGTACATTAAATGAGTTGCAGAGATTTCCTTTTGGATATCTAACGATTGCTTACTAACATGTAAGTATAGTGGAAGAAGTGTAAGGCACATTAACATCCAGACCGTTAGGGAGAGAAAAAGTTCAGCCAAGAAAAAACCTCTACATCCTTTTAACATAGAACCGCCCCCGACCTAACTGGAACATAAGCTGATAAGCATTTTCCCCAATGTAAATGTAAATGGCCCCGATCGTGCTAATATTTCCATTCGAATGATAATAAAAGTGGAGTTTTTGTGACCCACCTCTGACCATGATGCTATCTGCGTATTCCCGTTTGAGAAGAAGTTCACCATTTTGCTTTCGTATATAATAATAATTTTCCGCGGTTATGAAATTGACTCTTACAAGCTTTTGATTGGTGATCGCATATTGTTGTGCATAAAGAAAATCAGCCTTTAGCTGTGAGAAAAACAACTGCCTTTCTTGTTGAAAATGATGGGGCTTTAAGGAAAGAAATGAGATAGATATCATGAGCAAAAATATACTCAACACAAACAACGCCTCCAGCATGGTAAACCCCTGCTCCTTGCCCTTCATCTTTCTAAGTCCCACTTGTAACCTTTACCTCGCCTTTTCCATCAATCGTAATTCGAGCTCCATTTGAACACGTCGCCTGCTCTTCGTTTAAATATCCTTCCGATTGTAAAACCTCCATACTCGTAGGCACTGTTTTTTTATCCATTTCATATGCTTGTACTTGTGCCTCCACCATCTTTACCAGAGCCTTACAGCCTTTCGTATTAATGGTAGAATTATGTTTCGTAATATTGGGAATTGTAATTATTAATAAGACGGTAATAACAAGAAGAACGATCATCATCTCTATTAATGTGAACGCGTTTTCCTCGTTTATTTTTTTGACAGCTAAACATCGATATTGACTATCTTTTGCCTTAATTAGGGTAAAGCCATCCTGTTTAAATATTTTTTTCATCGAAAATACTCCTTTCTAAAATCCATCCAGCAGTTGAAACATTGGTAACAGTATCGCTAAATACATCGAAACAATAATAAGTCCGATGAGTGAATATAGGATTGGTTGAACAATTTTAAACGTTTTTTCTGTTTTATTCTCCAGCTTCTCAAGACAATGCTTGCTGAAGAAAAGAAGTTCCTCTGAGAGCTTCCCATTTTCCTGACCATGTTTAACAATGAATGGGAGCTCTCTTGCAAAGAAATCATAATGCGTTAAAACGGCCTCAAACGATTCCCCTCTGATTAAAAAAAGCTGCATCTCTTGTCCAATTTGCTTATAAAACGGGCTTTGCACATATTTTTCAAACACTTTCAGTGCTTCATGAACAGAAAGACCACCAGCTAGTAAATAGCTAAGTTGCACACTAAAATAATGCGTTGTAAACAAACGATAGAATGAGCCGAAAAATGGGATGTTTGCCATAAGCGATCTTTGTTTAAGGGGAAGGAGTCTTCTAAAAGTCATGAAGTAATAGCTAAGTAAGAGGAGCACACATAGTAATAGAAGAATGACGAAGAATGGAGAAGCTTCTCCGATAAACGACACCACTCTCATGAATATGTTGGGTTTTAAATTCATGGAGCTGAACAACAAAATATATTGGGGGAGCAATACTTTTTCCACAAAGAAAAATAGAAATAAGGTGACGGCTATCAATATTGTTGGATAGACAAGCAGTTTTTTTAACTTTTCCACGTCGTCTTGCCTTTTAAGAATCATCGTGCTACCTTCGCGAAATGCATCCGCTAATGAACCGTGTTCTTCAGCAAAATAAACGTATCCAACTAATGTTTGATTGAAGCCTAAATTGGAAAGAATTTGATGAAAAGGATGACCTTCTCGTAAATGGAGTAACGCTTGAGCAACATCTTCCTTTTGCCTGTTTTTCATTTGATAGGTTAATGAATGGATGGCATCCGCCAACGGGTAGCCTCGCTCTAAAAGCTCACCTGTTTTCCTTAAAAATTCTGCCTGATCCTTCATTGGCCATTTATGCGTCTTCATCTGTAATCCATCTTTCATATTCTGATTCCTTAATATAACCTAGAGCAATTCCCTTATTAATAATACTTTTCAGGCTTTTATATGAAGTGGTATCTTGACCGTGTATGACACGCATTAACGCTTTCCCGGTCAATAGCTCAAAAATACTCGCTCTTTTTAATTGATTGCTAGAAAAGCAATAAGGAGAACAAATATTCCCTTCACAATATGGGCACTCCAATTCCACCAGCCTTTGTGCAGCAACAGCAACAAGTGTTTGCTCTACTTCAATTCGTTCAACCCCAAATTCCAATAAGCGATAAATAGCTCCTTTAGCATCTCGTGTATGCATCGTGCTCAACACTAAATGTTCTGTAAATACAATAGGCACATTGTATAGTTTAATTATTTTATTTCTTTAAATGTTTTCACTTCGCATGACAGTGATTTAGTCAACTCTTCGAAGGTATTTTTTCTCTTTTCACTTGTTGTAAATATGCAAAGTTTCGGAACTTCCACATAAGTACTTCGAATTTCCTTCCACATCTTCACATACTTTTGAATCTTTTTCTTGTTATCAATCATTGAACGTGTGTTATCTACTTCAACCAAATAAATGTATCCGTTCCGTTTGAACACAGCATCAGGAATAACTCTGTCTTTAGCAACTGACAATCCTTTAACTTGTATCCCAAAACTAAATTCAGGCTCTTGAGTTGTTTCAATAATATGTTCTCGCTTCCAGCTTAAAGGACAATCAAAATAGATATACACATCATTTAAAAGCAACATGTGTTCAAATAAAGGGGTCTTTCGAACTTCCTTTTGAGAACCAATTAAATGTCTTCCTTCTTTATTAAGATAGATAATTTTTTCTTTAGACCTCGTTTCATGTAAATAAGGAGATAATTCAGATACGATTCTACAAGAATTTCGATAGCCACCACACTTAAAAATATTATGAAATTGCCTTACTGTAATAATTCCTAATTTATCAATCGTTTGCAGATACATTTCCATCCTTTCCTGATTCATGAAGAAACCTCCCAATCATTTCATCTGAAATAAACGGTGATTGTAGTTCTTTTTTCTGTTCGATTTTATATATGCACCGTCCAGGAATAGCTTCTATTTCTTCAGCTCCTGGTTCTCCTAACACCACCATACTACCCATTCGCTCAGCCATTCGATACGATACTTTCGCCACCATATTAATTTTCACTTGCGCCGGCACTGCATCTCTAACTGGATATTGCGTACAAAAAATAAGTCTGTATCCCAATCCTCCACCGATACGCGCTATTTCACCTAAATATATTTGTGCGATATCTGCGTATTTTCGTAATTCTTTCGGCACAAACTTAGGTGCTAATTCTGCCCCTTCATCAACAATAATGAATGTTCTTTCTTTAATTGGAGTGTCTTTGATATTAGACCAATTATTCTTTCTGAATCGCTCTTCTTCTAATTTGATTATTTTATAAACCTTATCTAATACTTTACAAGCTTCTATTAAATCACAAGCAACTGTTGCGACTTCTGGCTCATTACGGTACTTCCAAAACTCTAGTCCGCCTTTTAAATCTAAAATAAATAATCTGACTTTCTTAGGGTTCGATAATATCAAAGAAGTAAAAATGCTTTTCAACAGTACAGTTTTCCCGAAACGTGTGGTACCACCAACCAGTAAATGTGGATAATCCTCAAAATTGTGATAAATGACTTTCCTGTCCTTTCCTATAGGTACAAGCCAACTCCCTTCTCGGAGTAATAACGGGGAATAATCCCAATTAGCCAGCTTTTTATTAGGAATAAACGCAGCACCTAATACCACAATCGGAAGCAGTAGCCATCCAAACATAAAAACCTCCTTATTAAATATAAGTAGCTTTCTAAATGAAGCGATAAAACAAGTTTCAGAACCTTAACATAAAACAATTGGAAGAATTCAATGAAGCATTCACTAGATGAATTATTAAAAGAAGAATACACTGTAGAGTTTATACAAGAACCACAATATAGCTCCGAATTTAGTTGTCTCTAATGCTAGTTTGACTGCAAGTTCATTAATTTTAAAACCCACACTTTCCAAAATAGTTATGAACACCAAAACCGCACCAGAAACCGACACAAACACAATCCCAAATGTAAAAGGTTCCATATCACTGCTCCTTTCTGTGAATATTACAATGTATGCATATCGTAAATAAAATTGCCTGTCTACGAAAATAAAATTTACGAGAGGAAAAAATAAAATTTTGTTGAATAGACTATTAGGTGATAAAAATGAAGAGTAATATTGAGAAGTTGGTAAAAGAGAGTGGATTTCAAAAAAAATTCATAGCAGAAAAATTAGGCGTTAGTGTTCACCAGTTGCGGAATTATGAAACAGGAAAAAGTCTAATACCTATTGATAAAGGCTTTGTGCTTGCTGATTTATTAAAGGTGAAGGTAGATGAGTTATATGAAAGGGAATAGTTTTCTATTGTTATTGGCGTTATGTGGATTAACTGCTTGTTCAAACACAGTCAATGGAGAAAAGTATGATTCATTTGACTTGGAAAATCGTGTGTTTGAATTAGAAGAAGTTGTTGACAATTTACAAACAGAAATCGATTCATTATCTATCGAAAATGAGGATTTACAATACCAAATTGAACGACTTGAAACCTCTTTAACGGATTTAGAGATAACAAACAATTCATCCGAACCCCCAGAAATCAAAATACCTCCATTAGACAAGGATATTGATAATGATGGGTTATGGGATTATGATAAAGGTGGTATAGATAGGGATTTAGATAATGACGGAATGTGGGACCAATAAACAGCAAGCCCCTGCTTAAGCAAGGGCTGTTTTTCAATCCAATAAACCCAGTCTATCTAACACAACAGCAAACTGTTCGCGGGTTATTGGTTCCTGCGGCCGTGTTCCGTCTAAAATTGAAGTTCCATCTTTGCTTTTCTTTGTTTGAGCTTTTTCCCAAGCTTCTAATGCAAATTTACCTGGTTGATTGGAGGTCGCTTTTTTTTCTTCCTTTTTTGGATGAGAAACTTTTTTGTTTGTCATTTCTTCAACAATCCCTATGGCCGCTTTATCTATATCCGCCATTAATTTTTGCATATCATTCTTGTTATCAATGAAACACACTTCCACATAAACGACTGGCGCTTGAGTGGTTTTAATTAAACCTATCCAGTCACCATTTTTCCATCCTCGGTTGTTCCAACTAAAATCCTTTGCTAATCTTGCAGAGATACGTTGACATTTATCCTTTTGTCTGCCTTTATAGTCAAACACTTCTGTACCTGTTCCACCGCCGGCATTCAGATGAATCGCAATAATAAATCCGTTTTTACCAATGGCTTTATTACAATTTGCTACTGCATTTTTCCAAACTTGTTCTTTTGTTCTCCCTACATTATCTGTACAATCAAAAGCTTTTTCTCCTAATTGCTTTAGATAAAAAATTACCTTATCTTTAATCTGTCTTGCTACTTCATGCTCTTTGTAACCATTACCAGCAGCTCCTGGAATAATACTATTATGACCTGCTACAACCGCATATGCCATTAGTTATCACCTTTTCCGATTTTACTTTTATCGAAGTACTTTGTGACAAATTTTAAGTCTATCCCTATCCGACTGAAGTTTTCAATAATACTCATGACTTCGTAAGCCGCGATTAATCCTACACCTAATTTGATAATATAACCTTTTGATTCTAAGTAAGCGTCAACAAAAACTAAAAAAGCGAGTGCTATTAACTCACCCACTTTTCTAATTAATCCGATGTAATTAACAGAACTATTTAGTTCTCTTTCTCGCGCCGCTGCCAATAATCCTGTTAGAACGTCAAATACAATTAGTCCAATAACAAAGTACCAAAAGTTACCTACAATATGTGTAATATCAAAACCATAATTCATTGTAATATTCCTCCCAAATATAAAAGAGGACCCATTAAGAGTCCTCTAAAAATGTTTTTTAAATCCTTTTTCATCTACTTCTTTGTTGTCTTTAAACATACTTATGACAAAATCCTTTAGGTTAGAAAATAGGACGATTATGAACCCTCCTAACACAAGTATGATGAATGCCGCGTATACAATCGAAACTGGATAAGCAAATAATGAAATTACATGCACATAAAGCAAGTAAAAAATTAACCCTAGTGCTAATCCTCCGATTGTTAACAAAAACGAACGAACACCCTTTTTCAGATTAATCACCTCATTGAATCTGATTTCCAATCCTTGCAAGTTGCGTAATAGCTTTATCAATTTGCTGAATAATACGAGTTTTTTCTTTACCATCCATTTCTTTTGACTCGATAATCGCACGTTTTTCAGCTTGAAGTTGACTTATTTCTCTACTGATTTTGTTAATATCCTTGTAAACCTCTGAATTTTCGTGGTCAGGATTATTTTTCTTAGCAGATAGATTTTCACGCCTTAGTTGGTCCATGCGACTATAAAAATCATCAACACTTTGATTACTACCTTCAAGATTTTTAACAACAAAACGGTTCAAAATTGGCATATCTGCCATACCTCTATCCGGCAATTCTGGCATATCTTTTCCTGCTGCTTTTGCAATTCCATCTGTACCCATCAAGAAGTATTTTCCTAGACCACCAGTGTAGCCTTTAAATACATGTTCTGCTTTACGTGGTGATGTTTTTGTCAGTTTCCCAAAGGCTTTGGATAATTCACTTTGATATGGTCCATATTGGTCTTCTGGCAATAAATCCTGTTCTCGCCTTGGTACAATAGGAGAATCAAAATATGTGCTACGATTCGCATAGGTTTCAATCCATGGAGTGATGGCTGTTGGAATCCACGAAGGTGTAAAAGCATCAAAAAGCGCATCTCCTAGTCCTTTAAAAGCTTCTGGATCTTCTGTTTTTAATGCATCTAAAACACGTTCTGCTACTGTGCCGAATAATACTCCTGCTTCGAATGGCTTGGGTAGCTTGTAAATCTGATCATCAATTTCAAAGTGCCAAAATAAATCTCTTTCTCGTTGTGGTATTTCCTTATACCATTCCTTATCATGATTATACATGTAAGCGACGACAGAAGGAAGAGTAATTCCTGTTAAAGCTCTTACAGTAGCACCTTTCGGATTTTCTTTAAATGTTCTTGCAAGTTTATCAATAGATTGAACTGCAGCATTAAAGAAAGCTGTAACTTGATTATACTGTCTTCCGTGAGTTCCAGCACGATTAAAATCAATAAGGTCACGTGATGCATAAGCTGCTTCTTTTGGTGTTGCACCTTTTTTAAGACCTTTTTTAAATTCTCCTAATCGAGTGGCTTCTTCTGTGATTTCAGATACTTTTCGTAAAGGCTCTAACATGGTTCTTAATGGGTTCTTTGCATTATCCTTAACGTTATCCCATAATGATTGTTTTACCATTCTACGAAGGTCCTGCTGCAAATATTCTCTATCCAAAGTGGAAAGTACTGAATTTGCGCCCCCTGCATTTTTCCAAGACCAGTACACATCATCTTTTTTCAATACATTGGCTAATCCACTAAACATATCAACAAAAGGCTTAAAACCATACTTTGAGTTGACGTATGCTGAGAATTGGTCACGGAATATGTTGACTGGTCCGAAGTCAGGTGATAACACTGCACCTGTTCGCAACATGCGGGTAGGAACTCCTAACATTTTTATAAAGAAGTTTTGCTTTTGTGCGTCAAGAGCAAGCATAGCCTTGTATAAGTCTTCTTGTAATTCCATTTCAACTTTTTGACCATCTTTATACACATACACTTTGTTCCCTTTGCCTTTGAATAGATTATCAACAGCATCTGATGTGCCATCATTAAGCTGCGCATTTGCTTCATCTAATACCTTGCCTACTTCATCAACTGATAACCCTTTTTCTTGTTTTACTACTCTTCCCCAACCGTTTTCTCCTGCATTTTCGATTAGTTCAAGTAATGATTGTCCTACACGATTACGTTCAGCCATATTAAGAGTAAGGTAAGTATTTTTAATAATACTTTCTATAGGGTTGATGATTTCTTTTTCTGAACCAGTACGCTTTTTGATTGGCTCACCTAAATTAGCATAGGTACGTTTAGGATTAGTTAACGGTTCAAACCCTCTTGCTTTTGGTTCTTGAACACGAAACATCGGAATATAGTTAGGGTTTTCTTCTCTTAATCTGAGAACAGTCGCTTCGTCTAATACTCCCGCATCAACTAGGTCATCCATTAAACGGTTGTTATATGCTACTAATTCATCATGTACGGCTTTCATTTCAGGTGATTCAGCTTCGATTTGACGGATAGTCGCATCTGCTAGTTGACGGTCGCTCATACCATCAATATCCTTCGGCTTAATTCCTGCGATTAAACTTTTATCATCATAATCCAAAGCACGTTTGGAAGTAGAATATGCAAGAAAATCGTCCAGTTTATTTTCAATTGGTTTGATGATTTCCTCAAGCGATTTCCCAATTTTTTGACCTTGTTCGTTGTATACTCCACCCCTTAAGTATGTCTCGGCTTTTCCTGCTACACCACGAGCTAAACGAGCTTGTGTATAAGGGTTGTTTTCAAAATTAAGGTCTTTGCCGCCTAATTGTCTAGTTGCTTTATCCAATGGTCTTAAATCATCTACTACAGCAGTCATGAATTTATCAAATGACCATTTGGATTTTTCTCTTTTTCCATCAACATTTATCTGACGTTTTACAATTTCTTTCGGATTAGGAATATCAATAGGAGTTCTGTCTATTTCCGGCACTCGAACCAATCTGTTGTTTCCTGCAGGTGTTGCTCCAATCGGTTCAAAATCCCTTCCTGCACGTAATGGATCTTGCGCTCTTACTTGTTCAAACTCACGCAAAGGATTAGGATTCTCTGGTCTGCGAACATTTGATAACCTTTCAAACAATTCATTTGACTGACCATTTAACCTTCCAGTGCTTGATGATGGCAAGCTATCAACTACACTTTGACTTGCATTACCACTAAATGCAGGAACATCACCTTTTGCAAATCTGCTCAAACCACCTTGTGCTAATCGACCTAACCCAAATAAAGCAGGGTCAGCAATAGCCCCCGCTCCTGCACCAATACCTAAGTGCAAAAGATTGTCTCTTGCTGTATAGTCTTCTGGATTTAAACCTTCTCGCACAGCCACTTCGCCGCCTGCTAATCCTGCGCCTGTGATAGCTCCTTTTGCTGCTTCACTGCCTATACGTTGTTTAATACCTTGATTTCCAAATTGAGTTAGTCCTTTTCCTGCTCTAGTTGCATTCAACGCACCATAAGCCCCCATACCAGGAATTAAATAACCTAACGCATCATAACCAAAATCAGCGACTTTCCCAGCAGTGCTTCGATTATCATTTTCAAACTGGCTAGCTCGTTCTCCTTCATTAGTAGCCTTAAAAATTTGGTCTAAAGCTCCTAATGTACCTGTGTTCGCAGTACGAGTCAGTCCTCTTGTTATTTCTTTGGTGATAGGACTACGTTCTGTTTTCATGCCTATGTCAACTAATTCGGCAAAAGCATCAGAAAACTTTGTATTTTTATCACCATCAAATACATTCTTAATCCCTTTGCCGAATTGCTTTAAAGGTGTAAATATATCAGCAAGAAGTTTATTATCCTTCTTTTCTTTCGGTTTGGATGATTGGCCAGATATATCAATGTTGTATTTTTTAAGAATATCCTTTTCCTCAGTTTTTTTCTTCGCTGCTGAATTTTTCTTTTTTAGTTCTGCATTAAACCCCTTAAATTGGCGTTCTGAGCGAAATTGGCCACCACTTGCCGCATTATACATAGCATCAATAAACTCATTTACAGAAACTCCACGTCTTTTAATCGCTTCTTGCAAAGATGGGTCATTACGAATAGCTTCTGCGTTTCGAGCAGCTCCATTTTTCTTCGGGTTCTTAATCATTTCTTCAAGTTCGTGTTCTGCATTTTGATTATATACTGAACCTTCGAACAACCCTAAAGCATCTTCATGACTTTTTTTATTAGATTCCTTGATTCTTTGATTGTATTGTTGTTTTGCAATTTCAGCTTGTGCTTGTAATTGTCCAATTTCACGAGCACGAGAAAGTCCGGCATCAAAAGAGCCGGACCCGAAACGTTGCTCGAATAATTGTTTGTAACGTTTTTCATCTAAGGACATTATCACACCGCCTTAATACCACTTATTTTTATCCCAGAAGGCAAGAGCTTTCTCAGGAGTACCGTATCTATCTTTAACGTATTGAGCCATCATTACCAACTGATGAACAGGATTAGAATAACTTAAGCCTGTTTTCTTTTCATAGTTAGCTCGTGTCGATTTCAAGAACTGACCGTATCCATGAGCAGTGGATTTAGGATTCTTCGCATTAGGATTCCATGACGATTCACGACCAACCAATTCAGTGAGAGCAGGAACCCACGAAGACGGAACTCCCATTTGAACAGCTTGCTGCATATGTTTTTGGAAAGTTGGGAATGTCGAACTTTTACTTGATTGCTGTTGGGTTTTGTAATTATTCGAGTAACCACCCCCTCCCTGAGCTTGATTAAAACCCGTGTATGCATTTAATTGAGCTTGAGCAAGAGATTTATTCAACTCACCTTGATAGTTAAGCTCGTACATTCTCCAAGCCATATCTTCTCCGTATTGCTTCTTCGCCCATTCAAGCTGCGCTTTTTCTGATGCAGACATATTATTAAAGACATATTCTCTCCATGCTTTTTCTGCAGCGTCTTGTTCTTTCCTGTATGCCCATTCTTGGTCATAACGCTTATCTGAAACTGCATCCCTACCAATCTGGTAAGACCGTTCATTTTGATAACGTTGATCCATTAGAGCATCTCGATTACGGCTATAGCCAATTTCATCTGCTCTTAATCCAAAATCTAACAATGACCTCGCTCTCTCAGCTTCGAGTGCTGAGATTAATGCATTTAACTCTGACGGATTATTTATATCAGCTATCCTGCGATTTAAATCATCAATCGTTTGTTGCTCTTGAATATTCAATGCATTTATATTTGATAAACGTTGATTATTTTGCGCTACTTGTGCTGTTACATTTTCACCAGTAGCATTAAGCCCAGCACTTGCCATAACTTCACGTAATCTTTGAATATTTTGCATATTATTAGCATCGGTTTGATTCCTCATTTGCTGATATTGCGGAGCTACTTGTGACTTCTGTTGGTTGATTTCACCAATTGCTTTATCTCGCTGTGCTTGCAATTGCTCTAATTGCGATTTTTTTTGTTGGTCATACATGTTATTGATTTGGTCTTTAAACTGATTTAAGTAATCCGGATTAAAAGGTTGTTGTGCAATTCCGTAACCGCCATAATTTGCCTTGTTGATTTGATTGATTGTATTTAGATATTTTTGTTGAGCGCTTAAGTCCAAACCCTGCTTCTCTCTTTCAGCTAATACGTTTTGCGCCCTTTGATATTCAGAATTCAAAAATCCTCTATCTTGCCGAAGTTTTGTTATTGTATCCATATGTGTGCTTGTCATATTATCACCTCTTTACCTGTACGAGTTAAATAGTCCATTAGCAGCCATAATTTCTCGTAATTGTTGAATTTGTGGTGAAAATTGTTGCTCGTATGGGTTTCTCTTCTTTAATTCTTGGGTTTTATAATAATTAAAATTATTATTTAACTGAGTAGATTGGTATTGAGGGTTGTTAGTCATATACCCAAACCCTCTGTCATATGAGCTAACAAAATTCGGGTCGCTATGACTTCCTGTCATTAAACCCGGCTGTACTTCACCTTGAAAACCTAGTTCTTTTGCTCTGTTATGCAATGATTGAAAGTAACTATATAAATCACTTACTTGTGAACCATTTATATTTTGATTCATTGAGTATCCACTTAAATTTGCACCAACCTTATACAATTGACTCATAACATCGTTTAAGTCATTCCACTTATTAAAATTCATATTAGCATTTCCATATAGCTGCCCTTCCTTTTTAATAACTGGTTGACTATAATGTTGTTGATAATTCATTTTGTTGTTATTCTGATAAGAAGGTTGTGTATTGTTATTTGAGTGTTGACTAGTTAATCCAGTTCCACCATAATTAGCTTTATTGATTTGATTAATTGTATTTAAATAGCGCTGTTGTGCACTAATGTCTAAACCTTGATTTTTTCTATCTGTGATGACATTTTGCGCCCTTTGATATTCAGAATTCAAAAAGTTTTTGTCTTGTCTCATATTTTGAATATTATCCATATGTGTAGTTGTCATTATACTTCACCCTCTTTAGGTCATAAAAAATACACCTTAAGGTGTTGTGTTCAATAATTCCTGTGTTTCAATTCTCCATAGTATCGGAACATTATCAATTTGCCATAATCCCAATTTGATTAAATTACAATAGACTTTAGCCATTAATATCATCCTCGCCTGTAATTATTTTTGCTAATTCTGCTATAGCTAGTTGTGTTTCAATTATACTTTTTTCACTTGTTTCGCCTAGTTCTGCTACAGCTAGCATCAATTCAGTATTTTGCGCTTTCAATAAAGCATTTTCCTCTAAAAGCCGTTTAGCATTTGGATTATTACGTATAGCTGAATAGGATAACAAATTTTTATTTTCATCAACTATATTAATCCAAATTGTTTTTTCAAACTCATCGCCTATTTCAAATTCAGAAGTTATTGCATAATCGTAACCTTGTTTCAATTCTGGAATATTTTCATGAATTTCTACCACTTGTCTAGTATTAACTTCATATTCTAAAAACATTTAGCAACCACCTCTATTCTAACCACATTTTATAAACATTTACTTCAGGTCCGGAAAAATCAGCATTGCCTTGAAATACTTCAGCATATAAATAAAACTCACCACTTAATTGGCTTATGTCTACAAAATCAATTTTCTTTGAAAAAGATTGACTGGAATTGTAAAAAATATTACCACCATACCCTGATTTTTGTAATACTGCGCCAAATCTCGCGCTATTAGCACCGATTTTTCTATTGAAAGACCACTCGATAAATAATTTATTAAACGCAGTAATGTCAATCATATCTACAGTAACAACTCGTTCTCTCGTTTGAACACCACCACTGGCAATGATAAACATTCGGTCACTATACTTTGTTATAGAACCTGTCCCAATCCCTTCAAACGGTACTTCCTCTACTCCATCTGTATATAGCTTCTTCATATAAATAATGAATTCTTTCCAAATGCCATCAACTTTTCCTTTAGGTACACATTTTTTCCAAATGTCATTAATCTTCACCCAAACAGACTTAACATTTCTAAACGTACCATTGACATTAACCCATGTTTTCTTAGTCATTTCATCACCTATTCATACTGAAAGTAAATATCTCCATCATTTCCGCCTATAGGGTCATCTGTGCCAAATGTTATTGTTCGTCTATTTTCAGGTGGAAGAGCATCCTGTTTGTCATCTAAAACTACTTTTAATTCGTTGATAGCATTAACAGCACTTGATTTGTCGTTTGTTAGTAAAGTAGTCAATACACCAACATTAGATAATGCTTTATTTATTTTATCAACTACTGCTTGAGCAAGTTTTGTTTCTGTAATTGAACCATCTGGAATATTTCCTGTAGCTGCTACAGCGATTTGAGATAGTAACCAAGCTAATTGTGCTTGGACTGTATTACCCGAACCAACAGCGATTGGGTCAGCGTGTATATTGATAGCTCTTTTATTATCGACATAGGTTTTAAGTGATTCTAAAATAGCTTGAACGGTTTCTCCTTGAAGTCCTTCAATTAATGTAGCGTTAACGAAATCAGCACCACTAGAACCATTAATCTTAGATTTTAATTTGTCACGAATACTCTTGAGCATTTCTTGAATGGTTTCTCCATCAATATCTTGAATAGATGTAGTACCAATATTTCCTGCCCCTTGAGTTGAGTTTAATGCATTAATTAGCAAATTCAGCGCAGTACGTAATTCATCTCCACGACTGTCAAACAATGCCTTTATTTGCTGTGCTGTATACTCTGTGTAGAGCGCGTCTTGTTGATCGCTATGGTTAAAAGTAAAACCCTGCATTTGTGGAAAAGGCATTATCCCACCTACTTTCTATAGTTTTGATAAATGAATTTTAATGTCATGCTGTCTATTTTTAACCCTTCATCTTTCCTAGTGTTTTGAATGACTAACTGATAATAAGCAATTTTCTTCGCTTTTACCTTCATCATAATGACGTCGGGTTCTTCAGACGTATTGTATGTCCATAATGAATAGTCAATTGTTTCATAATCGAACCATTCATTCCGAGCGCTGTCTATAAACTCTGTTTTTGCGTCGAAAATTTTATCATTGTACAGCGATTTCCCATAGTTGAAGTTTGCGTAATCAGGTAAATTGCTTTTATTTCGTGGAAAACTCACCATGTCACTCACATAATAAAAATTACATGAAGTATGGCGCATTGGCTCCATTGTTACGAACAATTTTTGTACTAATTTATTCATTTCTGCCATGTTAAAATTTACTTTCGCAGACTTCCAGTAAGAATTTATAAAATGACCGTCGTCATTATATGGAAAAACATCATTTACACTTTTAAATTTATATAAAAGCCCTTTTTTCGAGCTGCCAAAATATAGTTCTCTATCTTTTTCAAAAAAGTAAGATGCATGAATATTGTCAAACACATACCATTCACCAACCATGTAATCGAATATATAAACATTCCCATTAATACCTAACCAATACTTTTGGTCATATTCAATTGATATAGCCTCTTCAAGATTAGGTTCTTTGAGTAACATACGGTCTATATTCTCCGAAATGTGTTGAACATTTCTTTCATCTCTTACATTTGATGCTAGTAAACGATACACCCCGTTTTTTGTTAACGAAACTGGATTATTTTCAATTATTTGAATGCTGTTTGGGGATAAAGTACCTACTTGGTCATTAATTGGTCTTGACGGGAAACTAGATACTCCATTATTCAATTCAAATGATATTTGATGTTTCCCTCTTTCTCTCTCAACAACTAAATAGTCATATTGTTTTGCGAATCCCTTAACCGTATCAGGGAATTTGTAGAAACGATTCTCTTCGAAATATGTTGGATCATATAATCCACTTGCCCATACATATTCAGGCATTTCTTTATTTCCGCTAACAAACACCCTAGTATCATTTGCACCGCCAAAAAACACATGAAATCGACATTGTAATATTCGATTTTTAAAATTCCCCGTTTTTTTGAAAGATTTAATCACAACGTTGTCAGTCCCTGATGGTGGAGCTGTGTTAAAAGTTACTGTGCCTTTTTCTCGGTCTACTGTGAAATCTGTTCCTTCTACTTTATTAAAATTAACACCCTTATCCCATGATGCTGTGACAGGCTCTTCATCTAATTCTTTCCGAGATAGTTGGAACTCTTTTTTCTTACCATCCCCATTAAAAAAGTCCTTCATTTCAACATCAAATGTCTTATATGCTGTAATGATGACATTATTGGTCCCTTTCTCAGGCGCTGTTTTAAATGTAACTTTTCCTGTTATGCGGTCTACAGTAAAGTCTGTGATTTCAATTTTATCAATGCCATTTACAGTAGCTTTAACTTCTGTGTCATCTAAATCTCTTAGCGATAACACATACTCTCTTGCGGTACCATCAGCAGAAAAGGAATCTTTAAAACCACTACCCAGCAAATTAAAATCTTCATAAGAGAAACCTCCGCCAGAAGGATCTTTACTTATTGCTATTGTTGGTATATAAGCTTCTACTTCCTTAACTTCTTCTCCATCAAAAACAAGATAATGCACTCCGTCCATTAGATAACACTTATCATTCATAACAAAGAAGTTAACTCGTTGTTTTGCCAACCCTTCATAAATCTCAACAGGTTCTTCATCTATTTTGTAAAGTTTTGTATTATGCACCAACAGAAAAAATGTATCTCCATTAACTTTCTTATATTCGAAAATCCCATTAATCGGACCATCGCCCAACGACTCCGCGAAAACTCGTTCAAACCCTGTTCTTTTTTGGATAGAACCATCTAACCCAATTATCATGTTGAGCATGTCAGGTGATTGTGATGGGTTTATTTGAGTTGGAGTATCACTTGTGTTAAGCCCTTTAAATGGTTCAAACCGTAATAATGGTGGTTGCGCTCTACGAATTGGTTTTAACTGCGCCATTACAGCATCCCACCTAACGTGTAATAAACATCTTCTATGGGCATAATTTTCGATGGTAACTTATTTTTAAGTTCTTCATATCGTGCATTTAGAAATGAAGCTATTTCCATGTCATCCACCATTAACAAGTGAGCTGCCAAACCATAAGGCAAGACTAATAACGCTACTCTGTCCGGCAGAGATATTTCTTGATTTAAGTCAGTGATTATGACAGGTTCAGTTCCTTGTGGTAATAATTCAGTTTGTAAAACAGTTATTAAAGATTTTGCGCGTGCTTCATAATATTTTGGTTGACGTGGTGCGATTTTACCCGAATCCATTACCTCATCAATGTGTACCAGTGCCAAGTCATAAACCTGTCTTGCAGTTACTGCCATTACATCACCTACTCTCATTTACAAATAAAAAAGGGTAGGTTCTCCTACCCTTGAAACATTATTTTTTTTGCAGCTTTGCTGAATCTTCTTTAGTTGCAGGAATTAGACCTTGTTTTATAAATGCCGCAGCTTGTATTTCATCACGAGCCACTAATTTATATTTTCCATCTTTTGTTTTAAATGTAATCATTCATACCCCTCCTTAGCTACCAGATGCTGTTTGTTGTGCATATAAAGCATTAACCTTATTGTCTAATACAAATGCATCGTAACGCTTACGACCTTCCACTAACCATCCATTGATACCTGGTGGGTTATCGTGTGTTTTGTAATCTTCTAGTTTATTTGCCGCTACAGTTGCAACTGGATGAGTAATTAAAAACGGTGTATTCGCTGGCATATAAGATGTCGGTACCTTAATAACTTTTAAATTATCAATCTCACCAACTTGTCCATTAATCAACATTTTTTGCGCGATTTCAGTGGACTTAATAAAATCAGGGTTTAACTTAATAAGATTCAAGAATCCTGGAGTTACATAAAGTAAACGACCGCCTTGAGGTACTTTATCATCATCCAATGCCTCAGTACCTTTCAAAATCAACTCATACGCATTGTCCTTTGTAGGTGTTGTTGCATCAGTATGACCATTGTCTACTGCCGCAGCCACCATTGTTGCAAGACGATATGTGTCAATTTCCGGCACAATTACCTCATCAATTTGACGAGCTAGAGCTTTCCCTGCTTGCATAACCATTTGAGTATCTTGGTAATTAGCACGGTCAATAGTAAAGGTGAAAGCACGGTCACGAGTTAGAGTTAATGTTTGTACATTGTTGTCCAACTCTGCTGCTGTACCATAACGTGTTAAACCTGATTTTGTGTAGTTGTTCATTGCTACAGTTGGAATAGAGTATACATTAATCGCATTAACTCCAGCCCAATCATAATCACGGTTTACTGCTGACTCCGTGAGAGATTTTAATTTAAACCTTTCGTCTACTTTTTTCTCATATTTACTCGCTAAATTTACTGCCATTGATTATCACTCCTAAATAGAATTAAAGCCCTTTAAGAAGTCATCTTCGGCTTCTACTGATGTAGTACCATGCGTCGTAACTCCTTGGATAGGTGCTTTTTCTTCATTCGATTTATTTTGTTTTAACACTTTAATTTGAGATAACAGTTGGTTGTTGTGATGCTGCATGTAAGCAAATTTCAACGGAACTCCCTGTGCGTTCATTTGCCATACTTCTTGTGGAATTTGGTCTTTTTCAGGGTTATAATCCCTATCATTCACCTGTTTAAAGTATTCAAAAAATTCCTGCGCTTCTTCCTTCTGTTTCTCTTCTTGTTTTTTCTGCTGTTCCTGCTGTTTTTGAGTTTCCCTAAACTTACGACTTTCTAAAATTTCTTGAGCCAATTCTTCTGGAATGTTCTGTTGAACTAATTGATTGAGCCTTTCTTGTTCCTGCCACTGACGATAGGATTCGATATACTCTTCTGGGCTCATCCCTTGTTCTTTGGCTAATTCTTCAACGAAAGACAATCTAGGGTCACTTTCAATTTGATTCAAACGTTCTTGAAGTTTGTCATAGTTCATACCCTTCTGGACCAATGGCACAGCTTCATCAATTGGAATCTCTTGTTCTTCATGATTAAACTTAATTTTTAAAGTTTGCGGCTGCTCAAGCTCTGTGATTTCCTCTTGTGACTGTTCTTCTATATCCTCCATTGGATTAATTTCCTGTTGGTCACTATTTTCTACTTCAAGCGTTTGCTCCTGAGTTTCTTCTGCCTGTGGTGGGGATTCCTCGAAATCATCAGGTAAAATCACTTCATCTTCTGAAAAAAATTGTAAGTCTAACTTCAATAAATCTTCGCTATGGTTGGCGATATTTTCCATTATTTTTAACTCCTTTCAGCTATGGTAGGCTGATAATTTTAAAGGCTAGGAAACTCTCATTCCTAGCCTGTTACTTAATAACTTCCCAATCTTCTGCTAAAATATCGCTTGTACTCGGTGTCCACATAGCATGGTCACCTTGTGCTGTTTTGAGTTGGAGATATGGACGAACTTTAAATAAATCACCCTCTTTTAACCCCCACGCTTCAGCAGTCTGCTTATTACATGGAATTCCATCTGGATACCCCTTCTGATAGACAGCGTACATGTCTTTCCCATTCCAACCTATTCTAAATATCTTTTCACCATTTTTAACCGCTTCTAAAGCTTGACCAAAATTCATTATCAATTCCTCCTCAAAATAAAAACACCTACATCATAGGCGCCTGTGGTTGCTGTACTTGTGCTAATATTTGTTGTTGGATTTCAGGTGGAGCGCTCATAAAGGCTTGCTGTTCTTCAGGCGGCAGTTGAGCGATTAAATTTGCTGGGTCATTAGCTTGTTGTTCCGCCATTTGCATTTTCTCTCTAATATCCGCAATCAATTCTTCTTTTTGTGGAATGTACTCAACTGGTACTCGTTCTAAATAGTTGATAATATCTAAATGACCATTATTAAGCAGGTTATCAAGAGTCTGGATAGATGCAATTTCAGACCAGTAGGAAGACTCCCCTACATCCGCTCTAACGTCATACCACATATTTTTAAACTGACTAAAATCAAACTCAACAACCCGCTTTTCTCCGTTTATTTCCATCGAAATGGGACGTTGGCCATAATAAGTTCCCATCATATCAAACAAAATTTTCCCTATATCTTCTATCCATTCATATAGATTAGATTTAGGGTTCTCCAATGGAATAGCACTTGATTTCTGTACAGCAATGATAGCTGATGTATTTTTAGGGTCAATTTGTCCTAGAGCCGCATCCGAAACTCCTAACGTCTCTTTTGTGTATGCCATTGCCAATTCTATTGCTTGCACAATCTGATTCGACATATTACCAGGTTCGAGATAACCCGCAATATTTTTTATATTACTTGTTGGATCCATTCCGTGTAATGGAATAGCAGCACCAATTTCATTGTTCCATGTCTCAATTATGTCTGCGTTGTATACTGCCTTTGGAAAAGCCGTCATCATCAAATGATACATAACCATTGCAAACATGCGATTGATGAAAATTTGATTAGGTAAGATACCCGTACACAAAGCTCTGCCATGATATTGATTCTTTTGTTTCTCCCAATTCATCCATGCCACTGGGTAATGAGATAACCCTGTGTCAATATCCTTGTAAATATAAGCATTCTCCACACTCTTAGTAGCTGTGATGGTTTCAACTTCTTCTGTGATTTCTCGACCTTCTTCATCGAGCATCGGTTCTCCAAACTCGTCCAGCTTCTTGCGCTTTACCTTTTTCTTACGGTACACAATAATGTAAAGAGCTTTACCATAATCATCCGCTTCAACTTCGATTTTTCCACTGTCGCCAGATTGATACTCGTAGTTGTAATCCTCTGTGATGTTCTTAAGGTCTTGCTCTTTCTGTTTATAACGTTTTGCTTCTTCTTTCAGATTATCCACCATGTCACGGCCGCTAATGATAATATACGGTTGTGCATCAACTCTTGGATTATTTGCGTTACCAAAGAATACATTTGTACCATCAACTAACTCCATACAAATTTCGCCTTTTGCTTCATGCATAGTTCCATATGGTTGCTTAGATACATCAAAATAAAAATGCGCGCATGCATCTGCTGTAATAGCAGCATCAAATAACGCTTCTTTTATCTTAAAATCCATTTTGAATTTTTCAAAAAGATTCTGTACCTGTGCATTAGCAATCTCACTCGGTTTCACTTGTGACAGTGGGTCAATTGGCTGCTGCATACCTCCCATCATTGGGTCAATATTTTGTTCTGGGGGTTTGACTGGTTGTTCCGAATATAATAATGGCTCAAACATTATCTTTATTTTAGAAGATGTTAACGAAGCAACTTGGAATGTAATAATCCGTTTAATGATGTTGAATACTGGTTTCGGCATCTTATCGGTTTTCAAGTTACGCCATTGGTCGCCTTGAAAGAACGCTAAGTTTGCATCAACCGTATCATAATAATTAGGCTCTAAACGGTTATTGTAGTTCTTCCCAGCTTCGTATAAATCCCAATCTTTTGTACGTTCACTCATTCATTCACCTTCTTTCGTTGTAAAGCTATCTCTTCGTTGTAGTTCATCAATTTAATAAAGTCCTGTTGCAATTGCTTAGCTTTTCTTTGTTCATCCTCATCAATCGGTTGAGGTTTCGGTTTCTTTTTTCCGATTCTATATCCGATATACACAGCACCAGATAACAACACAAAAAAGACTACTGCTGTAAGTAGTCCTAAAAAAAATTGCATATAATCACCTACCAATCTGTAAATGCACTTACTTGTGGTGTACCGCCTGTCATCTGCCTTACTGCTTTAGTATGTTTTTCTTGCGGTGTTGGATTGTCTGGGTCAGATTTCTTCTGTTGTTCTTCTTTGAATTTCATAATCTCATCATTTAGTGAATACCTAGTCGCATCAATCGAGTGATTGTTTTTATCAGGATAATCCGCTTTGAAGTTGCCATTAGCATCCTTTTCTAATTCATATTGAAGAAACTCTCTTGCGGTCTCTGGGCAACGTGTATCATCAATTATGATAGTTTCTAAGCTTTGAAGAAATTTAATGCCATATTTGATAGAGTCAGGACCTTTTTTAACTGGTGTAATCTTTAATCCATATTGTCGTAACTCATGGTTACTTTTTGGTTCTGCACTTTCAGCTTTAATCATGTCATTATCAGTGTTTTCTTCTTTGATATGTTCATAAGCTTCACGATTGGATAAACGAACCTTATAATACTCATGAAAGAGATAAAGCCTTCTCTTCTTTCGGTCAAAATGCCCCACAATATAAGAAAACGGGTCTGTAGCATACCCATAGTCAATCCCACGTTTGATATTGTAGAACTCTTTTATTTCTTCATCGGTAATCCGTCTAATTTTAACATTGTCAAAGACCTCTCCACCTGTGCCAGTAACTTCACCTAAATATTCATGTTCATAAGCTTTTGGTTTGGTTTCTTTTAAATGTTCAGCTTCTACGATGAATTGTTCGCCTAACCATTCTTTTGGAACTGTAAGGTAATTGCTATGATGTACTAATCTATCCTCGCGGGTTAACAACTTCTCAGTGTTCACCCAGTTATTAGAGGATTGTGGAGGGTTATAGGAATAAAAAACGACGAATTTCTTTCCGCCACGCATAAGAGATTGGTTTATCATCCGAACCTCTTCCATGCCGGTAAATTCGTCTAATTCTTCGTACCATATATATTTACAATATCCACGAGCAAACTTCATGGACTTTATCTTCTTTGGCTTATCGGCTCCACGAAAACGTATCTGTTGGCCAGTAGGAATATAAGTTATAACTAGCTTTGCATCAGGAATGTGCCAATATTGTTCAACCCCTAATAAATCAATAGCCCAAACTAATTGGTCAAAGACTGATTCTTTTAATGTATCTTTGACTTTACGCAAGACAACCGCATTAGCGTTTGGGTCTTTCATAATACCAATAATCAATTCGATTGCGATAAATGATGATTTTGTACTCCCGCGACCACCACTTAACCAATAATGTGTATGACCTTCTCTTTTTAAATCGAGATGAACTCCTTTGAATGAAGGAGCGATTATTTTAGATAACCTAGTCATCTATATCATCTACTATTGTAACACCGATATTTCCATCTACTTGCTGCTTATCTGTCCACATAGCATATCGTTTTCCTAATAGTTCGGCAGCTTTAATCCTATCCTTACCATCCAATTCTTTCTTGACAAGCTTTTGCTCACCCATGCCCAAACCTAAAGGAAATTGTTCTTGCACTTCTCCCCTAAGTACATTAGTGAGGAATTCTAACACTTCATCCTGTTTAGCTATACGCTTATTATCCTTTTCGGCTATTCGTTCATCAATGTATGTTTTGACGTTAGCATTCGTTAGCAGCCGGCTAGCGTTCACCTTCGCCACATCAGCACTCTTTACGCTATATCCAGCCTTCAAATAAGCATCAGTAGCATTACCACTCTCTATATAATAATCTGCGAATCTCTTTTGCTTTTCAGTGAGTTTCACTACATATCACCTACCTCCTGCCTAAGCATCTGTTTCTCTAATGTCCTGCGTTGCCGCCTAATCGCTTTCTTATTTGCTTTTATACACTTTTTATATTCCATTTCAGCAGCAGACCATCTATTTATAATGTCTAAAGATTTAATTTTGCTTATTCTTGTATTCATGCTAATGCACTTTCTTTATGTTCTCTCAGCAATCTCAAATACTTAATGCCATCATACATGTCTCTAAAATCTAATATCTTCTTCTCTTTTGGGAATAATATAACCATCGGCTGACGAATATCGCCTTTGCCACTACCGCCTATCACCCACTGAGTATAGTCGTCAGTCCTTTTGTACGTTCCTGTGCGAATCCATACGGTGTCTTTCCCCGCCTTTGACTTGCTATGAACCTCATTGTAATGCAGATGCCCTAGCGCAATTACATCACCTTGAGTCTCATCAAATAACCTTCTTTGGCTATTCGTCGTATTTAATGCGCTATTGCCTAAGTACGTGTGCCGCGCAATAATTTTATATACTTGGTTGCCTAACCTTAAATTGATTTCTCCACCATACCATAGATAAGGAGATTCAATGAGTCGAGCTAGATGTTTTACAAAGTCCTCTGATGTTTCCCTAACTTCCCATTGATCATGATTCCCTTTTAATACCGCAAGGTTGCTTTCTCCTAGAAAGTTTTTAAACATGTACTCAATTAAATCTTTTTGTACATCTGGATTCTCAATCTGTTCAAACATACCACCTTTATGACTGCCTGAATTGTAGTTGTCTGCATAGTCACCCATTGTGATGTTATAAAGTCCATCTGTTTCACTCATCACTTTAAAGTCCTCTAGCATGTCCTTATGGGCTGTGTAGAGTCCTCCTACATGCCAATCACCTGTAAACACGATTCCTATCGGCTTGTCATCTTTAATATCTAACGTGACTGATGTTTGCCTGTCGTCAAATCGCTGTAGTTCCTCCTGGTGTTTGATGAGATGTTCTATATATTCTTCTATCGTGTTGCCTACATTTTTTCTGTCAGCATATTCGATTTTGTTTTTAACTCTTCCCAGCCGCCCTCTCACTGCCGGTGCAGTAAATAATAAGTTATATTTATTTGTTAACTCGTTTGCGATTTCTTGTGATGTTTTGCCTTTTTCTTTTAATTCTAAAAGCGTTTTATGTTCTCCATCAGTCCATTTTTGATGAAGCTCCATTTAATCACATCCTTTTTAATCGACTGCCCCCCACTTTGGCAACAAATGTCGATTGATTTCCCACCTTTTCAGGTACTCCAATATAAAAAGTCGCCCCCTCTTGCTTTAAGGCAATACGTGGAACGTACTGACCGACAGGGATACCCCCTATCCTACAAGAACAAGCGACTATGTAAAAAGGCGACACCCTCTTTTGAGAGTACCGCCTTCCTCTGAACTACATCTTACTACCAATAATTCGATAGGTTAGTTTCCGCTAACCATTTTCCTTACACTATCATAATATCATGGTAAATTAGCCCAAAAGTGCAATAATAGTGCAACGTTTCATCTCCATCCCAAAACTTCACCAATCAAATTAATTATTTCATCCCTCATGTTAAAAGCTGTTCTTCTGCTCACTGGGATTTCTTTTGCTATCCCCTCCCATGTTTTTAATTGCGGCCTTGTCCAGTATTTCAATCTAACTAACTTTTGATAATCCTCCGGCAATCCTGTGTAAACTTTTTGAATCGCATTCGCTACCTCTTCAAGACGATTCAATTTTTTATGAGTGACAAGTCTTGTAGCCGTCCGTTCTGTAGGAGAAGAAACAAAAGAACTTCTTCCACCACCAATATTCTCATCATCATTTTCCCTCGTGAACATGATGTTTTTTCTTAGTTCTTCGATTTCTCTTAAGGTGTCGTGATAACTGTATAGTTCTGATTCTATGTGTTTGAAGGTTGCTTTTTTTAATTTAACTGCCGTCGTCACTAACTACCCCTCCTTGACGAACCATCCTCTATATCAATTTTAACTTTGTACTTTAATGCGTTAATTTCTTCTTTCGTGCTTTCGAAAGCATTGCTCCACCGTTTCATATTTCCGTAAGCTTGTGCTTCTTCTTCCCTTAGTTCTGTTACTGCTAACTCCGCATGAGCTTGTTTATTTTTAGGTGCCGCTATCTCAGCTTCTGCATATACTCTTTTGCGAGTAGCGTATATTTTTTTGTACCGTTCTGAAAACTCAGCTGCTAACTTCCCGATTAAAACCAATTGCTTGGATAATACTTCAATTCGTTGGATACGACTTTCTAAGGGTATCTCTTTTAACATGCTGTTATACTTAACCAGTTCTACAAGATATTCTTCAGTCCAATCCTTCTTTTGAGCCATCCTTTACCAGCTCCTTAAACATATTTCCACCCTGTTTTGGTTTTTTTTACAACCAGTAATTCATGTTTGAATTTATTTTCGAACATTTTTCGAACTAAAGGGAATCGTTCATTAGCAAATCCTTTTACATCAATTACAGCAATTTCCCCATCCTTATACCATACTTCAAAATCAGCCTTATATGTCCATGCTTGGCGTGTTCTTACACCGGTTCCTCCACAAGTTTTACACTTAATCATTTTTCCTGTTTTTGGAGATTTAACTTTTCCCATGTAACAACGGCCACAACTAATTTCAAATGGTTCTAATAGGGTGAACTGAGGTTGTAGATAAATCGCTTCGACATCATTACGATTTTTTAAATACATATAGAATTCTGCTTCTGTTAAACTATCAAACTCGATATTGTCAATAACTACTTTTCTTGAAGCGATTTTACCCACGTTCCACACGCTCCTGATAAATTTTCTCTAGTTCTTTCTTGCTCAATCCCCTTAAATACTCTTCGCTAAATCTTGTCCATAACAAGATAACAGTGATTAATTCTTCTTTATTCATCAGTAACCCACGTCCTGTCTATGATGATTCACCTTGTTCTTTTCGTAATAGGCTTGTTCGATTTCTTCCCAAGTAAAGCCGAGCATTTCGCCCAAACCAAAGTACAATTGAATTAAATTTCTGTAATTATGCAACGAACGATCTAATCTATCCTGAGCAAACAAATCCGTTGTAGCTCTGTATAAGTAAATAAATTGTTTTTCTACACTGTCACAAATAAATACAGCGTATTTAAAATCGTTTAATTCATACTCGAGCCCTAATTCAAGAATAAAATGGAGCCCGTCCACATACTCTTCCAGAAGTGGGTTTTTATTAACTATTGGATATGCATGAGGGTCTTGAACCTTTGTTCTCGGCTCTTGGTTCTTACTCCAAAACTTAAACCCTCGCCATTCATTCGCACATTCTCCCAGCTCCACCATTAGAGCAAGGATTAGCTTTTCAAATCTATCTTCACCTTCGTATTTGATTCGGTTTCTGAATATCTTTTGAGTTTCAAAGAGTTTACTTAGATTCATGTTTCTTTCTCCTTCCATTTGTAATAGTTGTTGTTTGGTTGCATCCTCAAAGTACATATTGCTCACCTTTAGAAGGGAAGATCTGAATCATCGATATCTATATTTCCACCACTAGCAAATGGGCCGGCAGAATGATTATTTTTATTGTTTTGTTGTTGACCATTCTTCGGTTCCAAAAACTGAACGGATTCCGCAACCACTTCTGTCACGTATCTTCTTCCGTTGTCAGTGTCATATGACCTCGTTTGGATTCTTCCTGTTAACCCAATTTGAGAACCTTTCTTTGTGAAATTTGCAGTGTTTTCGGCAGCACGACCCCAGATGACAATATTTATAAAATCAGTTTCTTGCTCTCCGTTGGCATTTTTAAAACTTCTGTTTACTGCTATCGTTCCAGTAGCTACCCCTTTACCTGACGGAGTAAAGCGAAGCTCCACATCCTTTGTTAGACGTCCAACTAATGTCACGTTATTAATCATTTATCATTACCTCCGAAACAAATGTTCTCTTGTTAAATATCATATTTGACTTATAATTTATAATGGTGTTTTATTGTCTTTTTTCCTCTTCAAGCATAAAACTCTCGTATGTTTCATCCTCTGTGTCCGGTATAAGACCTTCTTTATACAATGAATACTTATCTTTCCAAAAGTTTGAACCGAATCGCTCTGATCGCATATCCCTGATTAAATCAGCAAATTCTCTTTGTCTATGCGCTTTCTTGTGGCACTTATCGCATAATGGAGCCAAGTTTCTCCAATTGCCACTACCGAAATGACTTCTAAAGACAATGTGATGCGCTTCAATTGGAGTACGACCACACATCACGCAAAACTCTCCAAACTCATCAATCATCCGATTGTACTCTTTATCCGTAATTTTGGTTCGTACCTTTTTAGTAGGAGTAGTTCTTCTTTTCAACTGCTTACTCTTTGGATATGGACTGAACTCTATGCCCATAAAGCAACAAGCTTTCTCAAGACTCTGTTTTCTTCTTCGTACTTTTCAAGTGTTTTCCCTAAGTCTGATATCCGTTTCTTTTGATTTTCGATTGTATAACTATTGAGACAAACTTGTTTTTGCAATTCTTCTCTTTCTTCCACAACCGAATTAAGTTCATATTCCACATCATCACAAGCAGAACCTATCCCCTCCAACTCCTTTATTTTCGCTTCGAGTTTAGAAATCAGAGTATCTTTCTCCGTTCCCTCTATTTCCTTTTTTTCGAGTTTTTCTTTCAACTGTTTAATTAATAAATGTAATTCATTTTCTTTATCACTTGTTTTTATCTTTACTTCTGGTTGTGATTGCTTCCAAGTTTTTTTGTAATTGTACAGAGTAGCAAGTGAAATACTGAATTTCTCGCATATTTCTTTATCTTTAAGACCTTGAGATTTTAAGTCTAAATAATTTTTTTCAGTAATATTTGCTTTCTTCACAACCAATTCCCCTTTCTCAAAATCCAAATATTTTTGTTGAATATTTTTTAATAATCTTGAAACTTGAACTTGACTAACACCTATTTCCTGTCCAATTTCACTTTGTGTTTTACCTGACATAACACCATTAACAATAGTTTTTAATTTTTCATCATCCAGTACATTAAAAAATTCCTCCACATACACACTCGAAAAATCATCTTCGGATGGAACTAAATCTTCAATAGTCGTTTGTTTTCCTTCATCATCACCTGTAGGCTTGTTTAAAGAGACTGCATACGAATTTCGTTTGAATCCCAATACATCTTTCGCTAATTCTTCAGTTACACCAAATAAATCACAAATTTCTTCAACAGATTCATCACCATTTAATTTATTGGCTATTTCCTTTATTTTTCTTGGATATTTTGCCCCAGGATTAATATCTCTTAAAAACCTTTGAATATTACCTTGTATCATTGGAACAGCATAAGTAGAGAATTTAACTCCATAAGATTCATCGAACCTCTCAATTGCTTTCAAAAGACCAATCATACCCTCACTCACCAAGTCATCATAATCGATGTTTAACATTTTTCCTCTCTTGATGTATCTCTTTACAACGTAGTGAACAAGTCTTTCGTTTTCCTTTACTAGTTCTTCAACTGTTGGTACTTGTTCGGCTACTAACATGTCTTACTCCTTCCCAGTACCATCAAGCTCCAATATTTCAAGAACTGTTTTGATGTACTCTTTAAGTTCTCCCACACTTTCTTGATGAGTCGCAGCTTTTAACAGTTTTATTACATCTGATTTCCGATCCATTTCACATTGCAAATATTTCAGCGCATCTGACAACTCTTCTATGGTCATACTTATCCAGTTATAGTTGTAACTGGGATGAAGTGGTTCTTGGTACTTATCCATACCGAAATCGTCTTGTTTGTAGGATACTTTTTTAAGATTACGAAGCATTTTGTCACTAATATTATGGCGAAGATCATTTTCAAAATTTATATTCATTACCATATCCTCCAATCTCTTGGTTTTATTTTCCCTCTATAAATCCTATCTAAAGACTGTAAAAATACTGCGATTTCTGAACGGTTCAATTCTCGAGCCATTTCTTTAATTGGCTTACCTTCATTCCATAAATTATCGAACTTCTCTATCTCGGAAGGACACCAAAACCAATCAGTGTCCTCGATTTCTTCTAGTGATGTATAAATAATATTTCTTCGATTACGCAGGTAGTAATTCTCCATCCGTGCCTTGTTCTGCTTTTCGAAAGTTATTTCACTACTCAATTAGCTTCATCCCTTCTGAAACCCCTTCAATAAGATTTCTTATATCAATAGGCAAAGCTTTTAATTCAGTTGCTCGTTTACTTTGGATTTCCCACGCTTTTCTAAATTGCGCCCTCAAGATTTCTGGTTCTTCACTCAAACACAGTTCACGCCAAGTGAATCTCTTAACCATTTCTCGTACATCTTCAGGCAGAGACTCCATCGCTTCTTTTTGTCGATAAAATCCATACTTCCGAATAGCTTGTCCTATTAATCCCCATGCTTCCATTGCGTCTAGGGTTCTCGGTTGTGTTATTTGTGCTGCAGCTTCTCTTATGTCAGCAATAGTTGGAAAAAACCGTGATGTAGACAATACTTTAATTACTGCTTTTTCAGCTACTTCATACGAAAGGTCAGACAATGACTTTTCCCATAATATAGCTGTTGGTGTCATCTCTTTATTTTGCATATTAGGAAAATTTGCTGTTGCTATTCCTAGTAAATTAATAATCTCTTTGCGGTTCATCCTCACACGCCCAATCTTGTAAACTTTGATATGCTCTCGGTACGTGATTCTCAACAGGTTTACTTCTCTTCACTGATTCTTCCTTAGCCCTCATTGCTAACTGGTCAAATTTGTCTCTAAGCTTGGACACAGACAAGATATTCGATTTCCAAAAAGAATCATTTTGCACCCAATCCATTAAATAACTAATCTGCTTTTCTGTTCTGTTATCTCTCTCTATCATCAACCTAACATCATTAGCCCAATTCTGTAGGTTCGGTTTTTTAAAATCTGGATTGTTTGCTAAGATGTTTTCAAATAATCTTAAGGCGAGTTGATAGTGAATGCTGTCCTTGTCGTAAACTTGTTTGCGACGAGAAGGTTTATATTCTTTTGTATTATTCAATGTATTATTAATAACTGTATTATTATCTTTAACCTTTTCTTCCATAGGGGTATGGAACTTTTCTTCCGTAGGGTATGGAACAATTCGTAAATACCTATGGAAGATTTCTTTACTACCCTCTTTGAACTGAATTTCAGAAGATACATATCCTTTTTGAATTAACTGGTTAATCCATTTGGATATTGATTTCTTACTGACACCATACAATTCAGAAAAGTAATTATTTGTAGCCCAGCAAAATCCTTTTTCATTACACAATGCTGTGATTTCTCCATAAAGTAACTTAGCATTAGGAGTTAAATCTTTATCATATCGGACATTTGCAGGGATAATAGCGAAGTAATTTTTCTGCATCTTTTCACCCTCCCAATTCCGAACACACGTTCCCTGTGGTCAAAATGAAAAATAAGGTATATAATTGACCGCAGGGAATATACTAATAAAAACGAACGTTTCCTTGAGTCTGATGTTGCGAGCATCAGACTTTTTCTTTTAATTCCTTGTGTAGAACCATAACAATATAAGCGTTTTGCGTAAGCCCCAGTTCTTTCGCCTCCTTTTCTACCTTTTTACAAATATCCGAATTTAGACGCAAAGTGAACCTCTTCTTGTCATTGTTTGTCATCTTAGTGACGTCACCTCCATAAGATAATATTACCATTTTTCGTTTATGACGTCAATTGTCTTTACAAGTCATTAATTATGTTTTATAATGGTGTCAAAAAGACAATGAAAGGAGTCATAAACATGACCAAAAACGAACAAAAACGTTTTACTTTAAGAATGGATGAAGAACTTTTTGAAATTATAAAAGAACGAGCAGAAAAGAATAAGCGTTCAATTGCAAAAGAAATTGAATTTTTACTTGATAAGCATCTTAAAGAAGATAAAGAAAACGACAAATCTTAATAACGTATTACGTAATTTTAAAAATAAAGGAGAATACACTATGGCCCATATTCGAAAAGATTCATCTAAACCAACTACTACAATATCGTTGACACCTATTTTGTTAGAAAAAATTGAGGATTATCGTTTCAGTAAACGAAAAGATAACCGTTCTCAAGCAATTGCTGAATTAATCATAAAAGGATTAAAGTATGAGCAAATAATCGAGAGAAAGAAAGCCCGGATGCTATCTTAGAGTGGATAGCATCCTTTCTATTTAACTGGGTCTAACTTGTAATCCACTTGGATATAGACAACCCATTTCATTTAATAACTCATTATCATCACACGGACCAGCTACTGCCTGAACTTCTCCCTGACAGAATGGACAAGACATTTTTATTTCTTTTTCCTTTGTCTGTATTTGAGTTACCATTTCACTTTCGCATTGCATACACGCATATTTCATTAATGGTTTTTTTCTCATTTACTTCACTCCATCTATCTTTTGTTTACTTAATCAAGTTCTTGAATATTGTTAATCGCTCCGGCTAAATCTTGAT
>NZ_VTQX01000044.1 GCF_008764295.1 Bacillus methanolicus | reverse complement strand
AAAAACTGTGTGAGTAAGGAATCGTACGCATTCCTCACTTACACAGTTAATATTACACTCCCTCAAGTTGATAAAAAAGCATTTGAATTTATTTATGCAGACTGTAGACAAACTCGAAGGATTTCAGTTTGCCTACAGTCTTTTTCTTCTAAAATAAAATTATGATAGATAGTATAGGTTGATTATAACGAAGGGTGGCGCTTTCCGGGGCCGAGCCGAGCCGCTTCCCTTGTTGCGCTTAGTCCAGGGTCTCGACTTTCCCGCTTTTCCCGCCGGAGCGACAGCTCTGAAGAAGCTCACCGCCTGCCCCGCGGAAAGCAAGTGCCCGGAGCGCAAATCAACGGATTATTACAGCCAACTATCCAAAAATGACAAAAGCCATCGCGAGGTTGCCTCTCGATGGCTTTTGTCGACACTCTGAATGTATTTATGTTTACATTTCCTATTTGAAATTCTTCTAAAACCAAATGACGGTTCGTTTTTTAGCATATAGTGGCGCAAGTATAAATCAACTTAACTTGACAGTTATAGATATTTAAATTGAAATAAGAGAGGGGCAAATATATATGCATCCTCTCTTTATTTGTCAATTCAGATCGTACCTACGGCCTTTTATAAGATATGCTGCACTTTCAGCAATATTGGTAATATGATCAGCAGTTCTTTCGAGATAACGATTGATAAATAATAATTGTACGAGCTGATTTGTTTCTTCAGGATGCTCACTTAAATAAGTGGTTAATTTCTTGTACGTTTCATTGCTGAAATCGTCGACCACATCATCCATATCACCAACTTCTTTTGCCAGTACAATATTCTCATCAATAAATGATTGCAGAGCCTTTTGCAACATATTTATGCATGCATCCTTCATTGATTCAAGTTGTGTCAATGAGATTAAAGAATGCCCACTGCCTATTTTTATGGCAGACTTAGCAATATTTACTCCAAAGTCAGCAATCCTTTCTATCTCTGAGGAAATTTTTATAGCTCCAATAATTTTACGTAAATCTCTTGCCACTGGTTGTTCTTTAACAGTAAGCCAAATGGCGATTTGATTAATTTCTTCTTCGAGATCATCAATTTCATTATCCTCTTCAATGACTCTTAAAGCTAATTCGATATCCTGTGTTTGAAAAGCGCTAAAAGCTTTTTCTAATGACAATATTGCCAATTCTCCCATTTCTGTCATCTTTGTTTGCAATTCTTGCAGGCTGTTTTCAAAATTTTCACGAACGACCATTATTTTGCCTCCCCTTATCCAAATCGACCAGTCACATAATCCTCGGTTCTTTGGTCATTTGGCACTGAAAAAATCTTACTTGTCTCATCAAACTCAATAATTTCTCCACTTAAGAAAAAAGCAGTCCGATCTGATACACGTGCTGCCTGTTGCATATTGTGAGTAACAATAACAATCGTATAGTCATTTTTCATTGTTGTGATTAATTCTTCAACTTTTAACGTGGAAATGGGATCTAATGCAGATGTTGGTTCATCCATTAAGATGATATCTGGTTTCATGGCGATCGCTCTTGCTATACAAACCCTTTGTTGCTGACCACCTGAAATTCCAAGTGCAGAACTTTTCAGCCGGTCCTTAACTTCATCCCAAATCGCTGCACCACGTAAGCTTTCTTCAACAATCTTATTTAACTTCGATTTATTTTTGATCCCTTGCATACGTGGACCATACGCAACATTATCAAAAATGCTCATTGGAAATAGATTAGGCTTTTGAAAAACCATTCCAACTTTTGTACGCAGTTTAATTACATCATTTGAGCGATAAATGTCATCACCGTCAATGATGATTTCTCCGTTGATCTTTACACTGTCAATCAGGTCATTCATACGATTTAATGTGCGCAAAAACGTTGATTTTCCACATCCAGAAGGGCCGATTAAAGCAGTTACCTCTTTTTCTTTAATATCAATTGATACATCATATAGTGCTTGCTTGTCTCCATAAAATAAGTTTAAGTCTTTTACACTAATTTTCGTTTGTTTCTTAAGGGTACTATCTGCGGTTATTTCTTCGCTTAATTGTTTTCTCTCCACAAATGTCGTATTCAAGTACCTCACCTCTTTTTAATAGTCGGCCTTATTTAATTTCTTCGATATGAATGTCGCTGAGAAATTAAGAATTAAAATAATCACAATGAGAACAATTCCAATCGCTGCAGCAAGTTCAATATCTCCAGCTTCTTGGGTCACTAAAAAAGAGTGAACCGTCAATGTTCTCGCAGATGAGAAAATGCTCGAAGGCATTGCAGCAACGGTTCCGGCTGTTAAAAAGATAGCAGCGGATTCTCCGATAATTCTTCCCATCGAAAGAATGAGTCCAGATAATATACCGGGCATAGCACTTGGCAAAATGACCTTGTATAATGTTTGAAGTTTAGTTGTACCTAATGCGAGTGAGCCTTCACGGTATGTTCGAGGGACTGTCTTTAACGATTCTTCTGTTGTCCGAATAATTACTGGTAATACAATAATTGTTAAGGTTAATGATGCAGCAATGATAGACATACCTAATTTCAGCGTGGTGACAAAAAATACAGCGCCGAATAATCCATATATTATAGACGGAATGCCTGTTAAGCTTTCTGTTGCAAACCGGATTAATCGAACTAATTTGCCTTGTTTGGCATATTCCTGCAGGTATACTGCAGAAAGAATTCCAATAGGTGTCGCAATGATAAGAGAGATGGCAATTGTATATATTGTTGTGACGATCATTGGCCATATTCCACCATCACCTGATGGAGAGTAATCTCCAAATATAAAATTAAAGCTAATCAAACCAATGCCTTTATAAAAGATGTAACCGACAATTGTAACAAGTACTGCAACTGTTAAGAAAGCTGCAAACCAAAGCAGAGTAAGTAATATGTTGTCCTTCAGCTTTCTCAACTTAATTTCCACCTTTCGAGCTAATTCTAGCCAATGTAAAATTCAAGATTAGAATAAATGAGAACAAAACAATTCCTGTTGCAAATAACATCTCTTGATGCGTTCCAAAAGCATAACCCATTTCTAAGGCAATATTGGTCGTTAGTGGACGGACACTGTCTGTTAAACTGGTTGGTATAATTAAGCTATTACCTGCAACTAATATAACTGCCATTGTTTCACCTATTGCTCTACCCATTCCAAGAACAATTGCAGTCATGATGCCAGACCTTGCTGCTGGTACAACAACTTTAAAGATGGTCCCTATAGGGGAAGCACCTAAAGCTAAAGAGCCTTCTCTGTAAGTTTTGGGTACTGCTCGTATTGATGTTTCTGCAACAGTAACAACTGTAGGTAGCATCATAATCGCTAGAACAAGAATTACCGCAATTAAGCTTTGACCTTTAATTAACCCTAAATGGTTTTGCAAAAAAGGAACAATGATAGCAAGTCCAAAAACTCCATATAAAACGGAAGGGATTCCAGCTAAAAGCTGTACGGCCGGTGAGATGATTTTAGCTATACTTTTTGGTGCAATTTCTGCTAAAAAAATGGCTGTTAGTAAGCCGATAGGTACACCAATGATTAAGGCACCAATGGTTGCATATAAAGAAGCTACAATCATGGGGAGAATGCCGAATTTATCTTCGCTCGGAACCCAGTCGCTTCCAAATAGAAAATCCAAAAAGCGATAACCTTCTGCAATAAATGGGTGGGCACCTTTATAAAATACAAATCCTATAATCAGTAATAAACTAATGACAGAAAGAAGTGCACAAAACAAGAATAAATTCCCTGAAAATTTTTCCAACCTATATTTTCTTTTGTTGGACTTTCCGATTTTTTCTGTTTCTTTTTTTAACGGTTGGCTTGTCATCCCTTTGACCTCCAATATTGCTTATCCGAAATGAACGTTTCTTATTTTACGGGGATCGCTCCTGTCTCCGCAGCAATCTTTTGCCCTTCTGAACTTAAGATATAATCAATAAATTTTTGACCTTCTTCTGTAAGACTCTCTTCTTTATGGACAAATAAGAATGGGCGAGCTAAGCTGTATTTTTGAGCAAGGACATTTTCTGCAGTTGCCTCCACTCCATTAACATTCAGTGTAGATACAGATTCATCTATATACTCAAATGAAATAAATCCAACTGCGTGTTTATTGGTTGCCACGGTAGTTTTAATATTCCCATTTCCACTTGCCACTATAGCGTTTTTGATTAATTCTCCTGAAGAATAGCCAACAATTTCTTGAAAGGCATCACGGGAGCCTGAACCATCCTCACGGGAGACGACGACAATCTCCAAGTCATCTCCCCCAAGATCCTTCCAATTGGTAATTTTTCCGGTGAAAATGTCTTTTATCTGTTCGGTTGTCAAATCTTTCACTTTGTTACTTGGATGAGTGACTACGACTATCCCATCATAGGCGATGATAGTTTCTTGTAAACGTGCTTTCTCTTCTTCCTTCAATTCTCGAGATGACATGCCAATTTCTGAGACATCATTGATGGCATTTGTAATACCAGCAGACGAACCTATCTGATTTATTTCTATCTTAATATCATCTATTTCCTCATATTTTTCAGCTAATTTCTCAGCTAGTGGTCCAACTGAGGTAGAACCTGAAATTGATAATGTATGTGCATGGTGAGCAGAGTCTCCCATTTTTTCTTCTTTTTTTACCCCGCATGCAGATAATAATAAGGCAAAGCAGAGCATCAATCTTGCCATTTTTATTTTGTATCCCAATCTTATACCCCCAAAAAGTTATCTGACTTTCAGTTGCCTTTATTTTGTCCCAATGTAAAGAATATCGATACTTTGTAAATTGAACGTTAATGATTTGTAAAGGTTTTGTAAATGTTATAGTGGGAAATTTCAATTAAAAAGAAAATAACTATATTTTTGTCATTCAATAAATATTCAAAAGTATTTAATTGAAAGTATTTCGAGCAAAAATCATCGTGAAGAATTTAAGTTTGTCCAATTTCAAAATAATTATGTTTACTCTATTAAAATTAAAGTTGGATATATTATTTTGCTATAAAATGTATTTACAAAACAGAATTTGCTATATTAAAATAATTGAGTGTTTTTGTTAAAAATGATGAGTATGTAATAAGAACACACTGTTTTGCTGAGTTTCCATATAGGAAAGCGGGGGAACCAATTTGTGCATTTTGCACTTGGGGTGAATCCTTTTTTATTAAAAGGTAGGGTATTACTCTTCATCCGAATCCGACAGCTAACCCCGTAAGCATTAGGAGAGAGAATTGATGAGCAGTTGATCACGAATCATCCTCTTTCGTGATTTTTATTTTCTCCAAATGCAATGCTTCCATAATATCCTTCAGCATCCTTTTTCTAGTAGTAATCGAATCAATTTTATACTCAACGAATAACTTAGTATTACCTAAATATTCGTCTAGAACGGAAAATGAGATTGATTCAAGAAACTTATTTCAAGGAGGTCATTTATGTCGCAAACTAAAAAAATTTTAATCGGTTTAGGTCTAGGAGCAATTGTTGGATTAGTAGTAAATCTTTTGGGTTCGGAAATATTCAAGTTTATCGATACGTATTTATTTGGACCGTTAGGAACTATATTCATTAATTTGATTAAAATGCTTGTTGTACCAATTGTCTTTTTTTCAATTGTCTTAGGCGTAACAGGGTTAGGAGATCCAAAAAAACTTGGAAGAATCGGCTTTAAAGCGATTAGTTACTTTCTTTGTACGACAGCGATTGCGTTAACCATTGGGATCATGCTAGCTCTTGTTGTTCAACCTGGGGCAGGTGGCGGTTTTGATCTGTCTATTGCTGAAAGTGAAGGGAAACAGTTTGTAGATGCTAAGGCACCGCCATTTATCGACACATTATTAAAAATGATCCCTTCGAATCCTGTAGCTGCAATGGCTGAAGGAGAGATGCTTCAAATCATTGTCTTTTCAGTATTCATAGGTTTTGCACTCACTGTTCTAGGGGATAAAACTAAAGGGGTTTTAAATTTAATGGAACAAGGAAATGAGATCATGATGTATCTCGTTAATCTTGTTATGAAAACAGCACCGTATGGCACTTTTGGGCTGATTGCATCAGCGATTGGGAGCCAAGGTTTTGCAGCATTTAAAGCAATGGGATTATATTTTGTCGTCGTATTAGGGGCCCTTTTAATTCATTCCGTTTTTACTTACGGAGGCACCGTATTATTTTTAGCAAAACGCAATCCTGTTCAATTTTTTACAGGTTTTTTCCCAGCCATGACGGTAGGCTTCAGTACATCAAGTAGTAATGCTACATTACCTGTTTCAATGAAAACTGCTCAAACAAATCTAAGAGTACCCGAATCGATTAGCAGCTTTGTTCAACCATTAGGGGCGACGATCAATATGGATGGTACAGCAATCATGCAAGGGGTCGCAACCATATTTATTGCACAAGTATACGGGATAGAATTAACCATTGTGCAAATTATTACCGTTATTTTGACAGCAGTGCTAGCAAGTGTTGGAACTGCAGGTGTTCCTGGTGTCGGTCTCATCATGCTTGCCATGGTATTAAGCTCTGTTGGATTACCAGCAGAAGGTATTGCCCTTATTATTGGCATTGACCGCTTGTTAGATATGACACGTACAGCTGTTAATATAACAGGTGATGCAGCGTGTGCTGTATATATTGCAGAAACAGAAAAGAAGCACTTAGAGCCTAAAGTGTAGAAATTTAATAATCAAACTTTAGTCTTTTTACACATTATGAGCCCTATTGGGGTTAAGGTGCAGAGATTAAGTTTTCTTTGAGACTCTTCTATTACATCTTTCAAGAAGAGTCTCTTTTCATGTTATGATATAAGTATCAATAAATATTTATATTCACCTTATTTATATTAGGGCGATTAAATATGTAAGGGAGCAAGGGAAATATGAAAGATTTGAGTGCACAAGATATACTCAATTTGATGGAGCAAGAGAATGTTTTTTTTCTTTACTTATATACGCCTTTATGTGGTACCTGTCAGGTGGCAGGAAAAATGCTAGAAATTGTGGAGAAACTATTTCCAAATGAAACTTGGGGAAAATGTGATTTGAATTATATTCCTAATTTTGCTTTAGAGTGGGAGGTTGAAAGTGTACCATGTTTATTGCTCTTTAATGAGTCGCGCATTATGAAAAAGGTTTACGCTTTTCATTCAGTACCTTATTTGTATGAACTAATTAAAGAAACGGTTTAAAGCTATGAGCGAAAAACAGTGTGACGAAAGGCAGCCCCCTTTTTGACACACTGTTTTTAATTTTGCAATTTTTTGTTTACTTTTATGTTGGCAAGGATTATGATATTTAGGAATGCGAAATAAGCTAAAGGAGTAGCATCATATGCCCTTTTTTCAAGAGTGGTCTTCACAAATTAAAAGCTACAATCATAATATTAAACTCGCGATTTTAGCTAATGTTTTTGCTCAAATTGGGTTTGGTATTTTTATGGTCATTTATAATTTTTACATTCGTGAACTTGGTTATGGAGAACAAGTAAATGGCCAAGTTATTTCTTTGACATCATTAGCAACCGCGCTGATTCTAGTCCCAGCTGGAATGATAAGTGATCGTCTTGGCCGTAAAAAGGTCATGCTAGTGGGCAGTATTCTCACTGGAATGGTTTTAGTGCTAAGAGGGGTTTTCGAAGCCCAAAGCCTGCTGCTCATGTTAGCTTTCGTTACCGGATTAACGATGGCTTTTATTCAAGTTTCATCGATACCATGGCTTGCAGAGAATTCCAAATCCTTTCAACGAGTTCATCTTTTTAGCATCTATTCAGCGGTAATGACAGGTTCAAGCGTCATTGGAAATCTGTTTGGGGGAATCTTTACTGATCTTTTTTCATTGTTTCTATCTCCGCTTATGAGCATTAGATTAACACTTATTTTAGCAGGCCTATTTTATTTCTTTTCATTCATTCCAATCGTAAAGTTTAAAGAAACACGAGAAATTAAAAAAGAGAAAAAAATCCCTTTAAAAGAGAAGATGCAGCAACAACGAGAAGGCTTTAAAATCATCCTCCTTTTTGCGATAGCGCAATTAATTATCGGGATTGGAGCAGGTCTTGTTATTCCATATTTGAACTTATATTTTGCAGATAGATTTATGGCTTCAAATTCGATCATCGGTATTATCATTTCACTAGGTCAAGCAGCTACCGCCATCGCGATGATTATCGGGCCGCTGATGGTTAAAAAGTTTGGAGAGGTAAAAGCGGTGGTCATTCTGCAATTATCATCATTGCCTTTTCTGTTGCTTACAGCCTACACTGAAAATCTAACATTAGCAGCAATCGGCTTTCTATTTCGTCAGGCATTAATGAACGCAGGAAATCCAATTCAAACATCGCTCATGATGTCGAAGGTCAATGATTCTGTGAAAGGATTAGCGAATTCTATAAATCAAATGGTATTTAATTTTGGATGGGCCGTGATGGGACCTGTCTCGACTGGAATTGTTATCATATATGGTGCGTATTGGGGCTATGCAATGGTCTTTACGATTACAGCGTTTCTCTATCTTGTTGGATCTATATATTTCCTTATTGTTTTTAAAAGCATTAATCGACCAACGAGTGCTTCGACAGCAAATTCGGCGCAATCGCAATAAGCAACATATTTCTCGGGAAATTTTCACGTGAAAAACGTATGGAAAACAATGCCTCGACACATTGTCAGCACTGCCAATTGTCTCTAAATTGATGGTATTTGTCGAAACAATATTAAAGGGGTTTTCCTACTAAAAATCGAAATAGTTCTGTAAAGAAGATGTAGGAGGGCTTAAATTGTTAGAATTGCTCCGCATAATGGTAGACGAAGTGAATAAAAGAGGCCATTTAACCCCTTTGTTAAATAAGACGATTTTATCTGTACAATTACTAGCAGACGATGAACAAGTCAGTTTACAAATTGACAATGGCATGTTACAGGTGAGCGGGCTTAAAAAGGATAGTGTAGATGTTTCGATTGTAGGGAATAAACAGGCAATAGAAGCTATCCTAACAGGAAAACGAAAGCTGAGAAAAGCCATCGTAGCGCAAGAAGTGCAATGGCGGGGGAGCATGAGAGCGTCCTTACTACTAGAGTCTTTATTTCATCTAGCTATTCCAAATTATACAGTGGAGAAAACAGAAATTTCTAAAAAATCAATTGACTTAGTCTGAAAAACTATGATACTATCACGGTAAAATAAATAGTTCTTATCAAGAGTGGTGGAGGGACTGGCCCTTTGAAGCCCAGCAACCGGTATTTACTAGCACGGTGCTAATTCCAGCAGATTTATTCTGAAAGATAAGGAGAGTACAGGAAGTATGCCCTCTTCTTAGAAAGAAGGGTTTTTTGTATTTATGCAAGTCATTCAGTTGTAAATGATAAGGAGAGGTTGCGATGAGTGGGAAAAAGTATCGATTAGAGACATTAGGAGTGCACGGAGGATTGTCGCCTGATCCGACAACAGGTGCTCGAGCAGTACCGATTTTTCAAAATAATGCTTATCAGTTTCAAAATACGGAACATGCTGCTGATCTTTTTGCGTTAAAAGAACCAGGATATATTTATACACGTATCCACAATCCAACGATCACTGTTTTTGAAGAACGAGTTAATCTCCTTGAAGGAGGAGTTGGCGCACTTGCTGTTTCTAGCGGAATGGCAGCCATTACATTGTCGATTCTGAACATTGCCGGTGCAGGGGATGAAATTGTTGCTGCAGGGAATCTTTATGGTGGTACGTACAATTTATTTGCGGTCACACTCCCGAAATATGGAATCAATGTGAAGTTTGTTGATGCAACCGAACCAGATAATTTTAGAGCAGTGATTACAGATAAAACCAAATGTATTTTCGCTGAAACAATAGGAAACCCAAGTTTGCGGGTCCTTGATATTGAAGCAGTTGCAAAGATTGCCCATGAAAATGGAATTCCTCTTATCATTGATAACACTTTTGCTACCCCTTATCTGTGCAGACCGATTGAGCATGGTGCAGATATTGTTCTCCATTCGGCAACGAAATGGCTTGTTGGAAATGGCACGACTCTGGGAGGAATTATTGTAGATGGAGGGAATTTTGATTGGCACTCTAAGAAGTTCCCTGGTTTTATCGAACCAGATCCAAGCTATCATAATCTTGTCTACAGTGAAGCGCTTGGTCCAGCTGCCTATATTACGAAAGCACGGGTTCAGTTACTAAGAGATATGGGCCCAGCCCTAAGTCCACAAAATGCATTTCAATTTGTTTTAGGACTGGAAACTTTGCATGTGAGAATGAAAGAACATGTCGCCAATACAAAGAAAATTATTGAGTATTTGCGCAACCATCCAGCAGTAACGTGGATTTCTTATCCTGGGGATAAAGAGCATTCAGATCAAGAACTTGTCGCAAAGTACCTGCCGAAAGGGGCTGGTGCAGTCGCAGTGTTCGGAATTGCAGGTGGAAGAAAAGCAGGTGCAAAATTAATTAATCATTTGCAGCTTTGGGCACATGTGGCCAATGTTGGAGATGCAAAAAGTTTAATCATTCATCCAGCAAGCACGACCCATCAACAGCTTGATTCGGCAGGGTTAGAAGCAGCAGGCGTTTCTGAGGATTTAATTCGTCTTTCAGTAGGAATTGAAAATGTAGAGGACTTAATTGAAGATTTGGAACAAGCAATTGAAGCAGCCACAGGTCAAAGCTCTTTAACGACAAATGCGTAAAGTATAAATTGAAAGTAATTGTTAGAAATAAATAGCTATATCGATTGGTTAGCAACCAGTCATGATGATGATTGAAATCGATGGTTTTTATGTGAAGGCTTTACTTATAGGTAAAAAATATACTAAGAGGAAATTGAAGGAAATGTTTCGCCAGGCAAAAAAACACTCTATTTATGATCGAGATTTTCCAAGTCTTTTTTGCAGACTCAATAATTTTGATGTCATCCCATATTCAAAGGAAATTGAGGGTGACTTCGTTTTGGATATAGATACAGAAAGAGTTTACATTCCATCTTACTTAAAGTTCTAACTTTTTTGGCTTAATAAAATTATGTGAATTGGGTTGAAGTGATTCATATTTTCATTGACATGTTAGTTTATCCATGATATGATAACACCCATATTCGACCATGGAATTTAATTTAATAATGTGCTCTTATCAAGAGAGGTGGAGGGATGTGCCCGATGAAGCCCGGCAACCGTCAAGTGATTGAAATGGTGCCAATTCACACAAAGCATTGCTTTGATAGATGAGAGAAAGGACATTTTATAACGCATGCCTTTCTGCTTGTCTGCAGGAAGGCCTTTTTATGTAGTTTGGAGACGAGAATTATTTCCATGTTGAAGCAACATGTTCTTATGAATGAAAAAGGCTTATGAGTGAAAGCTATGAATGGCATAATTGGCATTGCTTGTAAAACTTGGTTATCTCATAAGAATAATAGGATTTAAAAGTAGGTGAATAATATTTGATTTCCATACAAAATGTGAAAAAAGTGTACTCTTCTCTCAAAGGAAAAGTTGTAGCTGTTGATGATGTCAGCATCCATATAAATGCAGGTGAAATCTTTGGTGTAATTGGTTACAGCGGTGCAGGTAAAAGTACACTAATAAGAATGCTTAACGGCTTGGAAATTCCAACGGCAGGCTCTGTCACTGTTGCTGATAAACAAGTGTCGCAAATTAAAGGCCAAGAACTGCGCAAAGCTCGTCAAGAAATCAGTATGATTTTCCAGCATTTTAACTTACTTTGGTCTAGGACAGTTCGTGAGAATATTGCTTTCCCATTGGAAATTGCCGGTATTCCCAAAAACGTCAGACTTAAACGGGTGGATGAACTGATTAAGCTTGTTGGCCTTGAAGGTCGAGAGGATGCCTATCCTTCGCAGCTAAGTGGTGGTCAAAAGCAAAGGGTGGGAATTGCACGGGCATTGGCGAACAATCCTAAAGTGCTGCTTTGTGATGAAGCGACTTCTGCACTCGATCCACAAACAACAGATTCTATTTTAGAGCTTTTGGTCGATATTAATAAACGCTTAGGTTTAACGATTGTTCTTATTACTCATGAAATGCATGTTATTCGCAAGATTTGTCACCGGGTGGCTGTTATGGAAGATGGAAAAGTGGTTGAGACCGGGAAAGTATTAGAAGTATTTAAAAATCCACAGCAAAAAATTACCAAGCGATTTGTATCGCAGGTGACGGAACCAGAAGAAACGAAAGAAACGATTGAGCATTTACTTGAGCGTTACCCTCAAGGTACGGTCATCCAATTAGGGTTTGTTGGAGAATCTGCAGAACAGCCGCTAATTACAAATCTTATTCGTAATTTCGAAGTGACCGTTAATATTTTGCAAGGAAAGATTTCGCAAACGCAAAACGGCTCATATGGCACATTGTTCATCCATATTGACGGAGATGGTTCAGAAATTTCAAAAGCGGTTGATTTTATTAAGTCCCAGCAGGTTGGAGTAGAGGTGATAAAACATGATAAATGAGCTCTTTCCAAATGTGAAATGGGATAAAATGTGGGAAGCAACAGAAGAAACGCTGTATATGACGGGAATTTCAGTAGTCGCAACCTTTATTATCGGTATTATACTAGGTTTATTACTTTTTTTAACAGCCAAGGGGAATATTTGGGAAAATGCTTTTGTGAATAAAATTATAAGTGCGTTTGTTAATGTGTTTAGATCGATTCCTTTTATTATTTTGATTGTTCTCCTTATCCCATTTACGAAGTTCTTACTTGGAACAATGATTGGGGAAAACGCAGCATTACCAGCATTAATTGTTGGAGCGGCACCCTTTTACGCAAGAATGGTTGAAATTGGCTTAAGAGAAATTGATAAAGGAGTTATTGAAGCGGCACGATCGATGGGAGCTAAAACGAGCACGATTATTTGGAAGGTGCTGCTGCCTGAATCAATGCCTGCGCTCGTTTCTGGTATTACGGTGACTGCGATTGCTCTAGTTGGCTATACAGCAATGGCTGGAGTTATCGGAGCTGGTGGACTAGGAAACCTTGCTTACTTAGAAGGATTCCAACGTTCTAGAAGTGATGTTACATTAATGGCAACGATTATTATTTTAATCATTGTATTTATCATCCAATTTATTGGAGATTTCATAACAAATAAATTAGATAAACGATAGGAGTGTTTATTATGAAAAAATGGTTAACTATTGCATCTTTTGCACTAATTTTATTTTTAGCTGCATGCGGGAGCACGAATAATGATACTGCAGATGACGGTAATGCGGATGGAGAAGGATCTGCAACTGAAACTGAAGAAACAACTACGCTTGTTGTGGGAGCATCAAATGTTCCACATGCTGAAATTTTAGAAGAAGCGAAGCCAATGTTAGCTGAAGAAGGAATTGAACTCCAAATCGAAACGTTCCAAGATTATGTTCTTCCTAACCAAGCATTAGCGGGTGGAGACTTAGATGCGAATTATTTCCAACATATTCCTTATTTGAATGCACAAATGGAAGAGCATGGCTATGATTTTGTTAATGCAGGTGGAATCCATATCGAACCTATCGGTGTGTATTCAAAGAAATATGATAGCTTAGATGCTTTACCTGATGAGGCACATATTATTATTAGTAGCTCTGTTCCAGATCATGGTCGTATTTTATCTCTACTTGAAAAAGAGGGTTTAATCACTCTTAAAGAGGGTGTTGAAAAAACAACAGCAACCATTGATGATATTGTCGATAATCCGAAGAACTTACAATTTGATACAGAATATGAAGCTTCACTTCTACCACAAATATATAATAACGATGAAGGTGATGCTGTTCTTATTAATTCTAACTATGCAATCGATGCAGGATTAAATCCAATTGAAGATTCTATCGCAATTGAAGAAAGTGATTCCCCGTATGTGAACGTCATTGCTGTTCGCAGTGGAGATGAAAATAAAGAAGCGATTAAAAAGCTTGTTGAGGTACTTCGTTCAGAAGAGATCCAAAACTTTATTTTAGAAAAATATGAAGGTGCAGTTGTTCCAGTATCTGAATAATTGAGAGAAACCAGTTCCATTTTGGAACTGGTTTTTCATCGTCCACACTCAAGGAAATTGGAAATCTTGCTTGTTGTCGATCGCGTTTAGCGCAAGCAGGAAAACTTAAAAAATATGGATAAATTGGATTTTTCCAACCTACGCTAGCACCCGCAGGTTTAACAGGCAGCGTATGTGCGCCGGTGAGCACGAAGGAGAACTATATAGAAGGCATATTGCAGCAATCATCAGCTTTCCGATTGTTTCGAAGGCTCTTTGCGTTTTTGTTCTTTTGCAGTTGAGCGGGCGCAGCACCTACGTCTAGCAGAGCAGACGCCTCATAATACCAGAGCTTTCTTTTTAGCAGTGATGTGGCAGTTAATTCAATTTGTATTTTAATGGTTATGAAGATGGATCTTGCACTTCTGTTCTCGTTTATTTCCGAGGATACTGGATAAATTGTAAGAAAAGTTAACAAGTTTCGAAGCTTATTCCTGTATATTGCTGCTCAAAGGGAAATATGCTGGATTTTCCATTTTGAGTTAAAACCTGAGTGGTGCTAACATTAAAAATGTAGTAAATCACTTGCCTTAAGTGACAAAACACGAAAGGAAGGATATTATTAGTTATTTTCGTATCTCCCTGAAAAAGGGGGCGAAACCAAAATGATGGTACTTCAGATGAATTATACGAGTGAAATGGAAAAAGCGATGCACGGAGCTCACAACGTATGCTATGCTACCTATTGCCGAAAGCATGAAGTGAGAATGCGGGTTGAAAGACGGCGTGAACAGGAATACATCCAAAGTCAGCGTCTTGTAGCAGATTTAACTAGAAATCAATTAAGATAATTTGTCGCCAGCACGATTTCAATCATTATATAATAAGGAAGAAAAACAAAAAACCAGTGTTTTGGCTACACTGGTTTTTGTCTTATGCATGGGTTACTCCCATTGTTATATGGACAAGCATCTTATTTTGAGCTGATTTGAAGTAAAATAAGGTTAAAGCATCAGGACAAATGGTTTAGGATGATTCAAAAGTTCTACCATAAAGATAACTGGTGTGCATGAAAAGGTCAAAAGACCTTATTAAAAGTTCAGGTGGACAAGTGGAAGCGAAAAGAAGGCAACTTTGTCCACAAAGAGGATTCATGCGGACAAAGAAGGGTGAAAAGAAGGTGATTTTGTCCACAAAGAAGGTGCATGATGACAAAGACGACGAGAGAAAAGAAAGAAATTCTGTCCACATGCTATTCTCACTGCTACACAATACAATTTTAGAGCGGATTTCCTTCAAGATAGGAGCTGCACCTCAATAAAGGTTTTGGTAAAGCACCAAAATTGTCTTCACTCATATGGTGAAGGTTTCCTTACCGTTCTAATTAAAAATGATGTTCATTCTCAATTAAGGCATTAATACATACATGAGATGGTTAAGGAAAAAATATATTGAACAAATTTTTTTAAGAATAGTTTCGCTTAAACCCTTAGTATGAAGACCGTGAAGTGTGTACGTGGGGGCTTGATAGAAATTTTTATGATATATTTTGCTATGTTTTAACACTGCTAAAGAGTTGCTAACACTTTTCATTTGTTATAAGATTGTAATGAGAATAAAATGAGAATCAACGATTGGCCTTGGCCAGCGAGGATAAAATCTTTTTTTTATATTACGGAGGTATTATTATGGCAGGATCTACTTTAACAATTAAAGACCTTCATGTTTCAATTGAGGGTAAAGAGATATTAAAAGGGGTAAACCTTGAAGTGAAGGGTGGAGAAATCCACGCAATCATGGGACCAAACGGGACTGGTAAATCTACTTTATCATCTGCGATTATGGGTCATCCAAAGTACGAAGTAACTCAAGGCAGCATCACATTAGATGGGGAAGATGTATTAGAAATGGAAGTAGATGAGCGTGCTAAAGCTGGTCTTTTCCTAGCAATGCAATACCCAAGTGAAATCAGTGGTGTTACAAACGCAGACTTCTTGCGTTCAGCTATTAACGCTCGCCGTGAAGAAGGCGATGAAATTTCGTTAATGAAGTTTATTCGCAAAATGGATTCACAAATGGAATTCCTTGAAATGGACCCAGATATGGCTCAACGTTATTTAAACGAAGGCTTCTCTGGTGGGGAGAAAAAGCGCAATGAAATTCTCCAATTGATGATGATTGAACCAAAAATCGCGATTCTTGACGAAATTGACTCAGGTCTTGATATCGATGCATTAAAAGTTGTTTCAAAAGGAATCAACGAAATGCGCAAACCTGATTTTGGCTGCTTAATCATCACTCACTATCAACGTCTATTGAACTACATCACTCCTGACCACGTCCATGTAATGATGCAAGGTCGCGTTGTTAAGTCTGGTGGTCCTGAGCTTGCACAGCGTTTAGAAGCAGAAGGATATGACTGGATCAAAAAAGAACTTGGCATTGAAGACGAAACTGTTGGGCAAGAAGCATAAGTGTTAGGAGGATCGCAATGACTACTGAAATAAAATTACCATTTGATAAAGAGTATGTTAGCTCTTTCTCTCAGGAAATGGGAGAACCAGCTTGGTTAACGACTCTTCGTCTAGAGGCACTCGAGAAAGTGGATACACTTCCTCTCCCTAGACCTGATAAAACAAAAATTGATAAATGGAACTTTACACAATTTGAAAAGCATATTGTGAAAAGTGATGATTTCGCTTCATTAAATGATCTTCCAGAAGATGTGCGAGCATTAGTTGACATTGAGTCAGGAGATCAGAATTTATACATTCAACGAAATAATCGTCCTTCCATTCTTTCTGTATCGAAAGAACTACAAGAAAAAGGCGTTATTTTTGTTGATATCTTTACCGCAGCTAGAGAGCATGGAGACCTTTTACAGCAGTATTTCATGAACGATGGAGTCAAGGTTGATGAGCATAAGTTAACCGCGCTTCATGCAGCGTTCTTAAATGGTGGAGCATTCTTATATGTTCCGAAAAATGTTGAACTTACTTCACCAATTCAATCTGTGTTCATTCATGATGAAAAAGAAGCGAATATGTTCAACCACGTATTAGTAGTTGCAGAAGATAATAGCTCTATTACTTACGTTGAAAACTATATTTCTACAGTAGATTCAGCGAAAGGTATCTTCAATATTGTGACAGAAGTAATTGCTGGAACAAATGCAAAAGTACAATATGGAGCAGTTGATACATTAGCTAAAGGAACAACCGCGTACGTAAATCGTCGTGGTGTTGCAGGCAGAGATGCTCGAATCGAATGGGCACTTGGCTTAATGAATGACGGTAACACGATTTCTGAGAATGTAACAAACCTTGTTGGTGATGGTTCCTTCGGTGATACAAAAACGGTTGTTGTTGGACGTGGGGAACAGGTTCAAAACTTTACAACTAAAGTTGTTCACTTCGGAAAACATTCTGAAGGATATATTTTAAAGCACGGTGTTATGAAGGATAAAGCAAGCTCTATTTTTAACGGAATTGGTAAAATTGAGCATGGTGCTACGAAGTCAAATGCAGAGCAAGAATCTCGTGTTCTTATGTTAAGTGAAGGGGCTCGTGGGGATGCGAACCCAATTCTACTTATCGACGAGGATGATGTGACAGCAGGACATGCTGCATCTGTTGGACGTGTCGATCCACTTCAGCTTTATTACTTAATGAGCCGTGGAATTTCTAAGACGGAAGCAGAAAGATTAATCATTCATGGGTTCTTAGCACCAGTTGTGAATGAATTACCAATCGAAGGGGTTAAAAATCAACTTCGTGCCGTGATTGAAAGGAAAGTAAAGTAATGAATGTCGCGGATGTTCGTTCATATTTTCCGATTCTCAATCAGGAAGTCAATGGGAACCCCCTTGTTTACTTAGACAGTGCAGCTACTTCTCAAAAACCGGTTCAGGTTATTGAGGCGCTTGAAACCTATTATCGCGAATATAATTCGAATGTTCATCGTGGTGTGCATACATTAGGAACGAGAGCGACAGATGGGTATGAAGGTGCAAGGGAAAAGGTCAGAAAATTTATTAATGCTAAATCTACTCAAGAAGTAATTTTTACTAGGGGAACGACAACAGCGTTAAATACAGTCGCAGCAAGTTTTGGTAAAGCGAATGTACAGCCGGGGGATGAAATTGTCATCACGTACATGGAACATCATAGTAATATCATTCCATGGCAACAGCTTGCAAAAGCGACAGGAGCTACGTTGAAATATTTGCCATTACAAGAGGATGGAACCATTTTACTTGCGGATGTATCAGAAATTGTTAATTCCAAGACGAAAATTGTTTCTGTGACAATGGTTTCGAATGTTTTAGGAGTTATGAATCCGATTAAGGAGATTGCGAAAATTGCCCATGAAAATGGAGCAGTTATGGTAGTCGATGGTGCTCAAGCAGCACCACATATGAAAGTCGATGTTCAAGATTTAGATTGTGACTTCTTAGGTTTCTCGGCTCATAAAATGTGTGGCCCGACTGGGATTGGAGTACTTTATGGGAAGAAGCATTTATTAGAAAATATGGAGCCAATTGAATTCGGTGGGGAAATGATCGATTTCGTTGACCTGTATGATTCTACTTGGAAGGAGCTTCCTTGGAAGTTTGAAGGAGGAACACCGATTATTGCTGGAGCGATTGGCTTAGGTGCAGCGATTGATTTTCTAACAGAGATTGGATTAGAGAATATTCAAGCCCATGAGCATCGCTTAGCAGCCTATGCCTTAGAAAAAATGTCTGCAGTAGAAGGAATGACGATATACGGACCGTTAGATCCGAATAAGCGTGCTGGTCTTGTGACCTTTAATATTGCAGATGTGCATCCGCACGATGTAGCAACCGTTTTAGATGCGGAAGGGATTGCTGTTCGCGCTGGCCATCATTGTGCGCAACCATTAATGAAATGGCTTAAAGCATCAGCAACTGCCCGTGCCAGCTTCTATCTGTATAACACAGAAGAAGATATTGATAAGCTTGTTGCAGGGCTTATCAAAACAAAGGAGTATTTTTCAGATGTCTTCTAATCTTGATCAACTCTACCGACAAGTCATTATGGACCATTATAAGAATCCTCGTAATAAAGGTATCTTAGAGGATGATAGCCTAACAATTAACATGAATAACCCTACATGTGGCGATCGCATTCAATTAACTTTAAAGGTTAATGATGGAAAAGTGATTGATGCAAAGTTTGAAGGAGAAGGCTGTTCGATTTCGATGTCATCTGCTTCGATGATGACACAGGCTATAAAAGGGAAATCGATTGAGGATGCCTTAAGGCTCTCCAAGATTTTTTCGGATATGATGTTAGGGAATGAATATGATGAAGATATCGATTTAGGCGATATCGAAGCACTTCAAGGAGTGGCTAAATTTCCAGCGCGAATCAAGTGCGCAACATTAGCTTGGAAGGCGATGGAAAAAGGACTCAAGGAAGATGAACAATAAAAGAGGTGTGAAAGGGCGCAACTTGGTCCTTTCCACTTTATAAAAGGAGGAAGACTTTCGATGGCTAAAAAAGCGCCTGAGATCGGTGATTATAAATACGGCTTTGCCGACAAAGATGTCTCCATCTTCCGATCAAAACGTGGTCTTACACGTGAGATTGTTGAAGAAATTTCAAAAATGAAGGAAGAGCCTCAATGGATGCTCGATTTCCGTTTAAAATCTCTAGACCACTTTTATAGCATGCCTATGCCTCAATGGGGTGGAGATTTAAATTCTTTAAACTTTGATGAGATTACCTATTATGTAAAACCATCTGAAAAAACAGAACGCTCTTGGGATGAGGTACCTGAAGAAATTAAGCAAACGTTTGATAAGCTTGGTATTCCTGAAGCAGAGCAAAAGTATTTGGCTGGGGTTTCAGCACAGTATGAGTCAGAGGTTGTTTACCACAATATGCAAGAAGATCTTGAAGCGCTTGGAATTGTCTTCAAAGATACTGACTCTGCTTTAAAAGAAAATGAAGATATTTTCCGTGAGCATTGGGCGAAAGTAATCCCACCTACGGACAATAAATTTGCTGCATTAAATTCAGCAGTTTGGTCTGGTGGTTCATTCATTTATGTACCAAAGGGAGTAAAAGTGGAAACTCCATTACAAGCTTATTTCCGTATTAACTCTGAAAATATGGGACAATTTGAGCGTACATTGATTATCGTGGATGAAGGGGCACATGTACATTATGTAGAAGGGTGTACGGCTCCTGTTTATACAACAAACTCACTCCATAGTGCTGTTGTTGAGATCATCATTAAAAAAGACGCTTATTGCCGTTACACAACAATCCAAAACTGGGCAAATAACGTTTACAACTTGGTTACAAAGCGTGCAGTTTGTGAAGAAAACGCAACGATGGAATGGATTGATGGAAACATTGGTTCTAAACTCACAATGAAATATCCGGCTGTTATTTTGAAAGGTGAAGGTGCTCGTGGAATGACTTTATCTATCGCGATTGCTGGTAAAGGTCAACACCAAGATGCTGGTGCTAAAATGATGCACTTAGCACCAAATACATCTTCAACGATCGTATCAAAATCCATTTCAAAACAGGGCGGAAAAGTAACGTATCGCGGAATTGTCCATTTTGGACGTAAGGCTGACGGTGCACGCTCTAATATTGAGTGTGATACGTTAATCCTCGACAATAAATCTACTTCAGATACTATTCCTTATAACGAAATCTTAAATGATAACATTTCGTTAGAGCATGAAGCAAAGGTTTCAAAGGTTTCTGAGGAGCAGTTATTCTACCTCATGAGTCGTGGTATTTCTGAGGAAGAAGCAACTGAAATGATCGTAATGGGCTTCATTGAACCATTTACGAAAGAACTTCCAATGGAATATGCTGTTGAAATGAACCGTTTAATCAAGTTCGAGATGGAAGGTTCTATCGGATAATTAATGAAAAACCCTTGTATATCAAGGGTTTCAGTTTGTCGACAAAAGGGGTTCGGAATGGTCACATTCCGAACCCCTTTTAATGATTTT